>JAIOHL010000223.1 GCA_019913005.1 Anaerolineae bacterium | reverse complement strand
CCCCATCCCCGCCGAATCATGGGATAATTGGGATCGTCCGGTCAACCTACAGGGTGAATTCATCTACCTCGGTGCAGAACCCCTGTTTGTCTATCAATATCCGCTGGCCTTTTTTGACCTACGGGGTAAAGAAGATGCCTACGCCAACTATTTCAACAATACCACCCGCGCCTGTGAGCGCAGCATTCAGTTCGCCGCCGATAACGCCGATGCCTATGCCACTTATCAGGGCGGTATTTGGGGCATCAGCGCCTCAGATGGCCCACGCGGTTACAAAGCCTATGGTGCGACGGGTGGCAACCACGACGGCACAATTGCCCCCTATGCTTCCATCGCCTGCTTGCCCTTCATCCCCGAAGCCTCAATGGATGCAATTCGGGCCATGTTGACCAAGTGGGGTACGAAGGTGTGGCGTGAACACGGCTTTGTTAGTGCGGTCAACGATGTAGATCAATGGTATTCGGTTGACCATATCGGCATTGATCAAGGCGACATCCTACTGATGATTGCCAACTATCAAGACGGTTTTGTCTGGAATCTGCTGTCGCAAAACCCGAATATCCAAAATGCGATCAACGCAATGGGCTTTGTCGAAAGCACGGGTGACTATGCCGTAACCCCGGCTTATCTGGAAGCCTTCAAGAACGGCACGAACTAGACTGGAATCACCCTTGCTCCGTTGGGGGTGAGGCATGACATTCAATGGGGGTGGTCATATAGGGCCACCCTCTTTATTTCTCAAAAGTATCATGAGGATTTTTATTTATGGCCTTTCCAAAAGACTTTCTATGGGGAGCAGCCACCTCCAGCTATCAAATTGAAGGGGCATGGAACGCCGATGGGCGCGGTGAAACGGTGTGGGATCGTTTTCGCCATACCATTCCCAGCAAAGTCGCCAATCGTGATTCCGGTGACGTAGCCTGCGATCATTATCATCGCTACCGCGAAGATGTGGACTTGATGTGTCAAATAGGGTTACAAGCCTATCGTTTCTCGGTAGCATGGTCGCGGGTGCTGCCGGAAGGAATTGGCCCGGTTAACACAAAGGGTCTCGATTTTTACAGCCGCTTGGTAGATGAACTTTTGGCAGCGGACATCCAGCCCTATCTGACCCTCTATCATTGGGATACGCCCCAACCCTTACAAGATCGAGGTGGCTGGGCCAACCCCGACAGCACGCAATGGTTCGCCGAGTATGCTGACGTCATGACGCGCCGTCTAGGGGATCGGGTGCAAAACTGGACGACGCACAACGAGCCGTGGATTGTCGCGTTTGTCGGCTATTTTTATGGCGGACACCCCCCGGCATGACCGATCTCACCACCGCCTATCAAGTGGGTCATCATTTGTTGCTGGCACATGGCGCAGCCGTCCCGATTATTCGCCAAAATGTACCCCATGCGCGTCTTGGCATCTCGCTAAACCTCAATCCAATTTACCCCGGCGCACCGGAAACTGAGCATATGTCAGCGGCCTATCGCCAAGATGGATTCCTGAATCGCTGGATGCTTGACCCGCTGTTTAAGGGCGTCTATCCCGCCGATATGGTCAATCTCGTTCAACCCTACCTGCCGCCAATTGACCTTGCCGCAGTTCAATCCGCTGCTGTGCCACTCGACTTTTTGGGAGTCAATTATTATCTCCGCAATGTAGTGCTGCATGATGACAACGAACTGCCGTTGCGCCTGCGCCATATCATGCCAGAAGATGCCCAAAAGACAGCGCTGGGGTGGGAAATTTTCCCCGAAGGGTTGACGGCCCTCATGTTACGCCTACAGCAAGATTATGCCCCCGCCGCCATGTATATCACCGAAAATGGCTCGGCTTTTGATGACCAAGTATCGGCGGATGGCACAGTCAACGATCCCCAGCGCATCGCCTATTTTGAATCTCACCTCGCCGCCCTTGAACAAGCAATCGAGCAGGGGGCAGCCGTCAAAGGCTATTTTGCGTGGAGTTTGATGGATAACTTTGAATGGTCACATGGGTATGATAAGCGATTTGGTCTGATTTACGTAGATTACACGACCCAAAAGCGCATCCTGAAACAAAGCGCGTTGTACTATCGGGATAAGATTCGAGGCTAACCTATGCAAGACACGATCTATGACCATTTGATTTTTGATAACAGCCGCACGCCGGACACCTACTTTTTTAGCATTGTCAGGTTTTCGGGCGATAGTACGATACGTCATGTTAATCATCACCTGCCTGTTAGCAACGCTCATTTTTTCACCCCGCCCAACGGTCTTGAATTGACGTGGTGTTCCAAAGCAGGGGGTCATTGGCAAGCCGAAATTTTGGTCGAGTATTGGCGGGGACGAGCCACCGCGCTCAAAGGGGATACGCTCTCATTTTGGTGTTACACCCCCACTCCTATTCCACCGGAACCGCTACCGCTGGTGTGGTTGGAAGTTCATGGCGAGATTCGGCCCTTTTTCCATTTGAGACTGGCAGTTAAAGATTTGCCTGTCCGACAGTGGACGTATATCCAAATTCCACTCAGCGCCCATTTTGACGTAACCTTTAAGCAGAAGGATGGGCCGGAAATCACCAAAGTTATTTTTTCGCAGGGCAATCTAAGCGACGAAACCTATACCCTCTACCTTGATGACATCAAAATTGGCAACGTCCCTCAAAATCAACCCATCACACCGCCTACGGGATTTTCAGTCGTCGGCCATGATCGCCATGTAGAACTTACATGGGCTAAAATCGCCGACCCTGCTATGCAGTATGTCCAAATTGAGCGGGCCGAAGCAGGACAGAATTTCCAGCCCGTTGGGATTCAATATCCAGCCTACTCCCGTTTTGTGGATTATATCGGCCTACCTCATCGCACCGTTACCTATCGCCTAACGGCTGTCAATCATGCCTATCAACCCTCTACACCCACCGCGACTATTCAAACCACCACCCGCCCCATGAACGACGATGAACTGTTGACAATGGTGCAAGAAGCGCATTTTCGTTACTACTGGGATCATGCTCACCCCGATGCAGGCTTGGCACTGGAATGTATTCCCGGTGACACGGATATGATTGCGTTAGGGGCATCTGGTTTTGGCCTTATGTCATTGATTGTTGGCGCGGAACGGGGATTTATCAGCCGTTCCGAACTGGCCCAGAATATCCAAAAAGTGCTGCGATTTTTGAGTACGGCGGATCGTTTTCATGGCGTTTGGCCGCATTTTCTGGATGGTCGCACAGGCAAAACCGTCCCCTTTTTTGGAGATCACGATGATGGTGGGGATTCGGTCGAGACGGCCTTCATGATGCAGGCCCTGTTAACCCTGCGTCAATATTTTGACCGTCCTATCCCAGAGGAGCAGGAAATCCGCGCCACTATCACCCATCTTTGGGAAACCACCGAATGGGATTGGTATCGCTTCCCCGACGACCCCAATTTTTTAATCTGGCACTGGTCGCCCAAACTCGGCTGGTTGATTAATCACCCCCTCATCGGCTGGAACGAGGTCATGATTGTTTATTTGCTGGCAATAGCCTCTCCAACCCACCCCGTTCCTGCTGAGATGTTCCATAATGGATGGGCCTCCCAAAACGAACGTGCCCAACAATACCGCAGTGGATGGGGGCAAACAACGGAGGGCAGCTTATATAACAACGGCACAGAATACTATGGCATCGAGCTTCCTGTCGGGGTCGGGTCAGGTGGCCCATTGTTCTTTACCCATTACTCGTTTTTGGGCTTCGACCCACGCCACAAACGGGATCGCTATGCCAATTATTTCGACAACAACCGCCGCATCAGTCTAATTAACTATCGGCACTGTGTCGCCAATCCGGGGGGCTTTGTTGGTTATGGCGAAAACTTTTGGGGATTGACCGCCAGCGACGACCATACGGGTTATGTGCCACATGACCCGCAAAATGATAACGGTACGATTACACCCACTGGGGCACTAGCGGCTTTCCCCTATACCCCTATTGAATCCATGCAGGCCCTCAAGCATTTTTATTTTGATCGCGGGGCAGAGCTATGGGATATTTACGGTTTCCGAGACGCCTGTAATCCCACCGTCGGCTACGTCTCCAATATTTTTATGGGGCTGAACCAAGCGCCGATTGTGGGCATGATTGAAAATCACCGCACGGGGTTATTGTGGCGGTTGTTTATGTCCAACCCCGAAGTTCAGGGGATGCTGGACAAAATCGGTTTTGTACCAGATTAAGATGTTGATTATTTTTGACAATCCATCCTGCTGCTACAATGAAGGGAGGTTATTATTGGCAGTAGACCTTGTAGTTTTGGTAGAGAGCAACTATGGCAGACAATCGAAATGAGCGGGCAATTACCCAAGATGATGTGGCGCAGCACGCAGGTGTCTCACGCTCCATCGTGTCTTATGTCATCAATAACGGGCCACGCAAGGTCTCGGAGGAAACCCGCAACCGGGTCCTCGCCGCCATCAAAGAACTCGGCTACCGCCCCAACAAACACGCCCGAATGCTTTCCAGCGTAGATAACACCATTGCCGAGAAATATCTTGGCATCATTTTGGCAGGCAACTATATGTTCAAGCGGCCCTATTACGGCGCGATCCTTGCCAGTATTCACGAACATGCCCATGAACACGACTGCCATATCCGGTTTATCCGCGTATTTGACGATTTTAGCAACCCCGCTTTGTTTAATGAATTGATTCATCCCAATGAAATTAGCGGTCTAATTCTGTTAGGTCTCGATCAAGTATTGGACACTATTGAGGACGAAACGCTGATTGATGAAATTGTGCATCGGGTAGATCGCGCTGTGTGCGTGGAATGGGAATGGCCGGGTGTGCCCTCCATCCAATTTGATCGCCAATTTGCTTCATTTCAGTCCGCCCAACATCTGGTTACGTTGGGTCGTCAACACATCGCCTATATCGGCCCGGAAGATAAGCGGGTGCAGGGGTATCGCCAAGCCCTTTGGGAAAACAATCTGCCGATTGACGAGCGTCTAATGCGTCCCGCCGTAAACGCTAGTTCTGGCTTTGAATCGTGTGACCAGTTATTGGAGTCAGGGGTTTCGGTAGATGCCATCTGCTCCGGCACGGATGAGGTCGCCATCGGCATCCTCAATTGTTTACATCGGCGGGGCTTCGCCGTGCCCAAAGATATTGCTATTGCCAGCATTGATAACCTCGATATTGCAGCCTATACCGTACCCCCCCTGACAACCGTCGAAGTACCCAAACGCGAAATCGGCTACCATGCCGTGAATATTTTGACCTCCGAAAAGCCACATTATGAGGATGCCAGTTTTGCTATTACGGTCCCCACTCGTTTAATCGTCCGCGAATCCAGTGTGATGCCATAAGCTCCACTTAATCTATGTTTCTCTAATCAAGGCAAGTTTTAGGCTGCACTTTTTTAAGTACAGTTGACAATTTACTGTTGTCTATGTTACGATCAACATGAGTTGTCAACGCGCGTTGATTGATGAGTATTTATTAGACCATTATTGAAAGAACACTTTCTGATGTATCTTGGTGCGGATCTTTCTTTCGTCAATGAACTCGACGATTTAGGTGGTGTTTTTTATCTTCAGCAGCAACCCCGCGATGCCTTTGCATTATTTCATGAGTGCGGGGCCAATATCGTGCGGGTTCGATTGTGGCACACACCCACCGTCACCACTTACAGCACCCTTACCGATGTCAAACGCACTATCTCCCGCGCTAAATCACTTAGTATGGCCGTCATGCTCGATTTCCACTATTCCGATCATTGGGCCGATCCTGCCAAGCAAATCATCCCAGCAGCATGGGCACATCTCACCGACTTATCCGCCCTCGAAAACGCTCTATATGATTACACCCATCACGTATTGGTTGAATTAATTACGGCGGGACTATCCCCTGAATTTGTGCAGATTGGCAATGAAATCAATACAGAGATACTACTCGACGCTCCACCCACTGATGCGCCCATCCGCTGGCCCAGAAATGCCCGATTGATTAACGCAGGTATCGAGGCGGTACGGGATGCTGCCCCCCAAGCGCGGGTCATCCTGCATATCGCCCAACCGGAAAACCTCTTTTGGTGGTTTGATGACGCGACAGCAGCAGGCGTGGTGGATTTCGACGTTATTGGCCTGTCTTATTATCCCAAATGGAGCCAATGCGGGCTGGATGAAGCTGCCCAAACCATCGGCAAAGCACGGGAACGGTATCAAAAAGACGTAATGCTGGTTGAGACCGCCTATCCTTGGACATTAACCCCCGGTAGTGAAAACGACCATCTCTTGGGAGCAGACGCGCTCCTACCCGAATATCCCGCGACCCCGCAGGGCCAGCGCCGATTTTTGACCGATTTAACACAAGCCACCCTGAATCATGGCGGCCTTGGGGTTGTCTATTGGGAACCTGCTTGGATTTCCGTCCCCGCCAAGCCATCGCATTGGGAAAACGCCACTTTTTTTGATTATCAGGGCAGAGTTCATGAGGGTATTCAATTCCTAGCGCACCGCTATGAGCAGCGGACGTTGGAGTAAACCGAAACTTTTTAATTTAGAAAGGACATTCGTATGAAGCGTTTCGTTTTTTTAGTTGTACTTGTTGTATTGGCAGTCAATCTGCCGCTGTCCGCATCCCCCAAAGCGGTAGCCCAAACCCCCACCCTAACCATTTGGACAGATGACCAGCGCCTGCCGGTCCTCACCGAATTGTCGAAGGCATTCACCGAAGAATACGGGGTGGAAGTGGTTGTCGAGCCACAGGGCACCGAAAACACCATGAACACCATGACGCAGGGCGCTGCGACAGGTGAAGGCCCCGACATTTTCACCATTCCGCATGACAATATGGGGCGGTTAGTAGATACAGGCGTGGTCGCCCCACTTGATCTCGGTGACAAAGCCGAATTCTTCCTGCCAAATTCGCTAGAAGCCTTCACCTATAATGGTGAACTCTACGGTGTGCCGTTCGCGGTGGAAAATGACGCGCTGTTCCGCAATGTTGACCTTGTGCCAGAAGCCCCCAAGACATGGGCCGAAGCCGCTGAAATTGGACGGCAGTTGGTGGATGAGGGTAAGGTTGAATATGCGTTTGCCTTCCCCGATCTCGGTTACAATTATTATCCCGTCTACACCGCGTTTGGTGGCTACGTTTTTGGACGGGACGAAGAGGGCAACTACACTGCTGATGATCTCGGAATGGACAACGAAGGTATGGTCGCAGGTGCGGAATGGGCCAACTCCCTCATCCGCGATGGCTATGCCTCTGAGAATCTGGACTGGGAAGCCGCCCACGTTCTGTTTGAAAGCGGACAGGCCCCCTTCATCATCACTGGCCCTTGGGCAGTGGATCGTTTCAAGACCAATGAAGTGCCATATGCCATTAGTGCCTTCCCCGCTGCTACCGAAGACGGTGAACCCGGTGGGCCGTTCATCGGCGTGCAGGGCTTTATGGTCAACGCAGGCAGCGAAAATCTGCTGTTGGCCCAGACCTATCTGACCGAATTCATCGCCACCGATGAATCCATGCAATATATCTTCGACAACGACCCCCGTCCTTCCGCGTGGGTAGCGGTGTTTGAAGCAACCGAAGACCCCGATATGCGCGGTTTTTCCGAGGCAGGGGTAACTGGTCAGGCTATGCCTGCCATTCCCGCAATGGGCTTTGTGTGGGATGCGTGGGAAAGCGCCGGCCTGCTGATTACGCAGGGCGAATTGACCCCCAGCGAGGCCCTTAGCCAAGCGGCTGAACAAATTCGCACACAAATCACCGAATCTGAATAATTAGAGACACCGCAGGCATTCCTTTCCATACTTGAGGAGTGCCTGCCCTCCTTCCATTTATTGGTTTCAACGGTTTTTTCTATGAACAAAAAAAACGCCTTTCCTGTGACCCCTTCAACCATCATCCGCCTAGTATTGGTAAGCGTGTTTGATGTGGCGGTACTGTCGCTCATCCGTCAATTATTGGATGACGGCAATTATCCACTTTCCGGCATTCTCGGTGTGGTAATCATCATTATTACCCTCTGTTTTTCGCTGGAAAAATTGCGGTACTACCGCTGGTTGGGGGTTAGCCTTGCCGCGACCACTCTTTTTGTCCTATACCCGATTCTATACACCATCTACCTCTCCACCACCAATGCGGGTTATGGGCATATCCTCACCAAGCAGGAGGCGGTGGCTTTTTTGGAGAGTCAGCAGTACGTTCCTGAATCGGGTCAGCAGTACAAATGGACGGCCTATCGCTCCCTCGAATCCACCAATGATTATGTGCTGTGGCTACAGGCCGAAGATGACGCCACCTTTCTCACTGGCATAGGGACTGCTACCCAACCTGCCAGCCTCGGCGACGATGGCATAGGGGCCGCTGATGACAAGGGCATTCCGACCAGCATTCAAGGCTATCAGCGCCTCGAAAAGCGCGATACGGTTGCCATGATTGACCAACTCGGTCAGCTTGAATTTGGGAGTGCGCCTGACATAATCCGTATTACTAGCCTTACGGTTGCCGCCACCACCCAACAGCGGTATCACTACGATTCCGATGGCGATACGCTCACCGATGCCGAAACGGGCCTTGTCTATCATCCTGACGAAGGCGTTTTTACTACCGATGATGGTCAAGAACTGCCTCCCGGTTTCAGGGTTGGGGTGGGGCTGGATAACTTCGAGCGTTTTTTCGCAAGTTCGGCGCTGCGTGGGCCGCTGGTGCGTATAATCTCGTGGAACTTCGCCTATGCCATTTTGAGCGTGTTGTGCAGTTTTGCGCTCGGCCTGTTTATCGCAGTTTTGTTCGAAACCCTCCCCGGCAGACAAATCATCCGTGCCCTGCTGATTATCCCCTATCCCATTCCAGCACTGGTTTCGATACTTATCTGGCGCAATCTACTTAATCCAGACTTTGGCGCACTCGTCAGCCTCCAAAACTCCATTTTCGGCACAGCCCCTAACTGGCTCACTGACCCGAAATGGACACGCATCGCTATTATCATTATCAATATGTGGCTCTCCTACCCCTATTTCTATATTGTCTCCAGTGGCGCATTACAAGCCATTCCCACCGATATGATGGACGCGGCGGCGGTGGATGGGGCGAATGCATGGCAGCGCTTTTCCAAGATTACGCTGCCCCTGCTGCTGAAGATTGTCAGTCCGTTGTTGGTGGCATCTTTTGCTTTTAACTTTAACAACTTCAATCTGATTTACATCTTCAATCAAGGCAATCCACCCATCGCAGGGTCACCGATTCCAGCCGGTCACACCGATATTTTGATCTCATTTGTCTATCGCCTTGCTTTCAATTCGGCCATAAGCGATTACGGCTTAGGCGCGAGCATCTCAATTGTATTGTTCCTCTTTATCGCGGCGATCACATGGGGTCAATTCCGTTACACGCGCGTTTTGGAGGATCAAACCGTATGACCGACATCCAAACCCATTCCACGCCAATAGCAACGACCAGCTACAAAAAACCCAATTTCTCGCTGAATTACCAGCAGCGGCGTTGGCTAGGGTATATCATCCGCTACCTCATCGCGGCAATTTTGATCGTGTTCGCCTTTGTACCTGTCGTATGGGTGCTGTCCGCCTCGTTTAATCCATCGGGGTCGCTGGTCTCGATAGAAGTGATCCCCAAAAATCCCGGCCTCGGTAATTATCGCGGTCTGTTTGAGAACCAATACTATCCATACCTGACATGGCTCAAAAATTCGTTTGTAGTGGCCTCCATCTCGACATTTTTGAGTGTTAGTAGCACCACCGTTTCCGCCTATGGCCTGTCGCGTTTTCGCTTTTATGGGCGAAAAACCTTGATGCGAGCGATTTTGATTATCAGTATTTTCCCAGCGGCCCTCTCGATTATCGCGCTGTATACCACCTTTCAACAGGTCGGCAACCGTATCGGTATCTTGGGTCTCGATTCCCATGCCTCGCTGATTTTGATTTATGCGTCCGGCGCACTCAGCATCAACGTGTTTTTGGTGAAGGGCTATATAGATTCCATTCCGCTCGAAATTGAGGAATCAGCACTGGTGGATGGTGCGACCCATGCCCAGATTTTCCGTATGATTACCCTGCCGCTTGCCAAGCCGATTCTCATCACCATCTCGGTGCTGACCTTCATGGCAATCTATGGCGATTTTGTGCTGCCGCGCATCTTGATGCAAAGCTCCGACAAATATACAGTCATGGTCGGCCTCTATTTGTTCCAGTCAGCGGACTATGCCCAAAACTGGGGTGTTTTTACGGCAGGGGCGGTCATCGCGGCCTTGCCGATTCTTGGACTCTATATGCTGCTCCAACGCTACATTATTGGTGGCCTGACCGCAGGCGCAGTCAAACTTTAAGTCAAGACTTTTGGAGAATATTCGGCGGGCTAACCGCTGGTATAACAAACGCTAGGTTAGGCAACTCATGAAACTCTTTGAAAAGCTGTGGCACGGGGCGGATTATAACTATGAGCAGTGGCTCGATAGCCCTGACATTCTGGCGGAAGATTTCCGGCTGATGCGGTTGACCCATTGCAATGTCATGAGCATTGGCATTTTTGCATGGTCAATGCTCGAACCCAGCGAGGGCCACTATACCTTTGATTGGCTCGATCAATTGATGGACAGCCTTGCCGAAAACGGCCTCAGCGCGATTTTAGCCACCCCCAGCGCCGCCCCACCCGCATGGTTATCGCAAAAATACCCTGAAACCCGCCGCGTCAATGAGCACGGCATTCGTCAACCCCACCGCCGCCGCCAGAACTTTTGTTATTCCTCACCGGTCTATCGAGAAAAAATCGTCGCCCTCAATACCCGACTTGCCGAACGTTATCATCACCATCCCGCCCTTGTACTGTGGCATGTTTCCAATGAGTACGTGGCGACTCAATGCCACTGTGACTTGTGTTATCAGGGTTTTCGGGCATGGCTGCAACGGAGCTATGGTGATTTGGATACGCTGAATCGGGCATGGTGGTCAACCTTTTGGAGTCATCGTTATACCGATTGGTCACAAATCGAACCGGTTGATCCTTCTATGCACAGCTTGATGTTGGATTGGCAGCGCTTTACCAGCGACCAAGCCCTAGACTTTTTCCTTGCCGAATCCGCCCCACTCCGCCAAATTACCCCCGACATTCCTATCACCACCAATTTTATGCAGCCGGATGTCGGCCTCAATTATTGGAATTTCGCCACGCATGTAGATGTGGCGTGTTGGGACAGCTATCCGCGCTGGCATCAAACCGATGACCTGCAAACCGCGATGCAAACCGCCTTTTATCATGACCTACACCGCTCCTATAAACAGGGTCAGCCCTTTTTGTTGATGGAGTCCACGCCGAGTGTCACCAATTGGCAGGGCATCAGTCGGCTGAAGAAACCGGGAATGCACAAACTGTCCTCTTTGCAAGCCGTCGCCCATGGGGCCAACAGCGTCCAGTATTTTCAGTGGCGGCAAAGTCGAGGCGGGGAGGAGAAATTTCATGGGGCGGTGGTCAGCCATCTGGCTTCAACCGACACCCGTGTTTTTCAGGATGTGCAGGCTCTCGGCAGTACATTGGAAAAACTCGCCCCTGTCACCGAAACAACCATCCAAGCGCCTGTCGCCCTGATCTATGACTTTGAAAACGAATGGGCTTTGAACCATGCCCAACTCCCGCGCAGCATTGGCAAAAACTATCAGGAGACCTGCCGACAGCATTATCGCTCATTCTGGCAGCAGGGCATCGCGGTGGACATTATCAACGCTGAGGCCGATTTCAGCGATTATCGGCTGGTTATTGCCCCGATGCTATATATGTTCACGCCCGGTTTGGCCGAACGCATCGAAGCTTATGTCAAGGGCGGAGGAACATTCGTGACGACCTATTTATCGGGGTTGGTCAACCAATCGGACTTGGTTTTTTTGAATGGCTATCCGCCTGCCCTACGTCGCGCATTAGGGCTGTATGCCGAAGAAATGGATACTCTAACCGACCACCAATTGGGACAACTGCGGGCCTGCCCTGAAAACCCCCTCAATCTGAATGGGGATTATGAATTCCATCATTACGCCGAACTCGTTCACCCTGAGACGGCCCAAGTCTTGGCGACCTATCACTCCGAATTTTATGCGGGCTATCCTGTATTAACTGCCAATTCCTATGGCAGCGGCCAAGCCTATTTCATCGCGGCGCGTACCGAAAATCGCTTCTTGATTGATTTTTACACCCACCTCGTCGAGTGTATGGGTATAGAAAATCCACTGCACCAGCCGTTGCCTGCTGGACTCTCCATGCAGGTACGCTCGAATGAAACCCAGCGCTTCGCGTTTATCATGAATTTCACCGACCATGCCATTTCAATGGAAATCGGGCAGGGGTGGCAAGACGCCTTAACAGGTGTACCATCAACCGCCTTGATGACCGTGCCAGCCTATGATTTGGTAATTGTGAGGCAGGAACTATGAAAACGACACGACTGAGCTTACTTCTGATCGTCATTTTTTTGATCAATGGGCTACCGCGTCAAGGATGGGCAGGTGAAAATCCAACCCAATACTATCTAGGGGTTGACCTATCCTATGTCAACGAGATGGAAGACTGTGGCGCGGTGTATCAAGTGAATGGTGAGCCACGTGATCCCTATGAGATTTTTTATGACTATGGCGCGAATCTAGTGCGGATTCGGTTGTGGCATACCCCCACTTGGACAGATTACAGCACGTTTGACGATGTGGTGCGTTCGCTGCAACGGGCCAATGCACTTGGCATGAATGTCCTGTTAGATTTTCATTATTCCGACACATGGGCCGACCCCAGCCATCAAACCATTCCGGCGGCGTGGGCCACAATCACGGATGTAAACGAATTAGGGCAGGCGCTCTATCAATATACCTATGACACCCTGACGCAGTTGGATGCACTTGGCCTCATGCCAGAAATGGTGCAGGTCGGCAATGAAATCAACACCGAAATTTTACGGGCCGAAGATGCCGCTGGTTATCCGATTGATTGGGATCGTAATGCCCTGCTGCTTAACCGCGCTATTCAAGCGGTGCGTGATGCCGATGCCCAATCCGCCGAAACCCCGCGTGTCCTGCTGCACGTCGCCAAACCGGAAGCCGTCGAGGGCTGGTTGTTGGCCGCGACCAATGCCGGGGTAACGGATTATGACATCATCGGGATTTCGTATTACCCCGGATGGTCAACCCACACCGTCACCACTGTTGGCAATGTCATCAGCCAACTGCGCTATAAATTTGGCAAAGAGGTCATGATCGTTGAGACGGCCTATCCTTGGACATTGGATGCCGCCCCTGATGCTTCTAATATCCTCGGTAGAGATTTCCTCGCCCCTGATTACCCTGCCACTCCAGAAGGCCAGAAACAGTTCTTGACCGATTTGGCCCAAGCGGTGTTTGCGAACGGCGGGCTTGGCATCGTCTATTGGGAGACAGCGTGGGTCTCCACCTCCTGCCGGACGCTGTGGGGACAGGGGTCACATTGGGAAAATGCCACCTTCTTCGATTTTCAAAATAGTAACGAGATTTTGGAAGGCATCGAATTCCTTCAACACCCCTATCAATATCCGGTCAATATCACCCTGCAATTCAAGTTCACGGATGAATCCCTGCCGGATAAGATTTTCTTTTGGGGAGATTTCACCGGGCTTGGCAAGCGTCCGATGATGCTGCCTCTGGTAAATGGCGCGTACACTTTTGAAGCGCGTCTGATACCTGGAACGGAGATTCGCTATCAATTTTATGGGGTGACCCCGGCCTCACCGGAAAATGCTCTGCTTTCGGTAGATTGTATGGATGAAGAAGGCCATACTACCCTCATCATCCCTAACGAGGATGCGTTGATTGAGCATACAACAGGGACGTGCCCGGCCATTCCCTAAAATTCAAAGGGCCAATTACGTTCACCGCTTATAGTCGCTTTCCAGCACAGGGCGGTGGACATTATCTACTGCTTTAGGCTGGCGAAATAGTCAAGCAGCATCCGGTGGACAAAAATATAACCACCGCCGACCTTACGCAAAAGAAATAGTTCTCTGGCTACATAATCCAGAAAATGGGCATAATTATGAGGGATTGCGCCATCCCGATGAAGGACAAAACGCAGGACAGCATGGCGAATGATTGACCTAATCCCATAGGAAAGGGCTAGAAAAATCCCAAAGCCTAAGCCGGAGATAATGCCAACTGCAATTCCAGACCCAAGATTTAGAACGATGCCAATCACCATCAAACTGATCAGGCCAATGGAGAGGGCGACCATAACACCCGCCCGTAGCGCATTCCAAAAACTGATTCTTAAGCCTTGATTTGGGCGGCTCCGCATTTCGAGGCGTTCGGCAGATTTTAAGCCTGCCTCCATAAACCCGACGGTGCCAGCGGCAACGGCTACCATACTCCCCATTGTCAGCGTTCCCATGAGCCAAGCTACAACCGCAATCGAAGTCCCAATAAATAGGGCATTGATTAGTCCCCATCTAATGTCTTCTTTTGTCCAACGAAAATTGATAGTATCCCCCACTTCGATCTCCATCATTTTGACGGGCAATCCAGTAGTAATACCCAAAAAGACGAAGATTGATAATCCTACAACTACCCCATAGAGGAGACCATCGGCGATATTAGCTGCCAGTGAGTAAATAATTCCCGTTAAAACTCCGTAAGACAATCCGAAAACCGACCCATAGGTCAATCCTACAGCCACTTTGACTGCGATACGATGCAAACGCTGCTGGCTTGAAGTCTCTAACCAATAGGGCTGCATGGATTCGATATAAAAAATGGTTTGCTGGCGCTCCACCATCTTATTTGCCAGAAAACTTAAGTAGTGGCGGGTCTCTCGCGGGGTATAGTTTCCATGACTGGGGACTGTTTTCAAGCGCTGTTTAATATAGCTATCAAAAAGATGATTGCGCCGTGCCGCTTCGCTATTTTCATTGATGGGCAGTACAAGATTGGCACTTGACGCTTTGCGATAGGAGAATGCGATGGTATTGAGTAGAAAAGGGACACTTGCCATTTCGCGTAAGACAGCATCCCGCTCCAAAAACGCACGCAGATCAGCGAAATCTTCACCCTGAAGATAGCTCTCAATCTGCTGATGCGTCAGGGGTTGGAGCATGATGGCACTTTCCAAATCGAGTTTATGCGCCAACAGGTTGTAATCAGCCGTCCGACTGCAAACCACCATATCTACGGCCTGATATTCGCGCCGAAAATCGTTAATGGCTTCAACGCAGGCATCTCGATAGACATCCATTACCTCGTCAAGGCCATCCAAAAGCAGAAGCAGTTGTTCGCCCTCAATCCAATTGGCAGCAACTTTCTTGGGCACTTGGTAGCGGGTGCGCAACTCCTCTTTCAGCCATTCTGTGAGTGGTTTGCGTTCGACTGCCCAAGAGGACAAATTAAATACTGCCGGGATAGGCTGTTTCTCATCCGCTTTGGCTTGCTGGATAAGCTCCCGTGTCAACTGCAACAGCAAAACGGTTTTTCCACTGCCGGGGACGCCTAAGATGAGCAGCTCACGATTCATGTCGCGGAACAAATCCATAATGTTGGTGCTGCTCGGCAGTTTATAATCGCCATAATCTTTGTGTTTCAAAACGGCTTCCGGGCTAATGGCTAATCCAAGATCGAATGCCCGGTCTTCATGCAGAGCTTTTTCCAAGACACCTGTGACCCAAAAGCTGTGAACCTTCTCCAACATCCGTTCACGATTACCCACAGCAAGTCGGGTAGGCGCAAAATCAACGAGGGCGTCAGAATGCTTCGGCACGAAGGATTTTTGGTAAGGTGCGAGCAGGGTTTCCTGCAATTCGCTAAATCCTTTTTGCTCGTCACGGGTGAAATCAATATATTGCAGTCCTGCAAGGTGATAAGGTAATTGGGCATTTTGATATTTAATCAACAGCAGGCGTCTTTGAGGATTATTTAAAGCATAGTCCCATTCAGCCATCACTTCACGGGAGTCAATGGCTTCCGGTGTAACGACCCCGATAATAACCTGCGCGGTCTCCAATCCTTTTTGGATTTCATGGCGAAAATAGGCCCCTCGCGGGATATTGTCTTCATCAAGCCAAGTCTGGTGTCCCCAGTTTTGCAGGTGATCCCGTAGTTTTCGAGCAAAAGGGCGATATTCGCTTTTATAGCTGATAAAGACTTCCATCGTCCAACGCCTTTAGTGCGAGTTTAGCTCTTGAATAGCAACCGGAATAGGTAAATTTTCCCACGCTGTTTTTCAATGGGATGTCCCTGAGTTTATATCAGATGATGGTACTTACAAAATTCGAAGAGGGGAGTACCGTATTTTTCGGTTCATCCGTGTGGAAAGGGAATACCTCCAAAACCTGTATTCCCTTTTTTGTTATATCGAAGCGCGTGTTTAGCGGATTCTGAGAGGGCGCATCCCGTTTAACGTAACCAGCAGCGAAACCCCCATGTCGGCGGCAATCGCTAACCACAGCGATGTGACACCCAAGACCGCCAGCACCATAAATAGGAGTTTGGTAGCAAAACTAAAGCCGATATTTTGGCTGATTAAGCGGCGGGCAAAACGTGACAGACGGATAGCCGAGGGCAGTTTAGCCAGTTCATCCCCCATCAAGACAATATCGGCGGTTTCCATCGCTTGGGCGCTGCCTGCCCCACCCATCGCCACGCCAACTGTCGCAGTCGCTAAGGCCGGGGCATCATTAATGCCATCGCCAATCATCACCACACCTTGATAGTTGGACATCAAATCGTGAATCGCGGTGGCTTTGTCCTCTGGCAGTAGATTGGCTTTGATTTCTCCTACACCGACCTGCTGACCCACCGCCTGCGCAACAGTGGCATTATCGCCTGTGAGCATAATCGTGGTTAAGCCGAGCGTATGCAGGGCTTGAATCGTCTTTTGGCTTTCGGGGCGAACCGTATCCGCCACCCCAATAAACCCTCGCACTTGATCCCCCGCGCTGACCAACAAGGTCGTTTGACCCGCCGCCTCCGCCGATTGCACCGTCACACAAAAATCGGGGTGATGGGTAAACTGTTCATCAAACAGGCGATGATTACCCAGCATCACCATCTGCTCATTCACCCGACCCTGTACACCCCGCCCCGCTAGAGTCGCCACGCTTTCAGCAGGCACATAGGTATTGGCAAGGCCGCGCTGTTCGGCTGCATTGACCACTGCCCGTGCCAGTGGATGAGTGCTGCGTTTTTCAACCGCCGCCGCCAATGCCAATACATCGTCACATAATTCGCAGTCATTTCCGGTGACACAATCAATCGAGCGGGCCGTCATCACCATCGGCTGCCCCTGTGTCAACGTGCCTGTTTTATCAAAGGCCACCGCTTTGACCTGCCCTAACGCTTCCAAATGTGCCCCGCCCTTAATTAACACCCCTTGTCGGGCTGCTGCTGTGATAGCACTAATCACCGTTACCGGAGCACTGATGACCAACGCACAGGGACAGGAGATTACCAACAGGGACAAGGCGCGATAGAACCAACCATGTGTGCCGTCTGCTGTGTTCCAAAATGACCCGCCCAAAAACAGGGGTGGAATGGTCGCCACCAGCAGGGCCAAGATTACCACCGCCGGGGTGTACCAGCGCGAAAACTGGTCAATCAGGCGCTGACTAGGCGCACGAACACCCTGCGCCTCCTCGACCAGTTGGATAATGCGATTGAGCGTGTTATCCTGTGCCAGCCGAGTCACCCGCACATGCAGCAAGCCTTCGCCATTAACCGTGCCAGCAAACACCTCCGACCCAGCCTCTTTAAAGACGGGCACACTCTCGCCAGTAATCGACGCTTGGTTGACATGACTTGCCCCACCAAGCACTTCACCATCCATCGCTACCCGTTCACCCGGCTTAATCAGGATCACATCGCCGATTTTGAGCGCTTCCACCGACACGACCTCTTCCAAAATGCCGAGGGTGCGGATGGCCTGTGGCGGGGTCAAGTCTAGCAAACTGCGGATGCTTTGGCGGGCACGATCCGTCGTATACCCTTCAAGCGCCTCCCCAATCGCAAACAGAAAGATAACGGTGGCACTTTCCATATACTCGCCAATAATAACCGCCCCAATTGCGGCAAGGGTCATCAGCAAATTGATATTAAAGTCACGGTTGATGATGAGGGTATTGAGGCCGCTACGGGCAATCGGATAGGCTGCAATCGCCATCGCCACGATAAACAATCCGTTCGTCAGCATCTCCGGCAGGCCGATGAGCACCAATATCGCCGTTATGAGAATTAGTCCGCCCCCAATCAACGATAGTTGGGTAGCCCGTCGGCTGACCAGATAATCCCAAAATCCCAACACACCCCCGCGATTTTGGGGGTTTTGGCTGGTCGGTGCTTCGACATCCGCCAATTCATAACCAAGCGACTTGACGCGCTGTTCCAAAATCGGTTGTGGCACGACCCCAGTTAGATGCAGTTTGCCCGTAGCAAAATCTACCTGTACCGCCTGCACCCCTTCGAGTTGACCGACCCCTTTTTGCAGTTTTTCCGCACAGTGGGCACAATCCATCCCCTGCACTTTATAGGTTTTCGATGCTAGTGTGGTCATGTTCCATCCAACTTTCTTCCTAATTGATACTTCATATCAAAGATACAACGTATCAATTAGCAAAATATCTATCATATTCTTATTCTAGCGCAGGATATTTTCTGATGCAACCTAGAATCGTCTATAATCTAACTTGGCTCTACAAAATCAGACGCGCAACCCACCCCGGAATTCTACGTAATGATGGTTGAGAACAAGAGATGAATAGGGACTATGCAAACCGGAGATCACAACCCCATGCAAACGACACATAACGTTCAACAACGGAACAGCAGCGGCTTTGTTGGGCTGTTTTTGGCCGCCGTGATGGTCTGTTTTGTACTCATGCTTGGCCTGTTCTTGGTTGGCTTCCTGCTAAAGATCGCCCCTCTGCTTGGCTTCGTCGTCGCAATCGGGGGTGGAGTATGGTACTTCAATGCCAAGACGGATCATTTTAAACTACGTGCGATGACCACCGTTGCCTTTGGCTTGCTGTTGATGGTGCTTGGCTTTATCTTCTAAGCCAATTCTAACCCCTCTACGCTGGCAGGTGTCTGATGAATAGGTTATGCTAATGTGCAGTAGCCTTACTGGGACAAGCATAACCTATGGCAAAATTTTGGTTCGTTTCCGCGCCCCTGTTTGGACACCTAGACTGGGGTGGTTTTCTCAAAACAGCCCTCACACTGCAATCAGCGGGACACCAAGTCACTTGGATTAGCCAACCCGCAATTGGGGCATATCTGGTCGAAAAAGGCCTTGAATTTAGCCCAATTGCCACCACAGGCTGGTCATGGCCTCCACCTCCACCGCCTGACCCCAAAAACCTAACCCCGCAGCAAGCGGTCTTTATCCGCTATAAACGCGCTTTGGATACATGGCTCAGTGAGGAACTAATTCCAGCGGCGGTTCAACACCTGCTCGATCTTGCTGAGACCAATGGCGTACCGGATGTACTCGTCACCGACCCATTTTTAACGGCCTCCGCGATTGCCGCTGAAAAAATGGGCACCAAGCTGGCGGTCTGTGGTTGGCCCGCTACTACCGATTTGGATGAAGATCATCTTTTTGCCGTACAGCGCGAACTAGCCGAAGACAGCCGAGGACGCATCCAGCGTCTCTGTGAGCAGTTCAATGTGCAGGGTGAGAATTTTTCGCAAGGACCAACGCCATCCATTCAATCACCGTATCTGCATATCAGCTACTTCAACGATTATTGGCATCAAGGCGACCCGCCCTTTTTGCCTCAGACGCATTTTGTGGGAGGCAGAGCCGATATGCCCTTGTCCCCACCTCCGCAATGGATGGAACATTTACCGGATGCCCCCATTGCTCTAATTACCTTAGGCAGTGTTTTTACAGGTGATCTCGGCTTTTTTGCGTGGGCCGCCCAAGCCGCGCATCGCCTCGGTTGGGTTCCGGTGGTGGTGATTGGCCGTAATCCTATCGCGCCCGAAGATAAGTCCCAATTAAAAGCGGCGCTTCCCCCCGGGGCATTTTTGTTAAACTGGATTGACTATGACCATCTTTTCCCACGCCTCAAGGTGATTGTGCATCATGGCGGAATGGGAACAACACACGCAGCCATTTTGCATGGTGTTCCACAGGTGGTGGTGCCTCATGCTGCCGACCAACGTGGACAGGCCAAACGTGTTTCGCAAGCCAAAGTCGGGCTGCATCTGACGGCCCATGAGGTCAAAAATGGGCAACTGCTTCCGGCAATTCGAGCAGTTGGCACAGACGAAAAAGTGCGGCAGCAGTGCCAGTGGTTAGCACAGAGTTTCGCGGCATTGGGAGGATCAGCGCAGGCAGGAAATTTGCTGGCGGGGTTGGTAAATGAGACAGGCATTGGTTCATAAACGAATTTGAAACTATTTTCAATCCATCTCTATACCCCACAAGTATTGATTTTCCATTAAGATTGTAAGTAGATGTCTCTTAAATTTAACGATAAGATCAAACCAAATGCACATTCGTTGGTACGAACCAGAGGACGAACCCTACTTAATGGAGTTGGAAAGGCTTTCGCCACGCGGCGAACCCCGTCCCTTTGTGCATTTCCGCCGCCGTTTTATAGACCGCGCCGCCATGTATGACAATTACTATCTATTCGTCGCCGAAGAGGATCATCGCCCTATCGGTGTCACCTCCATCACCATCAAAGATTCATGGATCGGCAATGAACCTGTCCGCATCGCCTACAGCTTTGACACACGAGTACACCCCAACTATCGGCGGTTGGGGGTTGCCAATGCGATGCAAGAAGCCAAGCTCGATTTTCTGTATCAAGAAGGCATACACGGCATGTATGCCTACGTCGTGGCGACCAATTATCCGGCCCTCAATATGCTGGAAAAAATCGGCCATCACCGTGCCCGTCTAGTTTTGCATCTGACCTACTCGCCCTACCCTCTGATTATCCCCCCCATACAAGCGCCCCATTTTCTCAATGGCATCTCCGATTCGGGCATTGTAGATGCGGTCTACAGCAGCCGTGATATGTATGTGCAGGATGTGGATATTGCGGTATCGGAGTTTAACTTTGAGCGCCTATTTTATGATTATGGGGGGCCAAACTTCGCGGGGTTGAGTATTTTTGATCAGAGTCTGGTCTATCAACAAATTTCGGCAGACGAACCCTGGCCCACCGAAGAAGAAGTGATGAAACGCGCCCGAACACTGCGCCTGTTCGACCCCACTGGATTGCACAATGGGACATCCCTTCGCAACATCTTTGATTATGTGCGCGACCTTGCGGTTACTTCGAATGTTGCCAAGTTGAGTATGATCTTAGATCGAAATGACACCGTTCCCGGTTTCTTTTTTCAGGAGGCCACCAACCAGACGGATTATTGGTTAATGTTCCGTCCCTTGATTCCCGATTGGGAACCGCAGTGGAATGGTGGCCCGATCTATATAGACCCGCGCGATTTCTGACTAGCGCCGACGTTGACGCCGTTGGGATTGGCGCTGACGCCGACGCTCGGCTCCGCGATTCACCCCTCGCTCAAATAAGAAACCGAATATCTCACCCGCAAACGGCAATTGGCTTAACGCACCCAACACACCAAGCACCCCACCCGCGATACTCATATTCGGAATCGTCAATGGGCCGAGCACTTCTTGGACTTCGGTCTGGACAGACTGTCCCCAAATTGGATACGGCCCAATGGGTGGGGCAGTATTTGGATCACGCGGCTGCCACAACACTTCAATCCCAAAGGTAATCACAAATGTGCCCGTGTCGGTTGGTTTTAATGTCCAGCGCCATGTCACCTCTTGCCCACGTTCCATTTGGAATGTATCCGTTGAGTTGGCGCTCTCAATCTCAAATTCTGGCGCAATCACCCGACCCGTCACTTGCGCAATATGGGTATTGTAGTAGTCGGTCATGACAATCGGGGTCGCCAATACAGTATTCGACTGAATCTCAGCAGCAGAGACTTGGAAGCCCCCACCCGCCAATGCTTTCAGGGTGACTTTGACCGTGCGGGATTCGCCATTGCGAAATTCTTGCGGCCATTCGAGTTCAACCACACGCTGCTCAATGCTGCCACCACCGGCACCGCCTTGACCATCCCCACCTTGACCACCACCATCACCACCACCAGCGAGGCCTACAACAGAAACCTCAGTATCCGAGGTCAGGATCATATTATTCTGGGCAGGATTCCCTAACGGGACATTCTGTTCGGCTTCTGCTGAAAATACGTTGGTGGCTTGGTCTGTCGCTTCAGTAATGACTTCGCCTTCAACGGTGGGGACTTCCCCACCCATCGCGCCACCCTCAACGATACCCTCGGCAATGACCCCGCCTTGTACATTCGAGGAGGATGGCACGCCATCGGCGGTCACAGCTAGGTCTAAAGCACCCAAGTCATTGCCTGCCCGCGACACCGCATTAACGGCTAATTCGCTGGCTCCCCCAAGCGTCTGTTTTAATAGTTCAGGCTTGTCGAGAAAGGAGACATAGAGAAAATATCCGGCGGCGATCAACAGCAGCCATCCAAAAAGTGAACTAAAGGTTGAAAAACAGCAACGCATCGCACCCTCCGGCAATTAACGAAAATGTGTAAATTCACTATACATTGAAATGCTAATTAAGAAAAAGCCCCAAGTCGGGCATCGCCCACCTATCGCTCATCGGCCAGCGGCAAAACGAACGTAAAGGTCGAGCCTTCATTCAATTTGCTTTCCACCGAGATGGTACCGCCGTGCCGTTGAATAATCGTGCGGACATAGGTCAGCCCAATCCCACCGCCCGAAATCGCCCGGACCCGCTCATCGGGTGAACGCCACATACGATCCCAAATCTGGGTAAGGTCGTCCGCTGAAATACCAAAGCCCCGGTCAATCACCGCACAAAAAATACGATTCTGCTGCTGCCATGCGTGGATACCGACATTGGAGCCGTTATGCGAATAGAAAATCGCGTTTTCTAGCAGGTGATGAATTGCCTGTTTCAAACGGGCCGGGTCGCCCATAATCAAGGGCATGGGGTCTTGGGTGCTAATCACAATAGCGATTTGTTTACGCCGTGCCTCGCTCTTGAGGGCGTCTACGGTTTGATGAATCAGCTTTGGCAGGTCAATCGGCTGATATTCCAACGGCATCCCCGCTTCAATCCATGCCAAATCCACCAAACTGGCAGTGAGTTCCCATAATTTGGTGCTGGTTTGCTGGATACGGGTCAAAAAGAGGGTCTGTTTTTCATTCAGCGTGCCCTGCTTAGAAATTAAATCGGCATAGCCGTTGAGGGCACTAATCGGATTGCGCAAATCGTGGGAGATAGCTTTAATCAGGGCCTCCCGGCGTGATTCCAGTTGACGGCGTTCCGTCACATCATGCAGCAGAACAATTCGACCACCCTCTGGCAAGTCTTGGGCAATCCCCTGCGCCAAACGATCACGTGGGAGCTTAATATCTAGCAATTCAGGGCCGGCGGGTTTGAGCAAGCGGATGAGATTGAGATTGCCTGTAAAAGCGTCTTTGGGGATTTGCCCCAGCACATCCGCCGAGGAGAGTTGCAGCATGGCGGCGGCGGCGGGATTAAACAAAACAATAGAATCAGCAGCATCGGTTTGAATGAGGGCTTCGGCAGCGCGGTGCAGCACGAAATCATAAATATTCTGCGAGAACGAATTGGCGTTTGTTTCAGTCATGCCAATAATTTTGAACCCGGATTACCATCCGGTCAATGAGAAGATTCGGTAGGGGCAACAAATCTACCCCTACCATCAAATCAGTCTATTTATAGGGTGGGAAGATCACCGGGATATTGAAGAAATATCCCCGGAACGAACCCGCCGAAGCAGGAATCCACACCAAGCCAAATTCATCGCTCAACAGCAATAGCCAAGCGCCTGATAAAGTACGTCCGACTACCGGATAATCATAACGGCCCGGTAGATAGCCCAGTCGCTCTCCATTCGGCTCGTCATAAACTGGCTGGAAGATATGCAGGAAAAATAGACCGCCCTGCAAATCACCGTAGAGTTCCGTTTCCTCATCTGGCAGCACCAACGGCACATCTTCAAGCTCGCCGCGGAAGAGGGTGTACTTGCCGCGTACCCAGCCCACGCCAAATTCGGTATCAATCAAGAACCAGATGGCATCCGGGGAATGTCCCAAAACTTCATAGGCATCGCCACCTTCCAAGACCGCGATGATGGCATATTCCACACCCGGCCCTGTTCGTAAATTGAGCGCATAGATGTTAATGAATAAATATGGCTCTTCAGGAACAGGTGATGCCGTTGCTGTCGCACGAGAGCCAACCACGCGCGTCTCATCAATCGCAATGGCAGAAGGTGTGCCACTCACCAAAAGACTCGAAAAAACCATCACAAAAGCAAGTAAAGCAAAGACCGTAACTAATAACGTATTTCGACGGAATTTTTGCATAAGAAGCCCCCTTCTAAGAGTGCTCGGATGGAGTATTGATGCTATTAAATTTAGCAGAGAGACCGCAACAACGCCAACTGGCCCTGCGTTCAAACTTTTCTAATCTCCGGGGGATGCAGCAGGTTGTATTTCAGCCATGTTTCGTTGGGTGGCGGTTCGGGTTTGATTCCACATCACCAGCACCATAATCACCCCAAAAACAGGCAAGATCGCCATGATCTGCAACGTTTCCTTTAACCCTATCGCGTCTGACAGCACGCTGGCGGTAAATGTACCGATGGTACTCGACATAAACATCCACCCAAACGCCAAACCACTGGCTCCGCTCGCGCCACCGGGGAACACCTCTTGGCCCATCATCAATAAAAGCGGCAAACTGGCTTTTAACATCAACCCCAACACCGTCCCAAAAATGAAAATCCCTACCCCGTTCGATCCCAACAGCAAGAGGAGCAAGGGTGGAATTAGGGCCAGCGACACTCCAATAATCAATAAGCGTGAGATACTATCCGAGAGGCGCGACCCCGCATATGACCCCACCGCCGACGCAAACAAGACCGCCCCTGTCGCCACCCCGGCAAAAGATAATGACCGTCCCGACTGTTCATAATAGGTCGGTAGATAGGTGCCCAAGACCTGATCTACTGTCCCACGCACCAAAACCATCACCAGATAGGCCAGCAGCATCCACACCCCGACCTTATTCCAGCGAGTGGTGCGTTTAGAGCTTGTATTTGGGGGGATATGCACGGCTTTTTCGGCAGCAATCAACTGCACCGAGAGCGCAGGCCGCAGTCGTCCCAAAATATAGGGGACAACCAACAAACTTACCAAAAATGGAATGACAATCCCGCGTGGGCCGTTCGCTTCCAAAATAAACCCGACAATAAACGGTGCAATCGCATAACCACTATTGCCCCCCAGCATAAATAAGGCCACCGTTTTCCCCTTGCCCGCCTCATGTCCCAAATGACGGGCCGTCGCCAATCCTACTGGATGGAACATGGCGCTGCCCAAACCAGCAAAAAACGCCGCCAGCATAATCCACCCAAACGAGGGTGCGAAGCCGCACAAAAAAATGCCTACTCCCGTCAAAAACGCCCCACTGACCATTAAAAACGCTCGTCCGGTGCGATCCACCAGCCAGCCAAACGTCGGCTGAAACAATGACAACGCATAATAGGCCGTCGAAATCAATCCGATTTGCCCGTTACTCAGGTCAAGTTTTTCAGCCTGTGCCGCCAGCAAAATGCCGAGTGAGCCAGCGAAAAAATCATTGGCGAAATGCACCAGCGCTAACAGGCGTATCGCCAGCAAAGCAGAAACCTTATGAATAGACATCAACGAAAACCAACCCGTTTCAAGTAACTGAATTTTTGGTAGGATTATTGCAGAAACCTTGATTACTGTAACGCCGAGCGATAATGTTGACAAGTAACACCGCCAATCTCAATGCCGAACCTCTGCTCAAACCGATTCACGTCGGCCCAATTCAGATAGACACCCCATTGACCCTCGCCCCGATGGATGGCATGACCAATTATGCCTTCCGCCGCCTAGTGCGAGAACATTCTGGCAGTGATTGTGGTTTGGTCTGTACGGAACTCCTCAGCAGCAATATTTTGACGAGTGCCGACCCGCGTGCCCGTCACAAATTTGATTGGCAGTCGCATGAATACCCATTCGCCGTGCAGATTTTTGGCAACGACCCACCCAAGATGGCCCAAGCTGCCAAAATTTTGGTAGATGCCGGAGCCGCGATTATTGACATTAATATGGGCTGCTGGGTTCCCAAAGTGGCCCGGAAAGGTGGCGGGGCGGGTCTATTACGCGATATTTGCACCGCGACCAGCGTGGTGGAGGCAGTGGTCAAAGCGGTGGATATCCCCGTCACGGTTAAGGTTCGGGCAGGCTACACTGAAGGCGAACCCACCGCGATTCCTTTTGCACGTGCCGCTGAAGATGCCGGGGTTAAATTAATCGCCGTGCATTGGCGTTTCGCCTCACAGGGATTCCGCCCCGACCCACCCAACTGGAATGTGATTGCCGAGGTCAAAAACGCCGTCCATTCGATTCCGGTCTTGGGTAATGGGGATATTCGCACCGCCGCCGATGCCCAACGCATGATGACGGAGACAGGCTGTGATGGCGTCATGATTGGTCGAGCCGCCACCGGACACCCTTGGCTGTTCCGCCATATCGCCCACCTGCTCCGCGCTGGCGAGGTTTTGCCTGACCCCCCTATTCATGTTCGCGCCCAAGCCGCCCTTGACCATGCACGGGTAATGGTCGAAACCTCAGATTATGGCGAGGAGCGTTCGGTCATGGAATTACGCGGACGCCTGCACCAATATTTTGATGAATTTATAGACACCGATCCCATCTTGGCGGATTTACGCTATCAACTGGTACGTGTTACCCGCCTCGAACAAATTGAGACACTACTGCACCCTTTAATCACCCAACAATTTGAGGAGATGGCCTCTTGAACAATTGGCGCGAAATCGGCCCAGTCGTTTTATTACAAATCCAGCGTGAACCGATGAAGGAAGGCACTACCACCCGCGTTTATAAACCAGATCGTTTGGCCCAAGTCGAGCGTATTTGGTTGACCCCCGCTGGTGTGACCGCAGAACTGAATGGCGAACGGGTCTTTGATGCCCACAATGCCCACCATCCGCGCACTCGCAATACTGGCGCTAACCCGCTGTCGTTTGGATTGACAGGCTATTATGATCAGATGAAAGCGCGTTTTGGTGACCACATGACATTCGGCATCGCTGGCGAAAACATCCTCGTGCAAACCGATATTCTCCTAACTGAAGATGACGTACAAGGGGAGATTGCCCTGCGTGGTGCGGATGGACGGCTGACGATTCTGAAAGATATTTTGGTCGCCCCACCCTGCAAACCCTTCTCGGCGTTTTGTTTGGGCAGCATCGAGGATAAAGTCGAGCCGCACACTATCGCGGAAACCCTGCGCTTTTTAAATGACGGCACACGCGGTTTTTATGCCGCACCTGCCTCTAGCGATGAAACCGAAATCCGCTTAGGGGATATGGTGCTGATATCCTCGCAGTAAAAGGGGTTTCCCTATCAATAAAGCGAGGCATCTGCCAAATCTTTTGTATCTAATCAGCAGCATCAACACTTTGGCCTGCTGCGGAAGGAGCAAAAATAAGTGAGCCTGCTTCAAAAAATGAGCTATACATTCGCTGCTCTTATTCTGCTC
Organism: Anaerolineae bacterium; assembly: GCA_019913005.1. GTDB lineage: Bacteria > Chloroflexota > Anaerolineae > Aggregatilineales > J027 > CFX10. The sequence continues at coordinate 363 of JAIOHL010000223.1, read as the reverse complement.
TCAGCATGTTCAGATAAACATGTTGATTCTCAGGATCACGAACGAAAAGCTATATTGCCAACTGCCGAGTATCTTTTGAAGAATCCTCAATCACTACCGAATTTTATTACCAGTATTGGATATGATCTGAACCCAGAAAATGGTTCTGAGAGGTTGATATGTCTAAATATATGGCAACATGCTTTATGGGAGCCGGGAATTTTTGCCGAAGACCTTGACAAATATACCTTGATTGCTAGTGTAAATTAATGAAAGCTAAAGCCAAGAGAGTGGCATGGACTTTCAGGTCGAACCCAGCGTTGGTGCGGGTATACAAGCGTTGTAGCCCCATCTTCTCCAACTGACTGTTGAAGGTTTCGATGG
>JAIOHL010000222.1 GCA_019913005.1 Anaerolineae bacterium | reverse complement strand
GGTAATTGGTGAGTGAAGGCCCATGATGCAGAAGGTATTACACCTTCTGCATCATGGGCCTTCACTCACCAATTACCATAGCAAGAAGGGGAGTGGACGATGTTCAAATTGTTAGGGCGCTGGGCGACGCGCTATCGCTATCCAATTATCTTGGGCTGGATAGTGCTGGCCGCTGTGTTAACCGCCACCGCGCCAAGTCTTGAGGATGTGGCAACCACCGATGACCGCGATTTTTTGCCGCGCGAAGCCGAATTTTTCAAAGCGGAAGACCTTTACAAAGAACTGTACCCCGATACCTTTACACCCAGTAGTGGCATGATTTTGGTGGATGCCAGCGGGGTCGGGGGTGTCCATGCCCCCGAAGCGTGGGCCTATCTTGAGCAGGTGACAGCGTGGCTCATGAGCGAGGATGCGCCGGATAATATCGGCAATGTTACCTCGCCTGCGCTTGCCCCAGAGATGGAAGCTGCGACGGTCTCCCCCGATGGACAGGTCGGTTTTGTCGCATTTGGCCTGACGACGGGCAACAACGACCCACGTACCGACAGTACGGTTGAAAAGGTGGACGATTGGGTTGGGGATCATCGCGTAGACGGCCTCAAAATTTACCATACGGGCGATGGTGCGATTAATTATCAGACCGAAAAATCGGCCTTCGAGACGATTGACCGCACGCTGTATATCACGATTGTCTTGGTGATTGTATTCCTGCTGCTGATCTATCGCTCCCCAGTCAGTCCATTTATCCCTCTGTTTGCCGTGACGATGGCCCTGATGGTCACAACGGGTCTGCTCGGCTTTTTGGGCGATGCGGGGATTCTCACCATCTTAACCGAAGGCAATGCCCTCTTGATTGTCGTCATGTATGGGGCGGGCACGGATTACTGCCTGTTTTTGATTAGCCGATTCCGTGAAGAAATGGCGGTGGATGATAATATTGAACGGGCCACCCGTGACACGGTGCATCTGGTGGGTGAGACCATTACCAGCAGCGCCTCGACCATTTTTGTCGGGTTTATGGCGATGGCTTTTGCCGAAATGGGCTTTTTCAAGAATTCCGGCCCCATGCTGGCATTGGCGATTGTGGTTGGCCTGCTGGCGGGTTTGACGCTGACCCCAGCCCTGTTATCCGTCTTGGGGCAAAAGGCGTTTTGGCCCGGTAAGGCTAAACATCGCGGTGGCGGACGCTGGTACGAATTCACCTCACGCCAAGCCAGTTCACGCCCCCTGCTGACGATTGCGGCCATCGTGGTTTTGATGATCCCGTTTTCGATTTACGGCCTAACCCGCGACGTGACCTATGAATTTATGGAGGACTACCCCGACGACATTGAAGCGATTCAGGGCTATCACGTGCTTGAGGAAAATTTTGGCAAGGGCCTGCTCTATCCCTTGACCGTCGTGGTGGCGGATCGGCCTGCCGACACGGTGGAAGCTGATATGATGGCCCTGACCGAGACCATCAGCCAAATGGACGGGGTTGAGGTCGTGCAGCCATTGGGCAGTGCCGTCAGTGAGGAAAACGGTGGATATTTCCATTTGAACGTCCTGCTGTCGAACGAGGTCGGCACGGATGGGTCGGTGCAATCGGTAGAGGATATTCGGGATGCGCTAAAGCCCTATCAGCGGGATGGGCGGGCAGGCGTGTCGGGCAGCGCCGTCGTGATTGCCGAAATGAAAGATGTCATGGATCGAGATTTGCTGCGGGCCTTCGGGTTTGTGCTGGTTGGCATCTTTGTGGTGCTGCTGTTGATGCTGCGCAGTGCCATTGCGCCAATCTATCTCATCTGCACAGTGCTGCTGAGTTATACCTTTACACTGGGCATCACCAACATCGTCTTTGATGTGTTTTTCGATACCCCACGCCTGCTGTTTATGGTCGAATTTTTCATGTTCGTATTTTTGGTGGCGCTCGGCATTGACTATAGCATTTTCCTGTTTGGGCGCATCAAAGAAGAAGTCAGCCATAGCGGGATTGAAGAAGGCGTGCATGTGGCGGTTTCCAGCACAGGCGCGATTATCACCTCGGCAGGGCTTATTTTGGCAGGCACGTTTGCCGGATTGATGGCGGGTGAATTGGCCTTCCTCGGTCAAATTGGCTTCGCAGTGGCGTTTGGCGTCTTGGTGGATACATTCGTGGTACGCACCATTCTCGACCCCGCGCTGGCCCGTCTATTTGGCAAATGGACGTGGTGGCCGGGTGGGATTCCGCGTCCCGTTCGTGAAAAGCCCGTCTCAAACAACAAGCCGAGTACAGAAGTCAGCGCGGCGGATTAGACGGCTGATAGATTAACGATGGTCGTTTAACCCCACCCCCTAACCCCC
>JAIOHL010000221.1 GCA_019913005.1 Anaerolineae bacterium | reverse complement strand
GGGTGGGGTTGAACTACTATTGTTCATCCGACGCCTATCTCGCCTAACATCAAAATCCGTTTCAAATTGCGATGAGGGGCCAAATTACCTCTCCTTTATCCCACCGCCGCGAACAGTGCCTCAATAAATTGCACGACTTCCACCACCTTCTCGATGTCCACCTGTTCAAAGCGATCTCGATGAGTATGTGTCACGACATTCCATAAATCATAGGCATTGGCGGATGAAAAGGCCAGCGCGGGTAGGCCTTGCTGCACAAACATGGTGTGGTCGCTTTCATACCACGCCGGGACTTCCTCAAGATTTGGAAACTGCTCCTGCACCCGATAGGCCGCATCAAACAAAAAGGGGTCATCCCCAAATAGGGCCAGACTGTTATGTTTGCCCACCGCGCCGATGCCATCAATATTAATCACATAGGCCGCTTCATCGGGGTAAAAATCGCTCAGGTAGGCCACTTGACCGGGGGCGGCATAATGATCTTCCCCGTTAAAAAACACCAATTCGAGCGGATAGGTCTCTTGATCCAGCACCCCTGCCAGCGTCAACAGGGCCGCTACACCACTGCCATTGTCCAACGCACCGGGGGTATCGAACCACGTGTCGTAATGCGCACAGAGGATGATTTTGGGGCCGTCCATCTCACGCGAACGGGCCACCACGTTATAGCCATCAGTGGGGATGGTGCGTCCGCTGATGCTCAAATGGACGGTCTGCCCATCCAAATACTGCACGACCTCGGCAAATTCAGGCGCGATGGTGGCGGAGGGCAGCAGGAAATCGGCATCACAAAACAGGGGTGACTTCAAATACCCCAACACAGCGGCGGGTTGTTTGGTTTCTAGCAGATGAATGACCCTTTGTTGATCGTCGCTGCGAAAAAAGGGGAAATTCTTGGGCATATAGCTGTATTGCGACAATTCAGCCGTCAGCACCGCAATTTGCCCGCTCAAATCGCCCACACTTTCAAGGTCGGCAAGGGTTCGCAGGAGCACGAGCGATGCCTCCCCCTCAAACGCCATCGAAAAAGGATTGGGGGTCAGCGCAAAGACCGGGCCGGGACCGGTCAAATGTGCCTCCCCCGCCTGCCATGTCAGACATTCAAACCGCTGCGTCTCGACCTCCCAACCGAATTCGGTCAACACCTGCTGAATATACTCCCCGGCGCGGTGATTGCCCTCGCTGCCAGTGGGTCGGCTGCCAATATAAACAGCGAGTTCCGTTAGATGGGCCGACACCTGTGCATGTAGTTTCGCTTCGTCCATGCGGACACCCCTCCTGTGCAGATCAGTAGGGGGGTTATTTTACCGCAACTCTTAATTTTGATGCGTATCCGGTAGTTTTTCCCCCGCATACGCCAAAATAATCTTGTCGCGTGGGACGCCAGCGGCCAACGTTCCCATGATGCCTACCCCTTCGCCTTCTTATCATACACCTGTTGGGCGGCCTGAATTTCGCCGATATGCTCCATCGCCCAATTGTGAATGGCCGTGATCGGGCCACACAGCGTCTCGCCCAATGCCGTTAGATGATATTCGACACGCGGCGGGACTTCGGGATAGACGGTGCGCTTCACCAAGCCATCCCGTTCCATATTCCGCAGGGTCTGGGACAGCATTTTTTGCGAGATGCCTGCCACGCTGCGCTGCAATTCCGAAAATCGCTTGGTGCCATCCTCCAATCGGCCAATAATCAACGTCGTCCACCGATCCCCGATTAAATCCAACACATGGCGGGTGGGGCAGTCGGCGGCATATACATTTGGGATGAGATCATTCGTTTCCATTGAGTAACTCCTTCAAAATTGGGCACACACGGGGGGTATGCCCCTATAATGATGCGGTTTCGTAGGGGTCAGGCTCAGACTGACCCTCTTTTCACCAGACGCCTTGCCAACGGAGCAGTTTCCGTCCGGTAACTCCATTACGCAAAAGTGCCTACTTCCCATTCTACACCAAGTATCTTATAGTTACCATCGTTTAATGGAAGCCCTATTGAGGAGAATTGCTATGTCCAACAATCAACCCACGCTATTGGTCACAGGAGCGTCCGGTCATCTGGGTCGGCGTGTCGTCGAACTTTTATTGGAAGCCAACGCCGGAACCATCATCGCCGCCACCCGTCACCCCGAAAAACTGGGCGATTTCGCCAAAAAGGGGGTCATCGTGCGCCATGCCGATTTCAACGACCCGGCCTCATTGACCCAAGCCTTCGCCGGGGTGGATCGCCTGCTCATCATTAGCACCGACGCATTGGGGACGCGCTTGCAACAGCACACCAACGCCGTCCATGCCGCCGAACAAGCCGGAGTCAAGCATGTGATCTACACCTCCATCGTCAACCCCGGCCCCGAATCGCCCATCCTCCTTGCGCCGGAACATTACGGCACCGAACAGGCCATCGCTGCCACCAGCATGGGCTACACCCTTCTGCGCAACAATGTTTATGCGGATGTGGCAATCGGCGCATTAAGCCGGGCGATTGAGATGGGGCAGCATTTCAGTGCCTGTGGGGATGGCAAGATTGGCTATGTCACCCGCGAAGACTGTGCCCGTGCAGCGGCAGCGGCATTGGCCTCGAATTTTGAAGGACGCCGTGCGCTCGACATCACTGGGCCGGAAGCCTTGTCACAAGGGGATTTGGCCGCCCTCGCCAGCGAGATCAGTGGCAAGCCCGTGACAGTGGTCCCGTTGGAGTTGGAGGCAAGTATTCAAGGCATGGTCGGGGCAGGATTACCGCGTCCAGTGGCGGAGTTGTATGCCTCGTTTGATGCGGCCACCCAACAGGGCTATTTGAATGTCGTATCCAGCGCAGTGCAAGAGTTGACCGGACAGCCCCCGATGCGCATGGCCGATTTTGCAAAGGCCGCCCTCGTGCCGAGCCACTAATCAGCCCCAATTCATTCTCTGGCGTCCGGCGAAAGACCTACCGCTGTGGAGGGGGTGCTATTCCCCTCCTACGTAGGGCGGCTCAGATTCAAACCCAATGAACAAAATGATAGTTTTTTTAATATACTGAACATGGCGTTAAAACTGGCAGTAGACCTCTGAGAAATGGCTAATCAACGCTTGGGAGTTGTGCAATGAAATCGAATCTTGTCCAAGAATATGCCCGCGTTGTGTGGGTCTCCGCCAAGATGTCCTACCAAGAGATGTGGAACGACCTGTTTGTGTTGTTCACCATCGTCATTCAACCGTTGTGTGTGGCGCTGTTGGCCCTCTATATGCTGCGTGACAAAGGCAGCGACTATGCCATTTTTGTGGTGGTCGGCGGCGGCATGACCGGCTTGTGGAGCAGTTTGGTGTTTATCAGCGGCAATTCCATTACCCGCGAACGCTGGACAGGCACACTGGAGATTTTGGTTGGCCTGCCGACGCCGCTGTGGGTGATTACACTCGGTAAAAATCTGGCGCATGTCAGCCAATCACTGGCCTCGATGATGGTCAGCTATGTCTTGGCCTCGTTCATCTTTGGGTATGCGTTGAGTGTCGCCAATCCGGTGGGTTTTGTGATTTCGCTGGTGCTGACGGTGATCGCCTTTATCAGTTTTGGTCTGATTATGGCCCCGGTCTACCTAATTAACCCCGCCGTGCAAAGTTTCCAGAACGCGCTCGAATTCCCGATCTATACCCTGTGTGGCTTCCTGTTCCCAATTGCGCTGCTGCCGGGTTGGACAACCCCCCTTAGCTATATTTTGCCTCCCTATTGGGCGGCACGGGTGCTGCACATCACGGCACGCGGCGGGCATGATTTTGGTGAGATTTTGTTCTGTTGGTTGATGCTGTTGGTCTTTACGGTGATCTATTTCGCCATCGCCAGTCGTTTCTTTACCATGATCCTCAGGCGGGCACGGGTCAGCGCGACATTGGGGTTGGACTAAATCTTTACCTCACCCCAAACCCACGCGAGAGAACCTTCACTCGGCCATCTTCTCCCCCTCTACCAAAGCATTGGGAGAGGGGGCTAGGGGGGTGAGGGCGATTTCTATGCCCTAATCGTTCTTGTAGTACGCATTCACAAACTGCCGGGTATAGGCTTGGCCGACATCGGTGGCGGTCAACAGACCGGCCTCAACCATCTGGTCGTGAATCGCCTGCCATGTGGTCTCGACCATCACCCCCGGTTGACTGTCGCTGGGCGCAATGAAGGGCGCGATGGCTTCCATCACCTTTGGATCCGTCACCCGCTGCTGGGGGAACAGGTCGTCATTGTAGTTCTCAACGAACCATGTCAGCATCTCGTCAGGATGTTCGACGGCGTATTGCATCCCGCGCACAAAGGCGTTCACAAAATGCTGGACGACATCGGGCTGATTTTGAATCATGTCCTCAGTCGTAAACAGCAAACAGGGATAGCCCACAAAGCCGAAATCGCTAAAAGTCAGGACATCAAACACAACCCCCCCGGCGGTGGCTTGTACAGCGGAGGCTGTCCAGTCCACGACCATCCCGTCCACCTGCCCGGTGATAAACATGGTCGCGCCTTGCGCCGTGCTGCCCTCCGGCGGATAGACCACTCCCACTTGCTCCATATCTAGCCCGGCGACATGGGCAAATAGACGCAGTGGCCGTTCAAACGACCACACGATGAAGTTCTTGCCTTCCAAATCGGCTGGCTCGTGGATGTTTTTGGCCTCAAGGCTGATGATCGCAGTGGGGTCTTCTTGGTAAATGCTGGCGATGGCAACAATCGGCAGGCCCTGTTCGCGTGCAACCAGAATGCTATCCGCGCTGGCGATGCCAAATTGACCTTCGCCCGCCGCGACCTTTGCCAAAACTTCCGAAAAATCAAGTTCGAGAGCGGAATGGGTGAACAGGATTTCGCTGGTGAGATTTTCCTGCTCAAAATAGTTCTGCTGATCGGCGCCCATGTATCCGGCCAGATACACTTGGGGCACAACCGTGAAGAGCTTGACGGCAGCGGGTGTCGGGGTGGCTTTGGGTTCAGTGTCGTCTACATTGGTACAAGCCGCCGCCATCAGCATGACCAGCATCAACATCAGGCTGGCCCGCAACGTTTTTGAATATGACATCGAGAGGACTCCCAAAGATAAATGAAAGAGCATGAACCACCATTGTCCATGCTATCGGGGAAGCGCTTAAAAACGCATAAAAATTGTATACGGACGGGGTTAGAGGTCGTTTGATACGGACAGGAGGTTGCCCCGAATTGAAGCCCTTCCCTCTGTTGGGGGAAGGGTTTGGGATGGGGTTAGTTTTCAACTAAATCTGGGTTGAGAGGTAACAACCGCCCCCTCTGTTTGGAGGTGAAGGCTTTGGGATGGGGTTAGCCTTTGCCCGAATCTTGGCCTACTTGTAATACGCCTCGACGAATCGCAGCGTGTACGCATCGTCCGCCTTCATGCTGGCATCAACCAAGCCCAGTTGACTCAGCGTATGGATCAAATATTCCCACGTCGCGGCGTCCATCATGCCGGGTTTGGAGGTGGCCGTTTGCATCAGGGGGATGATCGAGCGCATCCCTTCATCTTGCACGGAGACTTGCAGCGGATGGATGACGTCGGCATAGTCTTCCACAAACTGCGCCGCGATTTCGTCCGGGTGGTCAATCGAATATTGCATTCCACGCAGCAGCGCATTCACAAACCGCTGTACCACGTCCGGGTGTAGTTCGATCATCTCGCGCGAGGTGTAAAAGATGTTGTGATACGACAACACGCCATAGTCATAGAAGGCCAAACGGTTGGTCTGAAGGCCGAGTCCATTCAACTGGGCTTCACCCTCGATGCTAAACACAAACCCGTCTACCTCACCGGAGACAATCTGCGACACCAGCGTTGCTACCCCAGCATTACCCCCATCCACCATCGTGATGTCGTTGGGGTCAATCCCTACTGTCGTCAAAAAGATATTGGTGATGTCCGCTGTGCCGGGGAGAATCAGCAGGCGTTTGCCAACCAAATCGGCGGGTGTATTGATCGGGTTGTCGGTGGTGGAAATAATCCCGCGTGAATCGCGCTGAATGAGGGTCAAAACGGCCATAATATCATTACCCGCTTGGCGCATTTGCAGCAGCATCTCCGCTGGCAGCACCCCAAAAATCGGTTCGCCGACGGGGAAGGGACTAGAGAAATCTACCGTTGGATCACTGCCGTCCGTTGGGGTGCTATATTGTAATTCGACGGTCAAATTTTCGTCGGTAAAATAGCCGTGACTGACGGCAGCATAGACCCCCGCGTATTTGATCTGGGGTAGACCGAGCATGAGGGTGATGGTTGCGGGCGTCTTTTCCGCTGCGGGCGCACCAGAATCTTGATCGTCTTCCTTACCCCCGCACGCCGCGAGCAGAGTTGCCAGCACGAGGACAATGAGGAACTGAGGTATCGCCCGTACAACCTTGAAATCTTGATGAGTCATGTGTGTTACCTAGCGTAAAATAGCGAAGTCCATACTCCAGAGTATAGCGATTGAGGATTAAATTACCATAAAAAATGTGTTAAGGCCATCGGTAAAGTTAATTAATAGCGAAGAGACAGCCGCTTTTCCGCCACCCGCGAGCAGGGCAGGGGGTGTATCCGAAGATTACCCGCCGTCGTTCTTGAGATACTCCCGCCGCAATAATCCAAACTGCCGGATATTCACAAAGCGTCCATGTTCCCAACAGCTTTCGCGCCAGATGCCCTCCAACGTAAACCCACATTTGAGCAGCACCCGTTCGGAGCCGATATTGCCATCGGTGCAGTCGGCTTGGACACGGTGCAAATCTAATGCCTCAAACGCCCAACCCAACATGGCATGGGTGGCCTCGGTTGCATAGCCCTGCCCCCAGCGTTCGGGCAAGATGTGATAGCCCAAATCTATGCGTCGGTCACTTTTATTCCATTGATACATCCCGCACATGCCGACAAATTCGCCCGCGTGGGTGCGGATTGTCCAATCTAGGCCCTCCTGCCGTTCATATGCGCCGCGCAGCCAATTGATAAACCCGCTGGCTTTTTCGGGGGTATCCATCGGTTCCATATTGAGATACGTCAATACTCGTGCATCGCTAAACAGCCGCATCATCCCGTCGGCATCATCTGGCGCAACTTGGTGCATGGTGAGGCGAGCCGTTGTGAAAATCGGAAATTCGCCAAAATCAAACGTAGCGGGCATAGGTTGTCCTTCCTGAGCCTTTAATCATCTTCAAAACGCCTCCATCATAACAGCGAAATCCCTTTTTGCTAGGGCGGGTGCTTTGATTTCTTTACATTGATTGCCGGTTCGTGAGATGAGCGAATTTGAACTATCCTCACCCCCCAACCCCCTCTCCACTGC
>JAIOHL010000024.1 GCA_019913005.1 Anaerolineae bacterium | reverse complement strand
GGGGGTGGGGATGATTTATCTGAACAACAAGCCATCGCCACCCTCATCACCTCTGGTCTGTTTCGTTACGACGACATGGGCCGTCGCGTGAGTGAACTGTCGAGTGGGCAGCGCCGCAAACTACAAATCGCGCGGTTGATTGCGAGTCGGGCCAATCTGCTGCTGCTGGATGAACCAACCAATTACGTCAGCTTTGATGTGTTGGAATCGCTGGAACGCGCCCTAGAGGATTTTCCCGGCCCAATCATCGCCGCCAGCCATGATCGCCGCTTTTTGCAGCAGTTCGACGGCGAGGTGTGGGAAATCTCCGACGGGCATCTCATCGAACGGGTATGGGCGGGATAACACCCGCCCTGCCCCTTTTTTATCCTACTCATGGTAGATACAAGGAGCAAACCCCTATGCGAAAAATCATCTACTACGTTGCCGCCAGCCTTGATAATTACATCGCACACGCCGATGACACGGTTACGGGATTTCTGCCGTTTTATGAAGGGCCACACATCCCCGATTTCATGGCAGATATTCACAAATTCGATGCCATCCTGATGGGTCGCAAAACGTATGAGTTCGGCTTTCAATATGGCCTAAAAATGGGTGAACCCGCCTACCCTTTCCACCCGATGAAAAATTATGTGTTTTCGCGCACCATGCAGTTTGAAAATTCCGATCAAGTCACGCTGGTGCAGTCTGATGAGGTCGAATTTGTGCGGCAATTAAAGGACACCGACGGCGGCTTGATCTGGTTATGCGGGGGCAGTCAATTCGCGGCGACCTTGCTGGATAACGAATTGATTGATGAGGTCATCGTCAAACTCTATCCTGTGCTGCTCGGTGATGGCAAACGCATGTTTGGCGACAGCACCAAATCGGTCTATTTGGATCAATACCGCGCCCAGATTTATCCCAACGGCGTGGCGTTTTTGTCGTATCGGGTGAAGTATCCCTCCTAAATGCGGCTTGAGTATCGAAGGGATATGGGTGGCCTAACACCGCCCTATCTCCACCCAAACCAAAAGCCGTTCGTTTTATCTGATTAATAGGCTATCTAACCCATTCACCTTTCATAGACGGTTGATTATGCTTATTTATGTCCACTTTTTTGATGAACTACTGTAAAAGAGAGAGAGTGAGAGCGGTATGGCTGCGATTGGTTTTGAACTTTTTGCGCCCTACAATGAAAATGTGCGCCTGATGGGGAGTTGGAACGATTGGGACGAACTCGCCATGAGCCGCGATGATAAAGGCGTCTGGCGCGTGGAGGTTGATCTGCCCGACGGCGACTACGAATACAAATTCCGGCTGATCTCCAAAAGTTTTTTTGCCGTAGATCAGGAAAAGACGGTTGCCGACCCCAAATCCATCCAAATGACACTGGATAGCCATGAAAATTCGATTATCCGTATTCGCAACGGCCAGCGCATTATCCATGAATATCAATGGCAGCATGATGACGTGCCATTGCCCTCTAATGACCAACTGATTATCTACGAACTGCATGTAGGCGATTTTCGGGGTGGCCCCGGCGATACCGATGACCAACCCGGCACGTTTGATCGGGTGATTGAAAAGTTGGATTATCTGGCAGGGCTTGGCATAAACGCCATTGAACTAATGCCCGTTAATGAGTTCCCCGGTCATCACAGTTGGGGCTATAGCCAACGCAGCATCTATGCGATTGAAAACAGTTATGGCACACCCGACGATCTCTGCCGCTTGGTGGATGAATGCCATGCACGCGGAATACGGATGATTCATGACGCGGTGTATAACCACATGGAAAGTGAAGCCCCCCTCACCCAAATTGACTACACCTACTGGTTTTATGAAGATAATCCCGACGAACCCGCGCTGGAGTTTGGGCCAAAGTTCAATTACGAAAAATACGACGAAAATTTGGGCATCTGGCCTGCACGTGAACATGTTATTGAGGCGCTCCATTATTGGGTACAGACCTATCATATTGATGGCATTCGCTTCGATTGCACCCGCGCCATCAAATATTTTGATCTGCTCCAATGGTTCTATAATGAAGCCCACAGTCGAGCAAACTTCAAACCCTTTTTCACCGTCGCCGAACATATTCCCCAAGACCCAATGATCTGCGGTCCCAACGGCCCGATGGACGCGGCATGGCACGATACCTTCTATCGTCAATTAGAATGTTCCACCCTCGGCGTGAGCGAAAATGGTCGCAATCCGTATAACACCACCGAGTTATTGCGTGTTTTGAGCGGCGTGGGCGATGGATTTGTTGCACCCGTCAATGCGGTGCATTATCTCAATAATCACGATGAACAGCGTATTATGTGGAAGTTGGGTGAGGTTGCCAAAACCTTTGATGAGGCGGCTTTCCGTCGGGCGAAACTGGGGGCGACCCTGCTATTGATGGCCCCCGGCTTGCCCATGCTTTGGATGGGGCAGGAATTTGGTGAACCGACCTCCAAGACCCTCGCTCCCAATCCCCTACACTGGAATCTCCTAGACAATCCTACCAATGTGGGGTTATTTGAGCATTATAAACATCTCATCCATCTTCGTCGGGGAAATCCGGCTATTTGGAGCAGTAATTATGAAGCCGTCGCCGATATACCAGACCGGGGCATTATTGCATTTAAGCGCTGGAATGACGCGGGGAATCAAGTGTTAGTCGTAGCAAATCTCAAAGACCAATTTGCTGGAAATTTTGAATTGCACAACCAAACCGACGGTGTTTGGCGGGAGTGTATCTATGGCTACGAGGTCACGATTCAAGGCGGTTATCTGGGTGACAGCCTCGCGGAAAGCGACGTGAAGGTTTATATCAAACAGGGGTAGTCGCTTCCATGACGTTTAAACCGATAACCTATGTGCGATGACATTAATCGAACGGGGTGTAGCGTTTTTATCAATGACCCCCTTCGTAGATTGAAATATGAATCTAAAACCCTCGGACTGATACGGTTTTCAGAAGTATGGGTGGGTTAATCCCCGTCCTGCTTTATGTTAAAATCAGCCCCCAAAAGCAATGGAGGTATCGGCTATGCTGTCGGACAACCTTGTACAAGAATCACGCCGTTTGAGCCACGCCGAAAAATTGAGTGCCATGCAGTTGCTCGTTCACGAACTGGCGTCGGAAGAAGTGGGTCTATTACGAGAAGATATTGAATATCCTATCATCACACCGTTCGGCAATGAACAAGCGGCCAAAACCTTATTGGAATATTTGGAGGAGAAACCCAACCGAAACGGCTAATCGAACGGGTATGGGCGGGCTAGAACAACGGCCTCAATGATCGGAACGGGTCGGTGGCGTAAACATATGGGCTGCTTCCACTTCCCGATTGAGGCCAGACAGGTTCAGTCTTTGGCGCAGGGACATGGGCAGCAAACGGCGATAGAAGGAGCGTGACACTCGATACAAGGCAGAATGGGGCAGGTATGGATCCAAGACGGCTTGAATTAGCGGTGCCGTCTGCGTATCGAGCATAAATCCATTGATACCCACGAGAATTTTGATCCCTTTGGCGGGAGGTTTTGCTTCGCGTTCGAGGTAAACCGAATCAAACGGCGCAAAATCAGCTTTTGTCCAAACCGAAATATGGGCTTCATGGGGATTATCCAAATACGTGCCCTGAAAGGTTCGCTCAGGATAAAGAATCATGAGATAGCGTGCCCGATGCACATAAAAATGCAGCACATCCGTCCCGCCCGATTTTGGAAGATGTTCAATGACATCCCCCATAATCACCAGATCATAAATCGTATCCACTTCTTGCTTCATTAGGTCGAGGATATTGAGATTGACGACTCGGTCATAAAGCGCATTCAAGTTGAATCTGGAGATATAGTCTCCCATGATTTCCACCCCGGTTAGGTGGGCTTGAGGGTGATATTTCCGCAAGAGACGACCATACTTGCCTTCGCCTGCACCAATATCCAAAACGCTTTGGATGGGCAGGGCCTCGATCAAATACTCGGTGAGGTCATCAAATGTGGTTCCAGAATAGGGCACAAACCAACTCCAATGTAGACAAGGGGAATTTATAACCAGCAACAACTATAGCATATCTTGAAAACCCGATATAGGCCCAATGAACGCCTGCGAGCATCGCCGCACCACAGGAGCAGACCCCTATGCGAAAATTCATCCAATTGTTGCCGCCCGTTGTGCAAATTTCATCGCTACAACGACAGGTTATAGGTATAAAATCGCTGGTCACGCACCCAGCCGAGCCGCTCATACAGCCGCTGCGCCGTGACATTATCATGAGCGGTACGGAGTCGCAATAAATGATCGCCCCCCTGCCCCACAAACTGCCGGGCCTGTTCCAGCAGCGCCTCGCCGACGCCGTGTTTGCGAAAATCCGGGTGTACATACAGGTCATTGAGAATCCATAATTTTTGCAGCGCCACCGATGTCCACGTCTGATAGAGCAGGGTGAATCCGGCGGGCTGCCCCTCAATCGTCGCCAGAAACACCACCGCCTCGTCATTCATCAGACGCGCTTGCAAATATTCACGTGCCGCGTCCACATTCGACGGCTGCTCATAAAACTGGCGATACGCATCAAACAAGGGTGTCACAGCGTCCAATTCACCGAGTCCGGCGCGGATGATGTTCATATGGGGAGTGTCCTTTCATGGGTAACGGGCTAATTGCTTCATCCGGTAAATAATCTAGCAATAGTTGACCTCACCCCAACCCCTCTCCAACGTGGAGAGGGGCTTCAATACGCCACTTTCAATTCCCCCTCGCCAGATGGAGAGGGGGTCAGGGGGTGAGGTTGCATTATCGGATCGAATTGTCAAACAACATCAGCCCGATTATGCCATCGTTCCGCCATTCTAAACCAGTACCATTTCGGCAGAGCGGGCCGAGCCAACCGTCACGTGATGCAGCTTCTCTCGAATGACCTCTGCACTAAATTGATGTGACGTAAATCACAAATTGCTTGGAAATCGCAAAAACCGTGCGACAATTGGTTTAATAGTGAGAGAAGTTGTGTTTCTTCGGTCTTGAGGGGATACAACACACAGGCCGCACTCTCCCATCACCGATAGCTGAGTGAAGCCAAAACCCACACATTACTTTCAAGATGCCATTACTTTGTTGAGGAGGAATCAACGTGGCGAAGTTATTTGGACGACGTAAATTTTTGGGGATGACCGGTGCCGCAGCGGGCGCGGTTGGCGCAGCCAGCCTAACCAGCGGTGGATGGCCGGGTGCTGGTAAGACCTATGCCAGCGTTTGGGGCGGTCCCGGCTTTGGTGGCCCCCGTCAAGATGGTGGAGTAGATTGGCAAGAAATTGACCGCCAGCACAAAGCGGCAGTAGACGCCTTTCTCGCCAACATTGGCAAGGACGAGGGGAAATTCTGGGGCAACAAGGCCGAATTCACCATGTCCGATGATGGTTATAAGGTCTTCGACATTGTGTGCGAAGAAACCGATTGGGAAACCACTGCTGGCAGCGTCTTCCCGGCCTTTACCTATAACGGTACCGTCCCCGGCCCCGAAATTCATGTGACCGAAGGCGACAAGGTGCGGGTGAACGTCACCAACAAGATGCAGGAAAGCACAGGCGTACATTTTCATGGCGTCCATGTGCCCAACGCGGTGGACGGCGTTCCATTCATTACCCAACCCGCCATTGAACCCGGTACAACCTTTACCTACGAATTTGAATGTGTGAACACCGGTTCACACATGTATCACAGCCATCACAATGCCGCCGAACAGGTGGTACGTGGTCTGATGGGTGCGTTTATCATTCACCCCAAAGACGCCTCACGCGATCCTGAAGTCAGCGCCGATTATGTCATGGTGCTGAACGACTCCGGTCTCGGCTACACCATCAATGGCAAGAGCTTCCCGGACACCCAACCGATCATCGCCAAAAAGGGTGATCGTATCCGCGTCCGTTTCATGAACGAAGGCCTGATGATCCACCCCATGCACTTGCACGGGATGCCGAGCGTCGTCTTCGCCCGTGATGGTTTTAACCTGCCCGCGCCGTTCACCTGCGACACCTTCACCGTTGGCCCCGGCGAACGTTGGGACGTGTTGGTAGACTGCGTGAACCCCGGGGTGTGGGCGTGGCACTGCCACATTCTCACCCACGCCGAAAGCCGCGCCGGACTGCATGGCATGACGACTGCACTGGTCGTCCAAGAAGAATAACTTAGGTATCCAATGGTTGCCCTCGGAAAATATGCCGGGGGCAGCTAAACTCCCTTTTCCGGCATAGTGCATAACAACGCAGGACATCGGGAACAACATAGGCAATATCAGATAGAGGAACAGGGAAATGTCCGATCATCACACAACAGAAGAACGTATTGATAATGCCGTAGATCACGCTTTTGGTGCCGTATATGGCGCAGCACTCGCCCCTATCATGGCCTTTGAAGTTTTGGAAAACCGTGCCGAAGAAACCGTCGCGGTCAAGTCGGTGCGCCCATTCCTGCGTGCCCTGTTGGAAGCTCCACTCACCCTACTTACCTATCCCGTGAAATGCGCCCGCATCGGCTTCCGCAAAATGATGGCGGATGACAAAAAATAGGGGCACGGAGCACAACTGAATACAGGGGCGGCTCTAAAGATTGGGTCAGGGATAGAGCGGCCCCACAGTGCGACCCGCGACACCACCGGTTCTGTGTTATAATGCGCCTTACAATCCGATGAATGTGGTGTTATAAGTCCATGCGCCGTATGGCTATGCTTCTCCAATTGGGCCGAAAAACGTGGGACTATCTCGCAACCCCCCGCCATCTTGCCCCCAACACGGCTGAGTATCGGCGCTATACCATCCTGAATACGGTCATTATCACCCTCATCATCACTGAGTTGATCTTATTGCCCCTTGTGCCGATTGTGGTGCCTCGTCGTCCCAACACCCCAGTCTATGCCACCTTGCTAATTGGCCTGCTAATCTGTAGCACCAGTTATATCGTCGCCCGTCGGGGGCATTATCTAGTCCCTGCCACAATCATCGTTTGCCTCATTACCGGAGCGGCCTGTGGCGTTGCCATTGCCCTCAACTTTGAAGCCCCGATCAAATTTTTGGCGCTCAGTTCCGTATTGGGTGTGATCTTGTTTTCGCGCGTGGGGGCGTGGCGGGTGTTGATTCTGAACCTTGTCGTGGGATTGGTGGCGGCCAAAACCTTACCCGGCTCGGCCATGGATATGGTGACGGATGATCTACTGCTCATTTTGATGCTTTCAATGGCCCTGCTGCTGACCGTCGCCACCACCGAGCAGTATCTCCATCAGATTCAGTCGCAACATGCGGCCCTGTTGGAAAGCCAAAAACGCGAATTGAATTGGGTTGCGGAAAATGAACGGGCGCGGGTCATGCGTGAATGGGTCTCGTATATGTCACACGACTTTCGCACCCCGCTGGCCGTCATGAGCACCACTCTGTATGTCATGGAGCGCAACCACAAGCCCGAACTCAATGCCCAGCGCATCCAGACGCTCAATGGGCAGGTTGAACGCCTCACCAGTCTGGTGAATTATGTCCATGCTGCTGTCAGTCTTGACCATGAAGTGAAGCCGAGTTTGGTGGTTCAAGAGATCGCACCTTTGATTCATGAGGTGGTAGATCGCCTTGCCCAGCGTGCCGTCGAACATAAAGTGACCATCGAGATCAAGCTGGATGAGTCGCTGCCCCGCCTGCCCCTCGATACCGACGGGTTTCGTCTGGCGTTGGAATGCCTGTTGGAAAACGCCATTGAATACAATAAGACTGCCGGGCTGGTAACGGTGCGGCCCGCTATCCAAGATACCCATTTACACCTGACCGTTGAAGATACAGGGATTGGCATTTCCCCCAAAGACCTGCCCTTCATTTTTGATCGTTTCTACCGAGCGGATAAGGCCCGCCAGAATGATCGTGGTCGCAACGGCTTGGGTCTGAGCATTGCCAAAATGGTCGTCGAGGCGCATCATGGTACGATTGAGGTCAAAAGCGTCTTGGGCACAGGTAGCGCCTTCACATTGGCGTTTCCCCTCCAACCGCCGGAAAAGGTAACCTGACTATAGCCGTCTAACCAATACGAAGAACCCCATCCCCAACCCTTCCCCAAACATAGGGAAGGGCTTAAATACCACTTTTACTCCCCTCCCTAAGAGGCCGTCTGAATATTCGATTTCCAGCGTCTTTAGCCCACCGACTGAAGTCGGCGGCTATCGAGGCGAAGTCCACTGAAGTGGACTAGGACTATGATAGATGTCCCTAGTCGGTTTCAACTGCTCTGTTGCGAAGTCCTATCCATAAGCAGGGTCAGTCTGAGCCTGACCCCTACAGAGCCGCATCGTGACGCCATTGCGTAGGGGCAGGGCTAAGACCTGCCCAAATCTGAATCGCACCACGACCCGCCCAATTTTGAACCTCGCAACAGAGCAGTTTCAACCGACTTTGCAAAAATAGCCGGGGAGTTTACTCCTCGGCGTAAAAGGAATTTTCAGACGACCTCTAATGCTTATTGACATTTCGACAGTTTATTGGAAAGGGCATCAGCAAGCCATTTCTGAGCGTGATCACCTCATACCAAATTCGGCTGAATGATAGGTGTTTTGTTCCAACAATGGGTTTAAACCCATTGTTCCAAAAATTCATTAATCACCCGAATTCCGTATCACCCCCCAGCCCCCTCTCCATCTGGCGAGGGGGAGTCGAATCTGGCGCATGGAAGCCCCTCTCACGTGGGAGAGGGGTTGGGGTGAGGTTGATTTTTCCTCCTCTGCCTCAAGAGTGTCGGAGGGAAAACCAAGCATAGGGAGGGGAGAAGAGCCTGCATTTAAGCCCTTCCCTATGTTTGGGGAAGGGTTTGGGATGGGGTTGAACGGAGATGGATCACCCGAATTCCATCTCACATCACCAATTCCTCATAAGCGCGGTTGGCAACGTGACGGGCGGAAATCAGGGCGCTGGGGATACCGGTGCCGGGATGGGTGCTGGCCCCCACAAAATAGAGATTGTGATAACGCGGATGCCGATTGTGGGGTCGCAGATAGCCCAACTGCGTCAGGGTATGCGAAAGGCCATGTGTTGAGCCTTTGGTCAAATTGTAGCGTTTGCGCCATGACAGCGGCGTAAAGTTGGTCTCGAACTTGATATGCTGCTCCAAATCGGTGATCCCCAACAGCGCCAAGCGATTAAACACCGCCTGCCGTGCCTGTTCGCGCAGATCCACCCAGTCTTGCTCACCCATCGCGCTAAGATGACCGACGGGGACAATCCCAATCAGCGTATCCTCACCCGCCGGGGCCGCCTTCGGATTCAGCCGGGCCGGAGCATGAACATACAGGCTCGGATTTTCTGGTAGGGTCAGGTGTTTGATGATGCTGTCGAAATTGGCATGATAATCATCCGCCAAAAACAGCGTATGTGGCCCTAATTCGGGATAGGGTTTATCCACGCCCCAGAAAAAGCTGATAACCGAGCAGGAATAATGCTTGTGGGCCATGCGATTCGCTAAATGCTGCTCCGGTAACAGATGTTCATAGACATACGGCAGATCGGCGTTGGCGATGACCATATCAGCGGTGACGCGCCGACCATCCGCCAAGACAATTCCCGTCGTCCGCCCATTTGAGACCTCGATACGTTCGATGCTGGCCTCAAATTCAAATTCAACCCCCTGCTCCAGCGCGATTTCCGTCAACGCCTGCACGATGCGATACATGCCGCCTTTGGGATACCAGACGCCATGTGCCATTTCGGTATAGGGCATCATCGAAAAGGTGGACGGCGCCTCGTAGGGACTGAGTCCCATATAGACATCTTGAAAGGTGAAGGCCGAGCGCAGGCGGGGTTCACTAAAAAATGACCGCATATGGCGATAGTGCGGCACCAGCGGCTTCACCTGAAACAGCAGCGGCAGGTTGCGGATGTTGAAAAACTGGGCGGCCCGGCGGAAATCGCGTTCGGCCAAACGGGACATGCCGACATGATAGTGCCGATGGCCCTCCTCCATATAGCGCAAAAAGCCGTCATAGCTGCCCGGTTCAATCGCCTCCAACTGCCGATACATCGCACCCATGTCGGAGGTGAGATTCAAGCGGCTGCCATCATCAAAGACCAGATGATACGTCGGGTCAACCCGCTGCAATTCAAGGCGCTCGGCCATCGAAGCCCCCAATGCGGCGAACGCGGCTTCATAGACCAGCGGCATGACCATCAGGGTCGGGCCAGTATCAAATTCGTGCCCTTCCCGGCTAAAATGGTCGCAGCGTCCACCGGGGCGTTGATTTTTCTCGAATACGGTGACATGCACCCCTCGTCGCGCCAGATGTGCGGCGGTGGTAATGCCCCCGATGCCAGCCCCAATGATAATTGCGGAATGTGGTTTCATGGTTTTCCTTGTCCATTTATACGCGGGGATAATGCTCTTTAATTTTTAATTTCGGTAACACATCCTCACCCCCCGACCCCCTCTCCACTGCGTAGCGAGGGGGAGCAAACGGCCTGCTGAAGCCCCTCTCCATGCAATGGGGAGGGGTTTGGGGTGGGGATGGCTTACCGGATTTGATTATTAAAGAGCATAATCCACCGCGCTCAAATTAGGATTAAAAGTGCTGTCGGTTTCGTAGAGACGGGTCGCTGTGGCCGTCCGTCCCGTATATCCGTCTTCGCCGACCTCACCCCAAACACCTCTCCCTTGTGAGAACGTGTTCAATACACCATCTTCTCCCCCTCGCCTATTGGAGAGGGGGTCGGGGGGTGAGGTAAAACAAACGAAGATCGGGTAGAAATCAAAAAGTCTGTCGCAGCGCATACCATACCAACGTGCGGTGTTTCAATTCGGGGTACGAAGGTCGTAATTGATACCCATCCGCCTCGATGCAATCCAACACATGCTCGAAACGGGCCATATACGCATACCCCGCCAGCCGACAGCGCCGACTGTCAACGCGATCCAGATAGCGCCGACCCGCCGCAAAACAATCACGGGCTTGGGCCACCCGGCTCTTGACCCATGCCACATACGGCTCACTGCTGACATTGTGTGGCGTCAGGCCGTGCCGCTCAAGCAGTTCGGCGGGCACATTAAAATAACCTGCGGCGAGGTCGTCAAAGGTGTCGCGCAGCATATGGGTGATGTGGGCACCGACCACCGCCAGATAACGGGTCTCGTCGTGGGGGGAATCGGCGTTGTGCCCGATAAAATAATGCAGGCTCTCGGTGACGGCGGCGGCAAGGCGATACGAATATTCAGTTAATTCGACTTCAGAAATCACCCGCCCACGCCGATGGGCATCAAAGACCATGACCCATAATAAATTATGAATATAAAGCGCCAAGCCGCTGTCCAGTGATGGATCAGCCTGAATTGCATCCGCCAAAAGTTGCTCTTCAGGGCACAAATTGGGCACGACTTCGCCCCGATAGGAGCAGGCAATCAGTCGCTGTTGACGCTGCATAAAGGCCAGACGTTCGGCTTCGGAAAGGGTGCCGCTGTCCAGCGAATCATCCACCCACCGGAAATAGGCATAGGCACGGAAGGCATCGTGTACCCGGCCACGATCTACCAGCAGGTGAATGGTATAAAACGAATGTGGACTAGCCGCTTTGGTGATGGCGCGGGGTAGCGCGGCGGATGAGGATGGCTGTTTTTTCCAACGCACAGGGCAAGCGGCTTCGGCGTGCAGTGCATTGGATGGGCTGATTACATTGGACATCGGTCTTTCCATTTTCTGGAACTTCGATACCCCAGATGGGCGTTCCATGAACAGTATACGTGAGGAATTTCACAAAGTTTCGCAATATTTAAGAGTTGCACAAATGCCTACAACGGCTCCATACCAAATTTGGATGCTTTATCGTTCCCTATCAACGATGTCCATTCGTAGGGGCAAGGCTCAGACTTGCCCAGTTTTGAACTTCGCAAGCGAGCGAGATAGATTTAGCACGGTGGCTTATGACGCTTAACAAATAAAATCGGTAACGAAGCACCCCATCCCCAACCCTTCCCCTAACAAAGGGAAGGGCTTCAATGCAGGCTTTTCTTCCCTCCCTATGCTTGGGGAGGGGCCGGGGG
>JAIOHL010000023.1 GCA_019913005.1 Anaerolineae bacterium | reverse complement strand
GGGTGGATGTCCATTGCGTAGCGGTTTTCGTATCATTGGCATAAGCAATGGCCTGATTGGTCGCTGCCCGATCCGCCTCCGCTATTTCATCAGGATTAGCAAAAATGACAATCGCCGCGATGATGCCCACTAACAACAGGGCGAAAACACCGCCGCTGGTCAAAAACATCCGCCGCTGGTTTTTCTGCTCCCGTGACAATCGTTCAGCGTCATGCACCAGACTTTGTGTGACCGCTGCCGCCAGCGAATCCGGTGTGGTGAATTCTGACCACACACGTTCCGCCCCGACCCGTTGTTTGAATGCCACTAATTTAGTGTAATCGTCCCCCATGTCGCTGGATTCACGGGGCCATTCGTAGTCGGGTTTGACGACAAAAATCCGGCGGGGCAGGTTGGCGGCAACGGCCCATTCATATTCGAGTTCGGTGATGGATTTGCCCTGATCGGCGGGGATGTAGCCATACCGATGCGCGTAAATGCCCACAAACAAATCACAATCGAGCACCTTGCGTTGACAGGCGTCAAGGGCGTTGGCATCCATCGCGGGGAAATGCTCCATCATAATCGGGTGCATCCCCAGTTTCAGGATGGCATCACGCACGGCGGCACGATGGTCGGCAAGGTCTTTGGAGGTCGAACTCACAAACACGCGCATAGGGATTCTCCAAGCATGAGAACAATGGGAAACCTAGCGGTGTAGGATAACCTGAATTTAGGCGTTTTACCAAATCAATGGATGGCGGGTTCGTAAAAAATCAACACCGACCAGAACTGCTCGCCTAAACCGCCTTGTTCCACTGAAGCAAAAATGTGCTTGACTGTGACCGTCACCAAAAATTCGTTGACCGCCTGTTCATCTTGGGCAGCATATTGCAGTCGGATGCGGAATGTTTTGCACTGCATGGTTGTCCCTCCCTCATGTCATTGCTAAGTATAGACCCAAATTGGCAAATGGGCCGCGTTCGTGTGGAAGATCGTCCGACGTGTCCTGTGTATGACATTCCTCCTGATTCTCAACCAATTCAGAAATTCTTCACAAAGCCATCATCTAACAGGTTTATAATACAAACACCTATATGCGCGGCGATTATTGGCATTCCATCGCCCTGTGATGATTGAGGTTTCCTATCATGAACTCCCGGATACGCATCGGACTGTTATTGACCGCTATGTTGACCCTTGTGCTATTTTTTGCCCGAACCAATTTACCTGTTACACAAGCTGAAAGACCACCGATTGAGAAAAGTTCCCTGTCGCAGGGCTTTACCAATCTTGCGGGCGATGGTATTTGTGACGGCCAGCACCTGCAAGTCAATATTACGGCGGGGGATTTTCCCATTCTCATTCAAGGAACAGGAACTGATCTCCCACGCACGGTCAATGTTCCCGGGATGCAGTATTTGGTCGGGCCGGGTGCTTGGACGGGTCTCACGCTGACCGAACTATCGGGCGACGGCGAGGTTTTGGCCTTGCCCGATGTGACCTGTACGCTACCCCCGAACAACTTGCAGGCGACCATGACCTGCGATAACGGCGACTTGGTGGTCGAAATCCTCTCCGGTGATCCGTTTTTTGCCATCATTGGCACTGGCCCCGGCCTGCCATTTTCGACGATGGAAACAGGGGTCTATCGCTTCCCCGGCCCTGCTATTTGGACAAACCTGAATGTACATGAACCTGTCGGGAATCCAATCGAGCACATTAATTTTGGAACCATCGAATGCACGGGCACACCGGATACTCCCGAACCGCCGCCCAATCCACCGGGTAATCTGCGGGCGACCATGACCTGCGATAATGGGGATTTGGTGGTCAATATTCAGGCGGGTGATCCGTTTTTTGCCATCATCGGGGATGGCCCCGGGCTACCGACTTCGACGATGGAAACAGGGGTCTATCGCTTCCCCGGCCCGGCGGTCTGGACCAATCTGAATGTGCATGAGCCAGTCGGAGATGATATTATCCGTTTTGGCACACTCGATTGTCGAACCACCACCCCGCCGGAAACACCTGAACCGCCCGCTGAAACCCCCGTACCGCCGCCTGCGCCGATTGTGCTGCCGGATTATGTGCCAGCGGTGGTGATGGAACTCGCCGCCGTTACGCCTCAAATCGTCTATGACGGGCCAGCGGGTCAACCCATCTACCGTCTCGATGGCAGTCTACTAATGCTCCCACACGATGCGGATGCCAGTGGCGCGGATACCTATTTGATTTTGGACGCCGAAATGGTCGCGGGTGAGGTGTGGGTCGGTGTGTATCTCGGTGGCCCGCAATTGGGATGGCTGCCACTTGCCAGCCTGACACCTTCAGCGGAATAGCCCGATTTCAGCCGGATGGGGGCGACAAACGTTCTGTCCCCATCCAGTTTCCAATATACGCCATCAACACCACGCGCAAATCCTCCAATATTTCATCATAGGTCACGTCAGTCCCAAAAGTGGGGAGTTCCATGAGCGACTTGATAATTTTGTGATTGACGACACTAATCCGATGGCGCGTTTTTTCGGGGAGGTGCGGCGCACGGATCGCCAACAGCGCATCGTTGGAGGCGATTAACTGCTCATCCACCTTTTGGATTTCCTCCACAAACGCGGGGGCAGCGGCGAAAATGGCAATAAAGTCGCGGTTCTCCACATAAAAGTCGCGCAGGGGCGGCAGGATGATATCTAGCACTTCCGCCAATGATAAAAACGGTAGGTCGGGTTGCAGCATCTCGGCAAACATGGCGTTGGCGCGTTCGGCATGTCGCGCCGCCATCACCCGCACAATCGCTTCTTTGTTGGGGAAAAATTGATAGAGCGACCCGACGGATGTGCCCGCCCGTTCGGCAATTTGGATGGTAGTGGCCGCCTCAATTCCAACTTCTAAAAATACGGCGCGGGCCGCATCCAAAATGCGCTCGACTTTTTGTTTGCCGCGATCTTGACGGGGGGTACGGCGCAGTTCCTGTGAAGTCTCCTCCGACTTTAGTCCCATTTTTGGCGACCCCTTATTGACAAACGTGAATAATCCTTCATATACTGTACCATAGAAAAATGTGAATAAACATTCGCATTTGTACATCACCCAATGAAAACGCAACGAGGCGAACCCATCATGACCACGCAACTCTCATCCAAGCCGCTGACTGCCGACACCTATGTGATTGACCGGGGACAGGGCGACACGATCCTGTTTTTACATGGCGTCCCCGACACCGCCGATATGTGGTTGCCCTTTGTCGAAACCCTAAGCGCTACCTATCGTACCATCGCCGCCGACCTACCCGGTTTGGGACGTTCCGGCGTCCCCACTGATTTCGATTTTTCACTCGACGCGATGGCGGGGTGGGTGGATCAAGTGCTCACCAGCCGGGGCATTACGGGCAAAGTAACGCTGGTGGTCCACGATTTTGGCGGACATTATGGCTTGGCGTGGGCCGTCAAAAATCCTGAGCGTGTGGCGGGTTTGGTCATCTCCAACACCAATTTTTTCAGTGACTATCGCTGGCATATCGGCGCGAAATTGTGGCGCACGCCCATCCTCGGCGACGTAGCCATGAAATTGATGAAACCCAGTGCCTATGTGGATGCCGTCCACAAATATGCGCCCAATTTGAGCAAAGAGCAGATTTACAAGGTCTACGAAATGGGGTTGAGCAAGCCCATCCAAAAACAGACCATGCTCAAGCTGTATCGCGTGTCGGATTCCTCACGTTTTAAGGGGTGGGAAGACAAATTAACGGCCCTGACCAGCCGCGTGCCAACGCTTGTGCTGTGGGGCGATGCTGACCCGTTTGCCTCACCAACTGTCGCGGATCGTTTTGGCGGGCAGGTTGTCCACTATGCCCAATATAGTCATTGGCTACCCATTGAAGGTGGGGCGGAAGTGGTCGCCCGTGTCCAACAATTCATGGCAACCGGGGTGTAGGCCCAATCCTCATTCTCTGGTGGCTCACAATTCAACCGCTACCGTCATCCGCTGTTCCGTCCGTAAAGACGGTCTCCGGTATGTGGGTGGCGGTTGGTGTTACGCTGGGAGGCGGGCTGCGATAAAAGCCGGGTGTAGAGGTCGGCGAGTTGTTTTTCTCAAATTCATCTACTGCCCGAATGTAGCCATATCGCGCCCCAATCAACAGCGCCACTACCACGCCCCCTCGGAGCACCATCCCAATCATCACACGCGGCGACATATTGGGCACCTTGATTTCTTCGAGCGGCGACCAGTGATCTTTGGAACGCTGGCCCTGCAAATAGACCCGAACTTTCGCTTCGCGGAGTTCATCCACCAATTTGAGGAAGGCCTCGGTGTAATAGGCGTCGCGGAAGTAGATGGCATGGCGGCCCAGTTCGGGGATGGGATCGGTGGGGGGATAGCGGCTGACAGGAACCAGAGCCAAGCCTGTCGCATCGCAGTAGGTTTTGAGCGCGGGCAAGTTTGGCAGCGAGGCAGGCGAGATGACGGCAACAACGGCGCTATACGACGCATTGGCCTTTTGGTTGGGTGGTGGCGGCGTTGTCTGAGGGTGTTCGCCAACCTGTACCGCATCCACTACATCGGCCAATTCTTGGGCCAATCGCATGACAAAGGTGCGATCTGCTTGCACGCCGCTTACAAAAAGGACTGCCATTGTTGCACCCTCCGCTTAGTTGTTAGTTATAGTATAGCTCTAATCTCCTTGAAAGAGCAACCAGAAAAAACAGCTTAGAGATTGTCGCGCACGAATTTCAGCAGATCATTTTCGATGGGTTTGATGTCATGACGATCCGCTAATGGTAAGTAGATTTGACCCCTGACGTCAGCCGGAATTTTTACTCCATCTTCGATAACCATTAGGGTGCGTTTGTCCCCTTTGGCGTGCATAAAATAGCCTGCCTCAAACACCACATTATCACGTGGGACAGCCTGTGAAGTTGTTGTCGGATTGGCGAGAGCGTCATCTTGGGTGAATAGAAAAATGCCACCCAAACATCGGCGGGAAGCCTCACTGATTTGGTCTAAAATTGTGCCCCCTTTGCCAAAATCGCGTTGCCAGTCCATAACCCGCACATCATTGCCCGGTTGCTCCAAAAAATCACGTATGGCTTGGGCAGTAGCAGTCGCCCCGCTAGAATAACCCAAGAAAACATGGAAGCGTTTATTTACTTCGTCACGCCAAGTTTCATATTGACTGCGGAAAATGCCTGAGAACTTTAAGATGTTGTTCCCATTCGCGTCAATCTCAATAATTAACTTTCCGCGACTTCGGAACAAAATGCCGTCATCCACTAGACCCTTCTCGGCAATAATCAGGGTGGGAATTTCCTGCGCCAGTGCGAGTGCTCCTTCATAATGGTGAAAGCCGCTGCCAAACCCAATCGTCCGATCATCAGGCAGTACGAATCCCCATTTCTCAAATATCAAAATCACCGCCCCCTGACACCGAGCCATGATCGTTCGTACACCTTCATTGTCCCATGCCATCGTTTTGGCATCACCAGAATATGAAAACTCCTCGACAACATAGCCCGCGTTTTTTAGACGTTTTAGAATATTGGTTTTGATCTTTTTTTGAAAGGCGTTTAGGCTATTAGTAGACCGAACGCTCAAGAAAATATGATAGGGCGGATTGGGATTCATAGTACGTCCTTAGTTAGGCATAGGTCTATTGGCGAGATAAATTGTACGTGATTGTACTACAAATTCTCGTACATAAACTTCCATACCCGGCCTTGAATGGGGGGTCAAGAACGTGGCGGTCATGCAGATTCAGGTAAATCTGGCCTCCCACGTCGGCTGGGATTTTGACCCCCGATTCGATAATCATCAGGGTGCGTTTGTCCCTTTTGGCGTGCAAGAACGAACCAGTTTCGCTTGTTAAGGCGTGAACCGTTTCCAATGGCCTTCGGAGACAACTTCGACTGCCCCGTCAATCACTTTGAGGGCAGTCTGATCGTCAATCGCATACCCCGGCACCCGCATCCTAGCGGCCCATTTTTCGGCGTCGGCCATCGTATTTTCTGGCAGCATCTCGTGATCTAGGTGCGGAAATATTGCAAAATCAACCAGTCCCAGCGTTTCATCGCCACCAGTGGGCGGAGTCCAGCCGACGAAGTCCTGCCCGATATTGGGGGCCATCACCATGCTCCCGGCGCTTAGTCCCACGTAGACCGCCCGCAGCGACGGCAAAAGGTCTGCCAGTCCGGACTGCCGCATCCAGTAGCACAGATACAGGGGGTCGCCACCATTCACCAGCAGAACGTCAGCCTCTTGGACGATGGGGACCCAGAGCGCTTTACCGATGCTGGGGAGTGCGGTGAGTTCCAACACGCCCAACGACTTCCAACCCAATTCGCACATGGGGCACTCGGGTTCTTGTCCGCTAATGAAGTTCCACGCCATAGCAGCACCGTTGGGGAGGGCGTAGCTCGCGGTAGGAATGCAGAGGGCGTTGGACTCGGCAATCGGTTTGCCCAGTAGGTCAACGAGCGCGTTGCGGATACTATTGTTGGTGATGCCACCAGAAGTAAGCAGAAATTTCATGATGCCTCTCCATGACGAGTTTATGTGAACCAAAAGGCTTCTAAGCAGATCACAGATGTACGTGACAGCAACAATCATCAAGCGTGATGGGGGCGTTCGATTGTTTGGTCAGCCATCGCAAAACCTCCGTGCCATTCCCTACTATAACATGAGGCGTGCTGTGAATGGAAAAAATACCCCCGACTCGCTTGGAGCAGGGGGTATTCGCAAATAAGGGGTTAAAACCCCGTTGTTCGATCTCGGATAGAGACGAATTCCGTGTTACTGTTTCAGATACACCTCGACGCTGCCAATGCTCGCCTCGCTGCCGATTTGTACAGCGGATTGACCATCCACCTCGATAAAATTGACTTCCAAACCCGTCAGGACAGCGGAATTGACCACGATGAATTGACCCGGTTCGCCTTCTGGCAGGGGCGCAATCTGACCCTCCATAAAGTCTCCACTGAACCACAACGCATCGTCGCGCATCTCGACGCGCAGGCCCGTTTCATATTCACCTAGATAGGCTTCGACGGCGGCAGCATCCACCGGGAGAACGGTCAAGCCTTCCAACTGTTCAGCGGCGGCCTGCCATACTTGGGCTTCGCTGTCGGCGTAAGTCGCGCTGCTGTCGTGGGGCAGATCGAACGCGGTCTCCAACACAAAGTCACGCATCGCAAAATAGTAGTTCTCTGCGCCAGAGCGATTCGACAGCACGATAATCCCTAAATTAGCATCGGGCAGGAAACCACAGTAGGTCGAAAAACCAAGTGTACCGCCATTGTGCCAGACCAATTGCTGGCCGTGATAGCTTTCTGGCAGCCAACCCATCGCATAATCAAACGGCTCACCATCGGGGTTGACGGCGGCGGTCTGCGTTTCGGTCAGATTTTCGTCCGACACGACCCGTGTGCCATCCGGTGCGACCCCACGTGCTAACTGCATCATCAAATATTGGGCCATATCGTTGACCGATGACCATACCGCCCCGGCAGGCGCAACCGGAACGGCGAACCGCTCCCAATCGAGTGGAATCAGGGGATTGGTATCAGTCAGGGGGTCATAGGCGTGCGGCACGGCATGATTGGGATTGGCAAGGGCGGCGTCAAAATCCACCGTCGTCGAAGTCATGCCCAATGGCGTAAACAGGCGATTTTGCAGTAGGTCATTATACGCAGCGGGGGCCTCATCGAGCGTTGCGCCATTGACCAGCGCCAGCATATACCCACCCAGCGCGACCATGTAGTTGTTGTAATGATAAACGGTGTGGGGCGGGCCAAGCAGTTCGACGGTCTGGAAAAACTCGACAATCTGGGCTGGGGTGAGCGCATCCATAAACATGCGGATGTCGCTGCCCGGTGCGCCGGAGGTCATGTTAAACAGGTCACGCACGCGGATTTCGGGCGTGGCGGCGGGGTCGGACAGGGCGAATTCCGGCAAAATATCGGTAGCAGGTTGATCCCAATCGAGTTTGCCTTCATCCACCAGCGTCGCGGCAAGGAAACTGGTCATGGATTTGGTGACCGAGCCAATCATAAATAATGAGTCGGCGGTGACGGGGGTGTTCGATTCGACATCCAATACGCCGTACCCGCTCGCATAGACGATCTGCCCATTTTGCACAATGGCTACGGCTGAACCCGGCACATGGAAGGCTTCAAGGGCACTGGTGGCATACTCCCCAATCGCGGCAAAATCGGCCTCAGTCAGATCACGTGCGACCTGCCCGGTCAAATCTATGACTGTGCCCAAGCCGTAGCTGATGGCAATGTTGACTAGATCGGCCTCGCCGGTGTTGACTGCCGTTTCGCTGCCGAAGAACCACATGCCATACACACTGCTATTGGCATAGAGGGCCACCAACACCCCCAAGTCTTCACCGATGCTATAGATATATTGTGTCCATATGCCACTGGGCAGGGCAGCAGTATTGGAACTGATGGGTTCAAGGTCAGGGGCAGCGCCGAATGCCTCCAACAGCAGCGGTCTCCCCGTTTCTAGGTCATCCGCAGGCAAGACGACAAACGCCGCCGTCAAGCCCGCCCCGTTGTCAAATTGGGCCAATTCGGGCGTGCTAACATCCGTCCAGCCAGCCGGAATGGTGACATTAAATTGACCTGCTGGGTCGGAATAAACAGTTGGGCCATCTTGGGCGGCGATGGGGGGTGGAGCGGTGAGGATGGGCGCAAATGAGGCGGTCAGTAAAGCGAATATAAGCAAGACTGCAAGTTTTCGCATAGACGCGATTCTCCCTAAAATGGTATCAAAGACACGGACATCTCCCTGCCTATAATGGTACGCCAAATCGAGGCAGCAAGTTGCGGCAATTTCGCCAACCTGTGGCATAATTAACCCCAACCACCTATATTATTCAAAGGGGTTAATTCATGACAGATCACCTCTTTATTAGTTATTCCTCGGCTGATGCTTTGAGTTTTGCCTATACATTACATGACACCTTAGAGGCTGGCCCGCCCCATGTTCCCGCGTGGCTCGATAAACGCGACATTGACCCCGGACGCGATTGGGACACGCAGATTGACGAAGGTATTGCCACCTGCTCGGCCCTGCTCTTTGTCATGACCCCCGACAGCGTTGAGGATCAATCGGTTTGTAAGCTCGAATGGTCACGCGCCTTCCGTTACAAAAAAGCCGTTGTGCCACTGCTGCTGACACGAGGCGTCAAAGTGCCATTTCGTCTGGAAAGCCGCCAGCATATTGACTTTTCGGGCAATTTCGATCAGGCCATTGCGAAGCTGCGTCAGCATATTGAGTTCTTGAAGTCACCCGCAGGCGAGTTGCAGCGCATGAAAGACCAGCGTGCCGACGCGCAACGCGATTTACGCCGGGAGACGGATGAGACGCAAATCGCCCGTATCAAAGACGAAATCACCCAGTTGGATGCTGATATTGTCCGGTTGCAAGCGGTGGTAGATGACCCCGCAGGTGCCGCCCAGCGTGTGCAGCAGAAGGTCGAAAATGAAATCAACCAACCCGGTGTCGCCCATGCTGCGCCGACCACTACCGTCCGCCTCGTCAATTCACCACCTTCAGTGCCACCCGATTATTTTCAGAACCGCCACTTTGAAACAGGCCAACTGGTCGAATTCCTGCGTACCGATACATTGAGAATGGCAACCGTTGTTGGGCGAGGCGGTTTGGGCAAGACCGCAATGGTCTGCCGTCTGCTCAGGGCATTGGAACGGCACTCCCTTCCAGATGATTTGGGTGAGATGAAAATAGACAATATTGTCTATCTGCTCTTTAGCCCCATGCGGCGGATCACTTTTTCAAAACTGGTGACGGACTTAGGCAAAGTTCTGCCAGAAGGTGGATCCCAAGAACTTGAACTCCTCCAACAAGATTCCAAACTTTCAGTGACAGAAAAAGTGTTTCGTCTGGTTGAATACTTCCACGACTCATCAACCGTCGTGCTCCTCGACAATTTTGAGGATGCGGTTACATCGGATGGCAAATTAACCGACGCCGAATTCGATGAAGCGCTACGAGCACTTTTGAAAGCCCCTCAACATCGAATCAAGGTCATTGTTACCACACGGGTCAAACCACAGGAGCTATTGCTCGTGCAGCCTGTAGCGCAAAGGGTGATTGAATTGGACAAGGGCCTAGAATCACCGTATGCGGAAAATGTTCTCCGGGCGATGGATTCTTCGGGAGCATTGGGGCTGAAGACGGCTTCGGATGACATCCTTCGCAAACTCCAAGAAAGAACGCTGGGGTATCCACGTGCCTTAGAAGCACTCGTCGCCATCTTAGCCGCCGATCGTGAGACGCAGATTGATGACTTAGTTTCGATGCCGCTGCCCGAAAATGTGGTGGAGGCTCTGGTGGGTGAAGCCTTTATCCGGCTAGACAGCACGGCCCAACGTGTCATGCAGGCCCTTGCCATTTATGGGCAACCCATGCCTTCTGTTGCGGTGGATTATTTGCTAGAACCCTTCGTCGTGGGGGTAGACAGCAGTGAACTCCTGAAGCGGCTTGTCAACATGCACTTTGTTCGGCAAGCAGGCCCTCGCGGGAACCGAAAATATTTCCTGCATCCCGTTGACCGTGACTTTGCCCTTGAACGGGTTCCCAAAGGGGATCGACGCGACCCAGCCGAAGTCATCGAAAATGATGAATGGGAATTCACGCGCTGCTGCTTATATTTACGGGCCGCCTACTATTTCCTGCAAAAAAGCCTACCCGA
The DNA here is from genome assembly GCA_019913005.1 of Anaerolineae bacterium. Taxonomy (GTDB): domain Bacteria; phylum Chloroflexota; class Anaerolineae; order Aggregatilineales; family J027; genus CFX10. The sequence continues at coordinate 2,325 of JAIOHL010000023.1, read as the reverse complement.
TCAGGAATGGCAGACGCCCCAAGACCTTGATCCAAACCTTGCCGCCTATGAAGCCCTCTTGAACGGCGACGACCTGCTCAATGCTGGCAATCAACTGGTCATCATGTCGCCCTATCTGTTCAATTGGGGCCGCTATCGAACGATCATCGAGCTACACCTCCGCCTGATCAACCATGAACTCATGGAAACCGAAGGACTGCGGAGTGATTTTCTTATCGAAATTGAAGGTTTGCTCGGCAGGGCCTGTTTGGAAATAGGACAACCTGCCCCGGCCATTGACTTTCTGGATCAGGCCGCAAGTCACGCCCTCGAAATGGAGGATCCGGGAGCAGCGATTGAGTGGTTATGTCCGTTGGGCGATGCGCTGGTGAATGTCCAAGACCTTGATAATGCGGTTCAAGCCTATCAAATGGGTCTTGATTTGGTACATCAGATGCAGGACGCGCTTGCCCTTGAATTGGAATCCCCCTCCGACTTCCCCACCACCGATGAGGACGATGGCACGATTGATCCCGCCGAGCAAATCGCCTTCATCAACGAGAGTTTGAATGCGCTAAAGGTGAAACAGCAAGAATATGAAAGCTCACTGGGTCGGGCTTATGGGCAGTTAGGCGACCTGCCATTGATGGAACAACATTTTCGCCAAGCGATCAGCCTCGCCGATGAGCTTGGTGAATCGCTGCTTGCCGACGACCTCCTGACTGAAATGCTATCGCTCAAGGGCGATTTTAGGGAGGTCATCCGACGTTATGAAGCCAATTTACGACAGGCGCAGCAGGAATCCAATCATTTCCGGGAAGCTGCTTTGTGGTCTGGGCTAGGCGGCGTCCATACGACCAATGGGTATGTGCAGAACGCGATTGATTGTTATGAAAAATCGCGGGAAATCTACAAAGCAGTGGATCAAAAACGTCTTGAAGCCGGTGTCATGGATGATCTAGGACGTGCCTACGAATACCAAACTTTGTATGATAAGGCTTTGGTCTGTTATCAAGAGGCGCTTGCCCTTGCTGCCGAGGTCGGCGACCAACAAGGGCAAAGCATCTATCTGACAAGTCTCGGCAATATCACACTGGTCTTGAAACGATTTGACGACGCGGTTCTGTATTTCAAGCAGGCCTTAGAAATTGCCGGGATGCACAACGATATGGGGCGGATGGTCTTTGCCCTTTCCGGATTGAGCAACTCGTATGTGATGATGGAGGACGCCGAAAACGCCCTACATTACGCGACGGAGTCCTTGACAGTGGCACGTCAAACCCGCAATCCCTCCCTCGAATTAGAGGGGATTATGAAACTGGGTAATGTCATGACCAGTTTCTGGCGGCTGGACGAGGCGCTTGAGCAGTTTCGGGTAGGCCTCGATAGGTCGCGCTCACTGCAAGATCGCACCTATGAAATCCTGTTTCTCAGCAATCTAGGTCGCGTTTTCGGCGATATTGGCGAAATCGCCGAGTCCATTGACTACTTTGAGACTTCCCTAACCCTGTCCCAAGCAGCGCAAATTCGTGGCATGGAGGCCTCCGCCCACACCAGCGTGGGCAATGCCTATAGTTATCAGGGGCGATTCGACAAGATGCAGACGCATTATACCGCAGCACTCAGCATCGCCCGTGAACTGAAGGATAGCGATGCCGAAATCTTTGGGCTGGTCAATCTGGCCGAAATCCTGCGTGATCAGGGTCAGTTTGAGGCCGCCAAAGAACCCAATCGGCAAGCCCTCGCCATTACGCATGAACGGGGTTCGGACTATACCAAGTTCTTCGTGCATTTTGATCTTGCTGAAACATATCTTTTTTTGGGGGAGATCGAAGCGGGTTTACAGGAAATCCGCGCGGCCCAAGAATACAGTGTGCCAGAGCGTTTGCACGGCGCACTCACCTTATATGGGGTTTTTCTATTACGGTCAGGTGATGGTGGTACAGCGCGGCAGCAGTTCGACGATGCGGTCAAGGGAGCGTCCGAGATTGTCGCCAAAGATGCCCGTTTGTATAGCATTTTGGATGTCAAGGCACTTGCCTTAACCGGACTCGCATTGGCAACCGCCAAACAAGCGGATCCTGCTACCAGTGGGGCAGTGGTTGATTTCATCAAACAGGCTGTCGAGGCCTATCAAGCGGCTCGTATGGTAACAGCGAGTCAAGGTGTGGTGAATCGTGTGCTGCGGTTGCATGATGCGTTGGCCGTGGTCGCGGAGGGGGATGCTGCATTGATGGCGCAATTAGCCGAGGTGCGTAAGGCCGCCGCTGGGGAAGGGTGATTAACACTAATTGCTGAATTATCATATCCGGTAATTCGACCCCACCCCCGGCCCCTCCCCAAGCA
>JAIOHL010000220.1 GCA_019913005.1 Anaerolineae bacterium | reverse complement strand
CTCGGCCTTCTTCCACTCCCGCCCCAACAGCGCGTACTGATAATCATCTACCCAGCGGCCCTTATTAAACCAATGCTCAATAAAGTGCCCCTCCCGCCGAAAACCCAATCGCTCCAATAGTCTCCACGACGGCGTGTTATTGGGATCAACCAATGCGATGACCCGATGCAGCATAAAGGTTTCAAACGCCATCTGCAAAACGACCTGCATGGCTTCCGTCATATACCCCTGCCGCTGATACTCACTCGCCAGTGTGTACCCGACCATGCCCTGCTGCCCGTTTTCATCCACCCGCAGCCCGATGTCCCCGATCAGTGCATCATTCGCTTTCAATGCCAGTGCGAATTGAAACCACTGCTCCGGCGTCCCCGGCTCCATCCCGCCCATGTCTTCGATAAATTTCACCCCGTCTTCACGGCTGGTTTTGTCCCAACCCTGATACCGTGCCACGTCCGGGTCGTTGCGATACGCCAAAAACGCTTCCAAATCGCGCTCGGCAAAATGGCGCAATCGTAGACGCGCCGTCTCAATCGGCAAAATATTCATATGGTTCTTCGATTCCCTATGGCTTTCCTACAATGATTCGACAATCAACCCCATGTTTAGGTATCCCGCTCCCCCTCTCTGAAAGCATTCGGAGAGGGGGTTGGGGGGTGAGGTGATGCCTAGAAATTATCGTCTACTTCTCGCCTACTTCGCTGGTCTTTTTTCATGCCACTCACTTTGCAACATGGCATATTGATAATCATCCACCCAGCGCCCCTTAAACCACCGCGCCCGGATAAAATGCCCTTCGCGCCGAAAGCCCGCCCGCTCCAATAATTTTACTGACGGTGTGTTTTCCGGCTCCACCAGTGCAAAAATTCGGTGCATATTGGGGCCATCTGGGTCAAACATCAAATCGAGCATCCCGATGAACGCTTCTGTCGCATACCCCTTGCCCTGATAGGCCCGACTGAACGTGTAGCCCGTCATGCCCTGATGCGGATCGTGCTCCCGGATCATCAACCCTAAATCGCCAATCAACCGTCTTTCACTTTTGAGTTCTACCGCAAACAAAAAGGTCTTGCCCGGTGTCCCCGGCGCAAGGATCGCTTGGTCGTTCACGGTAGTCTCGGCCTGTTCGCGGGTAATATGCTCCCACCCCTGATACCGTGCCACTTCGGGGTCATTCCGATACCCCAGATAGTCTTCCAAATCGCGTGCCTGCAAATGCCGCAAAATCAATCGTTCAGTCTCAATTGGTAACATAAGCCGCAGTCGTCTCGTATGGCTCCCAATAGGATAATTAAACCGCATCCAAGCATACCCTATCTTTCCGCCTGCCTCCAATACCCTCCCCTCACTAGCACACCCGCCCGGTCTGCGCTACCCTAGTGAGCAGGAAACTGTATCTATTTCAGCGATAGACACAGCGATAGTCGTCGCCTGCAACTAGAGCGGTTATCATGTTGAGCGACCTGTCGTTTACACTAGATTCAGCACGGCGGCTTTAGAAGAATTCTTTTCAGGAGCAACCCTATGGAAATATTGGGCATAGATATTGGCGGTTCCGGCATCAAAGGCGCACCAGTGGACATCAAAAAAGGCGAAATGACCGCCGAACGATTCCGCATTGATACCCCCCAGCCCTCCAAGCCCAAAGCCGTCGCGGAGGTGGTGGGCCTAATCGCCGAGCATTTCGAGTGGCAGGGGCCGATTGGCTGCACCTTCCCGGCGATTGTGCAGCATGGGGTCGTTTGGAGCGCCGCCAATGTAGATCGGGAATGGATTGGCACAAATGGCGAGGAATTATTCAAAAAATCAACAGGCTGTCCGCTCCTCTTATTAAACGATGCGGATGCCGCTGGTATCGCCGAATTTGAATTTGGCGCGGGGCGTGGGCAAGATGGGGTCGTTTTGATTATCACCTTTGGCACGGGCATCGGCAGCGCCTTGTTTAATCGGGGCGTCTTGGTTCCCAACACCGAACTCGGTCATTTAGAGATACGCGGCAAGGACGCCGAAGAACGCACGTCTGATCGCATCCGCCAAGAAAAAGACCTCTCGTGGGAAAAATGGGCCGAACGGGTCAACGAATACATCAACTATTTGGAGGCATTATTTTCGCCGGATTTATTTGTCATCGGCGGCGGGGTCAGCAAAAAACACGACAAATTTGTCCCCCTACTGCATACCCGTGCCCGTGTCGTGCCCGCCCAATTTTTTAATGACGCGGGCATTATCGGCGCAGCCCTCGCCGCCCAAGTCCTAATTTAGTGTGTCCTGTCCAACGCCCTCTATCGCCCACCGTGTGATACCAGATTTGGGTGAATGGCAGCGGTTTCCCACCAACAATGGGTTTAAACCCATTGTTGTGAAGAAGCGATAACTCATCCGAATTTGGTATGATTTCCTACTCCCCTCGCCCAACGCATTGGGAGAGGGGTCGGGGGTAAGGGTAATTTAAACCGGAATTCTGCCCATGACCGAAAAACCACCGCAGCAAACGCCCTATACCCGCCATGTGTTCATCTGCACAGGCGAATCCTGTGACCGTGAACGCAATGGCCGTTGGTTATATCGCCGTCTCACCAATCTGCTCGGCGACTTGGGCCATTATGAAAATCCGCAGCGGGTCAAACGCGGCACTACCGAATGTCTGGGCATTTGTGCGGGTGGCCCGATTATGGTCGTCTACCCCGAAGGCATCTGGTATCACCACCTCAACGAAGAAAAACTGGCCCGCATCGTGGAGGAGCATCTGCGCAACGGCCACCCCGTCGAAGACTACATCTTCCACCGCCTCACCGATGAATGATCGAGGTCATATCACGCACCCAGCAGTGTTTCTCCCCTCGCCCAAAGCATTGGGCGAGGGGCCGGGGGTGAGGGTTATTGCAACCGACTCAACCACAACCGATACTGTCCGCCAATAAACCCCCATGGCTTCACCACAATCTGGAACGTGCCCGTGCTCGGCAAGCGGATGTCATACAATCGCGCATCCCCCGCGAAGTCCCCCCCTTCTTCATCATCGTTTTCACGGATGAGGTTACCATTGGCGTCTTTCAGTTGCAGCACGTTATCCCACTGACTTTCAATGGCGATGTCAATCCGTTCCCCCTGCACCCCCTGAAATGTCCAGATATGCCCGGTATCATTGGCGACATAATCATCTTGGATATCCCCATAACGCAGTTCGCCCCGATTAATCAAGTCAAGCTCGAATATCCCATCGTTGTCATCGAAATTGAAGATGGAGGTCGGTTCAGCCGCCTCTTTTTTATCCGCGTCCGGGTCTCCAAACACGATATAGACGATTGCCAAAATGAACGCGGCAGCCACCAGCATCCCCCCGACGGCCAGAATCATCACCCCATTGGAAATCTGCGGCTCTCTCGATCTTGGCCTAGC
>JAIOHL010000219.1 GCA_019913005.1 Anaerolineae bacterium | reverse complement strand
CGGCGTCTGAGTAAAGACTATGAATACTTGGTGTCGTCCAGTAAAGCCATGATTTATCTGGCGATGTCCAATTTGATGTTAAATCGTTTAACCCGTTAGCCTGCGAGGACTTTTTAGACACCCTCTCAGACTGACCCCTACAAAGGCCCTGCTCATCAGTAGGGGCAGGGCTAAGACCTGTCCAATTTTGAGCCTCGCAACTAAGCAGCTAGATAAACAAAACTCCCCTCTCATCATAAGATCGCGTATGGAGAAGGGAGTTCCCATTAATGGTCTAGGGGTAAATTGTCAATGCCGGCACGGTGAACGACGCCGCACTAGAATTATTGCTGGTTACTGGGTCGGGCAGGCTCGATGACGAAACACTGGCGTCCCGGCTCACATATAGATCAGCACTCACCGTAGCGCTATACAAAACCTGTGTGATGGTCTGGCCCGGATTCATCAGACCAATCTGCCAAAACGAAGCACCACCGACCCCCACTCCATTGGAAATCATCGCATCACCGATAGTTAAGAACACATCCGCCGCGTATGGGCCATTGTTCGTAACGGTCATGGTAATCGTGACGAGTTCGCCCGGCACAGGATTTGGGTTTGTTACCGTAACCAACACGGCAATATCGGCTTGAGGTGGCGGCACAGTAAACGACACCGTACTGGAATTATTACTGCCGACTCCATCAAACACAACAGAAAAACCGAGGTGGGCTTGATATTGCACAAACATATCCTCAAACACATAGTCGCTGTACAGCACCAGTGTGACAGTTTGGCCGGGGTTTAAGCTGGCAATGTCCCAAGTGCCACCGTCGCCCTCCGTAACACCGTCGGAGGTAATCACACCGTCAAACACGATTGAAGCATCCGTCGTATTTGGGCCATTATTCGTGACCGACAGTGTAATCGTGACCAATTCTTCGGGTACAGGATTCGGATTTGTCACCATCAACACCACCGCGACATCCGCCTGAAGGGGATCACACGCATCGCCCGGTCCGTCACCATCCGTATCAACTTGGCTGGGATCAAAGTCCAATGGGCAGTTATCCACCGCGTCCGACACCCCGTCATTATCATCATCTGGGTCACACGCATCGCCTATGCCATCTTCGTCATTGTCACTCTGGTCAGCATTAGCAAGGAACGGGCAATTATCCCCCGTATCCGCCACCCCATCGTTATCGTCATCCGTATCACAGGCGTCACCCGTCCCATCACGGTCAGCATCCACTTGATCGGTATTCGCCACCGCCACGCAATTATCCGAGGCATCCGGCACGGTATCATCATCGGTATCGGGGCAGCCGCCTGCACGTGGCGACCCTGCCACCAACGGGCAGTTGTCGGTTGTGTCAGCTACCGTATCATTATCATCATCCGGGTCACACACATCCCCCAGCCGATCCGCATCGGTATCGGTTTGGCTGGCATTGGCAACCGTTGGGCAGTTGTCAAAATCTTGGCGCACGCCGTCGCCATCATCATCAGGGCATCCCGCTGCCGTTCCGGGCAACAAAGGACAATTGTCGCTACTATCGAGCGTCAGGTCGTTGTCATCATCGGTATCACACAAATCACCCAAACCATCAAAGTCCGTGTCCACTTGATCCCGATTGCCGACAGCCGGACAGTTATCTACCGCATCTTCAATCGTATCGCCGTCCGTATCCGTAATTGGGTTTTCGGTTGGCACAACGGGTTCGGTCACGGTAATGACTAGTTCGGCAGTGGTATTGGCTAAATCCTTCCGCAAAGCAATCCCTGTCAGGGTATAGGTGGTGGTTTCCGGTGGGCAGACATCCATCGCGCTGTTTTCGGCCACCGCCGCCCCATTTAAGATGACCGCCTCAGCATCCGTCACTGACCATGTGAGCAGGGCACATTCGCCACGCACGATCTCGGTCTTATCGGCGGAAAATTCCACCGTTGGGGATACAGGCGTCCATTCGGGCGGGGCTTGGATGCCATCAAAAGCATTCTTAGGATCATCGGGGTCGCCCAGTTCATGGGTCAACTGCTCGACAAATTCCGGCACATTACCACCAGCGGGTTCAACGTCGCCGATGTCGTCAGGATCACCCGAATAGCCGCCTTCATCATCCAGCGGGATTTGCACTTGGCCGCCTTCTGGCAGCGGCACATTGCCATTCACCACATCCACATTGCCGTCGAGACTGCTCACGGTCATCGTTTGTCGGTCTTCATCCACCGTGATAAAGGCGGTGCTGCCGATCTTTAACTCGACATTGTTAATCTGCAAATTGGCCGTCTGTCCGGTTGGGCTTTGAATCAAGAGGCCGGATGGCACGGCATCGCAGCGGGCTTCATCATCCACACGCAGGGTGAAGGATTGCATCGGGGCGCTATAGAGGTCTTGCGAATTCTCAATCAAGCGCAACTCGTCGGGGGTGTCACAATCTAATGTGCCATCCACCGCGTAGACCCAACCACGCGAGGAGCGTAGCCACGCCCCATCCGACGAACGCCCATAGATGAGCAGAGTGTCGTCTGTATCCAGTACATCAAACACCCCGAAATTTTCACCGGGGCCAGCCCGCAAATTGAGATTATGTGCGCTGGTGTTGGTGAAATGGCAAGTCGGCGTGTCGGCGGCAAGCTGAGTGGTCGTGGGGGTCACCTGTGCCCCGCCAAACACCAAAATCTGCACCGAATCGTCGGCATCGGGTAAATCGGCCTGCAAATTGAGCATCGCTACCCCCCATTCCTGTGAATCGGGGTTAATGGGGCGGGTAATGAGGGCGTCAATCGCGCTGACTGGGATAATATCACCGGGGGTCTCAAACGCGAGTGCATCATCATTGAGGGTCGCACTGATCGCGCTGTTGCCATAACACGCTTCATTACGGCCTACATCGAGACAGCGGGCCGCGATCAGCCGAAGCGCTTCCTCAACCATCGAATTGCACGCATCCGCCTGTCGGTTGGTCTGTGCAAAGGTGGTGTGCTGCGATTCGTCAAAGGGGCTGCTGAATACCAGCACCCCGAAAATCACCACCAAAGCCGCGCCCAGCATCCATTTTGAAATCCATTTTGGAAGCATCGGGTTTTCTCTTTCTATACTTCAGAATCTCCGACGATAAACATAGTCCTCAATATTTTAGTCGGTGTTGGCATCGTTGTGAGGTTTTCGTTGACAGGCGGTCTGGTATATGCCACCTACCTTAAGTTTATCCCATGTTGGTCGCAATCACCGATTTTTTTACACGAAATTAGGAAACCGCTGTCTTCTATACGACCACTATACCCCCTTCTGCGGCTTGGAAACCGAGTACGACTGAGGTACATTCGGCACCACCTAATAAATTTATTGGAGGCCTCTATGTTCAATAGTTTTGCAGACCGCATGGCACAGGTCATCGTAGATTACAGCACCAAAGTTCAGCCCAATGAAAAAGTTGCTATTATCAGCAACCCAGCAGGCATTCCCCTGATCGAATCCGTCCACGATGCCGTGCTGCGAGCAGGCGGACACCCGATGGTACAGGTCAATCTACCCTCCCTGACCGAGCGATTTCTGCGCCATGCCAGTGACGCTCAACTTGATTTCCTTGACCCGCGTGCCCTCCCGCTCTATGAACAAGCCGATGTCTTGGTCAATATCCACGCCCCCACCAACACCAAATCGCTTTCGAATGCTGACCCTCAGAAACAAGCGCGTTCGCAGGCCGCTTTACGTCCCGTCGTTGAAACCTACTTCCGGCGCTTCGGTGAAGAGTCGCTGCGTTTTTGCATCTGTGCTTGGCCGACAGAAAGTGGCGCACAAGAAGCCGAAATGGGCCTCTATGAATACAGCCAATTTGTGCATGATGCGTGTGGCCTAAGTCAACCCGACCCCATCGCCTATTGGCAAGAGTTCCGCGCCAAACAGACCAAGATTGCCGATTGGCTCAAGGGGAAAAAACATGCCCGCATCGTCGGCCCCGGTATTGACCTGTCCTTCGATTTTGCTGACCGCTTGTGGATTAGCTGTCATGGGGAATTGAACTTCCCGGATGGTGAGATTTTTACTGGCCCAATCGAGAGCACCGTCAAGGGGCATGTCGAATTCAGCTATCCGACTGTCTATGGTGGACGCGAGGTGGACGGCGTCAAATTCACCTTTAAAGATGGGGTTGTAGTGGAGGCCAGCGCCGCGAAGAACGAAGAATACCTACTTAGTCAACTCAATTTGGATGAGGGCGCACGCCGCTTGGGTGAATTTGCGATTGGCACGAACTTCTTTATCCAAAAATTTACGGGCAACACCCTCTTTGATGAAAAAATCGGTGGCACCATTCACATGGCGGTTGGGCGCAGCATTCCACAATCGCTCGGCGTGAACATGAGCCAAATTCACTGGGATATGGTTCACGGGATGCAAGACGGTGGCGAGATTTACGTAGATGGCGAACTGATCTACAAATCCGGTGAATTTCTGCTAGCATAACCATTCAATAGGACATTTAAGCCTTTGGGATGGGGTCAACCGTTTGTCGAATTTAAGCTCCGCCCCATCCCAACGAGCGGAATCGCATATAACACCAGAAACCCCATATTAAACACCGCATGTTCCACAAACCCCGTCACCACCGAAAATCCGCTGTCTACCACAAACCACACCCCGATAGACAGCACGAGAATTTGCCATATGCCACGCGGGTCGGTCTGAAAATTATGGCGCATAAGTGCCAGCAATGTCACCATCCATCCAATCATTACTGCCCCCAACACCCCATATACCAATTGGATGAATTCAACATTATCCTCGCCTATCCGCCGCACCTGCTTCGAGTCGGCAAAAAACAGGGCATTGAACAAGCCGTGCATCGTTTGGGGCAGCAGCATCAACCCCGCCGCATAGACCATCACACCAATTGTCACCACGATGAGCCATCGCCGCCAAATTCGCATGATTCGCACCCCTGCTCTCCAGTATGCTCGTCTACATGACCTCACTATACCCCCTCACCCACTGCCAATCTCAGGCTACCGACTGCCAAACACTGCCAAAGGGCAAATTCCATGCTAAAGTATTAGGGGCTGTAGGGTGATTTTATGGAGTTGGTTAGATGCTCGACCCAATCTTTCCCGGCATGGATCCATTTATTGAAAATCAGCGCTGGCCGGAATTTCACGAGGCGATGATTATTTACCTACGGGACAAATTGGTGCGCCTGTTGATGCCGAATTACGTGGTCTTTGCCGAGAAATACATCCAACTTTCCCGCCCCGATATTTCGCTATGGAAAGGTCGCCTAGAGGAAGCGGAACCTCTCGAACAATCCCATCTGAAAATCGCTGAGGCCACCCGATTGCACACTGCCACCCTGTCCGATGAAGAAGAACAGTCGCGTATTGAGATTTTCGACACCACCGGAAAATTGATCACCGTCATCGAAATCATTTCGCCTGCCAATAAAACGCGCAACCGCAGCGAATACTTGAAAAGCCGCCGTCGCATCCTGTTATCCGATGCCCACTTGATTGAAATAGACCTAACGCGCAAAGGTCGCCGGATTGAAGCCGATCTGCCCGAAGAGGGCTATAACATCTTCATCGCCCGTGCCCAAACTGACGGGCCACATTATGGGGAGATGTATGAAATCGGCCTGCGCGACGCCCTCCCCGTGATTCCTCTGCCTTTAGATACTGGCGATATTCCATTGGATTTGCCTAGTCTATTCAAACAGGCCTATATCAACGGCGGCTATCGCCTCTATTTGGATTATTCGCGCCCCCCTGCCGTGCCGTTTTCTGAATCGGATGCCGCGTGGGTAGCTCAACGCTTAAAGGAAGCCAATGTCTAAGAAATCTTTTGTCGTCGGGCATCGCGGGGCCAGTGGTCTCGCCCCCGAAAATACCCTACCCGCTCTTGAAGCCGGAATTGCTGCCGGAGCGAATCTGGTCGAAGTGGATGTGCAGCGCACCACCGACGGCGTGTTAATCGTCTTCCATGACGATAATCTGGAACGCCTCACCAACGGCAAAGGCGTCATGGCCCAGAAATCACTGGCAGAACTCAAGGCACTGGACGCGGGTTCGCATTTTTCGCCTCAATTTGCTGGAACGACCCTGCCAACCCTTGATGAAGCCCTCGCATTGGTGATGAGCAAAGGCAAACATCTGGTCATCGAGGCCAAATCCCCCGCCAATTTCCCCGGTATGGAGACGCAACTGCTCGATACCATCCGCCAGCATAGCGCCGAAAAGAACGTGACCGTCATCTCCTTTGACCACGCATGGCTGAAAAATTTTAAAGCCCTTGCACCCCATATCCCTGTCGGCCCGATTGACATGTACCCTACCCCTGCCCTGTTGACTGACCGATGGGCTGAAATCATAGATGTTTATTGGGTGTCGCTCGTCGTGCGTCCCCTCATCACCCGTCGCCTCCGCAAAATGGGTTATGAAGTGTGGGTATGGACAGTCAACCAAACGTGGCAGATGCGCCTGATGCGTTGGTTGGGCGTAACGGGCATCACCAGCGACTACCCCAACCGCTGGTCTTGAAATTGCACGTTATTGATTTCGTTTTCGACCCTCTCTATATAATTGGACTGGGGGTAGGGATGATTTTCACCAGCGCATTTGTAAGCACCACCTAAAGATAGCTAATGCGAACGACGATCTCAGGCACTTTATTATTATTCGGTCTGCTAATTTTGATGCTCAACATGCTTTTGGCATATTTTGGGTATGCCTCACCTAGACATTGGTTACTACTCTATGAAGCCCCGTCTGACAAAACTGGAAAAATGACGCTGCATCTAAATATGAGTGGGGTCGAAGATCAACAACTCAAGTTTGAGGGGGATGGAGTCTATACACCAGTTCTTTCTCCTGACCAACGTCAGCTTGCATGGGTGGCAATTTCTAAGGCCGATGGTCGTAGCCGGATATACTTTGCGCGAGTCGTAGGAGTTGTTTCGCACCATGCTACAAAATGGGTGCAATACGATGAACAATATCCAGCTTGGTCAAAAGACGGGCACTGGCTCTATTTCATTAGTTGGGGAATTTATCGTGTTTCCCCAAAGAATGATATTCCTGAGTTGGTGGTCCAGCCGACAGATCCAACTGCCTATATTTCAGCCTTTAGTTTATCTCCCGATAATAAACAAATTGCTTTTATCCAATCGGGGAACAACGCAAGTTATCGAACCATTGCTATTTGGCAATCGAATGGTACTTTGATGCAGCCAATCGTTGAAAACGGTCATGAAATTGACTCCATTTTGAATTGGTCGGCGGACGGAAGTTCAATATTATTCTCGACCATAAACCCACTAACGACTGACACACGGATTTATCGTTTTTGGCCCGAATCCCAACATTTGGAATTAGTGGAGGAGATACATGCTGCTGAAGAATCTTCTCAAAAATGGTCGCCAGATGAGAATTGGATTGTTTATATTGACGGCGATATGGGAAATCGCTATCTGATTCAAAAACAACGTATAACCGGAACAACGGAGAGACTTACCCCTAGTTTTGACCAGATATGGGAGGTTGTTTGGTCGCAGGACAATCAATGGATTGCATTTTCAGCCAATGGAACTAACGGCGGTCTTTATGTAATGCGCTCAAATGGGGAAAATCTACAACTTATAGCCAGAAGCGTTGTCGCTGATGATTTTTGGTTTTCCTCTGACTACCGGATGACTGAACCAACCCTATCCTCATTCATTTGCGGAATCATTTCTATTAGTTTAGGCCTAGCATCCATGCAATCCTCAAGGAAGCGTCACTTCTAAACTCTATGAGAAGTCATGTGCCTCCTACTGCCTATTCACGCCCATTCGCCACATTCCCCCAACCTGCCCTACAATAGAAGTACCATTCAGTAGCGCTTAGGGGATAAGCCCATGAATCCAAACGATGTCATGAAATATGGTCATTTTCATTTTTTGCGTGCCCTCGAAGACCTGCCTCATTCGGAATGGGAGACAGGCGGCGTATGTGGCATCTGGTCAGTCAAAAATATTGTCTGCCACATCGCCTCATATGAAGTGTTTATGGACGAGATGCTGGTGAAAATTTTGGGGGATTCACAGCCGACCCCCCTGCACGATACGTTGGCGGCACAGGGGGCAGAGGCGTATTTTGCCAATTTTAACGATGCCGAGGTCAAGCTGCGTCAAGCCTATACTGCACAACAGGCCCTTGATGAATACCTTGCCGCCTATGAACGGGTTGCGGCCAAAGGGTTGCGGGTAGACGGTGAGACATGGCGCAAAAACGGCACGATTGGTTGGTATGGCGACGCCTATTCGTTGGAGGATTATGTCGTCTATTCCCAATATGGGCACAAACGCGAACATCTCGCCGAAATCAACGTCTACAAAACCAATCTCACGCGCCCTTGACCAAAACCCTGTATTTAAGCCCCTCGCCCAAAGCATTGGGAGAGGGGTTGGGGGTGAGGGCGTAAACGGCTTTTACTTCACCCCCCACACACGCACCGTACCATCATCGCCCCCGCTTGCCAACAAGGTGCCTTCGGGGTTGAAAACGACTTGTGCCACCGTGCCTACCGCATGATGGAAGGTCGCCAATTCGATGCCACTGGTCACATCCCAGACGCGCACCGTGCCATCACCACCCGCCGACACCAACAGCGACCCATCTGGGCTAAACGTCACCGATTCTACCGTTCCCGTGTGGCCTGTCAGACGATGCACCTCTTCATCAGAATCCACTGACCAAACATGCACCACGCCGTCGCTGTCGCCAGCAGCCAACAAACTCGAATCGGCATTAAAGGCCACAGTGCGCCCCTGTCCTGCGACGGTATAACGCGAAAGCTCATGAGCATCTTCCGCGCTCCACAACCGCACCGTGCCATCCCGACCCGCCGTCGCAATCAGCAAATCCACACTATCCATCACAGCGGCGTTGATCAGTCCTTCGTGTCCATACAAAATTTGGCGGTTGGCTTCAATCGTATCCTGCAGATCCACCACCTGAATCACGTCGTTTTCGTAGATGCGGAACAGAGCTTTTGTCCAGTCCTTATTAAACCCCATCAGCGTGCCCGACCCATAACCCAAGTCACGCCCATCCGAAACGGCCCATTGGCGCAAAATGCCATCATTGCTGGCTGAGGCAATCGCGTCTCCCTCTGGCCCAAAAAATACCCGTGCAAGGCTGTCACGCTGCTCAGAATGAAACCGTTCACTCAAATCATTCAAATCCCACAGGCGCACATTGGAACTGCCCAAACGTAGCAACCCAGCAATACTCGCATCCGCCGAAGCGATGAGTGAACCGTCGGGGCTAAACGCGATGCTTACCACCCGTCCGGTGTAACCCTGTGCCATATCCAATTGAGCCGCCGTCGCTACATCCCAGACACGCACCGAGTTATCCCAACTGACCGAAACCAATTGGCTGCCATCGGGTGAAAAAACCAGCCCGCGTATCCAATCGGTGTGTCCCATGAGTTGCGCAATCTCCCCTAATGTCGTTACATCCCACAGGCGGATCGTTTGGTCAATGCCACCTGACGCCAACACGCTTCCATCGGGGTTAAAGACGAGGCGGTTGACCTGCCCAATATGCCCGGTCAAAATGGCTAATCGTGTACCCGTCGCCGCGCTGACAATGTGAATGCCTGCTTCTTCGCCGCCAACAATCAGCAGCGACCCATCGGGGCTAATCGCTAGACTCGCCAGCCCTTTATCGTCTTCAATCGTATAACTGGCAACTTCCGTACCTGTCGCCACATCCCATATCCGAATGGTCAAATCGTTGCTGACCGACACCATCTGCAACCCGTCAGGCATAAACGCGACATCAGTGACGGCGGCGGTATGCCCATTGAATAGAGTCGTTTCATCGGCGGCCACATTCCATAGGCGCAGACTGCCATCCTGCCCCCCAATCGCAACCGTTTGGCTGTCGGGGCTAAAGGCGACCACATGAATCAGGGAATCTGGATTTTCGGCGCTCAAGGTCGCAATCAGCGAGCCGTTTTCCACATTCCACACCATGACCTCACCCTGCCCATTGCTGGTCGCTAATTGCGTACCATCGGGACTATACGCAAGACCCAGTACGTCCGGTGTTTCAATCCACAAAATCGGTACTACCGCAATACTAGCGGCGTCATGCACCCATACCCCCAGTGTGGTCGCCACCGCCACTGTAGCCCCGTCTGGTGAAAGGGCTACTTGATTAATCGTCCCCCGGCCCAATCGTGCTAATTCCACCACATCCGTCACATTATCCGGCGTAATGACGGCGGCCCCCTGAAGCGCAGACGCGGTGGGTCGTCCGATCACCAAGATCACCATCAAACCAACCACGAGCAATAAACGTTTTGGCATAGGAATCACCTTTTAGAATCGCTTGCAATCATTTCATATCTACCGGATAGGCCCTATCGCGGTTCAATTACCTACATTATTGCTTCTATTAATGAAAAGGAGTATTATAGAAATCACCGGGTGGTAACATAGCAGTCAAGCATTGCACGCCGCCACCCGGACACATCCCTATTTCGCATTCCGGGCCGCTTCCTTGACTGTCTCCCGCACTTTTTGAGCCACCGCTTCCTGTCCCAAGCCAATAAACGCACTCATCCGCTCCGTCGCCCCCAACGAAAACCCGACCACTTGCAAGCCGTCATCTTCAATTTGCGCTAGGGGCGATTTAAAATCGGTAATCTCGGCCTCTTCCAAGCGCACCGCTAATGTCGCAGGGCCATGTTTCTCATCCGTAGTAGACCAGATCAGTAGACTTGGTGTCAGCACCATCGCGGTGCGGCGGATTTTATCCCCCCCACCCGTCAATTTTGCCATGAAGCCCTTTTTGAGATGTTCGGAGGTCGTTTCGGCACACAGCACAATCGAACTTTCGACGCCGCCGAGTTCGTCCTTATCCAGATGTTTTTCCAGATACGCCCGTATCGCCGCGACCAACTCAGGGCGCAGTTCTCCAAACCGACATTCTTTTGTACTCCGCTGATATTCGCGCGTCATGGCTTCTCCCGTAAAAGTAATTAACCATTCTCGACATTACACAAGCCCCTATATTTTTTCCAGACCTGCCAATATTTGTCTGCCAACACTATACAATTGTCCCGATCTAATGACTGAAGGTGTTCAAACAAAGAGGTCTTTTCAAAATCAGCCGCTTTTGCATCATTGATTAACTTGAGGGCTGTATATGCTGATAAAACGGTTTTGGGGTATGATGCTTCGTTTGCTACTTCCAAGCAATCTTCTAATGGACTGGTGGATGTGCCATCCGATAAGATTGCAAAACCAGCCGCTAACTGAGGTGCAACCCAACTTCCTCTGATAATTGCAGCCACAATATCCGGTAGAAAGCGCGAATCGCCTTGCAGCATTGCGATGGCGTTACCGACCATATTCTGTCTCCAGTTACTGTTTTGAAGAAATCCATATACGAGTGCTGAGTTGACCGTTAGTATTTTGCCCAATTCGACAAAAGCGTCAAGTATTTGCGGCTTCCGCTCAATCCGACGCGAGACTCGTAACTCCTCACTAGGCGATCTCTGTCCAGTCTGTGCAGTCAGCCAATTGTAGACATCGTCATAAGTTCGGAACATTGCCTACCTCCAAAATCGCACTTTCCCCTAAAATTGCTGTAACAAATCTACCCCGTTCCGTGAATATCCAATAGCCAGACTGGTAGTACGTACTCTACAAGGCGGCCCATATGGATCGAACAACCGGTGCAACCCGGTTACGCCAATTTATTGAAACCGAAGCCGAGTCGCTGGTCGGTATCCTGCGCTATTACCTATTCCGGGCCAATACGGGTGGCGATAGCTTGGAATCTGCCGCCAGCGAACTCTTGAACGAGGTGGTGATAGAAGCCTTGCAACACGAAGCCCGATTTGAACCCACCGGACAGCCCCGCGCTTGGCTGCTCGGCATTGCGGCCAATCTTATCAAGCGCCGACAGGTCGAAACCGCCCGTCGCAATCAGCGGGAGCCGTTGGTGCGTGATCTCTATCCCACCCTCGAAGGCGACCTGAGTGACGGCGAATTGTTTGACCGTGTGGCGAATTTGGTCGGCATGACGGAGGATGAACTTGATACAGATAGCCAAGTCACCGCCCTCCTGCGCCCCCTTTCGCCCGATGACCAGCACATCATCCGCCTTGCCATTTTGCATGGGCTGGATGGGGATATGCTGGCCCATGAACTTGGGATTCACCCCGGTGCGGCACGGGTTCGCCTTCATCGCGCCCTAAACCGCCTCCGCACGGCTTATTTTGCGGAACAGGACGGTGCATTATGAACCAACGCAAACTTGCCCGTGAAAAACTGCTCTTTCGCTATACCAATGCCCTAGAACGCGGTGATTTCGCTACGGTTGAGGCTATCCTCCAAGAAGCCCAACACGATGCCGAATTGGAGCGCATGATCGCCGAAATAAACGCGGCCCTCAGCCAAGAGATGCCCAAACTTTCGGCCCGACCTGCGCTGAACAATCACCGTTATAACCATAAGGATTCAACCATGTATCAGAACCCGACTTTTCCCCGTACTGCCGACCTATCGCGTGAGAAGCGCTTTCCCTATGCACTGGCGGCGGCGATCCTAGCCGTTGTGCTGGTGGGTGGCCTGCTCATCACCGCGAAATTTGGCTTTGATAATCAGGGGGAAAACACAGGCGGTGCATCCCTACAACGCGAGAGTGCCACCCCCATCGCTTCTATGACCCCCTCCCCGCTGAATCCCATTGCAGTGAGTGTCACACCAACGGCCTTGCCTACCAACGTCAATCCCGCCGACTTTACGGCTACGCCTCTGCCATTCGATCCGTCAATGATTACTCCTGTGAGATTTCCACACTACGACGCGATGGATGTTCTCTGTACGGCTGTTATAAGTATTAAACCCTCTGTTAATCAGCCAAATCCATCGGCTGGCCTCAGTACACGACCCGGAATGACATGGATCAGCACTATCAGTATTCCAAATGGCGCAACGGTTGACATTTTGGATCAGAGCCTATTTCCCGGTGGCAAAGGCGTGTGGCGCTCAAGTCCATTAATGTATTACTTTGTAAGCGCGACTAACACGCCTTACCCGATTCAGGGCTGGATTCAACAATTCTTCATTGAATTTACGTCCCCATGCCCCCCGCTGCCCCCCTACGAAGCCGATTATTGGACATCTGGGGTGGATAGTTCTGGCGTCTCGGATATGCCCAGTAGCGGAGGCACACCGCCCCCAACCGTCGCCTCAGTTGAAGTGACGGCTCAGACTGATTCCAACGCCAGCGGAGATAGTGACGGTGACGGCCTCACTGACGCCGATGAATCGGTAATCGGAACGAATCCTAAAGCATGGGATACGGATGGGGATGACATCGGTGATGGCAGCGAGATTAGAGGTGGCACCGACCCCCTCAATATAGACACGGATATGGACGGTGAAGTGGATTCGCAAGATCAATTACCCACTATTCCCAACGATCCTGAAGCCACCATTGAGGCACTGCTGCACACCGCCACTGCACACGCATTTACTCCCACCCCTAGCGTTACACCAAGCGCCATCTTTTCATCTACTCCAATCGCCTGCAACCCGACTGCCCCATCTCGCTTATCGGTAGGTGATCAGGGCCGTGTCATTGGCGAAGGGCGCACAGGGGTCAATCTGCGAGGTAACTACGGCTTCGATGCCCCGCTGATTCGCCTCCTTGACCTCAACACCGAATTTGAGGTGATTGACCTCAACGCCATTTGTGTCGAGGGCACGAACTGGTACAAGATTGCGATTGATGGTGAAGAAGCAGGTTGGATTCCCGAAACCATGTGGGTGATTGATGACGGTGCGGCATCGAACGTCTATGTGATCGAACCGCTGGATTAACGGCAAATTCGCGCATCGTATTGTGTCATATGGAATTTCGTAGGGGCGATGTCTCAGACTCGCCCTCTCTTTTTCGCCCTTTTTAGGGAAAATCACCCACTACTTTCCCTAAATTTCAGTCGCCTAAAACCCAGTTTTAAAGCCCCTCTCCATGCAATGGGGAGG
>JAIOHL010000218.1 GCA_019913005.1 Anaerolineae bacterium | reverse complement strand
TGCTTGGATGGACAAGTTTCGGGCTTTGTTACTACGTTTTGATCGTTTGGATACGGCCTTTTTAGGTGCTTATCATCTCGCTTTTGCCTTGATTAATCTGCGCCACACCTTTGCTCAACCCAATAAGTTTAAATGAGTTCTAGATCTCATATCCCCAGATTACATGTATTTCTGCAAATTACTGAGGTTGTTTTTTTCGCTATAGCAATTATTCCAAGGAAAGCGTAGTGATCACGACAAATCCATTTAGTTGATCGCACCAAACCTCTGTCAACCTCCTATTGGTAATAAATTCTTGTTGGTATACTTAGTTCAGCCTAAATTTCTTACTATCACCTAGACTATTTTTCATAACGATGTATTTTGCGCTATTTACGCTGATGAATTTCATTGAAGGGATTGAATATGTCGCAGGTACTGAACGTCTTTATTTCGTCACGTATGATGGAACTTAAAGCTGAACGCGAAGCGTTAAATGACCTACTACCTCGCTTAAGTACCCCGCTTTACCAAGTGCGGGCTTGGGTCTTTGAAGATACTGCCGATGCCAGTAACCGAACGATCCGAGAAATCTACCTTGATGGTTTGCGTCACTGCGCCTTGTATCTTGGTATTTTCGCCCAGACCTATGGCGAGTGGACGATTGATGAGTTTCATTATGCGACACGCTGGGGGATGGACCGCCATATTTATGTTCGCAATACTGCCGAAGACGCTCAATCACGGGAAGCTAGGCTACAAGAATTTTTGGATCAACATACAGGCGTAGAGACAGGCATTACCTCAAAATGGTTTTCAACCGTAGTAGAATTATGCGAATCAGTCACCTCTGCGACTAACCAATGGATAAAGACCCGTGTTTTGAGTCAGGTGTCCTACGTGGATACCCAACGTATCACAAGCCCGGACGATCTGTTAGACCTGCCCCGTCGATTTTTTGGACAGAGAAACCTGCTTGATCAGGGTCTAGATTTTCTCAATCAAGGTGAACTCGTTCAATTATTTGGCGAAGCCGGAATCGGGAAAACAGCCAGTGCATCCATGCTGGTATCCCTCTATCTGAAACAAGTGAAGGAGGTAGTGTTATGGGTACGGGCAGGCTCAGCCGATTTTTCGACCGTGATCAATTCGATTGGAAAGGCGCTAGGGCTTTCTTTGCTCGAGGTCGACCAGCCGACTATATTGAAAATATTGCGTCAGGCATTAAAGAATGCAAATGTTGGCTTAGTAGCAATAGATGATGTCACAAACTACGATACCGTTCATCAGATCTCCAAAGTCGTGCCAAAATCAACCAAATTGCTGGTCATCAGTCGCCTTCGATTTCCCAACCTTCGTAGTATACAGGTCGAGCCGCTTGAGATGCCTTACGCTTTAGAACTTCTAGGGGCTGCAGCAGGTCAGGATTTTACGAATGATGCCACCGCAGAAGCCTTATGTACGAGCCTGACATGTAACCCCTATGCCCTGCTGCTGGCTGGTTACACGATGGTACGCTCTGGGCTGAGCACGGCGGACATGCTTTCGCAATCTATTAAACAGATACGAGCAGGCGACAGCTCAATGACGGGGTTAATTGAAGCCAGCTTGAGTCCACTCTATCTTTCTACACTTGATGAAGATAAAGATGCTTATAGCGCTTTCATGGCAATTGGAGCGTTCCCGGGGTATACGATCACACCTGAATTGCTCGCACTCTATTTTTATACCCACCCCCAGATAGACGACGAATATCTGGATAAACATGGCTGGTATATGAGCGACATGGGCAAGGAAATGATGAAAGACTTTTCGCGCCGCGCCGCGAGCGATGAGCGGAGTCTTTTCAATATATTCGGTATGGGATCGGCGTATTCCGAAACAATCATGAGATCGCTGGATGTTAAGCCCTTCCAAATTTCGCTCACCCTGCTTGCACGACGCGGTTTGCTGAGACACGTATCAGCAACCTCCACCCATGCCGAATACTATCACATGAACGCCATTACAGGGGCTTATGCCAGTGCACAGTTGACAGACGATCAACGCAAACGAGCTTTGAATGCCTGTGCAACCTTCGTCAGCTATCACAAGACCAAGGATAGCTACCCACATCTTGCGCCACATCTTGATAATTTTATGAAACTCTTTCGCTGGGCGGCAAACCACCCCCACCCGTTATATACAGATGACATCAAAATGTTGACGACGGGCTTGCTTAACAGCGAATTTTTGTTTTACCAAGGTTTATTTCGCGAAGCAGTTGAGCTACTGCAAGTGGCTCTGGAACGGGCTATAGAAAGCAAGAATAGTTCTTTTGAGGCCCGGATTCGCAACGAGTTAGGAGCTGCGTTTATCCAACTTGGTGAACCAACCGAAGCCATGAGCGTTTTGGAACAGGCACAGCCAACCGAGAATAAAGAGGCATACCAAACTACCCTTGGGCACCTAGGTCTCGCGTATTTTGAAATAGGCGATTACTCCCGTGCTAAAGAAGCCTTTACCCAAGCTGCTGACATCGCCAAGGAACTCCATCATCCCAGTGAGGCCGCTTGGGAGGGCAATCTGGGGTTAATTGCTTATGAACAGCGCCAATTTGCTGATGCGCAACGGCATCATCAGCGTTCGATCGAGCTTCATCGCGAGTTAAACAATCACCTAGGTGAGGCAAATGAACTCGGCAATCTAGCCAACATCGTGACCTCTTTGGGACAATATGAGCGTGCACTCGAATTACACACGGAAGCACTCACGTTGCACCGTTCCATTAAATATCGGCGTGGTGAAGGTAAAGATATCGGCAATATTGGCAATGTCTATATGTTACTGCGGCAATACGATGCAGCCTTCGAACACTTCACAGCCGCACTAAAAATTGCTTCTGAACTTAATGCAATATCGGATGTCGCTGACTGGCTATATAGTCTAGGGGCATTGATGCATCGCCAACGTCAGTTTCCTACTGCAAGCCGATATTATCGTCAGGCGGCTCAAGCATACACGGATTCAGGCTCACTTCATAAGGCCCAACCCGCGCTGCAATTGGCCGAACGTGCAGATCGCTCTGCTCCTCTTCGTGGCCGCAATACTATTGAAATCAGTTCAATATTAGGGGGTGGCACAATTAAGATACGTGCCAATAGCGCACCCCTTGACCAAGCGCGTGAGCTGATGATTCATGGCAAACTGGAAGAAGCACTTTCGTTGGCGAGGCCCGGTTTGGAAACCGCTCGCGTGATGGAAGATTGGCTTAACGAGTACGATCACCTTGATCTCATCGGGACCATCGAGTATTCCCGAGGAAATCATCAGCTTTCGCTGATGATGCATCAGAATGCACTTATCGTTGCTTTAGAAAATGAGGATATCCAGCGGTTCGGCACTCAGTTGAGCAATACGGCACGTGCGTACTTGGAACAGGGCAACCACGAGGAAGCCCGGAAACGCTATGAACATGCATTGGAAATTGCGCGTGCTACCGGCAATACCCATGCTATTGGTGTACGGCTTGGGAGCCTTGGCCTTGTTTACCAAAATCTCAAAGATTATCCCAATGCCGAGAAATATTTGCGTGAAGCACTCGATATTGCCCGCCAGATCGAAGACCCTCGTGCAGAAAACAACCGACTTGGTAATCTAGGGCTGGTTGCATTTGTCCAAGAGGACTACGAAAAAGCTGAAACTTATCTAACTGAGGCTCTCAAGATTGCCCGCGTTATTGGCGACGGTATTAACATATTCAATTGGCTTAATAATCTTAGCAATGTCTATATTATGTGTGACAATTACGCACAAGCGCTCATCTTCGCCATGGAAGCGATCCAAGTTGCATCTCAGTTAGATAATGTGCATCAACTGAGTACGGCGCTCCTAACAGCCGGTACTGCTCACCGCCTAAACCAACAATATGTTGAAGCCAAACAGAAATACCAAGAGGCATTAACCCTAGCCGAAAAATCTCACAACGAAGGCAAAATCAAAGAGATCCACAATCTGCTCTCCTATACCCATGCCCTTGAAGTGGGATTGGATAATCAGATCCAAAAAGGCGATGAGGCGTTAGACGCAGAAGACTATCCCGGCGCACTAATGATCTATCGTGATCTCTTAGAGGCTGTAAAGACGGAGCAGAATCAAGGGGTAGAGAGCATGGTCATGATGAAGATTGCGCTTACTTACGCCCATATGGGTGAACTGGATAAAGCCCTTCAGTTCACTGAGCAAGCCGATTTATTGGCAACCGAAGCTGGACTACCTGAAATGGAATCCGGAATAAAAGAAAAAATTCGCCGATTACTGCAAAATCAGCAGGGGCTACTCTTTGATGGTATAAAGCTACCGCCCATCAGTGTGACCCTCAATGACCTTCGTCCCGTTCCTACAACTACACTGATCGGTCGAGAAACCCCTGTACAAATGGTGAGGGAAGCGCTGGAAACGGAGCGGCGTGTCATGCTAGTTGGAGCATCTGGCGTTGGAAAATCCTCTATTGCTGAAAAAATAGCAGGGGAAGCAAACCAAGTCATCTGGTTCAATGCACATGGAAATGATCCGGATTTCTTGGTCGCTGAGTTCTGTTTGTTTGCGGGACAGATGCTGAATGAACAGCCGCCATCGGCATTTGTTCTTGAACCTCAAGCATTTGTTTCAGTGCGTCTAGCTCAATTTGCATTGGATGCGCTATTTGTGCTTGATGATGTATCCAATAGCGACGTCCTGCAGAATCTTCTCAAAGTTATCCCCTCCCAAGCTCGAACATTGATTACCTGTGTTGAACCGGTAGATGGATCTGCACATGTCATTGAGATTTCTCCGCTCAACGATGACGAGGAGACAAAACTGATTCAGGAACGTGCTGGACTGTTTGCTACTCGGAAGGCTATTCGCTACCTTACCGAAAAGGTAGGCAATATGGCACTCAAAGTGGATATTGCCGCTCGGTTACTGCGAGAACGCAACGAGGTATACATCCTAGAGCAGGCCTCCACCGATATTTTCGAATGGGTTTATTCCGCCCTGAGCGAGGACCTGCAAGTCCGCTACCGACTGTTGGGCGTACTACCTTCTGGGATGGTGCTCACGATACCCTTGCTTGCAGGTTTATGGGAGATCAATCTGGATACTCAGGAAGGCGCTGACGAAGTTGATTACACAATCAAGGTTTTTGCCAGTTTAGGATTACTGATTACACGAGACGGATTGTTTTATCTCCATGGGCGGGTTGCGCAAAATGCAGCGGCGCGGTTAAGCCATAACGAGGCTGAGGAAGGATTAATCCGTATATGGTATCGGCTGGCTTCCATAGGAATTCAGGAATTAGGTCTAGCCCATGAACTATGGGGGAAAGTCCAGCCCTATTTCCCTCACTTTCGACATTACATGATGCTTGTATTGGAACGCTTCAATCAGCTTGATCTCGAAAAATCAGCTACCTTGGATGATACATCCATGTTAGAGGCAAAAACCCTAATAGATGATCCGGTCAGCCCAGCAATACTACGATATTTACAGAGTATTGCTCCACTCATCAACATTTTCAATCATTGGCGTATATTTGGAATGCAGTTGATGCAAACCGGGCTTGCACTATCCCGTGCCAGAGGTGACAAATGGTATGAGGCGTTCTTCCTGAATTGGATTGCCGTACTACATAGTGATACGGATGATACACAAACCACTGCAAGGCTATATTTCGAAAGCGCACTCGGCCTTGCGGCAATTGTTGGTGATAAACGCCTTGAAGGGGAAATCCAACATAATCTCGGATATTCCTACCTACGTAGCAATCAACTAGAACCGGCATCAGGACACTTACGCACCGCTTTAAAAATACGCCAGTTCTTTGAAGACTCGCAAGGCGAGACATCTACAATTTCACTCATCGCAATCTATCTCTTGCGCGAAAAACCTCACGAGGCAATGGATTTATTGAATCGGGCGATGAATCTATGCGCAAAGCTTGGTATGTTCTATCGTCAAATTGTGATGCTTAATGAACAGGGCTTACTTTACGACAACCTTAATCAACGTAATTTAGCCATCGAAATCTGGGAAAAAGCCATCCGGCTTGCACGGCAGCACCATTTTATCGAATTGGAAGGTTCACTGCTGACCAATCTTAGTGATATTTACTGGGGGCAACATGAATACGCAATGGCACTTTCACTAGCTGAAATGGCAGCCGATAGGTATAAGCGCTCAGGAAATCAACGGATGGAAGCACACGCCCTGAATGGATTAGGTCTTCTCTATAAAGCGGTGGGACAACCCGAGAAGTCTCCGGCGCAATATCAACAAGCGATTATTCTCGCGCAAGCATCATCGGCGAAAGGTATAGAAGCCACCTCGTTAAATAACCTCGCCGGTGTCTATTGGGATCAGCAAGACTACCAACAAGCTCTTAAACTCTATGAGCAATCCTATTTTCTGAATTTAGAGATAGATCATCTCGGTAACCGTTTAATGAGCCTATCAAATATGGCGATACTTTATTTGGACCACCTTGGGCACCCCTTTGAAGCTGCTGTTTTTCTTGAATTTGTGCTAGATGTGGCAAAAAGTCAGGGCGCATACACACGCCTAGGTTCGATAAATCTTCAAAATGTACAGTTTAATCTATGGCGTGCGAAGCAATCAATTGACTCAACACAAGATAGCAAAGTTGAATTTGACCGAGTGAAAATGGCAGTCCAGCATGTGCTGAACAGCGATGTTGAAGAACTATTTAGCTATATCGACCTCAATCGCGATCTCATCTTAACGCCTCTCGCTGACATTCTGTTTGAGTATGCTATGGCGTCGGATGAGCAAGGACAAAAAGCGCTCCAAACCTTACGGGAGGTGCTATTCAAGCTACGCCACCTGTATCTGACCTCGTCTCACTGATTCGGGTCAAGCGCAAATACTCCAGCTAAGTTTCGCAATGAATGCGAAAGGTGCGAAAGTCGCATTTCGCACCTTTCGCATTCATTGCGAAACCTATTGCACAAAGTCTTTGTGGAGATAGCCTTCGGCTTGGCCTAAGCGCATCGGGATCAGGATACCTGCCCTAACTAGTTCTTCCGTCGCTTGGCGAGCCTGCCGGGCTGGAACATGCAGGTTTTTGTAGACCACGTAGAGCTTCTCACCCTGCTGACCAGCCCGTCTAAACATTTCTAAAATGCGCTGCTGCAAGAGATGTTCATGTTGTGCTTCCCCACTACGATCCATTTGATGTAGCAGGTGGGCAGCACTGCCCCGCCACATCTCGGCGATTGTTTTGCCACTGATCCAGTGTTGTTCGGTGACCGTGGGGACAGGTTCTTTCGTATCCAACCAATCCAAGGCCGCAAGCAGAGCCGCCAGTTTGAAAGCTTGCACGTGCATCCGGCCATAAACACCTTTGAGTCGCTCATCTAACTCGATGTCTCTACGAGGATTACACATTTCGCGGAGTGTCTGGCTGTAGACCTGACATGCCTCCCAGCATTGCACATTCAACTTGAGTGAACCGGGTGCGGCTAACCCCATCTCCGTCATCTGTGGCTGCGGCAGTCTGTCATGCAAGCGGCGCAATCCTTCGGCTAATTCTGCCGGAGGTGGCTGAAAAGCTTTTAGTGCCGGGCGCTCCTCATAATTTAGCTCAGGAGTGAGTAGGGCAAAACGAATCAGCAAGCCATTGGCCCAGTCCGCATCCGAAACGGCAACGGATAAACCTGCCGGGGTGGTCACACCCAAAATGGACAAGGCGGCGTTCTCCACCACTGTCAGTCCGGCTTGGGTATCTTTGTCGGAATAATCCGGACAATCGTAGAGTTCCATGAGTAGATCCTTCATGCCCACCATGTACTCCTTGCGGTTAATCGCCCCAAACAAACCCGCCACTTCATCTTTGAGCAGTCCACGTTGTGCAGCAAAAGGCTGGGCTTTGGTCAGGCGTTCCTGCTGCGGTTTGGTGAGTTTATCGAAATTGGCTGGCATACGACCCGCCAATGCCTCTTGAAAGCGTTCGGGTGAACCGGGCGTCGGCATGAGCATGTGTGGAATCGCTTCACGGGCAATCTGTTCGGCGAGTTTATAGGCAGTGGACTTGCGATAATAGGTCGTATCCGCAATGAGCATCAAATACAAATTGGTATAAATCTTGATGCCCCAAGGCGCTTCACCAAACAGCCGACGACCAACTGCCACCGACAGCAACCACAACCCTGCCGCCAAATGGAAGTCCATCGGGGTTTGGTTGCCGGTGCGACCTGCCCAATCCAGATACTGCTGTAACCAATTCGGCAGTTTCAAATCCGCTAAAGGTGGTTCTAGCGGCTCATGTGGTGGCATATCCTCCCCCTCAGCAACAGGTAAAGTTATAAGTTGCGGGGTGGCAGTTGGCTCAGGCTGTGACTGGAGCATGGGAGCGGATTTACCAGAAGTTAGCTGAGGTACAGGAGGATCATGCTCTCGGCATTGATGTTATCCGTGCTGTCAAAACCCACATAGGCCTGCTGACAGGAGTTGTAGGCGCCTAAAATGTTCAGGCGTTGGCGACCACTATTGCTCAAGACTTGGGGGCGTTGTCCTTTCAAAGCCCATTGATAGCCGATCACTGGGGTATGGGTGGCATCCACAAAATAATAGCGATCTTCCGCCTCTAAAGTGGCTTTCATGGGTTCAAAAGTCTCCTTCAAAAAAAGGACTTGGGCTTCCCCATCGGCTTTGCCCGGCATGATGCGTCCTTTTTGGTAACTAAAGCCTAGATTATGCAGCATTTCCCGCATCCCGTCCTCAATATACTCAATCCCCCATTCCGCCTTCACCCATGCCACCACATCTTGTACACGACGATACTCCGTTTGGCTGACCCGGCTTTTCAGGTGCTGCTGTTGTTCATCCCTTAAATGGGCATGGCTACCTTGGTATTCCCACACGCAGATCCCCTCCAAGCCCTTCTCCCCATATTCCCGCAACCAATAACTGAGCCACTTAACACTATAGGGAATGACCTCACTGATCGCTTCCAATGTCAGCCCTTGTCCCTTGAGCAAGACCGCCTGAATTCGCTCCTGCCAGCGGCGGTTATTCGTGGCTTGGTAGCGATCTTGCAGAGCTTGTTTTGCTTCCGCTGATAGCTCTAATTGACGGATTTGTTCTGCCATTCAATACCTTCCTCGTGGTTTTGCCACCCATCTCTATTTTCTCCATTTTCATCTCGTTTTGGTATAGGTTCCAACACCACCAAAGGTGCCAGATGCGGATTTTTGCGTAATTGATTCTTAAAACCCGTATAGGGTAATTTATTACTTAATATTATTATATTACCATGATCCTCTCTACCAAATTTGCATAACTCCCCTTTCAGTTTGTCAAAGCCGAAACGAGAATCTTCCCGCGCTAATTGCACAATCCACTGTTCCACTTCTGGGGAGAGCAATGGGCAACCTAGCCTTGAAGTGTTTTTGAATGTATATTTGCCACGTATCAGCTCGCGATAATCATGGTCTGTCGATGCTGCCGATGGCTAAACAAGTACTTGACCTACAGAGTGAACTTATCAGGGTTGAGAGTGAAGCAGGGTAAGCACTTTTACGGTCACGATTTCCCAAGAATCTCTCAATAGCGAGAGGAAACACACGTCAATCCGCTATTTGACATAGAAAGCCCCTAAATGGAAATTATGTTCCAAAACCATCGTAATTACTTCAATACGGCTGGTCGCCCCTAGCTTGGCAAGAATACTCCCGACATGGGATTTTGCGGTAGAAAGACTAATCACCAGCGCCTCGGCAATCTCATTATTTCCCATCCCTTTGACCATCAAAGCCAGCACATCTCGTTCACGTTCAGTCAGATCCTGAAAGGCTGGATGTGGTTGATTAATGGACTGCACGAGAATCTTGGTGACTTCCGGTGCAAAAGTCGAAAAACCATCTTTCGCAGCACGGATGGCTTTTGCTAAATCGTCCGCCGAAACCTTCTTAAAAAGGTAACTAATCGCCCCGGCCTCTAATACATCCTTGATCAGCATCTCTTCCCCAAAACTGGTCAGCACAATAACCTGTATGTCGGGGTACTCGCGGTGGATATGGCGCGTTGCATTGATTCCATCCATAATCGGCATCATCAAATCCATCAACACAATATCGGGGTGTATCTCGGCACATAAGGCTAAAGCTTCTTCCCCATTGGCCGCTTCCCCAACAAGTTTAAGATCGTCATAACTCATGATAAAGACAGCCAAGCCTTTGCGCAGCATGGCATGATCGTCGACAATCATGACTCGGATCGGATTTTCAATAACCATTAATCTCACCTGACCCATTCTGTGCTAACATTTTCTCTTCGAGCGATGCTGTCCACACGACGCGGATGTGGGTTCCTTCCATCTTCGCACTGGTTGTCTCAAGGGTTGCGCCAATACTCTGAACGCGATCCCGCATAATACTGAGGCCTAGATGCCCCGGCGTAATATTAGTTGGGTCGAAACCGCGTCCGTTATCCTGAATTGTCAGTTCAACCTGCCCGGCATGGCTGTTGAAGTTGATCTCTACATGGCTGGCGGAAGCATGGCGGGTAATGTTGTTGATACATTCTTGGACTACCCGATATAACACAACTTGGACGTGGGGCGGGAGGGGGTCTTGATTGTGCAGTGTGACTGAAAAAATAAGGCCGGTGCGCGTCGCAAAGATATGAGCCAGTTGATGGATCAAATCCCCCAGTTTAGCATCCATCAGTACCGAAGGCCGCAACTCTAACAGCAGCGAACGCATTTCGGCCAAAGCACCTTGGGCTAATTCATGCAAACTGGCAAGGCTGCGCTTCCCTTCCTCACGATTAACCTCCCAAAGCACCGGCAATCGCTCTGCAATCAGGCTCACTGACCAGAGGGTCTGGGAAATGGTATCATGCAATTCATTGGCTAGGCGGCTACGCTCTTCCAACACCGCCGCCCGTTTTGCCCGGTCATAAAGTCGCGCATTTTGGATGGCGATGGCGGCTTGATCAGCAAAGACTTGCAACTGTTCTGCGTGTATTTGTGTGAAAAAACCGGGCGTAGCACTATCGAGGGAAAGAAACCCTAAAGTTTTGTCTTTTAAGCGGATAGGCGCAATGACATTTGAATTGATCCAGTTAGAACCCGGAAAACTAAACCCTATTGATGAATTGCTCGTATTGGGTGTCGCCAGCGGTTGGCCTATGTCCATCATATGCTGCAAGGCAGCCAGTCGGGCGAGTGGGATAGGCTGTTTTAACCAATCTTCCTCCACTCCTTTTTCATGGTAGCCACGCTGACGTACCACATGCACGAGATCGGACTCAATAAACAGCACATTGGCACCATCATACGGTGTGACCCGTTTCACCGTATCGAGAATATGATCCAATACTTTGTCTAGATCGAGCGTGTTGCTCATGGCCGCCACTGTCTCTTGCAAGGCTTCTTTCAAGATACGTTGTTCCAGTTCACGGGCTTGTATTCGTTTATGTTCCTCGATTTGCTCTTGCAACAGTCGCTTCAGCCTAGCCACTTCTTCCAGTTGGGTCTTCAATTGGGCACCCAAGTCAGCATTTGCTTTGCGGAGGTTGATCTCGGTAGTTTCACACTCGGCTATTTGACTGGTTAGCGTTCGATTGGCTTCGATCAGCGCTGCCAGTATTTCGTCATGTTCACTCATTGCCTGACCTCATTCCCATATGTCTTTATGGGCTGAGCATTCTGATGTTTTTAATCATCCCTCTAAATCAACAAATCACAAAAAATTCGTTCTACAGGATGAGAAACTAATCACCCCAAAGAAGGGCGTCTGGATGAAAATCAGCGCTTATACTGTCATTATTAGGAGAAGACTTCTCCCGCATCGGCTAGTCACCATCATTCCCACCAATGCAGGCTCGGTGATGCCCGTTGAATCTTGCTGGTCTTAAGTAAGCTTCAAGTCTCTGGCTCATCCAGCTAAACCCCAAGACACACTTTTTCGATCAATCATTCCCGTTTTGATCATGTCAATATGAAAGGTAAAGAGCATTATGGAACCTATGGGATTACTCGCATGGATCGTTGTTGGACTCATCGCAGGCTGGTTGGCTAGCAAAGTCATTCCAAGTCGCTTCGGCATCGTGGGTGACACTGTTATCGGGATGCTAGGCGCCTTGGCCGGTGGCTTCCTATTTGAGGAATTTGGCGAATCCGGTACCACCGGACTCAATATTTGGAGCATCTTTGTTGCCTTCGTTGGGGCAGTCGTGCTGCTGTTCTTGATCCGTGCCTTCAGCAACAGCAAAGGGCTTTCGACCCGGTAAATTCGGGGCATACCAGTTGTCACGAGGCGGGCAAACCTATTTGTCCGTCTCCCTAAAAAACAGCTTTTATGAATGGTATGTAAACTTATGATACGGTCATTGGTGGTTGCAGCAAAGCCTGATACTTCGGCAGAAGTACAACCTGAAAGCAGTGCTATCGAGCCTGTCTTGCGGCGCAATCTGACGCCGGAAAACCTTGAAAAGTGTTTTACCGATGGTTGCACCTTGTGGATCGACATCGTGACGCCCAATATTCAGGAAATTCAGTGGTTAGCCAGATTGCTGCATCTGTCACCCAACGTGGTGGAAGACTTGTTACGCGAAGATCATCGCCCTACGCTGCTGGTTTATCCTAGTTATCTGTTCCTTTCCCTTTTCCAACCCTCCCTACAAAGCGACACGATTGTCGGGAAAGAAATTCACTGTCTGTTGGGTGAATATTTTTTTGTGACCGTGCGGCAAGACGATGCTACAGCGGTGGAGGTAGCCTACAATCGAGTGGCCCAAAATCTCGATTCTTGGCAGCGTGGCATTGGATATTTCCTCTACCTTACCGCCCAACACGTGATTGATACCTATTACCCACTGTTGGATCGCATCAGCAATCAGCTTAACCAATTGGAAGAGAAGCTCTTGGCTGACACGGGCAACAAACAAGCCCAAACGACGGTGTACCGTATTAAACAACACCTGATCGGGCTACGGCAGATGATCGCCCCCCAGCGCGAAGTCCTTTCAAATCTCACGGGCGAACAGCGTCTCTCCAACAATGATGATATTCGAGATTTGTTCCGGCATCTCTACAAACGTCTATTGGGTATCTATGATGTGATTGATACCCAGCGCGACCTCACGGGCAATGTGCTAGATATCATCGCCAATCAACAGGCCCGCAAGATGGGCGATTCGATCAATCGCCTGACCATCATCTCGATGGTGTTTCTGCCCTTTACGTTTTTCTTGGGTTTGTTCGATTCGAATTTTCTTGCGATAGATCAATCCCTGCGACTACCGATCAACGGATTTGCGATGTTTATGCTCGTTGTATTAACGATGGGCGCTTCGATTGTCGGGACCCTCATGGTTTTTCGCTGGCGCAAATGGGTTTGAAAGTAATGCAAAGGAACAGGTTTTGCGGCCTTCCCTATCTCTTTTGCCGTCGTGTGCCGCAACACCCCGGCCAAAATTGATTTGATGGGTGTTAAGCAGAGGACGATGCAATATGACAACACGGATTATGGTCATCAACAATTCAGATGACATTTTAGCCTTATTTCAGAAAATCCTAGCGGCAGAGGACTATGAGGTGTTTCTGCAACTGTTCTTAAACTCAGACTTGCGCGAAGTGCGGAGAATACAACCAAACCTCATCATTCTTGACTATTATGTCGGGCGCGAAGGGGTGGGTTGGGAATTTCTGCAAATGCTCAAGATGGAAGATTCGACGGCTGCGGTTCCTGTCCTTATCTGTACCACTGCGGTGCAACTGGCCCACGAAATAGCTGGCTATCTCGCAACAAAGCAGGTAACAATTTTACGTAAACCCTTTGAAAGTCGTGATTTAGTCAATGCAGTCCATTCTGCCTTGCAAGGTAACGAGATTGGTAGTTATCAAGCGCCAAAGCTACCTAAATCTGACGGGTCTAACAAGAAGTAAAGTACAAGCATCCAACTGGATAGCGTCTTTTTGTACGGACCGGAATCCGATCTCGGCATGGGGTTCGTTCGTCTTGGGAAAAGAGGAACTATGGACGCGAATATTGTGGTTATTGATAACGATGATACCATGCGAGATTTGTTTACCTTGTGTCTAAAAAGACGAGATTGGCAAGTCTTTAGCTACTCGTATGACCATATCAATCTAGCGGCGTTAAAACAACACAATCCCGACATTATCATCCTTGATTTCAATCACCAAGACGGGGGAAGGGGGTGGGAACTTCTACAGATTCTCAAAATGGAAGATACGACTGCCAACATCCCTATCCTAATCACCACTACCATAACAGATTTGTCGGTAGAAATCCGGGGCTATCTATCAACCCGCTACATCAATGTCGTCCTCAAGCCATTCGATGTCAATAATCTCTTGGGGCTAGTTCAAAAAACCTTAACACTGGCAAATCAGGCAGGCGCTATCTTTTCTAGCGATCAGGCACTCCCCATTTTAGTGGTCGAAGATACAGAACATCTCCGGGATGCCATCACAACCGTTCTAAGTATGGAAGGCTATCCATTTGCAACTGCCTATAATGGTTTGGCTGCACTCGATAGTGTATTTCGTACTGAATATTGCTTGATTTTATTAGATCTTGCTATGCCGATCATGAATGGATTTGAATTTTTAAGTGCCTATGATCGGCAACTAAGGCCGCATTCCCCGGTCATTATTCTGAGTGCCGAAACAGATATTACGCCGGATACCCTACCCACTTTTGTTGTTGATGTGCTTTCTAAGCCGTTCAATATCAAGCACTTACTTAGGTTAGTCGCAAAATACGCACAGCCTGTCTGAAACTCGGTATGTCTCTACATCGCCGTTGAGATAGCTAAAGTGACGGAGAGCATTCGGGTCTCGATGTGGGGCAAGGGCAATAGAGATATGCAAGTGCAACGCGCTCCCGATGAATCGTCCAATACCCGGACAGTGGTGGCGAACTTGGTGACCGATCCTCTGCAAAGCTCTGAATCATCAGAAAATCATTCTACAGGATGAGAAACTAATCACCCCAGAGAAGGGCGTCGGCCTGAAGATTAAGGCTTATACTGTAAATATCAGGAGGAATCTTCTCCTAAATCGGCTAATTACAGTCACTTCCGGCCAGTCAGGGTAGGTGATGCCAGTTGAACCTTCCTAGTCTTAAGTAAGCTTCAAACCTCTGGCGCATCAAGCCAAAACTTCCCAAGACACCTATTCTCAATCGTCCACTACCGTTTGAATTGGCAATACGAAAGGCAAAAGGCGTTATGGAACCGATGCATTTGCTTGCTTGGTTAATTATTGGGCTAATCGCGGGCTGGTTGGCTAGCAAAGTGATTCCCCGTCGCATGGGTATAGCAGGCGATACAGTTATCGGCATCTTGGGTGCTTTAGCTGGTGGCCTTCTATTCAACATTTTGGGCGTATCTGGGGTAACGGGCCTCAATATTTGGAGCGTCTTTGTCGCTTTTGTTGGAGCTATAGCGTTGCTATTGGTGATCCGTGCCGTAAATGGGCGTCCGGGATTGCCACCCGGCAAATTGCGTAATCCCGAGATACACGCTTTTCGAGGAAATCGAACTAAAGAGGGCATCGATGGCCAATGAATCAGGTTACTTCACCTGTTAAGCACGGCGATAACCAATGCAAATGATGATTTGCGACCTTCTGCATTTGTAAGTAGCGATCTGTTTTTCCGAAGTATTCAATGTTTGGAGCGGTGATAACCGGGGTAAACGAAAATGAAAATCAATTGGAAAGTCATCGTCGCCTGCATCTTCATTATCGGCGCGGTGGCGTGGACAGCGAATTCGATTCGTTCCACATCATATAGCGGAACCAATCTCAATTTTAAGGTTGGCAGTGGTGCCGTCACGATGACCAATCCCTCCCGCGAAGCTGTGCCTGTCCAGTTAGTTGGTGCAGGAGGTTTGTTCACAGTCTCAAGCGATATTCAAGGGGTTTCTGGGCTTGCGACCAGAGGGGATACTAGTTCAACCGCCTATTCGTTTGATTTTGCTCTACCACCCGGCGTTAGTGAGTTTACGGTAGTGAGTACGTATGATGTGGAGTTTGTGGCAGATACCAACACTCGTCTTGAGGCAACGGTACACGCCAGCAAAATTGGCACAAAAATCGGGATACTGGCGGTGTTTGTGTTCGTTGCCCTGTTCTTTATATCCTACGTGACTAGTCACCGGTGGTTATATAAGCTGCTTGGCAGAACACCTGCAAGTAAACTCCACTCTAAACCCTACACTGGCGAAGAGGAAACGGACATGCGGGCCTATGGCGACAATCGTGGAAAGCCAGCAGTTGAACCACCCTCAAACCCATAAAGAGGAACAATACGGAATTCGGCAGACGGCGAATCCTATCCCAAACCCTTCCTCGTAGTGTTTCAAAAGCCTCTTCTACTCCCCCTCTTCACAAGTATCGAGGGGGTTGGGGAGTGAGGTTGCAGGTCATGGCTTACGCGAATGCCGTATAAACCCTTCACACCCGATTCTTAGGCATATTCGAAAACACCTGCGGAGGATGTTATGAGAACAATATATGGACCAATCTTTACCCTGCGCCCTTACGAACGTGGCATTCAGGAAACGCTGGGGAAGTACAGTCACTTTATCATGCCCGGGCTGGGGCTTCAAATCCCACTGATCAATATCACGCGCGTTCGTGATATCCGCGAACATACGATGGATATTGAGCCGCAACCAGTAATCACCAAGGATAACGTTGAAATCTTGGTGGATGGCATTATGTGGGTACGTCCCACTGCCGATGAAGAAGGGATTAAACGAACCTTCTACAATATTGACGATTGGAAGCGGGCGATTATCCAGTTAGCAATGACGAACCTACGCCAAGAGTTTGGGGAGCTATCCTTAGACGAGAGCCTCGTTGCACGCGAGAAAATCGCCACTAATCTACAACGTATCCTCAACACCTTTGCCGTCGAATGGGGACTGACCGTCAGTAAGGTGGAAATTCGCTTGATTGACCCACCGGATGACATTAAGAAGGCAATGCACAAACAGAAAACCGCCGAACAAGAACGTCGTTCCATGCGATTGCTGGCAACTGGCGAGTTTGAGGCTGCCGAACAGCATAAGCTGGCAATCATCCAACGCGCTGAGGGCGAACGTGAAGCGGTGATCCAAGTCGCCCAAGGTAAAGCCGAAGCCATCCGCTTGGTCAACGAAGCCGCTCAACAATACTTCGTAGGCAATGCCCAAACACTTAAACAACTAGAGATGATCGAGACGTCTCTGCGGGAAAACTCCAAGATTGTTATTACTGAGCATGGGATCAGCCCTACTCTGCTGCTAGGCAGTTTTCCCGTGAGTGTGTCCGATGGCAACAATGGACACGAAGTAAAAAACGCAAGGTA
Organism: Anaerolineae bacterium; assembly: GCA_019913005.1. Classification (GTDB taxonomy): domain Bacteria; phylum Chloroflexota; class Anaerolineae; order Aggregatilineales; family J027; genus CFX10. Next base: position 16,629 of record JAIOHL010000218.1, on the reverse strand, counting down.
AGCGATATTAGAGCAACGATAAATGAGAAAATAACCTCGGTGTCGATTCCGGGAAAAATAACCGGATCGGCCTGCTCAGAATAACTGATGAAAGCCTAAAAACGTGCAATGAATTCAATACAAGGCGATTAATGAATGGATTCGTAGAAAGATCGCAATGGTAACTGGTGCAAGTTCCGGTGTGCAAGCCTTAAGGAGTCGGTGATTTAGTGCTGTGACTGTGTTCAGAAGGTGCATCGTTCGTTACCGGAAGCGCGTATCTGGTGGACCGGTGGATATATCGCGCAATAGTCTGAAATTGGCTTGCGCAGGAGCAATAGATGAAAAAAGAAGTGGGTTTGTGGATTGACCACAAACAGGCCACCATTGTGATTCTTACCGATAAAAAGGAACAGCTAAAACGGATTACTTCTGGTGTCGAAGAACATGTCCAAGAGTCAGCCTTGCAAGACGACTCGCATGAAGACCGACGCTATAAGGAAGATCGTCGTTTGGATGATGATCTCAGCAAATACTATAAGGATGTCGCCGCATGTCTAAGCGACTCGGATGCGGTTCTCATCTTTGGCCCCAGCGAGGCAAAGGGTGAACTTCAAAAATATTTAGCGGTTCAAGAACAAGGTGGCACTATTGTCAGTCTCGAAACAACAGGCAAAATGACGGATGGGCAAATCAAAAGGAAAGTTCGCCAATACTTTCGGGAATCGCCACACAGTTCAGGTGGAACAGCCCAACAGAAGTAGAAAAACAAGAGGCTCATATGGGCAAGCAACGACAAATCTCCCTTGAGGAAGCAGGTTCAGTAGGAACGCGACTCGGGGTGGACTGGGCAAAAATCACAGTCGAACAATTTCGGCGAGGGCTTGAGGTCGAACTGGAATATGGAGCACATGACCTAAAATTCAATGCCCCAACTGACGATCTTATGGTGATCGGCAAAATTGTCTGGGCAGACATGGAAGAGATCAGCAACCACTACCGACGTTTGGGTGCTACAGGCCAACCCTAACCGATATTGAGAAAAAACATGGCATCGCACTGGTCAATCACCATGCTGCAAAACCCAATTTTGAGTGGGGCAGTCATTCTAATAGTGCCACTACAAAATGGCACGGATGTACGTGAAAGGCTAAACGCCCTTAATGGAGATGTGAAATGTCAGACAGCGGAACAATCTTAACCACAATAGGGCTCTTCATGTTACGCATTGGGTTGCCAGTCTTCCTGTTGATCTTATCGGGGTTACTCGTATATCAGACGGGTCGAAGACGACAATTAACGGTATCTGCCACACAAAGTTCAATTAATGAATCAAGGGAAATGACTATGAAAAACAAATGGGAACACATCTCTGGCGAATGGAGACAATTCAGCGGCGAAGCCAAAAAACGATGGGGTCAATTGACCGATGATGAACTTGCCCAAATCGATGGCAATCGTAAGGCCTTGGCGAGTTTACTTCAAAAGCGCTACAGCATCGCCAAGAAAGAGGCCGACAAACAAATTGATGCGTGGGCTGCCAACCTAAAGGTGTAGGCACAGTTTGCGACAGAATGAATAAAGAAAGCGTGTGTTCGTATGAAGGTTAATCACCTACTAGAACAACTTGAATTTCATGAGTCAGACCCCTTAGCTCAACCACTTTTGGTTGACAAAGAAGGACGTATCTTGCGCTGGATGCTCAAACCCGGTCAGAGCCATCGTGCGCCGCACTCACCCCTTTATGTGGTGATATTAAAAGGACGCGGCATGTTCGGTTCCCATAATGAGCCGGAGCAAGAATTTGGACCCAATACACTCCTCACTTTTGAGCCAAATGAACCGCATACCGTGCGTGCCCTAGATGAGGAGTTGGTTTTTCTTGGATTCCTACAAGCCGTACCAGTCCCAGCCATTCCCGGCTAATCAAAAGCAAGATTCAAACAGTTTGCCCTTTTATTTGTGCCAATCAGAAAGCGAGATTTACACAATGGACAACAATCGAACCTATTACAGTCACAAAGCTGAAGTACGGGCAGCACGTAAAAATACGGCTCTCGTAGTGCTTGCATTTAGTATTGGGGCGGGTCTCGGTGCAGTTGCGGGGCTGATCTTCGCCCCAACCTCCGGTCAGAAAACGCGGGACGAATTGGCGAGCAGCCTTGAACATGGCCTTGAACAAAGTGTCAGTAAAGGCCATGAAATGGTGGACCCAACGCTGAAACGCATTGAGAAAGAACTGGTGGAATTGCGCAAAAAAGTGGAAGACAAAGTAGACGAATTGCGCTAAGCCTGATTTTGCAGCCGTGCAGGAGTGGCGAACAGGCCACTCTGTTTTCACGAAAGGAACACCGTGACAAAGCGATCTAGACGAGAAAATGGGCTAGCTGAAAAAATGCACCCTGTTTCGACCCTTCAGCAGTTATCTGAAACCGAACTACTACAACTGCTGCATAGTATTTTGGCGTTGCAAGAAGAGTTCCAGCGCGTTCCACCCTTCGACGACGAATTTGTCGAAGAAGTCACCTCGACACAGGGTATCTTGAGCAAATGGCGTGATTTACTTGAATGTCTTTTTGCGGTCAAACAGAGGAAAACGATCCACGACCAATTATGCACTTGGGACAATGAGGGCGGCAAAGTACCCCATATTTGGCTCGATGAATTGGACACGAGCAACCGTGTTCTGGCCTGAGTGGAATTCGAGATAGTTTTAATGATAGAAAAATATCTCAGAACCCAATCCGATGACTGGTTTTAGCAAAGTATTAAATAACAGGCTTACACGAAATCTCCGGAAGGGGTGATTTTATATGGAACATAACATGACCAATACAGCCATTAACCGTATTGGATTTATTGGTAACTATTTACCACGTCAATGTGGGATTGCCACCTTCACAACTGATTTGTGCGAGGCTATCGCAGCGGGTTATGACAAAACAACGTGTATTGCTTTGCCCGTCAATGACACGGAGGCAGGCTACACCTATCCGCCGCGTGTTCGTTTTGAACTAACGGAGAAAGATATTGACTCCTATCGCCGCGCCGCCGATTTTCTCAATACCAACAATGTTGATCTGGTGTGTCTTCAACACGAGTATGGCATTTTCGGTGGGTCAGCAGGTAGCCACATCCTAACTCTCTTACGTGAACTCCGTATGCCAGTTGTTACCACTTTTCACACCATTCTACAGAATCCAAACCCAGATCAACGGCGGGTCTTGGTAGAAATCGCTGCCCTGTCAGATCGTGTCGTGGTTATGAGCAAGCGCGGCGTGGATTTTTTGCAGGAAATCTATGGGGTATTGCCGGAGAAGATTGATATGATCCCACATGGTATTCCGGATGTCCCTTTTGTAGACCCCAGCTTTCACAAAGATGTGTTTGGCGTGGACGGGAAAATGGTTCTATTGAGTTTTGGCTTGCTGTCCTCTAGCAAAGGTCTTGAGGATGTTATTACGGCCCTTCCACAGATTGTCGAACACTATCCGAATGTCATGTATCTGATTCTGGGCGCAACCCATCCACATGTAATACGACAGGAAGGTGAAACATATCGTCTATCTTTGCAGCGTCTGGCACGTGATAAGGGTGTAGAAAGCCATGTGATCTTTTATAACCGTTTTGTCACTTTAGAAGAACTCAAGGAGTTTATTGGTGCAACGGACATTTATATCACACCCTATCATAACGCCGCCCAGATCACCTCAGGAACGCTGGCCTATACATTGGGGGCAGGTAAAGCCGTCATTTCAACTCCTTATTGGTATGCGGAGGAAATGCTTGCCGACGAACGCGGCGTCTTGATTCCCTTCCATGATCCGGTGGCATTAGCAGGGCAGGTAATCCACTTGTTAGATAACGAATCGAAGCGTCATGCGATGCGTAAGCAAGCCTATTTGTTCGGGCGAGCCATGATCTGGTCTCAAGTAGCAAGTCGCTATATGGAGAGTTTTGAACGCGCCCGTACAGAGCGTCGCAACTTTATTGCCTCGCCATTTGCGGTCAAGCCACTGGATAAGCGCCCCGGAGAACTCCCTCCTCTAAAACTCGATCATCTGCATCACATGACAGACGATACGGGTATATTACAGCACGCCCGCTTCACGATACCGAACTATCGCGAGGGTTACAGCATCGATGACAATGCCCGAGCCTTAATCGTGAGTACCTATTTAACAGAGTTGGAGCTAGACAACGAACAATCCTTCGCTTTTGCGACCCGTTACCTCGCCTTCATCGCCTATGCCTTCAATAGTGAGACCAAAAGCTTTCGTAACTTTATGGATTATCAGCGCAATTGGTTAGAAAAAAGTGGCTCGGAAGATAGTCATGGTCGTGCCGTGTGGTCGCTGGGAATGGTGATCGGGCGCTCTAACATACCCGGACTAACCAACATCGCAAGCTGGCTGTTTGAACAGGCATTACCTACTGTACTCACATCCACCAGCCCGCGTGCATGGGCTTTTACTCTGATCGGCATTCATGAGTATCTACGGCGGTTTCAAGGAGATAGCCTCATTCGTCATATGCGCGATGAATTGGCAGGGCGTTTGCTGGCCTTGTATGAACACAATGCCTCCGATACATGGTGCTGGTATGAAGACAAGCTAACCTATTGCAACGCGGTTCTGCCACAGGCCATGCTTATCTGTGGTCAGGGAATACCCAACGAAATGATGACTACAGTCGGGTTAAAATCACTCAGTTGGCTGGCTGATCTACAGCAATCAAAAAAAGTTGGCGAGCATTTTATTCCTATCGGATCAAATGGATTCTATAAGCAAGGTGCGGAGCAAGCGCGTTTCGATCAGCAGCCTATTGAATCACAAAGTATGATCTCAGCCTGTTTAGAAGCCTACCGTATCACAGGAGACCCATGCTGGAACCGAGAAGCGCAGCGGGCTTTCGAGTGGTTTCTTGGACGTAACGACTTGAAACTCCCTGTTTATGATGCCTCGACAGGTGGCTGCCGTGATGGACTCCATCCTGACCGTGTGAACGAGAATCAAGGAGCCGAGTCTACACTAGCCTTTTTGCAAGCTTGGTTAGAACTGCGCCTTGCGGAGAATACGCTTCAATCAAGCAATTAGCCAAGTGGAACCACAGAAAAGGAATTCTAGCTTATGCCCTCCCAGACTCGATCCTTTCCGAATATCCAACGCAAAAGTGAACAACTTCTGCGCGACCCATCGCGTGTTATTACACGGCTTCATATGCCCAACAATCCACAACGCATTACCAAAATCATTCAGCGTATCGTGGACTTGCCAGACACGGAAGCCAAAGAGCTACTGGCGCGAATTCTCCTTGATTTTTCTAATCGCCACAAAGACATTGGGCGTGTTTTTGAGCGTCACCTGAATGAAGCAAAAGATTATATTCCTAACGATATTACGCTCAACGAGACCCAAAGAACCCTCATTGGCGCTTATTTCACAATGGAATACTCCATTGAATCAGCCGCACTTTTTAATCCTTCTATTGTTCCCCATCCTGATCAAAGCCAACTGGACAAAGGGAGCGTACGCTTTATCATGAGTCTCCGTGCAACTGGTGAAGGCCATATTTCCTCAATTGTATTTCGCAGCGGCGTGATTGATGCGCAAAACATGTTTATTTTCGACCCGATTAGCGATTATGTCGTAGCCCCAGATACACATTTAGCCCCAGTTTATGATCGTCACCTCTTCCGACTCAAACTCAACGAAATGGCCGCCAGCAATGAGGTAACGGCTTACTTAATTACCCGGTTGCCGGAAAACTTTTCGTATTATCGCTTAAAGAAGGAAATCGAAGCCCTTCACATCAACCCTGTTTTTCCTGTAGCATGTCAAAACGAAACTTTTGAGATGATATTCTGGCTGGCGAATTCCAATTACCAGTTGAATTTCGAGCACACTGGCTTGGTCTCTGAACGGGTGATCTTTCCGGTTTCGAAAAACGAAAGCCGCGGGATTGAAGATGCCCGCTTTGTACAATTTTTCAATGATGATGGTCAGTTTACCTATTATGCAAGTTATACGGCATATAACGGTGTGTCTATTCTGCCGCAGTTGATCGAAACAAAAGACTTTATTCAATTTAATATTTTGACTCTCAATGGCAAAGCGGTACAAAACAAGGGGATGGCTCTATTCCCGCGTAAAATTGATGATCGCTATGTCATGCTTTCACGGCAAGATGGTGAAAACAATCGCATTATGTTCTCAGATAATATTCATTTCTGGCAGGAGTCCGAAATCATCCAAGAGCCGCAACAAACTTGGGAATTTATCCAAATTGGCAATTGCGGTTCGCCTTTGGAAACTAATGACGGCTGGCTTGTACTCACTCATGGGGTCGGCCCTATGCGCCAATATTGCATTGGGGCGATGCTGCTTGACCTTAAAGATCCGACAAAAATCATCGCCCGACTAGAAGAACCCTTGCTAGCACCGCATGAGGAAGAGCGCGAGGGATATGTTCCTAATGTCGTTTATTCCTGTGGGTCGCTAATTCACAACAACGAGTTAGTTATTCCCTATGCCATGTCAGATACCATGTCTGGCATTGCTACCGTTGGAGTAAGCGAATTAGTCGACCATATGCGGCCCTTGACTTGATAGTTTTAGAAGGTGCTCATTCTCTTTGTGAGAGACGCCCAAATAGCGTGGCATAATTGGATTACACGGGAAAGCCAATAACGAGAATAAAAACGGGCCGACAATTAAAGAAAGCCATAGACAAGAGTTTCGGAAACTTGTTAGCCTTACGGGCTGAAAAACCCCCTATAAAAACGGTAGTGGTGACAGATTAACTGATACATGTTCGATTATAGTCATGAATGAAAAGGGCCGTAACCCATTCGAGATAGGTTTTGGATTTGGAGAAGGCGAGCGTCTTGCGGGTGAGACGGGACAGGCGTTGGCGTAAGGTATTAAACCAACGTTCGACATGGGCCGTTTCGCCGGTTGCCTTGCCGACACAGCGATGGCGCTGGGCATCAAAAACAAGGGCATAGGCATCCCAAAAATCGCTCACCGACGCCTGCCACGCATAATCGGTGGGAAGGCGTTGCCACAGATGCACCCAACTGGCCCACGTGCGTTTACCCCAATAATAAGCGACAATCTGCCGGGTGCGGCGACACAGAGCGACCCATAACCACCAATCCTCGTCTTTCTTGCCCACAAATGACCAGACCTCATCCAATTCCAAGACCTCCGCACTTTGGGCAGGCACGAGGGTTGTTGCCAAAGGGGCTAAGGCTTGCCCCCACCGGACAATCCACCGCGCCACCGTGCGCCGCGAAAGGCCAAAGACTCGTTCAATCCCTCGCAAACTCATGCGCTCCAGTACCGCGCGTTGGACTTGTTGCTGGAGCGAGATCGGATAGCCCGTTTGAGCCTTGAGGGTTCCATAGCGTCCACATGCCTTACAATGGTATTTTTGTGCCGCTTTGTAGTCATGCCCATTTCGTACCAAGTCTTCGCTGCCACATCTGGCACAGTGATGCGTTATACTTTCTTGGATCATTGAGTTGCCTCTAGCTGCTTGCACGCTTTGCTATAGGCAACTTTTTATCCCTCATCAGTTAATTTGTCACCACTACCGGTTATTCAGTACCCACCTCAGTCAGGATATGTTCCCGACCTGTCTAGGCATAATTCCTGCCCAGAACGTGACCTCTGCTCATGACACTAGGGCACCTTCTCCTATAGGCTAGATAAAGGAAAACAAAAGATATGTTGTTTGATGGACGTGGACTTTGCATGACATCAGAGTCATTACGTTCCAAACAGCCTCCACCATTGTTAAATGGAGAAGTCCAAATGATTAACGTCGAGGACAGCATTGTCATCAATCGACCTATTGAGGAAGTCTTTGCCTATGTGAGCGACCTTACCAATGCCCCTGAATGGCAAACTGGACTGATCGAAGTGCGAAAAACAACAGCGGAACCCCTAGGTATTGGGACTCAATTTACCTTCGTCCGCAAATTTCTAGGGCGGAAACTGGAAGCCAGTAACGAGTTCACCGTATACAAACCTAATGAGATCGTTACGTTTAAAACCACCTCTGGTCCTATAGCGGTCGAAGCATCATATCTCTTTGGAACTGAGCTTCAAGGTACCAGAGTCACCTGCAAGATTGAAATGAAACCGGAAGGCTTTTCCAAACTGGCGGAACCATTGATTGCTGCCAGTGTCCGGCGTGAGATGAGCGCCGAGTTTGCCTATCTAAAGGACTTGCTCGAAAGTTGGGCTGCGGAGTCTTTGGCGAAATAATCCATCTCGCTCGGCAGCATTCATTTATACAAAGTGCAAGCGTTGATTAGGAGGATATATGGTCACCAAATGGTCTCTAAGGCTCGTCATTGGATTGATGGTCGTTTTGTTCGGCCTGCTGCCTGCGATGGCACAGGAAGGAATGCCGCCTCTGCCGGGCGAACTGGTGTTGGGCGATCTTGGCTCACCGCGCGGACTGGCGTTTGATAATGGCGGCAATTTACTGGTAGCAGTGGCTGGCACGGGCGGGGAAACATCGTTCACACTGTCAGGACCAGACGGGGAACAACCCGTTAGTGCTGGCTTGAGTGGGCGGATTGTGTCGATTGCGCCAGATGGTACGGTGTCTGACCTCATTGTAGGTCTCCCCAGCTACGCCTTTCCAATGGAAACGGGCGGGGTGTACCGCATCATCCCGCATAGCGAGTCGCTCTGGTTGCTGTATAGCGGCACTGGATCGGGCAATACCGGAGCATACTGGTCTGACTCGATTGTTGAATACGATGTTGATACGTTAGTTGTCGAAACGGTCATCAACCTGAACAACTTTGAGGCGACGCACGACCCAGATGGCAACGGCTACGACACGAACGTTGCTGATATCGCTTGGGGCGCAGATGGCACGCTTTATATCGTGGATGCGGGCGGCAACGACCTGCTCTCTTGGACATCAGAAGGCGGATTGCAGCTCGTCCATGCATGGTCGGATAACCCTGTCCCAACCTCGATTGAGATTGCTGAGAACGGCGATATGTATATTGGCTTCCTTGGCGCGGGTATGGCACCGGGAGCGGGCAAGATTGAACATTGGTCAAATGGTGAGTTGGTTGAGACTTTCAGCGGCTTAAACACGGTCACCGATATTCTGCTGGATGGGGAGACCCTCTACGCCGTACAACTGACGGTATTCACTGATCAGGGGCCGGGACCCGGAAGCGTCATAACAGTTACAGCGGACGGCGCAACACCCATTGCGGAAGGTCTGCCTGCGCCGTTCGGCATCGCCAAAGGACCTGATGACGCGCTGTATGTCACCTTCGGCACGATTGCTTTCGCGCCCGGCATGACCGGCGGTGTCATCAGGCTGACACTGCCATAAATCGCAGCTACGCTTTATGTCGACATGGACGCATATGCTTTGGCACTTGCGTCCACCTTATAAGAAGAATGCCTATGTCGAACTTCGTTATCGTCCTGATCTTAGTGCTGCTGCTTGCCGGATGCGCCCCAGCGCCACCCATGTCCGCCACCCCAACAGGGAATGCAGAGCGCGGCGCACAAATCTTTACACAGGGTCAGGACGATACACCACCATGTTTGACCTGCCATCAAGTTGTCAACGGGCAGGTGGGATTTGGCGTGGGACCGAATCTCGACGGGATCGCTGAACGCGCAGGGGTGCGGGTTGCGGGGATGACCGCAGCGGAATACCTTCGCCAGAGTATCCTTGAACCGCAGCTCTACGTTGTGTCTGGCTATCGGAACATCATGTATCCCGACTACCGCACACTCCTTACGGAACAGGACATTCAGGACTTGATCGCCTATCTGCTCACCCTGTAAGTTTTGCCCGTCTCTTAAGAGGTAGTAAACATGAACAAGATTTTTATCTCAACAAATGGCAGCAGGCTGGCGCGAGCGGAATGCGATGAGAACGATCACTGCTCAGTTGAGTTCTTGCTCGAAGGCACGAATGTACGTTGCCTAGCCGCTGATCCACACAACCCGAACATTGTTTATGCTGGGACACAGGGCAGTGGTATTCTACGTTCATCGGATAGTGGTAGGACATGGCAACCTGCTGGTCTTGCCAGTCATATCATCAAGTCTATTGCCGTCAGTCCCAGCGAACCGGGCACAATCTATGCCGGAACGCGGCCTGCGTTGATCTTCGTTTCGCACGATAACGGCGCGAATTGGGAAGAACTCAGCACGTTCCGGCGCATCTTTTCGCGGCGTTTCTGGTTCTCACCCGCCGAGCCGCCATTCATGGGCTATGTACAGGGTATCGCGCTTTCGCCAACTGATCTCAATATGATTCTGGTCGGGATCGAGTTCGGCGCGGTGGTTCGAAGCACCGACAAAGGTAACACTTGGCAGAGTCACCGCAAGGGTGCTTTACGCGATTGCCATTCAATCAGGTTCCACGCCACAAACGGCCATTGGGTCTACGAGGGGGGTGGAACGGGTGCTGGCGTTGCGTTCAGCCGCGACGCCGGAAACACGTGGACGCAGGCCAAGCAGGGTCTGGATCGTCACTACGGTTGGGCAGCAGCAGCAGACCCCGCACGCCCAGACGTCATGTATGCCTCGGTGTCGCCTAGCCCTATGAAAGCACACAGTGCAGACAATGCCCAAGCGTATATCTTCCGTTCGATGGGCGGCAGCACGTGGGAAAAGCTGAACGGCGGTTTGCCTCAACCACTACCCAATATGCCCTACACGCTCCTCACCGAACCCTCTGCGCCCGGACACCTGTATGCCGGATTGAGCAACGGCGATGTTTGGCACACGGCGGATTACGGCGATCACTGGCAGCAGCTTCGGTTTAATTTGGGAAGCATCTTTACAGCAATGATTATGCTTTGATTGCAAAGACCACTCCCTATTGGTAATTCAAGCTAAGTGAGGTTGAGAAATGGCACGAATTGACGCGAAATCGGAAAGTTTCTTCCAGAGCCATAGTTGGAAGGTGCTCCTCATCATTAGCATCACCCTTGGTCTTTTTGGCATAGGGGACATTATTCAAGGCATGAGCGCTGACCCCGCCATCGCCAATAGCATTACCGGCGTCCCGTGGGAGGAGCTACAGAGGTCGAGTCCAAAGATGGCAAACCTCATTGACTTGCAGGTTCGGAGTGCCGGCGCACAACTCCTCACTTTGTCTATCTTGAGCATCATCATCTGCTTAACAGGATACCGACGAGGGGAGCAGTGGGCATGGTATGCATTCTGGGCATATCCGCTGTTCATGGTGCTCGTTTTTATCACATTCTTGACAGCGGACAGACAAGCAGATTTTCCGCCTCCTCCACCTCTGCTTTCAGCGCCCGTTTTTTTCGTTATTTGTGTGCTTGTGCTCCTACTTTCATATCGGAAATTTTTCCCTTTAACTTCTAAGGAGGACTAAATGAACTCCAAAATCAATATCTCGCGTTATCTGTATACCGCAGCCGCATGGATCTTTGTGGTGGGTATTCTGACGCAAGTGTTTATGATTGGTTTGAGCTTGCTTGGGGGGCGACCAAGCTGGCAGATCCACATCGGGCTGGGTCATTGGTTAGGTATCGCGCCCCTGCTCATGGTGGTTCTGGTTTACGCGGGTCGTTTGCCGCGTCCAATGAAACCTTTTACATTGCTTGTGTTTGCCATCTATGTACTGCTGGCGGATGTGGTCATTTTCATGCGCGGGTCAGCACCAATCATCGCTGCCCTGCATCCGGTACTGGCCATGCTGCTATTCGGGGTTGCCGGATTCTTGGCGATACGTGCGTGGCGCTTGGTGCGCGATTCAGCAGTTCCATCTGCCCTTTCGCACCCAACGGCAATGGGAGATTAGAGAGGACAGCTATGAGCAGAAAACATTCCGATGCGCTCGTCTATTTTGCTGGTTGGTGTTCTATTGCCAGCGGTATCGTGTCGTTTATTGGCATCGTGTTTCTGATAGCGATGTTCATCGGCTTTTCTACGAACAACATAGGGCTTCAGAGGTATGGGACGCTCAACGACATTTGTATCATCATCCAATATCTCCTAGCGCTACCAATCACACTGGCACTCTATCAATTCCAAAAGACATATGCTCTCTTACTCTGCAGGGCAGCGATGCTGATTGGAATCGCCGGGATGATCGTGATTGTTGTTCTCCAGTGGTTGCTCGTATCCGGCGTGCTGACATTCGAGGAGCAGGTCGGACCAGTCACTCTCGCTTTGTTTGTCGTTGGAATATGGCTGGGGATCACCGGTTATCTGGGGCGTCTAACCGAAAACATGCCACATAGTCTTCGGGTGAGTTTGTTGGCTGCATTCTACGTCGGTTATCCGATCTGGGCTATCTGGCTGGGGCGACTGCTCTTAACCCAGGCAGGGCGAAGCCCTTCTATAAGAGGAGAAACGGCATGAGAGCATGGCTCACATCCCGGAATGGGATGACCACGCTCTGCGCCCTCATCGCCATCGGCAGCGGTCTGGCGCTCGTGAGTGCGATTGCCACTCAGGGTTTATCTATACGCACCATTGCCGCCAGCCTGCTTGTCCTGTGTTTTGTAGTGTTTACTTTTGGCGGTGTTCTCTACGCCGGAAGAGCCTTTTTGAAGTGGCAAATCGACGAGACTTCTTCGCATTTGATCTGGGAACGGGGCTTCGTCATCGGAGGAGTTCTGGCAACGGGTCTAGGGTTGGCGCTGCTTGCGGATATGTTGCGTGCTGCGGGCGAGCCTGTGTTGTCGCGGTTGGGCATGGTGACTTACCTGTTCGGCGCGGTGGTTGTAGTAGTTGCCGAAACCGCTTATCTCGGCAAGCGTGACTGGATTTATCCGCAGATCGTGCTTTATGTCGTCCTTGCGTTTTTGGCTCAGGCGGCTTTTGGAGCGTCCCTGCTACAAACTGGACTCATAGCTGGCTGGGTGGGATGGACGACGATCATATGGAACCTAGGTTGGTTGCTTATCATGCTACTGGTTCGCCCGCCTGACATCTACTTTCCCGTACTCCACCATGTTGCACCGCTCATTATTGGTATCGCGCTACTGGTGGGGTGAGAGATTCTAAGGAGAATGAAAATGGCAGTCATCGAAAATAGCGTTCAGATTAATCGGTCACCTGAGGACGTATTTGATTATCTGGTTGATCTGCGAAATGAACTGGAATGGAATCCAGATGTCGAGTCGATGGAGAAGCTTACCAATGGGCCAATTGGCTTGGGGACCAAATTTCTTGCCAAATGGAAACAGAGCCAACTCATCGAGGTTGAATGTATACGGTTTGAGCGCCCCCTTCGGTGGGCCTACTCGAACGGTGGACCACTCTCCGTTGTTTTTGAGGTTACGCTCACACCTCAAGGAAACAGATCATTGTTATCATCGCGTTTCGATGTCCGCCCACATGGGCTGTTGAGGTTGTTCTTTCCAATCCTTCTTCGAGAGCTGAAGCGAGCCGAGAAACAGAATATGACGCACATAAAGAATATCCTTGAGAAGGCAAGCGTAGGCAACCCTAGCGCGCAATCAACCAGCGGTTCGTGATACCATAGCCCATAAGTGCGAACGCAAAAGTTCAGAATGAAAGTTATTATGAGTGAGCAAAGCGCCAATCGGATAGCATGGTCAATTGCAGTGTTCTCTGTTCTATTGGTCATAGCCGGGCTGGTCATCAGTGTTCTCGCTCTGATTGCCAGTGGACAGGGGGTGATCTTTAGCCACCAGTTCTTCACACCTCTCCTGACCATCACCTACTGCGTGGTTGGCGCTCTGGTCGCATCGCGTCACCCACGTAACCCAATAGGATGGATATTCTGCACTATAGGGTTTCTGAGTGCGCTGAATATGCTGTCGGCAGGCTACGCTTTGTACGGTGAGCTAGTGACCAATTCGCTGCCGGGTGTGGCGTTTGCGGGCTGGTTTAATCACTGGATATGGATTCCGAATGTGCTGCTTCCGATCACGTTTAACCTTCTACTGTTCCCAGATGGGAAATTGCTCTCCACGCGCTGGCATCCCGTCGCTTGGGCGGCTGGGATCGGAATTGCGGCGTACAGTTTCAGCATGGCTTTCCATCCGGGACCTCTACCGGAAATGGGATTTTCAATGCACAATCCCTATGGAATTGCTGGTAGAGAAAATTTAGTGAACGCGCTTATGACACTTGCTGCCCCATTTATGTTGTTAGGCATATTTGGCTCAATTGCATCTCTCATCGTTCGATTTCACAAAGCGGTTGGCATAGAACGCGCGCAGTTAAAGTGGCTGGCATTTGCAGGCATTATCGTTATTGTGGGCAATATTCTGGGCGGAATTCCTTGGTGGATTTGGAGAGACAATCCAATCACCCGGGAGCTGAGCATTGTTGCCACCGATATCACGATTGTTAATATTATCATCGCCACCGGGATCGCCATTTTGCAGTATCGGCTGTGGGACATTCACATCTTCGTTAATCACACACTGGTCTATGGGTTGCTGACTGCTCTTATTGTTACTTTGTATATTGTCATCGTCGGCGCACTGGGGACATTACTTCAAACCGGCGGTAGCCTTCCAATCTCACTTCTGGGGACAGGTTTTGTCGCCATCTCTTTTCAACCGATGCGAGAGCGTCTACAGCGCAGCGTGAATCGACTGATGTATGGTGAGTGCGACGACCCGTATGCAGTGTTAGGTCGCCTGTCGGAACGACTCGAAGTCGTGGTAGCCTCGCAGTCTGTACTCCCGACGCTTGTGGAGACTGTCGCTGATGCCTTCAAACTACCTTATGCGGCTATAACCCTGAAGGAAGGGGAACAACTCACTATCGCGGCTGAGTATATGCGTTCCTCGATCTTTGAGCGTCCAACCGATAGTGAGTTGGAAATCCTACCCTTGGTATACCAGTTGGAAACAATCGGTCAGATGATCCTTGCGCCGCGCGGGCATGGCGAGCGGTTCTCGCAGACCGATAGGAGACTATTGGAAACCATCGCCCGACAAGCGGGTATCGCCGCCTATAATGTGCGCCTGACGCAGGATTTGCAGCGTTCGCGTGAACGGCTGGTGACAACCCGCGAAGAAGAGCGCCGCCGTCTTCGGCGCGACTTGCACGATGGTCTTGGACCAGTATTAGCCGCGATGTCATTTAAGCTGGATGCCGTTCACAATCTCGCGGATTGGGATGCAGGTGCGGTCAAGAAGATGTCAACGGAGCTAAAGGCACAAATGCAGGAGGCGCTGGCGGACATCCGACGCATCGCCTACGATCTGCGTCCCCCCGCCCTTGATGAACTCGGCTTAGTCGGGGCATTGAAAGCGCATATCGTTTCTCACAATCAGGTGCAAGGGTTGCAAATCACGCTGGAAGCTCCTGAAAACCCACCACCATTGCCCGCCGCCGTTGAAGTGGCTGCCTACCGTATTGCGCTCGAAGCAATGACCAACGTGAGTCGTCACGCCGGGGCGCGGCACTGTTGTGTGCGGCTTTCGATTCCTGACGACCTATGTTTGGAGGTCACGGACGATGGACGTGGGTTGCCCAACATGGTTCAGGCAGGCGTGGGACTGACCTCGATGCGTGAGAGGGCTGAGGAATTGGGTGGGATGTGCGTCACTGAAGTGCTGCCACAGGGCGGGACGGGAGTGATGGCACGCTTGCCTCTATCACCCGAATACACCGCAGTTGCCAGAGGATCTACATGGAATCTATCCGCGTCTTGATTGCCGATGATCATACTCTTTTTCGAGACGGCCTGCAGGCGCTGCTGGCTTCCATCTCGGATATTGAGGTGGTAGGCGAGGCATCCAGCGGCAAAGAGGCACTGAGGCTGGCTGTTGAACATCAGCCTGATGTGATTCTGATGGATATTCAAATGCCAGACCTAAACGGTATTGAAGCAACACGCCAGATTCTGCGCGCCAGCCCGCATATTGGTATCGTCGTCCTGACGATGTTTCAGGACGATGACTCGGTTTTTGCGGTGATGCGTGCCGGGGCACGGGGTTATGTGTTGAAGGGTGCTGATCAGGGTGTACTGCTGCGGGCTGTGCGTGCGGTAGCTAATGGGGAATCGTTGTTCAGTCCCGAAATCGCTGCCCGGCTCATGCAGTTCTTTGCCAGTTTAGAGCCAGTTTCCCGACCAGAGCTTTTCCCAGAACTGACAGAGCGTGAACGCGAAATCCTGTCCTTCATTGCCGATGCGCAGACGAACGCTGAAATCGCTGAAAAACTGGTCATCAGTATGAAAACGGTACGCAATCACGTTTCCAATATCTTCAGCAAGTTACAGGTTGTCGATCGAGCGCAGGCCGCTATTCGAGCGCGCGAAGCGGGCCTTGGTGGTTCTTCCTCAACAGCTTCAGATAGTGGCTTCAAAGAAAGATAAATGCGTGTTGTCCAATTTTTCAGCAGGATCAGCATTCAGAATCATCATCTGCCCGACATCTTGCAGCAGGCTATTGATACGATTGGGGGTATCGGCTTTTTTTGCCATTACACACCCCCTCCAATCACCAGTGTTTTTTTGATGAGTTGGGCGGCAAGCATGGCATAGGGCTTGGCTGGCCGGGCTGTCGGGGTTGTATTCGTAGACGCTCTTGTGAGCATGATGGGCATAGGCGACTGCTTCATTGGCGGGAATCACCCCACACAGCAGCCGACCTAGCACCGGATGCGCTTTGAGGCTTTCGACCAT
>JAIOHL010000217.1 GCA_019913005.1 Anaerolineae bacterium | reverse complement strand
ATGATGGGCATAGGCGACTGCTTCATTGGCGGGAATCACCCCACACAGCAGCCGACCTAGCACCGGATGCGCTTTGAGGCTTTCGACCATCTCGACATGCCCTTTCATACGTTTGTCGAGTTTGGTAACGATGATTCCGCCGACTTTGAGATCGGGGCAGCGCCAACCCTGTCGAATGGCCTCGATCTTATGCACCACCGACTCCAACCCGATGGTTTCCAAATAACGTGGCTCAATCGGGATGAGGGCATCCGTCGCGGCGATCAGGCTCATTTCAGTCAGCAAGGAGAAGGAAGGACGGGTGTCAATGACCACTGCCGCATAGTGACTGGCGATCTGACTGAGGGGTTCTGACAATCGGTAGGGCGCTCCCGGCACAGCGATCAATTCCCGTTCGGCGGCTTCGAGTAACGGTGAGGCAGGCAGGACATGCAGATCGGCATCCCACTCACTGGCTACAATGCACTCCTTCAACACCGTAGCAGCATCGCGGCGATCCGCATTTAGTACGGTATACAAGCTGTCGTCACGTCCGAAATTATTCCGACTGGTAGTGACGAGTGTGGCGTGCCCTTGACTATCCGTGTCAATCAACAACACCCGATGATTAGCAACCCCGAATTGGGCCAGCATCTGCGAGACGCCATAAGCGATATTCGTTGCGGACGTAGATTTCCCCACGCCGCCCTTATGATTGGTGAGTATAAAAACTGGGGTCATTGCTTTTCTCCTCTTTTTGAACCCCTTGACGTTGATTGCCTCAGTGATTGCTTCAAAAAATGGCAGTGCCCAAAGGTGTGGTACACTACCGATTGAAGTCACTGTAAAAGGCCGACTTCTTGGTTGCAGGGGGAGCTAAACACTCTCCCTGCGGGGTCCCAAAAGAGATTTGCAATTGTGATTTTTGAGGATATGCGATTGATTCTAGTAGGTGAGTGAGACCACTGGTTGATTTGTCTCTTAACAGTTCGTCGGGTCTATGAAACGGCACACCTCAACTAACCATAAATCCAAATAAGATTTAACTTGCTGCCCTAACATGGGCGGTTTTTGTTTTATAGGGAAGTTGGAGGCACTTCTGAAACAGGATAAAATGAGATCGTTCCGTCGCACCAATTCAATGCCCAACGATGGTCGAAAATAATAGAAGATAAAAATTAAGTTGGGATTTTCGGGCGGAACGCTCACAGTTTTTCTTTAAAAAATTAAATAGGGAAAGTTATGAATATCGGCACATTACTCCCCAGACATGCCCGTTATCGCCCTCACCACAACGCCGTTCTTCTCGAAAATCATCGTCTGACCTATCTTGAATTCAATCGCCGCGTCAATCGGCTTGCCAATGCGTTATTAGGCTATGGCATCCAAAAAGGCGACAAAATCGCTACCATCCTCCCCAATTGTCTTGAATTGCTTGATGTCTACTGGGCAGTGGCACGGATTGGGGCAGTTGTTGTTCCCCTAAGTCCTCTGCTGCGTGAAGAAGGTCTCATAACTCTGTTGAACGACTCCGATACAGTATTGGTGGTAACCGACCACGCGATAATGCGGGTGATGGATAACATCCGGGGCAACTTGATGTTTGTACGGGGCTATATCTTGACCGATGGCCCATCGTCCGAGGACTGGATGACCTATCAGGATTTTGTTGGAGCAGCCAGTGAGGACGACCCGCCGTACATCGAAATTAGCGATCACGACCAATACAACATCATTTATAGCAGTGGCACAACGGGAATGCCCAAAGGGATTATCCACACGCATTATATCCGTTCGATGTACTGCACCCTATTCGCCTCGGCCTATCGTATTACACCCGAAAGTGTGATTTTGCATTCGGGGTCGCTGGTGTTTAACGGGGCATTCTTGACCTTCATGCCTTGGATGTACTTGGGCGCGACCTATATCTTACTGCCCCAATTTGATGTGGATGCGGTAATTCACTATGTCCAGCGCGAGGGTGTCACGCATATGATGATGGTGCCGTCACAGATTATCGCCCTGCTCAATTCACCCAATTTCAACGCTGACACTATGCGTTCGGTTCAAATGTTGGGTTCGGTGGGTGCGCCGTTCCATCGCCAGCACAAGGATGAACTCAATCGCCGCTTGCCGGGGGTATTCTATGAACTATATGGTTTGACCGAAGGTTTTGTCACGATTTTGGATAAACAGGACGTTCCAGCAAAAATAGAATCAGTGGGAGTGCCGCCGCCTTTTTTTGAAATGAAGATATTAGATGAAGATGGCAAGGAAGTCCCAATCGGGCAGGTAGGTGAGATTGTGGGGCGTGGGCCAATTTTGATGCCGGGATATTATAAGCGGCCTGATCTGACTTTTAATGCTATTCGGGACGGCTGGCTGTATACAGGCGATATGGGCTATGTGGACGAAGACGGGTTTTTGTATCTGGTAGACCGCAAAAAAGATTTAATTATTTCGGGCGGGGTCAACGTGTATCCGCGTGATATTGAAGAAA
Organism: Anaerolineae bacterium; assembly: GCA_019913005.1. Classification (GTDB taxonomy): domain Bacteria; phylum Chloroflexota; class Anaerolineae; order Aggregatilineales; family J027; genus CFX10. The sequence continues at coordinate 39,667 of JAIOHL010000217.1, read as the reverse complement.
TCATCGTGCAGCATCCGATGGTTAGGGAAGCCGCTGTGTTCGGCGTGCCAGACGATAAATGGGGCGAAACCCCACTGGCCGCCGTCATGCTGCGCGAGAATGCCATTACCACGTCTGAAGAACTGCGTGATTGGATCAATGAACGGGTGGCGGCTCGCTATCAAAAGGTGAGTGAGGTCGTGGTCGTTGAGTTTTTACCACGTAGCGTGGCAGGCAAAACCCTGAAAAGGATTTTGCGCGATGAATACACCCAAAGGAATGCCAAAAAGTAGAAATAAATTATAGGGAGGTTTTGAGCGTGGAGCATTTTAGACATGTCAACAATATCGTCTTGCATTACCTCGACCACAAGGGGAATGAGCCGACGATTCTACTGCTACCGGGTTTAACGGCCAATGCCAATGAATTTGATGGGTTAATTAAGGCGGGGTTGAGTCCTCGTTTCCGGGTTTTGGCGCTAGATTTGCGAGGGCGAGGGCAAACCGAAAAACCTGCAACGGGTTATTCAATGGCTGACCATGCTGCCGACGTGTTGGGGTTGTTGGAATTACTGGGCATTCAGCAGGTGATTATGGGAGGGCATTCATTTGGAGCGCTACTGACGCTTTATATTGCAGCCCATCATCCTGAACGCATCCGCAAAATGATTATCATTGATGGTGCGGCCAAACTACACCCGCGTGTGCGCGAACTGATTCAGCCCTCGCTCAATCGCATGGGACGGGTATTTGCGTCGTGGGATGAATATATCAAGATCATAAAACAAAACCCGGCCTTTCACGGTTGGTGGGACCCGACCATTGAAAGTTATTATCGTGCGGATGTGCAAACCAATGCGGATGGTACAGTGCAATCCCGTCTATATAAAGAGGGTATCCTTGAGGCCACCGATAAAGCCTTAGAAGAACCCTATAGTGAATATGTATCGCGGATTGATAAACCCGCCATTTTGCTGAATGCCCTCGGTGCCTATGGCCCGGAGGGTACACCGCCTGTTTTGCCCCATGAACAAGCCCAAGAAACTGTACAGGCTATTAAAAACTGCCGCTATGTCGAAATCCCCGGCAATCATATCACCATGTTGTTTGGCGACTCCGCCAAAATTGTCGTAGATACGATTACTCAATTTGTGGAGGAGGATTAAAGAGAACGCATGTCAATTCCAACTTTAGCAGGAATTACGGCCAAAACGATTACCAGCCAGCGCTTGACGACACGGGTGCTGTTAAGTGGGCCGGAAAATGGCGCACCCGTTTTATTTGTACATGGCAATATTTCGGCGGCGACATGGTGGGAAGAAACGATGTTGGCGTTACCAGCGGGCTATCGTGCCATCGCTCCCGATCAGCGCGGCTATGGCGAATCCGACCCCGCCAAAAAGATTGATGCGACACGGGGATTGGGTGACCTAGCCGACGACCTTGCTGCGTTGTTGGATACCCTGAATATTCAAAAAGTGCATCTGGTCGGGCATTCGATGGGTGGGTCAGTGGTATGGCGTTTTATGATGGACTATACAGATCGTCTATTGAGCGTGACGCAGGTTGCGCCGGGGTCGCCATACGGATTTGGGTGTACCAAAGATGTCGCTGGTACGCCGTGTAATGGGGAGTTTGCTGGATCAGGGGCAGGCTTGATTAATCCCGAATTTGCCCGATTGCTGACAGCAGGGGAACGCGGCACGGGCAGCATGTTTGCCCCACGTAACGCCCTGCGAAATCTGGTATTTAAGCCACCCTTTGTTCCGGCCCGCGAAGAAGAAATCCTTTCAGCAACGCTTTCCACCCATATGGGTCAACAAGATTATCCGGGAGATTCCGTTCCGGCTTCGGCATGGCCGCATCTCGCACCGGGGGTGTTGGGAGCGAATAACGCTCTGTCACCGAAATATAACCAGAATATCCTGCCTAATCTGCTTGAGATGAGCTATAAACCCAAGGTGCTGTGGATTCGCGGCGCACAGGATTTAACCGTCTCGGACACGGCAGCAGCGGATGTGGGACGTTTGGGGTCGTTGGGATTAATCCCCGGTTGGCCCGGAAAGAACGTATTTCCACCTCAACCGATGCTGGCCCAAACCCGCGACGTACTGCAAAAATATGCAGCGGCAGGTGGAGCTTATCAAGAAGTGGTCATTGACGACTGTGGTCATGCCCCTTATTTGGAAAAGCCCGCCGAATTTAATGCGGCTTTCCACGCCCATATCACGACTTAATTGTCGCCGTCTATCGGGTTCAGGGATTCGTCACGAGCAGGATGGGCATAATCTGGATTGGTGGAGATTTTTTCCATTTGCACTAAGGCAGGCCACGCCGGACGGCCATCCATGCCATAAGGCATCGGGGCCACTGTACCAATCGCCCAATAATATTCCTCGTTTTCAGATGTCCACGCGGTATTGGGGTAATAAATCGTTGTCATGAGACCTAACCACGGACGCCAATTTTCGGCGGCATAGGCATAGGCTCGGCGCAAATAATCCCCTTGTTCTTCTGGTGTCACCCCAAAATGGCTGTAGATTGAACCTTCACGCTGGTCAATTGTCCAACCCGTCTCTGTAATGGCAAGTTGTTTAGCAGCATCTCCCTTGGCGACCATGATGGCTCGCATGTTCTCGACGTGGCGGAAGCGCTGCCATTCGTAGTAATTTTCGGCAAGTGGGGCATCCGGCCCAACTTCGGGGGCAAATTTCCAACCGGGGGCATGAACCCCTAACACATCAAAATAAGGACTCACACCTGCCTCGTACATCTTCCACAGATACTCCATGTGAGGCATGGCCGTCATGTCGCGGGTGGCGGTTGGAGAAAGGCCCGCCGAGATAATAATAGCATCGGGGTCAGCAGCACGGATAGCGGTGGAGCAGGCCGCCAAAAGTTTTACATACCCGGTGGGGCTGGGAATATGTCCGGCCCATTCACGGGTAAGATTCGGCTCATTCCAGACCTGATAGGCGTCAATACGACCCTTATAACGCTGGGCAAGCGTGCCACAAAATTCAGCGAAGCGGGTTACATCAAACGGCGGATCATCATAGCCAGCGTTCAATTTCACCGACCACGTGGGAGGATGGTCAAGACGGGCGATTACCCGGATTCCTTTAGACTCAATATCTGCCATCATCCCATCAACTTGTGACCAGACGTATCGTGTGGGGTCATCAGTCGGCACCTCGCGGCGTTCGGGTTCAATATCGGCCCATGCGAAACTTTGTTTGATATGCGAAAACTGCATGATATTGATCTGGTCTAATCCAAACAGCCGATAGGTTTGATCCCACCAAAAAAAGGTGTGGATGCCATAGGTCAACGAAGGAAAGGTTTTGGGGTTATTCAAATTCACTGCATCGGGGGCTAAATCCGTCACGGCAGAGTAAGTAGGCACAGGTTCATCGGGATAATGCTTGACCGACTTGGTGGATTGATCGGGTTGGGCCAACTGCCAGATTACAATCAAACTCAAAATAACCAATACAACAGCAAGACCCAGTACCCATTTGTTACGACGAATTTTCAACCAATTTACTCCATTCCGATATTCACGGCGTTGGCGGCACAAGCATTTACAGTAATCGCCGGATGAGCCGTATCCGATTCAATGACAGTACGGATAAACGTACCAGAGGCATCGTATAAACCTGTTTGTAAAACCCACTGGTGTGATAAGTCTAGCGTATCTGGTAGGTCTAAAGAAACAGTATCCTCGATGACATAGCCGATTTGGAAAGCAGGTAGGGGCAAATTGCCTCCCGCAGGCATCGAATCCCACTGTGCGACGATATATCGCGTGTCCCCAGCTTGGCAGGTTTCCAGCGTGGGATTAGTCAGGTGCAAAAATTGACTCCAATAACCACTGACTGGACACAGCGTTTCCCATGCAACCTTAAGACGCACGACCTTATCCAACTGATTCCACTCTGGTGGACTGACCCATAGGCGCAAACAAGCCCGATCTTCCCACGGTTCGCGCACCCAAAATGAGGCGGCATTGACGGGGGGTGTCCATTCCTCAATCGGAATTTGAGGGGGCGCGGCAAAGGTCGGTGCAATTAGCAATGATGGAAACCCAATCGCAGCAACCGCCATGCCACCCAACAGTGGGACAGCCAGCCATCTAGGACGCCATGTCTTTAGCCCATAGGCCATTGCACAAGCTAGACCACCTAGTAGAGGAAACCATAAGCGTCCCTGACCGGAAACCACGCGATGTACATAGTCGTACCAACTGACTAGGATTATCAAGGCTTGCAGCGTTAGTAAAGCAACAATTACTGCATTATCGGGTGTGGGCAGGCTGTGACGCACGGTGCGGAAACTGCCGATCAGTAATCCAATTCCAGCAAACCCCATCAAGATCAACGTCCAGCGATAAAAATCTATTGGGGCGATGATATTGAACCAACCAAATAATCCCCAAAACGAATAATAGAGGCCGCGAAAATCGGCCCAAATATCAATCGGGCCAGACCGTCCTCCGACGACTGCGACCATCCGGTCAATATTGGTCGCTTCAGCTCCTTCATTCAGATTTTGGATGTACCACCAACTGGCGATACCTACCCATAACAGAAAACCGAGGGCAGCATATCCCAACCACTGTCGCCATCGCCACTTATCGCGCCAGCCCACATAGAGGAGACCCAATACAATCGGAGGATAGAGCAGCATACCGCTGGCTTTGGCAAGAGAGTTCATTGCCAACAGAAGGGAAAGCAGTCCTATCGCAGGCCAAGTCGCCCTATGTCGAACAATCCAGATAAGCAAAGCCAGCGCCGCAATGGTAAGGGTCGTCACCAGATTATCGTTGTTGATCATCCCACTCATATAAATAAACTGAGGATTGAGCATTACGATCAAAACGGCTAACAAGGCCACTCCCGGTTTGGTCGGTACAACACCCCGTGCCAAAACATAGATACTGAGTAACGTCAGCCCGCCCAAAACCATGCTAAATGCCTGCACAACTCGCACCGCCAACTCGGTTTTGTGCCAATCCGTTGGGACATAGGCCACAAAATTGTGATTGTTGTGGGCGTGTGGTTCGCCAATTTGTCCGTGCCAATTACGCTGAAATTCCAGTGGAAAATCGCTGGTATCTAGCGGAGCGATCAAAGCCGCCGCTATAAAATAGTATAATGGGGCATGATAAGTTGCCTGCTGCCACGCATCAGTCAAAGCAGGTTGTTCACGAGGCGGACGTTCACCATTTCGGGCGATATGCTCAATCACCGCAAAATGATAATAGGCATCCGGCGCTTCAAATAACGGGGTGTTGAAACTGTACAGCCCAACGAGAAGGCTATAAACAACCAACAATAACGTTAAGGCCAAACGGGACGAATGCCTGAAGTTAGGTTGCAAAGACGGTATCAACGCTAGTTTAAGCCCTCACGAAAGTTCCCCACCCACCAATTAAGTGCAAGTTTAATGACACTTGTACTAGAAACAAGGCTCTTTGCCCTGCGTTTCTTCCACCCCTACCTGACTCCAATTGACTGCTACCAAATCCAGACTCGCCGGGTCAAGCTGAGTGCGGTAGCATTTGCACATCCAAAAAAATAACAATTCATTGGAATGAAGGTTCAGGCTGTGGCGTTGTTAAATCGGCTTTTTCAGAATCGCTGGCTCGTGGTGATTGGGGTGTTTATCGGGTTGCTGGCTATTTATATTCGTACTCTGCTGCCGGGGACGGTGGGAGGGGATGCGGGAGAAATGCAATATGCTGGCCCGATATTGGCGTTGACCCATCCTACCGGACACCCCTTGTATGTGCTGTTGGGGTACGTGTGGTCAAAAATTATCCCAATTGGCACGGTAGCATGGCGGATGAATCTGTTGGCAGCGGCTTCAGGGGCGTTTTCTTGTGCGATTGTAACGGCTTTTGTTTATAGGCTACACGAATCGCGGCTAGGGGCGGTCATCGCGGGCCTGACCCTCGGTTTGGGGGGTACTTTTTGGCAGCAGGCTGTGATCGCTGATAAATATGCCTTTAATACTATTTTTGTGGCGCTGGTGGTCGGACTGGCACTTTGGTGGGCAGCAGACCGTGAAAAACCCTATGGCGACAAACTACTGTATGCCCTTTCATTGGCCTATGGCATCAGTTTTTTGCATCACCGTACCATGCTGCTGTTTGCGTTTGGCATTGTGCCACTAGTGCTGTTTTATGAACGACAGGCGGTTCTCAAGAATTGGCGACGTACTCTGATCTGCATTGGGTTGGTACTGCTGCCGCCTCTGCTGGTTTACCCGATTTTTCTGCCCGTCATGCAAGCCCGTCAGCTTGCCCCCAGTGAATGGCAACCCGACACAGTACGTGAATGGATAGATTGGATGATGGATCGGCATACCGCCAAAAATGCCTTTGTTCTTGAAGGGCTTTTAGACGAGTTGGGCAAATATGGGCGCTTTTTGCTGGATGATTACCCCTTCCCCATTCTAATCACGGCTTTATTGGGCCTGCTTGTGATGATACGCCGTTTGCCGGGTGGGGCACTCTTCTTGGGCATCAGTTTTGCACTGCAAGCCCTACTTTCAGCTAATTATCGGGATAATGTGCGCCCATTCACTTATTATCCCCCATCGTTCATCATCATGATTTACACCTACGTCTATGGTTTAAAAGCGATTTTGGAATGGGTGGAGCAAAAACTCGGAAAAAGCGGCTCCCCATCATACTTAGATTTCCGTCGGTTTGTGCCACAATTTATCATGGCGGGGATAGCCCTCATCTTACTCCCCGTCTGGCAATTATGGGATGCCTATCCTGAACGGCGCGAAGAAGCAATCTATGGCAAGCCGCTCGATTTATGGCGAGATACTCTCAAGGTCGGGGATATGGGAGATCGGTTGGCGAGCGAGATGAAAAATCTGCCCCCCGATGCCGTCGTCTTAAGTGATTGGGAGCAAGTCACGATTTTGTGGTATTACCAGAAAGTTGAGGATGTACGGCCCGATTTGGAGTTGGTTTATCCGGTGCAAAAACTCAGCCAATATACCAATACTAATCGCAATATTTGTGTGGCGCGACATATCCCAGTAGATGAGATGTGGCATCCGACTAATGTGGGGGCACTGGTTTGCTTGGGGCGTGAACCGAATTTCACCATGCCGACAGACATCACTCCATTGGGGACACAATTCTTTACCCCAGATGGGCAACTGCAACTGGCATTGGTGGGATATAAGGTAGAGGATACCGTGTATGAGGCAGGGCAGTTCGCACCGATTACGTTGACATGGCAGGCGCTGGCCGATTTGGATGCGGATTATTCGATCTCGCTGCATATTTTGACGCAAGATTGGCAGACGGTCTGGTCACAGGATATTCAATCTCCAGTCATTGGCATGTATGCCACATCACGCTGGGTCAAAGATGAGGTCGTGCAGGATTATCACGAATTTGATATTCCGCTTGACATGCCACCAACCCGTTATATTTGGGCAGTGACCGTGTATCGAAAGCTGCCGGATGGGGGCTTTGAACAACTGCGTGATGCACAGGGCGGAACGGTGATTTATGGTGGAACTTTTGAGGTCAGACCCCAATAGGCAAAACACCTAAAAATTGGTAGTTCCACTGATGAAAAAACGTACTATAATTTTATATGGTTAATCGTGCTTTACCCTTGTACACCCTTAGCCGACATTGTTCGGCTATTTAATTGGAGTAATAACGCAATGCTGCAAGTCACAGAAACTGAAGAGCTTTCAGAGCCACCCGAACCTCCCGGACAACGGGTCAGGCAAACACTTTCTACTCCACTTTCAACGTTAGAACCAACGCGACACACACAACCTAAACAAACCCCTCGGCCTTCAATTTGGGCAGACATCCCAGATGAAAAATGGTTTGACTGGCGCTGGCAATTGGCCCATCGGCTCAACACGCTAGAAGAGCTTTCCCAAATTATCCACCTGACCCCTGAAGAAATTGAAGGGCTGTCGGCGGAAGATAAATTTCGGGTAGATGTCACTCCCTATTTTGCCAGTTTGATTGACCCCGATGACCCCTTCTGCCCGATTCGGCGACAGGTCATCCCGTTGGGGCGTGAACTGCAAGCCTTTGAGGGGATGATGGAAGACAGCTTGGCAGAGGATAAACATAGTCCTGTGCCGGGGTTGGTGCATCGTTATCCTGATCGTGTGTTGATGCTGCTAACCACCCAATGTGCCAGCTACTGCCGCTATTGCACACGCAGCCGCATCGTAGGCGATTCACACGCCACCTTCAGCAAAACTGAATTTGAGATGCAGTTGGAATATTTGCGCAATACGCCACAGGTACGCGACGTGCTGCTCAGTGGGGGTGACCCACTGACTCTTGCGCCGAAAATGCTAGAACATATTCTGGCAAGTCTGCGCGAAATCGAACATATTGAGATCATTCGCATCGGTACACGGGTGCCAATTTTCCTGCCGATGCGTATCACCGAAGAGTTCACAGCGATGCTGCGGCAGTTCCACCCCTTATGGATGAACGTGCATATCAATCATCCCAAAGAAATCACGCCGGAACTCAGTCAAGCATTGGCGAAGTTGGCTGATGCAGGCATTCCGTTGGGCAATCAAAGTGTGCTGCTGGCGGGTATCAATGACAGTGTGAATATCCAGCGCGAACTGGTACATAAACTGGTACACAATCGTGTCCGGCCCTACTACCTTTATCAATGCGATTTGGTCAAAGGCGCGGGCCACTTTCGCACTACCGTCGCCAAAGGTATTGAGGTGATTGAAGGGCTGCGCGGTCACACCAGCGGCTATGCCATCCCGACCTATGTGGTAGATGCCCCCGGCGGTGGCGGCAAGATTCCAGTGATGCCCCAATACATGATTAGCCAAGCCCCCGGTAAGGTGGTGCTGCGCAATTATGAGGGCTACATCACAACCTATGTCGAACCGGAAGATTACGACCCGCATATGATTGACCATCTGGATCGTTTTGCCCCCGAACGGCCTGAACCGGGTCAGGGTGGAGTGATTGATCTACTGGAAGGGCGTTCGCTTGCCATCAAGCCAGAAGGGTTTGACGAATTGCATAGTCGCGGAGGGGCACAACATCGTCTAAACGGTGACGAGGCCAAGTGGAAACCCTATGGTGTCGGGGAAGAATCACCCTTGATGCACCTGCCAATCCCCATTCAGCGTGATACCCAGACTTCTGGGAATGGAAATGGACATGGGCATAACGGGAACGGTCACAACGGTAACGGGCATAATGGCAATGGTTCCAGCAACGGACACCACGAATAAAACTCACTAGAGGGGTGGACACCCGCCCCTCTCAAATCCTGTTTCATAAAACATCCGAGGAATAAATAACAGACCATGCGTATTGCGGTGCTTGCCAATCTCAAGAAAAATGCCCCTACATGGGAAGGTATGACACCTGACCAATGGGACGACCTCGACAGCCCTAAAACCATTAACGCCATTATCGCGGCCCTCGAATCTGGCGGACACCAAGCCGAATTTTTCGAGGCCAATATCCTGCCGCCCTATAGTCTTGTGGAGAAATTGCAGGCGTATCAACCTGACCTGTGTTTCAATATTGCTGAAAGCCACTTCGGGGATGGGCGGGAGGCCCAAATCCCAGCGGTGTTGGAAATGCTACGTTTGCCCTATACCGGGAGTAAGGTGTTGACATTGGCATTGGCTCTCGATAAACCCATGACCAAGCGTGTACTGCACTATCATGGTCTGCCCACACCAGAATTTCAGGTATTTGAGAGCGCCGATGAGCCGATTGATGCCGATTTGCTGAAGGGCGACGAGCTGGCGTTTCCGCTGTTTGTCAAACCAAGCCGCGAAGGGACAAGTATGGGGGTCAGTCCGGAAAGTATTGTGCGAACCGTTGTCGAACTGCGTTCACAGGTCGCCAAACAACTCTCCCGCTATAATCAACCTATTTTGGTGGAACATTATGTGCAGGGACGTGAGGTCATGGTGGGTATGGTGGGCAATGTCACACCAACGACGGCCCGCAAAATCAGTGAGCGAGAACTACCGGATGAATTATTGGAAGGTCTCGAATTTTTGCCCAACTTGGAGGTCGAATTTTCGGCTTATGCGGACGAAGGTGGCGACATCTACACCAACCGTATGAAGGTCGAATTGGCGGATGATTACCACTATTTCTGTCCCGCACCGCTTGAACCTGCCCAAGAGGAACACTTGAAAAAACTGGCGGCGGCGGTGTTCCGTGTGACAGGCTGTCGGGATGTGGCACGGGTAGATTTCAGATTGGACGCCACCCGCGACCATCAGCCCTATATTTTGGAGGTCAATCCACTGCCGGGGTTAAATCCGGGGTATAGCGATTTGTGTTTGCAGGCCCAAGCAGGTGGCTGGCCCTATGAACGGCTGATTAACACCATTGCTGAACTTGCCGCCGTTCGTCAAAATGTCATCGCGCCAGCATCCCATTAACAAACTGCTCGGCCAGCACCCCTAACATATCCACTGCATAGCCGCCCTCTTGTACCAGCAATGTTGGTAGCTGTAGGGCGGTAATTTTTTGGGCAATCTTGAAATAGCTCTCCACTTTCAACTTGAATGTGCCAAGTGGGTCTTGCTCAAAGGCATCAAAACCCAGTGACACCACAATCGAAGCCGGATTGAAGGCCCGCACTCCTGCCAATAACTCATCCAGCGCGGCTAAAAATGTGGCCTCAGTAGCTCCGGCGTGCAGCGGAAAATTGAGATTCGTGTTGGGTGCAGCCGGGCCACCTGTTTCTTCGGCATAACCCGTGAAATAAGGGTATTCGCCATCGGGGTGGGCATGGATGGACGTAAACAAGACACGCGGCTCGTTCCAGAAAATTTCCTGTGTACCATTGCCATGATGATAGTCAATATCAATGATGGCGACTGTCCCTTTTTCGAGCAGGCGAGTGGCGGCGATGGCCGCGTTGTTGAAATAACAATAGCCTCCCATTAAATCGCGGCTGGCATGGTGACCGGGAGGACGGCATAGGGAATAGATCAGTGGATGTCCTTCCAAAATCATCCCCGCGCCTTGATGGGCAATAGTGGCGGAATAAAGGGCGGCTTCCCATGTGCCTTTACCAACGGGGGCATCTTTATCAAAACAATAATAGCCATGCAGTCCCATCAGGCTTTGATGGGAGTGGTAAATCCGGTCACGCTGTGGGAAAACCGAGGGGTAGCGGTAAAAATGGGCGGGGTCAGTATCTTGCAGCGAATAGAATGAGGATAGGCTTTCCGTCGTCAGAGTTGCCATGTCGCGGGAGATCGCTTCAAGATAATCCACCATGCCTGCGTCGAGGGTTTGGCAGATGTCGGACTTCGACATGGAGGTTTCTACTATGATCGGCTGCATCAAACCTGTTGCCAACAAATGTCCCCGAATAATCTCGGCGCGACGTGGCACTTCTGGATAATTTAGGATTTTGGCATGATGTGTTTCGAGTGTTGGGGCGTGTTCTTGATGGTGGTGCGAATAGAGCAGGGGAATGCGGTATGTTTGGGTCGTCAAGGCAATTTTAATCCAACATGATGAACAGAATAAGTAACCGAAAAAGCCCTGAACAACGGGATGATAAGTTAGTCGTTCAGAGCTTTTACTTCAACCAACATCAGCTATATAAAGCGGTACTATTGGTGAGGAGTTTGCGTATTTTTAGAGTCTTTGTCTTCTTCGTTTCCTTGCAGGCCCTTACGGAATTCACGAATGGCTGAACCGAGTTCGCCGCCAACCCGTGACACCCGCCCAACACCAAACAGAAGCAGCACCACGATCAGAATTAAAAACAATTCCGGTGCACCAAGACCAGCCATTGAATAATCCTTCTCTACCATGTGTTTGAAACATCTATCCCAAAGTATACCACATTAGACCACAGGTGGCATTGAGAAAATATGCTATAATCCCCTATATCAACACTGTCTTTATTTATTTTTTAGGGAGTAGTCTTTTGGAACGGCGTTTCCCGATTTCTATCCTTGCCGGATTGGGTGTGGTGCTGATTGTAGCACTGATTGGCGTGGTAACGCTGTTCGCCTCGAGTGTGATCGGGCGCACCGTGTTAGACCAGTTCAAAGTTCAGCAATTACAGATTAGCACGTCGGTTGCCCAGCAAACAGAAGCCTATTTTAACAGTCTTAGTTTTGAAATTATTAGCCTTTCTAGTTCGCCGGAGATTCAAGGGATTGGCACAAGCCAAACACCGCAAGCCATTGCCGCAATTGAGGCGAATATTGAACGGGCTGAACGCCAAAACACAGTAAATAGTGTCACCCGCTTCGATTTTAGGGGCCGCCCACGTTATGCGTGGCCTACTCAATTTAACGACCTTATTGAACAAGGCGAAGAATATCCATTTACCATTCCGTCGGAACTGCTTGAACTGACAACAGAGGGTGGGGTAATCGAGTTACCTACCCAGATATACCGCGTCATTCGCTCCGGACAGGCTCGCCCCGATTATTTGCTGATAACCCCAGTTGAAGCCCGCACCGGCAATACTGAATATCTAGTGTATGAGCTTGATCTTGACGCTATTTTTAGTCAAGACCTCAGTCTCGATGGGTTTGTAGATTCCGAATCAGGTCAGTTGTGGATCCTAGATAATGAAGGAACGCTGCTGTATCAGGCCCGTACCGAAGGCGAGACCATCTCGGACGTGCGCGAAGCCTTCCCGGCCACGATCCTACAAAACATTCTGGCTGGCGGGGATTCTGTTTCGCGGACTTATAGCCCTAGGGGAACAGAACGTATTGCGGCCATTGCGCCGGTGCAGGTAAGTGGCTATTCGTTTATCTTGATGCTAAGTCAAGATACTGATGAAGCCAGTAACTTGGTAGCAGGCGATATTCAGCTTATTTCGGTGATGGCAATCGGCACGAGTGTCTTAATTGCAATTCTAGTCTTCTTCGGGGTACGCCGTCTGGTGCGTGAAACAAGCCGCCGCCGTGCGGAGGCCAGCGCCCAACGTACTGCCCGCGCTTTGTTAGAGGTCTCCCGCGCCCTTAATTCATCACTTGACCTGCAAACTGTATTGGATCGGATTTTGTCGGAATTACAAAAGTTAATTCCCTTCTATAGCGCTTCGATTCTGCTGTTAAATGACCGAGGCCTGTTAGAAGTGGCGACCCATCGTGGCGATGACGCGGAGGCCCATGCCCAAACTACCTTTCTAGCCACCGAAGCCCGTGCGGCCCGCGAGGTTATTGCGCGTGGACACCCGGTCATTATTCAAGACACTGCTCACGATGAACGGTGGACACCCCTGCCCGGTAGCGATATTCAATCATGGATGGGTCTGCCCCTACGAGTATTTGAGCGTTCGGTGGGTGTTTTGAACGTCAATGGGCGCACAATAGATGCTTTTACCTCCCAAGATGTGGAACTTGCCGAAGCGTTTTCCGATCAGGCCAGTGTCGCTCTGCAAAATGCACGCCTGCACGATATGGACGTAAAACGTATTGAGCAGGAGCTTACCGTTGCGCGTGGCATCCAAACCAGCTTGCTGCCCACTGAGCCACCTAATCTACCCGAATTGGAGATTGCCTTCACCTCGCTGGCCGCCCGTCAAGTCAGCGGCGACTATTTCCAAATTTTGCCCCTGCCAGACCGTCAACTGGGGATTTTCATCGGGGATGTGAGCGGTAAGGGTATGCCTGCCGCCTTGATTATGGCGGTCATCACCACCGCGCTGCGTGATGAAGTCAACCGCCATCGTTATCCCGGTGAACTTTTGAACGCATTAAATGAACGTCTCTTGGATCGTCTGTTGCAAAATCAGATGAATAGCGCCTTGATTGCAGCACTCTTCGACCCCAATAGCTACGAATTCACCATCGCTAATGCCGGTATGGTTCAGCCCTATGTGCGGGATGAAGAGGGGGCATGGGATTTTGTGGATGTGGGTGGGTATCCATTGGGGTCAAGTCAGCAAACGCATTACACCACCAAATCATTGCAACTTCAGCCGGGTCGGGCAATGGTGCTGTTTAGCGACGGCATTGTTGAGGCGATGAATCGGCGGGGTGAATTCTTTGGCTTTGAACGCCTCGAACAACTGCTAAACAAGATTGCCGACGACGCCAATGCTGAGGACATTCTCAAAGAAATCGTGGAGGCCGTTGATAAACATCTTGATAAAGAAGTGGCCCAAGACGACATCACGGTGATGGTACTGCGCCCACTGCAAGTGGAGCGCCCCACCCTATCCGCAATGCCGGGGTCAAGAATATCCACTAGCCCTGATTTTCCCAATGGAAAAGAACTGCTTGACGAGGACGATTCTCGGACGCTAATTGCCGAAGATGAGCCAGCCAAGAAACCCTCTATTTTTCATCATCTTGATTTCTCGACAGGGACGGAGAGCTATTCAATGCCGAGGCAAAACGTTGAGTTGTTTTTACCCAGCACCTTAGGATTTGAGAAGGTGGCCCGCAACGCCGCCGAAGCGATTGCCCGCGAAATGGGCTTTACCGAAGACCGGATTGATGACCTCAAGACGGCTGTGGCCGAAGCCTGCATGAACGCGATTGAACACGGAAATTTGCAAGACCGCTCCTCGGCAGTCACGGTGCTTTTGAGCGCTGCGCCCGGCCACCTGCAAATTCGCGTTGAAGATCGTGGACGGCAATCTATTCCAGACCCACTACCTGCCCCCGGCACCAGCGCACCGGATCGCGGATGGGGATTGTTCTTCATCCAAAGTTTGATGGACGAAGTAGAAATTACCCGTCTGCCAGAGGGGGGTAATCTGGTTAAAATGACCATCTATCTGGGTAAAACAGAAGGCGAGCTGTCGGAATCCGAACCGACTTCGGATGCTTCTGAATGGGTTGATGAGGCTGACTAAAGGGGGAGTGATAAATCAATGGCTAAGGATGTACAGTTTCGACAGGATGGCAAGATAGGCTTTTTGGATTTTCCGCGTGATGTGATTGCCCAAACACGCGAATCGGCATATGCCGCCTATAATCAACTTTCGGTAAGCAAGGTCGAGATTGTGGCGATGAACTTTGAAACCAGTGATTATCTCAACAGCGCTGGAATCGGTTTGGTGATTAGTCTGGTTGAAGATGCAAATCGGGCCGGACGCCGTGTGTTTGCCTACGGCTTGTCGTCGCACTATCGCAAATTGTTTAGTATGGTGGGACTGACAGAGCGCCTATCACTGGTGGCAAATGAACAGGCAATGCGTGATAAATTGAATCCCCCACCACCCCCTGAAGAAGTGAAAAAAGAAGAGCCTAAGAAAGAAGAGCCTAAAAGCTGAGTTCAATCAGTTCCGCTCTATAGAATAAAAAATGACGGCTTTCCATCAGGTGGGCCGTCATTTCTATCTACACTATTCGACTAGAAACGGGTCTTGATAGGTAATCCCAATTGTTTGATCGTCTACCGCTACCCCGGCTCTGTAAATCGTCAAGGTAAAATAAATCGTTGTGCCAGTGGCTACATCGGGGCATACCTGACGACTATCCACTCCCACAACACCCTCGGTTGTTTCATCATAGGAAGAATACAGATAAACGGCATCCACGTATTCGACACTCCAATAGATGTTGGTGCAATAGACATAGACGTCATCAACCAGTGCCGGAAGTTCATAGTAGTCTGCATAGAAATAATGGATCACAGGGCCGGGTGTCGCCCCCGGTACAGGAGTATTGGTTGGCCCGGAAGGACGTGGCCCAGTGGGTCGGGTAATGCCCGGTGCGTCAACCGTTGGCACGTTGCCACATCCGCCAAACTCATTCACATCCGCATCTTTGGCCCACGCCTGTGGAGCACCCGCAATACTAATCTGCCACCAGTTTTCACCCACTGTATCATTTTTCCCTGTAACCAAATAGAGGTCGCCAAATTCGAGTACCTCAAGTGGCCCGCGATTATCCCCCGGCCCAACCCGTGCAATCACCTCACGTCCGCGAATTGGCCCAATCTGGCAGGGAAGCGGCTCTTTGGGGTCAAACACAATAGCCGGGGTCGCCGTTCCAGTACCCGTTGGCGAAGGGCTACTGGTGATGGTCGGCGTTGGTGAGGCGGTGCGAGTTGGGGAAGCAGTTAAACTTGACGTCGCTGTAAATGTCGCCGTGCCAGTGGTTGTCGCAGTGGAGGTCAAGGTAGCGGTGGGTGTCTGTGTGGAAGTAAGGGTGAAGGTCGCCGTTGGGGTGGCAGTAGGAGTTGGTGAAGCTGTTGCCGTTGAAGTCACGGTTGCGGTTGGTGTGAGGGTTGGTGTTGGGGTCGCTTGTAGAGCGTATACAAACACGGGTGCGGATACTACGCCGCTCACTTCCACCGTCAATTCAAAAACAACTAAACCATCTTCATTGGTTGTCCCTGCTTCTTGTTGAACTGGCAACCACTCACCCTCATAACGCGCTAAGGCACCCGCCGTTTCCTCAACTGCTTGCGGACTGCCCAAATCTACTGTGCTCAGTAGTCCTCCATTCACGTCACGCACACTGAGTAGGGCGCTGCCTGTCAATGAGGCGGCATGGGCAACAATTTCAATGGGGGACGCCCCAAACACCACCATATCATTGGTCAAAGGGCTGTCAATCCACACGCGCGGCGGGTTGATCGCAACGGCTTGCGGGTCTGAGTTTTCGACTGCCTCGGTAGGCGTTGGGGTGGTGTCTTCTTCACAGGCGGTCATCCCGAACCCCAGCAAGCCAATCAACAAGAGCACGTAGTACCAAGATTTTGTGTTCATGGTTAGTAGATTCGGGGCAAACTAGGGTCAACATCCTGCGCCCAACGCAAAATGCCACCATCGAGATTGAATAGGTTTTCTTCGGGCCAACCTTGCACCGCCAAAAATTCAGCAGCTTGCATACTTCGGCCTCCGCTGCGACATACAAATACCACTATTTTATCTTGTGGAATTTCATCGGCACGTAATGGTAGATCGGTCAAAACAATCTGTTTGGCAAAATCCAATTTAGAAATTTCTAGTTCCCAATCCTGCCGCACATCAATAACCACAATATCTTCGCCCGCAGCCAAGCGGCGTTTAAGTTCAGCGGGTTTCATGTTGTGAATCGCCACTCTGTTATTCCCCACCTTCATCTCAGAAATGAAAAAAGCGCATTTCCATAATTATACAGAAATCGCGCTTTTTGAGTGTAAAGCGAAAAATATCAGAGTGTCATCAATAGACAGGCAGGGATTGGTCTATCTGTTTAGCCCACGCATTGATGCCGCCAGAGACATTAATCGCATTAGTAAAACCAGCGTCTTGTAACCAGCGCACCACATCCCCACTGCGTACTCCGGTGCGGCAAAGTACCATCAAGGTTCTATCGCGGGGGAGTTCATTTAAGTGGTTCATGACCTCTCCTTTGGGGATAAACACTGATCCCTCGATTTTGCTGATGGCCCATTCATGCGGTTCACGCACATCCAAAATGGTCAATTTCTCGCCGCCTGCCACGCGCTCCTTGAGGGCTTTCACACCGACAGCCGGAATCGGTTTGACATCCGTGCCATTATCAAAACTGCTGCGATCATGGGCGGGCACACCACAGAACTGTTCGTAATCAATCAGTTCAGTGAGGGTGGGGTGTTCGCTGCACACCGGGCAGTTGGGGTTCTTGCGGATTTTCATAGTATCAAAGGTCATCGCCAGCGCATCATAGAGCAAGAGACGTCCGACTAATGGCTGCCCAATACCCAAAATCAGTTTGATGGCTTCGGTGGCCTGCAATGTGCCGATTGTCCCCGGCAAAATCCCCAAAACGCCGCCTTCCGCGCAGCTTGGCACAAGGCCGGGGGGTGGGGGTTCAGGGAACAAGCAGCGATAGCATGGACCTTCTTCATGACCAAACACTGATACCTGACCCTCAAAGCGAAAAATACTGCCGTAGACGTTGATTTTTCCCAACATCACACACGCATCATTAACCAGATAGCGCGTCGGGAAATTATCTGTGCCATCAATCACAATGTCATAATCTTTGATGATGTCGAGGGCGTTTTCGCTGGTGAGTGGCACGTTATATTTGACCAATTTGACAAAGGGGTTCAGGTCGGCCAACGTTTCTTCCGCCGATTCCAATTTGGAGCGCCCAATGTCTTTGGTGCCGTGAATGATCTGGCGCTGCAAATTAGTGAAATCCACGACATCGTAATCCACCAAGCCAATGGTGCCAACGCCAGCGGCGGCGAGATACATGCTGGTGGGACTACCGAGACCACCCGTACCAATCAACAATATACTGGCGGCTTTGAGTTTCTTTTGTCCCTCAATCCCCACTTCCGGCATGATGAGGTGGCGGCTGTAACGCAGCACTTCTTCATGGGAGAGCCTGACTTCGGATGGGGCGATCACAGTTGTGGGTAGAGCCATTGAAAATGATCCTTGTTATGCAATTGCTTCTTGAATCTGCTTGCGAAGTTTTTCGGCAGAGGCCACACCATAATTAACGGCTTTGGGCTGTCCCTGCGAATCTAGGATATAGGTGGTGGGTAGGCTCATCACCCCCCAACGTTGGGCATCATCCAATTGATAGTCGGCATCAACCCGGATAATCTGCACATCTTCATAACCGGGCAGGCTGCGCAGTCGGCTAAAGGCAGGTTGTTGCTGCGTTTTGCACGCCACACACCCATCAGCGGTGAAATAGAGTATGGCCGGTTTGCCGGGGATGAAGGCCGATAACAAAGGATCATGATTGGCGAGGTGGGTAGCCCGTCGCAAGCCCCACCATTTCCAGCCATGATACAGTGCGAGGCCCAAAGTAATCAGGGCCGTTAGGGTGATGAATCGTTCCAGCATTTCGTTTCCCTCTTAGGCAGGCCGATTGATGGGTTGAACCTTAAAACCGGGAATACCGCGTTTGCCCAGTTGATAGTAGATAAAGCAGCCTGCGCAAAAACCCGCAAAAAGATTGAGCGCAGCCAAGCCAATCACTATAAACACCAGCGCCCAAGCGACGACTGCGACATCGGCTAGTAGGGCAACGGTGGCAATCGCCAAAAACGCCCCACCCAAACCCTGTGCAAAGAGGTGCGGTTCGGGATTATCTTCTATCACATCCGGTTTGACCAAGCCGCTTGGTTTGAGAACATGCTGATAGAAACGTTTAAACAAGCCAGCCTGTGGAAAAATCGTGCCGGCAATCATGACTGCTGAGACAAAGGCTACCAACACCCATGTCCCCAATACAAAAGCTAACAGCAAAAGTCCGATGATGAATGCCTGATTGGTACGCAAGGCACTATGGTCAACTTTACGAATCATATCCCCACCACTCCCTAATCAATTAGATTTCTATCTTCCGCCAGCAATACTAGGGATAATGCGTAATTTATCCCCCGGCTCAACCTCAGTGTCCAAGCCGCTCCGAAAGCGCACATCCTCATCGCCAATAAAAATATTAACGAAATTCCGCAGTTCATCCCCGTTATACAAATGCGGGCGCAAATCTGGGAACTGGGTGGTCAAATCGCTGAGAATCGCGCTGACCGTCGTCCCAGATACATTCACTTCCGCGTTCCCGCCCGTATAGGAGCGCAGGGGGGTCGGGATTTTAATGGTTGCCATTGTTAGACTTCTCCTCAAATACTGCTTGATTAAAACTTAACTGACCTTCAATAAATGACTCGCGGTTAGCGGCGAGTTCCCACAGGCGTGATTCGGCTCGTTTGCCGGCCCGCACCGAAACAATCAAATAGGCAAAATAGGGCCATGCGTGTGTCCGGTCAAACTCCGATGGAATGGCGGGATGATCGGGATGGGAATGGAAATAGCCCAATAACGATAATCCCCGTGCATCAGCCTCATCTTCAATCCGCTGAAACGCCCCTGCCTCGGCGAGATAACGATGAAATTGTTCTTCGGAAGCAAAGGTGTTTTCGACCAAATGCACCTCTGTGACCTGTCGGGTATCGCCCTTGATATGCCCGACCAAAAAACCACCGCCCTCATTGGGGAAGGTATTTTCCAGATGATGGGTAAGGCGGTCATGTAATTCTGTTGAAATGACCAATTCCACGTCGGCCTATCCTTCCGCCCAGAATGATTCGCTGAGATATTTATAGGCATTGTCGGGAAATACCGTCACGATCACGGCAGATTCGCCACGATCCGCGACTGCTTCGGCAACCTGCAACGCGCCCAAC
Source organism: Anaerolineae bacterium (assembly GCA_019913005.1). Lineage (GTDB taxonomy): Bacteria > Chloroflexota > Anaerolineae > Aggregatilineales > J027 > CFX10. Next base: position 19,561 of record JAIOHL010000217.1, on the reverse strand, counting down.
ATCGCAGCGGCAGAACTGATGCCGACCAGATAACCTTCTTCGCGTGCCAAGCGACGTGCCATTACATAGGTCGCTTCAGTGCTGATTTCCAAGTTCGCATCCACCAACTCCTCGTCATAGATGCCGGGGCGAATGGCGGTAGGGATATGTTTCAAGCCCTCTAGACCGTTAAAGGGCGAATCGGGCTGAATCGAAATCGCTTGAATGTTGGGGTTTAATTCCTTCAAGCGTCGCACAGTTCCGGTAAATGTCCCCGTTGTGCCGAGTCCTGCCAGAAAATGGGTGATCTGCCCATCGGTCTGTTCCCAAATTTCCACAGCGGTGGTGTGGTAATGCGCCTGCCAATTGGCGGGATTGTTATATTGGTTGGCGTAGAAATAGTTGCTGGGTTTGGCGGCGGCAAGTTCGCGCACAGCGGTAATCGCACCGTCCGAGCCTTCCAGCGGGTCGGTCAGAACCAATTCCACACCGTATGCCTGTAGAATTTGCAGGCGTTCGGGGCTGACATTAGCGGGCATAAATAACTTGACCCGATAGCCACGCGCCCCACCAATCATGGCATAAGCAATTCCCGTGTTGCCGCTGGTGCTGTCTAGAATCGTTTTGCTGGGGGTCAAAAGCCCATCGCGTTCGGCACTTAGAATGATATTGAGCGCGGCCCGATCTTTGACACTACCCCCCGGATTTTGCCATTCCGCTTTGGCAAAAATCTGCACATCTTCTGGTAGATGGGCGTTAATGCGCGAAAATCCCAATAATGGCGTGTTCCCAATCAGTGATTCAAGTTTTTGTCCGGCCCGGTGGCCCGACATTCGTAGCCCAACAGTGCGTTGATTCAATGCCAGTGTCATGATGCTGTGTATTCCTATGTTCCAGTACGGCCTATTGAAAAAACAATCAGGGCCAACCGACAAACAAAAAAGGTAGGCGTCCCACAGTGGGGGCAGCGGTGATACCCGCTACCTCAGGGACGAACCCACCTTTGAAATTGCTTGCCTGCTAGCCCTGTTGATTAGGGTCTCAGTTCAGTATGCGCTTGAAGTGGCTAACGTCCCCGCTTCTCACACATACAACACATGCAGTTTTGCCGCATCGTGTTCATTCTCCAAAATATGATTGCTTTGATTGTTAGATGGAGTTTTCGTAAAATTTCTTACCGAAGTTTACGCGGCCTCCCAAAAATTGTCAACTTGTTAGATGAGCGATTTCAACAAACCCACCAATGCCCCACCCACAATGAGCCATGTCGAATTCACCTTAAAGCGAATCAGCAGTACCGCCGACGCGATAGCCAGTATCACTGTGACCCAATCCACTAGGGCGTCCCGACCTAGCTCAAACGTGACCGCCGCCATCAACCCCAGTGCCGCCACATTGACGCCATCTAGCAGTGAACCGAGCCATTTGGATTGACGCAGGCGCGGGATAAAGGGGCTGCTGAGATAGACAAACACAAAGGCAGGTAGGAAAATCGCTACGGTTGCTAAAATTGCGCCGGGTACGCCCGCCACTAAATAGCCGATAAAGGTGGCTGTGGTGAAAACCGGACCGGGAGTAAATTGACCAATCGCTACGGCATCCAGCAGTTGCTCATTGGTCAGCCAACCGAGGCGCTCTACAAAGTCATTTTGTACAAAAGCCAGCAAGACATAGCCGCTGCCATAGAGCGTCCCGCCGATTTTCAAAAAGGTCAGAAATAACGTCAGCAGCGAAACCTCATGTCCATTGGCAGAGTACCCCTGTACTAAAAACGGGCTGGGGGGAAGAATCGAGAGCAGTTTAATCGCGCTGCTTTCCGCCGCCTGTCGCAAACGACGCGCATTGGCAATCACCATCGCAATCAGGCCACCGCCAAACATCAGCAGTAATTCGTTCAATCCAAGCAGATAGAGGCCAAAAGCGATAATCCCAATCGCTGCCAGCACCCGATTTTTGATGGCTTTGCGCGATAATCCCCAAACGGCCTGCAACACTACCGCGATAATCACGGGTTTGATGCCATAGAGCAGCCATTCGGCGGTGGGGGTTGTGCCATATTCTTTATACATCACCGCTAACCCCAAGACAATTAACGTGGCAGGCAAAATGAAACACACCCCCGCCACAATTAATCCGCGCCAACCTGCCCGTAAGAGACCAATATGAATAACCATCTCGGTTGAGTTGGGGCCGGGGATAAGATTCGTCGCACCCAACAAATCCAAAAAATGCTCGTCGGTAATCCATTTGCGCCGATTCACCACCTCATCACGGAACATGGCAATGTGTGCGGCGGGGCCACCAAATGCAGTCAGGCCGAGCCGTAAAAATAGACGGGCTAATTCACCCAATGACCCTTTTTCAAAGGGTGTAGGAGATTGAGCCAATGTTTTTCTCCCTATGTATTTTGCTGCATGACCTATTGTAACCCTATCTTTTGGCGACGCCGACTCATTGATGCAAACCTGTTGGTCAGGCTGATGGGTAAAATAGGCACAGTTGAACTTATTGCGGAACTAAAAACATGCGTAAATGGATTTTGATCTTTACAGTGATTTTTTTGGCATTGCTGGCCTCCAATGCCCTGCCAGAATTACGCGGCGGATGGGGTTGGCGCTGGCCCTATCGAGCGCCGGACAATTGGACACCCGTCATCATTTTAGTCAGCCTGCTAATTTTTTATGTGGTGGGTGTGCTGACCCTACGCTATTGGAAAACGCCGATATGGGCTAGTTTGATTTGGGCGATTCTCGGCAGCGTATTTTTGACCGGGGGCACGTTAAATATTCATGATAGCCCCGGTTTCCTGCTGTTCACACGCACCCTATCGCCCGTACAAACCGGAGCGAGTGCGGTGGCAGTGCGGGTCATGGAGCGAGAAGGGGTTAATCAAACCTTGGAGGATTGGCCCGAATTCATGCGTGAGGCCGAGACCGATTACATTCATTTCACCACCAGCCCTCCCGGGCAGCCGCTTTTGCATTATTGGACGGCACAGGGATTTGAAAAAATGGATGCGATTTCCGAACCCGTCAGTATGGCACTGCGGCCTTATCAATGCAGCGACCTTGAAATTATGCGCTACAGTCGAGGTGAATTGACCAGTGTCGGCTTCGTGGGGATGCTGATGCCGCTGTGGGCAGGCTTGACGGTGATTCCGATTTTTTTGACAGCGCGGAGGCTGATTGAGAATGCTTCTGCCGCTAACCGAGTCAGCCAATGGTGGCCTATTATCCCATCGGTGCTGCTGTTTAGCCCCACATGGAACACACTCTATCCACTGTTGGTCATCACAGCTCTCTATTTTTTGGTGCTGGCTATGCAAAAAAATCAGCGTGGCTATAGCTTGGCGGCGGGGGTGGTTATGGCGGTGGCGACCCTGCTGAATTTATCCCTCCTGCCCATCTTCGCTATTTTCGGGTTGGTAACGCTCGGCTATTGGTGGGTTGCCAAACGCGGCGACATCGAAAAAACCTCTCGGCGCTGGCCTATTGAAATCGGGATATGGTTCGGCGTGGGTCTATCGATGTTATGGATTATTTTTTGGCTCTATTCGGGCAACTCCCCGTTTGAAATCATCAAAATTTCGCTGACCGAACACCGCGATATTGCCCAAAAGAGTTATCTGGCATGGGTATTTTTGCATCCCTATGACGTGCTGATGTTTAGCGGATGGCCCATCACCGGATTGGCGTTGTGGGGACTGTGGCGGGTGGTTCAAAAACGCCGCGAGAAATCCGCTTATGCCCTATCCGATTTATTGATATCGGCCTTCTGGCTCACGTGGCTGCTCGTGATTATCAGCGGGTCGGTACAGGGGGAGACAGCGCGGATTATGATTTTCCTGACGCCATTTTTGCTGCTGATAGCAGTGCCGCTGTTCACACAAGGACGGTTTTGGGATATGCCCCTTTTGATTGGGCAGGCAGCGACAGTTGCGGTCATGGCGGCGGTACTACCCGTTGTGCCATTGGACTTAAACCCACAGGTGACTGAGCCACGTACCGACCTTGCCCGATTGGAGGGGTTTGAATTTCATCCGTCGGGGGCAACCTTTAGCAGTCGAGAATATCAAGGTGAATTTGAATTGACCCAATATCGTTTTGTGGCAGACCCGGCACGGCAGGCCATCACTTTTGATTTTGACTGGCGGGGGCAGCATCGCACCGAACGCCCCTATCAATTTGAATTGGTAGCCTACGCCGAAAACGAGATTGACGGAAAAATCCAATCTGCGCCGTTTTACTGGTATCCGCAGAACAGTAACTATTTGACGACGTGCTGGCAGGATGGAGACAAAATTGCCGATGTGATCGTCATGTCACTGCCATCGGTCTCGATGCCGGTGGTTTGGGAAGTCCATCTGCGGGCAATAGATGAGCGCACCGGGGATAAAGTACAGGTGACATCTGCTGACGGAATTATCACCGACTATGCCACCCTCGGCCCGATTAATTATCCGTGAAATGGCGGGCTATTTTTTAGGAGATGCTTGAGATCGGCAGCGATCATATCCTTGAGTTTATAGATTTTGTCGTAGATAACATATTTCTGGCCGCGTACATCAAAGGGCAGGTCTTTTTCGGCCTGTGATTTGTGGACGATTAACATGGTTGGTGTGCCGACACCCCACGCATAACCGACTTCTAAATACACATTCGGGTTCGCACCATCCAACAGGGCAATCACAAGGCTGGCGGTGCGGATGCGTTCTTTGATCTGCTCGACAATATCCCCGGTGAAGGTGGCCTCGTTTTGGTCGAGGCGGATACACAGGTGATCGCTGTCCTGCACCGCCGGACGGATAGCGAGATAAAATTGATCGTCGTAATCATCGGCAAAGGGCATGGCGACAAAAACGTGCGGCGTGGTATCGGTGGCTTCGGGGCGCTGAAATTCCGGCGCAAAGGATTCCTGCCCCGCCAGAATTGTAGCAATTTGTTGAGTGGTGCGGGTCAATACTTCACCGACAGAGGGGGCAGGCGGAAGAAAGTCTTGTAACGCCTCTTGCATCAATCGGGCGCGGTTCTCATCTATCTCCACGAAGGTGATAAACTCCAACGCCGCCGGGAATTCCCCCTCCTCGTAGGCATCGCTGAATCCTAATAACATCGCACGGAAGGCCTCTCGTTCGTCCAATGCTACTCGTGTCTTCACCCCTTGTAGGGTGGTAGCAGCATATTGGATTTTAGCCCCCGTGCGTTTTAACATCCGTAACATATCAGCAGCGAGTTCACGAACATCGGTGTAGTTATCAATAGCGCGATTGGTCGGGCCAACCACCAAGATTTTTTGGGCGGATACGATGTTATGACTGTCCGAGAAAAAATATTCGTCCGCTTCCAAGTGCCAACTATTTAAATCGGCAACAAACCCGGATTGCTGAAGACGCTGGCGTATTTTGAAATCAAGGCCATGCGAGTGCCGTACATCTTTGACAATCAACACATCCGCTGCAAATTCGAGGGCATCCCCTTGATAAATCTCGATACCAAAACCCATCTTCATCGCACTATCCGGCATAACTTAATCCTCTCATCCACCAAACGGAGCAGTTGTTTCGGCGGTAGACTCGGCTTCGGGTGTTGCGGCGTCTTGCGTCGGGGCTTCGGATGGCTGCACAGGTTGACCAGCCGTGCCGGGGACGATGCTATAGCCAAATGGCGCAAGGACGGTAAAACTTTGAATAATCTGTTGCCCAATAAGGCGCTGTTCGGTCAAATCGGCGGCAAGGTAATTGACATCCCGTTCGGGGGAGCGTAATTCAGCGACATATAGGTTGCCATCCGTGTCATTGAGTAAGGAAGCCGCCGCACTGACCGGATCGCCTTCAATCGTACTGTAGGTGTAGCTGAACCAATACCCCTGTGCAAAGGTTTGACTGGTGGGGCGGCCTTCAATGATGGTGATATCTTGCCGGAAAGTGGAGAGCCATTCTTGAGCCGCTTCGAGCGACTCTAATGGCTGACCGGGGATACGCTGGATGGTGACTTCATAACCTTCGGTCAAGGTTGCCCCTCTATAAGTGATAGGTCGCCCCGACGATCCACTCACCTGTGTCCAGACTTCCTGCAATTTAATCATCATACGCTGGGATGGGTCTGAAAATTCTGTCCAGCCGAGCAGGGGGAATACCGCAATATTGTGATAGCCAATCATGGTCGGTGAGGTCAGTTCAAATAGGCGATCCAGCAGTACGGGGTTGTTGTCGGGCACAACGATACGGATGGTATAGAGCCAATTGCCTTCAAGCCAGCTAATCTGACGGGCGATATATTTCAATAGCTCATTGCGGTCATCTTCGAGGGCAAATTCAATGGTAATCAGCCCATTCGCCACTTCCCGATTCGTATACCGCCAAGTTTTATATTGGCCCCATTCGGTGTTGAAATAGACATCAGTGAACAACTCATCGCTCACGGCTTGCAACGTAGTATAGTTGGTGCCGATTTCCAGAAAGGCATGGATGACCGAAAGGCGGCTGGGAGAAATATAGACTGTGCTGGCCCGCCGATAGTCAGTGTTATAATCGTCACGCTCCAAATACCAATCATCACCGGGTTGGAAAAATTGGAACAGGCCTGTACTGTTGATGTGTGGGTCAAGCACGGTGATTTGCGGTGTGCCCGATTCTGGCGTCGGGGCAATCCGCGAAGTCGGTTCGGGGGTGACTCCAACATCGCTTTGGACCGTAGATGAAGTCGAATTGGTGTCGTCATCGTTGATAGGAAACACCGCTTGAATGATAAAGATTAAAGTTACTGCCAAGCCGAGTCCAGCCGTAATGAGGTATTGCGTGCGGACACGGCGTCGTTGTCTTTTGTTTTTCATGGGTCGTTAACCTGTTGGCGCTATGATCGTGGTTAAGAACGGTCTCTTATCTTAGTCGTTGGCGGCCTTGATTGCAAAGCTATTTTTTAAGAAAATCCTAACAATTTTGCGCTATCCTTGTAACAAGTACCCTAGATGTTGGACAAATCCTCAAGTCATTATTCCCTAGCTTATCACTCGTTGGTCAATCAACAATGGAGTCCCATGATGTGGAATGATTTTAAAGATCGGCGCGATGCTGAAGGTCAGATCAAAAAAGAAGGTCGTCTCCCTCCCGGTCAATCGCTTACTCTAAAATTTCCGGTGCTGCACTACGGCCCAGTGCCACCTTACCCCAATTTGGATAAATGGATATTTCGCATTACGGGCCTTGTGGAAGAAGAACGGACTTGGAATTGGGTGCAGTTTAATCAACTACCGCGCCGCAAAGTCACGCTCGATCTGCACTGCGTCACCCGTTGGAGCAAATTCGATATGGAATGGGAAGGCGTGCATCTACAAGATTTAATCGAGGCAGGACTGCTGAAAATTAAGCCTGAAGCCAAATTCTGCATTCAACACTGTGCCTATGGCTACACCACCAACACCAGCCTAGACGCCGTACTATCCGATAATTTCTTACTGGCGACTCACTATGATGGTCATGCGCTTGAACCGGATCACGGCTATCCTTTGCGGGGATTAATGGGTGCGATCCCCGGTCAAAAAGCCGAAACGGATCGCTATCTGTGGAAGGGTGGTAAATGGCTGGAAGGCTTGGAATTTACCGCCGAAGATCACCCCGGTTTTTGGGAAAACGCTGGCTATAGCAACACGGCGAATGTCTGGCGCGAAGAGCGTTATTGGACAGGCCGCTAATTCAAATCTGACCCTATCCCCTTGCCTATTTGGTGAGGGGAATGGGATTATTACCCCATGTCGCTCGTCACTGCCCTCAAACAAGAAGCCGTTCGCCTCGGTTTTAATCGCATCGGCATCACCCCGGCCCACCAATCCCCCACTTTAGATGCCTATCTCAAATGGGTTGAAGCGAATCAGTATGGCGAAATGGGTTATCTGGCACGTCCGGATCGTATTGCCCGTCGCCAAGATTTATCGGTAATTCTCCCCCATGCACATTCGCTGATTATCGTCGCGTTGGATTATTCGACCCTGCAACCGCCTGCCGATTTGCTCAATGACCCCATGCGAGGACGGATTTCCAATTATGCGTGGGGCGTGGATTATCATGAAATCATGACACCACGCTTGGAACAATTGGCGGGATGGCTACGTGCCCAACTTCCACCCGATGAGGCGATGCAGTGGCGGGTATATGTGGATACCGGGCCGATTTTGGAGCGCAGTCACGCCCAACAAGCCGGACTAGGGTTTATTGGCAAAAACACCATGTTAATTCATCCCCGCGCCGGGTCGCATTTTTTTCTTGGGGAAATCCTGACTACCTACGCATTTGATGAGTATGCCACACCTCACCGCGAGACGATGTGTGGCAGTTGCACCCGCTGTCTGAATGCCTGCCCGACCAATGCTTTTCCACAACCCTATGTTTTGGATGCCCGCAAGTGTATCAGCTATCTGACTATCGAACTGAAAAACACTATTCCCATTGATCTGCGCCCTCAAATGGGCAATTGGGTATATGGGTGCGATATCTGCCAGCAGGTATGCCCTTGGAATCGTTTTGCCGTCCAGACCCTTGAAACGGATTTTTTTCCGGCCATGTCTGACCAAATGGCCCCGCCACTGATGGAGCTATTAACACTGACCGATGAGACATTCAGCGAACGCTTTACCCAATCCCCCATCTTGCGGATTGGTAGGGCGCGACTGGTGCGGAATGCGTGTGTGGCGGCTGGAAATTCAGGGCAGGGTACATTTTTGGAGGTGCTGCGGGGTCTCATTGAGTATGACGAATCTGCATTGGTGCGCGAACATGCGGCATGGGCAATTCAACAATTATAAATGCCTTGCATGAGACCGAGGCATGTGTATAATCGTGCATAGTTTCACATAGATTTGCGTAGATTTTGGTGATTGGCCCACTACAAAGGCCACCCGTGTTTCAAAAAACACAAACAATGCACCCCATACAATCAAGAAAGGTCACAGAATTTCATGCGTAAGATTGCCCTGATGATTTTGGTTGTTTTGTTGATGGCTGTCCCGACGATGGGCAGTGTTCAGGCGCAAGGCGGCGACCCAGCCGTAATAACTGGTGAATATTTAAAGAGTCAACAACTCGAAAACGGCAGTTGGGAAAATGATCTCAACGCTACCGCGCAGGCTGTTATCAGCCTCTCAGCATTAGGGGAAGATACCAGTGCGGCACTGGCGTGGATGGAAAGTGAAGTCGTAGCGCTCGTTTCCGCCGAAGAACCCCCAAATGTGGACACTGCGGCGACGATTCTCATCGCGGTGGCAGAGGCGGGTGGCGATGTCACTACCTTTGCCGAAGGGCAGTTGCTGGCTACTTTTACCGAAACTTTGATGCAATCGCGCGGCGAAGACATCACCGAACTGTGCTTTGGGCTAGTTGCTCTACCAGCATTGGGTCAAGAATTCCCCTCTACCGCGATTATGGGCTTGGGGATGTTGCAAAATGAAGATGGTGGCTATGGTACACCTGAAGAACAACCCACTGGTGAGACCGATGCTACCGAAGAACCTGCGGGCGACGTGGTAAGCAGTTCAACCGTTGAAGAGACTGCCGTTTGCGCTCAGGTATTGGCTGCCGCTGGTGAAACCGACGCGCTTGCCAAAGCCCTCGAATATTTGAAAACCAATCAAAAAGAAGATGGCGGTTGGGCCTTTAGCTTTACCGATGCAGGGACTTCTGATCCATTCGCAACGGCTATTGTCATTCAAACCCTGTTAACTGCTGGTGAAGACCTTGCCAACTGGGGCAACCCCGAAAATACCTTGTTCGGCTTCATTAATTTTGAAACGGGCGAAGTCATGTTTGGGGATGGCAGCATTCCCGTCGCTAACATCATGTCCACAGCGTTAGCCGTACAGGTCTTCCGGGGTGTGGTGTGGGCTGACCTCGGCGCGGGATTACCAACCAGTGATGGTGGCGAGGCCAGTGACGGTGGAGATACAGCATCTGCTGAAGAAGGTCCGGCCCTTGACCCCAACTGGGCAGTCGTAGCGGGTGGTTTTGGCATGGCTGAACTGGACACCGCCGATGATTTCTTGGTGACGGTGGTTGACCCCTTCAACGGTGATGAACTATTCGGCGTGCAGATCATCAACTGGACGGCGGAATACACCTACACCCCCTTCTTGATTGAACAATTTATGACTGCCGATGTGCTGCTGTGGCTGGCTGACCATGAACCCGATTTCTGGACGAACCTATCCGATGTCGCCATTGGGTTGCTGCCTGCCGATGTTTTGGCCCAACTGCCCGAAGACGTGCAGGCGCGTGCTGGAAATTAATTGACATTTGATACTCACACCGCCCAATCTGGCAGGTGTAAAATCGTAGGGGTGGGGTAAAATAACCACCCCTATTTTGTGTACAGGCAAACCCATTCTTTGAGGAATAAGCCATGATACGCCAATTAAAACTTCGCCATTGGTTGCTGATGGTGATGGTGCTTTCGCTGTTGGTGTTGACCAACCCCCTCCATCGTTCCCAAGCTCAAGATGGCGGTACAACCTTCCCCATTACGATTACTGATGCTACGGGCAACGAAGTAACCATTGAATCCATTGATGCCATTGCATCTGGCAGCGGCGATGTAACGGAAATTATTGCCGCGCTCGGCTTTGAGGATAATCTGGTTGGAATTGACATTAGCTCGACTTATCCAGAAGATTTGTTAGATCGCATCCCTGAAATTGGCTTTGCACGGCGGCTGGCGGTTGAATCGATTGCGGCGGTGAATCCAACCGTCTTTTTCTGCACCGAAACATGCAGTCCGGCCAGTGTATTTGACCAACTCCGTGCCCTCAATATCCCGGTGGTCATCATTCCCGATAATTCCGAAAGCGGCATTGATTTGCCCCTTGAAAAAATCACAATGGTCGCGGCGGCGCTCGGTGTCCCCGAACAAGGCGAGGCACTGCGAACCCAAGTCGCCCGTGAAATTGAATGGGCCAAGACCGCTGTTGCTAATGTCACGGAAGAACCCACAATTCTGTTTTTGTATGTACGAGGGCGAACCCTACAATTGGTCTCCGGTACCAACACCCCCGCCTATGATTTAATTGCAACAGTAGATGGTATTGATGTAGGTGCGGCGGCAGGCGTAGTTGGTTATATGCCACTGAGCGCCGAGGTGATGTTAAACGCCTATCCTGAGTATATTGTGATGTTTCAGGGTAGCGTAGACAGCGCGGGTGGGTTGGATAAGGTCAAGGAGCTACCCGGCGTTGGGGATACTCCCGCCGCCCAAAACGACCACATTCTGGTGTTTGATGACCAATTTATTCTCGGCATGTCTACCCGTACCGGATTAGCCGCCCTCGCCTTAGCCGTCCAAGTGCATCCGACGATGACATGGGAAATGGACATGCCCTATCCCTACAGCTACACCGACGCAACAGGCACGGAAATTTCTGTAGAATCCCCGGTATCGGTTTATGCGACTGATGAAACCCTGTTGACGACGGTGCAGGAGCTTGGTTTCCATGCCGAAATCTTGGATACCCCCGTTGAAGGTAGCCTGATTGTCGCTACCCAGTCAGCGGATTGGGCCAGTTGGCGCGAGGCGGGCTATACGGTGGTCGTGGTCAATGACACAGCGGATATTCCCGAAATTGCGGCGGCGCTGGGCGTACCGGGTCGTGGTGAGGCCCTCATCGCACGAAAGGCCACCAATTGATTGGGAAACTCGCCGTCTGGCAGGCGACAACTCAGCGTTACAGCCGCCTGCTCCCTGCTCGGATTGCCCTTTTGTTGGTACTGCTGGTGATTTTGGTATTTATCAGTCTCAGCGCGGTTAGCACCGGGGCAGTCAGTATTCAACGAGATGTTGTTTTTAAAGTATCAGTAGATGCGATGGCCGAAAAGCTGCATCTCGATTACGACAGCGGTCTGGATTATACGGCGCGATGCCTCCCCGGTCAGTCATGTGTCCAGCGTGACGCGGCCCTAATTCGAGAAATCCGCTGGCCCCGTGTGATTATGGCGGGGTTGGTCGGGGCAAGTTTGGCGATTGCGGGGACAGCATTGCAAGGCGCGTTACGCAATCCACTGGCAGACCCCGGCTTGATAGGCGCTTCGAGTGGGGCGGCGGTTGGCGCGGTGACGGCGATTTTGTTGGGGGTCAATATCGGCGACGTACTGCATTCCGACGCTCCGGCATTGGCACGGCTGACACAATCGTTGTTTGCTTTTGCTGCGGCGCTCATCACCACTTTCGGGGTGTTTCGATTGGCCCGCTGGCAAGGACGCACCGATAGTACAAGTTTGCTGCTGATCGGGTTAGCCATCAATACAATGGCAAGCGCTTATATCGGGCTGGCGACCTTTATCAGCGACATCCGCGAAGTCAACGATATTGTATTTTGGACGCTAGGCAGTTTTGCGGAAATTTTTTGGCGTGATGTGTATGTGGTCGTGCCCTTTACGGTGCTGAGTGTCGTCGTTTTGCCCTTCCTTGCTCGTCAATTGAACCTCATGACGTTGGGGGAGGCCGAGGCGCAGCATCTGGGGGTCAATGCCGAACGACTGCGGATGCTCTGTGTGGCGTTGGCGGCAATGACCGTTGGGGTCTCGGTGGCCTTTGCCGGGATTATTGGGTTTGTGGGATTGGTTGTGCCGCATCTCATCCGATTTTTTACCGGGCCAGATCATCGTATTGTGCTGCCTGCCAGTGTGTTGACAGGGGCAATTTTGATGATCGCGGCGGATTTGTGGGCACGTACCGTCGCCGTCCCAACCGAAGTGCCTGTGGGTATTGTCACGGCCTTATTTGGGGGGCCAGTATTCCTTGTGTTGATTATTTTGAGTAGGCGGGGTAGAAGTTAATGGTGAATCATCTGGATGCCCAACATCTGCAATATCACATCGGCAAAGCGACGTTGGTGCGGGATATTTCGCTGCAAGTGAGCGGCGGCGAAATTTTAGCCATCGTCGGGCCAAACGGCGCAGGGAAAACGACTCTGCTGAAACTATTGGCTGGTGATTTATATCCCCAATCTGGTCAGGTGCTGCTGAATGGTCAACCGCTGCATCACCATAAACCATTGGAATTGGCCCGCCACCGTGCGGTTATGCCCCAACAGGCCAGCGTTAGCCTCGATTTTACGGCCTATGAGGTCGCCTTGATGGGACGCCATCCGCATATTCGAGGTTCGGAGACTCGTGAAGACCACCGCATTGTCGAGGAAGCCTTACATCGCACCGAGGTGCTGCATCTACGTGAGCAACTTTATGCAACCCTCTCCGGTGGGGAAAAAGCGCGGGTGACACTGGCGCGTGTTTTGGCTCAACAGACGCCGATTTTGCTGCTCGATGAACCAACTAGCACCCTCGATTTGCGGCATCAGCATATGACGATGCAGATTATGCGGGAACGGGCCAAGACAGGCGTGGCAGTGGTCGCGGTGCTGCATGATCTCAACTTAGCGGCCATGTATGCTGATCGCATCGGTATGATCCACAGTGCGCAATTGGAATTTATTGGCACCCCCGATGAAGTGCTGACAGCGCCCAACATCCATGCAGTGTTTGGGTTGGCGGTTGAAGTCTTAGCGCACCCTACCCATCAGTGTCCACTGATTGTACCCCTAGCTACCAATGGGCATGTTACTACACCACCAGAAATTGGCGCATCCGCTGGCAGAAAAGTGCTGGCTGATCAAAGAGTGACAAGTGCCCCGCATTTGGGATGATATGCACTTCGGCCTGTGGAAGTAGCTGGCGCAATTGATTGACGCGGTAATCTGGCAGCAGCACATCATTGTCGCCAATCAACATCAATGTGGGTGCGGCGATACGCTGCAAATACTCCTCCAGATTATGGAAGATAAATAGAAACCGGATGGACTGCTCCATTACATATACACGGCTTTGCATATGATGATCAATCAGTTCATCCGAAAGCTGTGAATGGTCATAAGGGACTTTCCACGACTTTAAGATGTTCTTCAAAAAAATCCGCTTGACATCGGAGCCTTTAGGAAAATAATCCGCCAGCAGCCCCACACCGGGCAGGGTCAGGGGTGCGATATGCAGCACCGCTGATTTCGGCATCTTTACCGCCAGTTTAGTATTCCCCAACAAACCTTTGGGCACAGGCGTGTCATACAAAATCAGCTTCGATACATAGTCAGGGTGAGTCGCCGCCAAGCGTGCTGAAATAATGCCGCCGAGCGAATGGCCGACCAGTGTAACGGGTTTGATATTGAGGTAATTGATAAAATCCAAATAAAGCTGAATATGCTTGGTTGGGTCATAGCCCCACCACGGCTTGGAACTTTTGCCATAACCCAAGAGGTCAATCGCAATGATGCGATAATCGGCTTCAAATTCTTCGATGAGGGGTCGCCAAAAATAGGCGCTGTTTTCCGCCAAGCCGTGCAGCAGTACCAAAGGCGGACCGTCACGGCGTCCACATTCCCGATACCCAAGGGTTGCCTTCCCAATTTCAACCGTTCGGACAGGGGGATCGTATTGAAGCATGTGCGAAAAGCTCCGATAGACATGGATCGCTGTTGATGTATTAGTGCGACCCCACTATACCATAACTCCCCATACGCTTGAAAGATTGGATGGGTTACAAAGCAGGGGCATTGGGCTAATCCCCCTGCTTAAAAAGTCGGTTTTAGCCGCCGGGGGTAGTCAAGATAAAGGGTACGGATGGGGAAATATATTCCTGATCCCCATAGACTACCAAACGGAGTTGATATTCTCCGGGGGGCAAGGCCTCCGCCATAAACGTTTCCAGATAGGACGGCGTGGTATATTGCTCAGGGTGGGTGCTGCCCAATGTCGTCCAAGCGGTCAAGGGGCCGCCAATTACATCAATCTTGTAGTAAACAAAATTGATTCCGGGTGGGGTAAAGGCCACTCCATAAATCGGGATATTGCCACTGAGGACTTCACCCGGCGCTGGGGACGTAATATAACCAGTCGCTGTCCACGGGCCGCCACTGTTTACCGGAGCAGAAGCCACCAGCGTTTCTGGGATACAAGCATACATCGGCAAGATGGGGTGTCCACTTGACGCGGCGTAGGTTTGCGCCCCCCGTGCGGCGGATGTATTGCTTGGCGGCATGATAAAGGCCTGTTCAACCGCATCTGGCACTTGACCGACGATTTCAATCGGCACCATACAATACTTCGGCGCGACAGGTGAATCGGGGTGTTGGGCCATCAAGACATTTTGCTGGTCGGGCGAGAGGGGGCGCACCCACACCCGCACAATACCGGGTTCGATTTCCACCAACTGTGGGCCAAATTCCGAACGCGGAACAGGGGTTGTGACGTTTTGCGGATAGGGCACCATGCCCCCGTTGCCATCTGGCAGATAGGGTGCGCCGTCAATATACCATTCGGTGCGATAGGCAGGACAATCAAAGGCCGGGTCACGCATCTGACGCACATCACAAATGCGCTGCTGTGAAACACCCCCCGGCACAGGCAGGGTACTTGGTGGGAAGGAATAGGCCGCATAAATTCCCAGCATGGTATCGTTCCAGATGGGAGCCGCGCCTTGAATCCCCGAAATATTTCGCATGGGGCGGCTGTCGCTGTTACCCGACCAGACCCCTATAGCCAGATCATGGGTATAGCCCACCGTCCAGTTATCTTTATAGTCGTTGGTCGTTCCGGTTTTGACGGAGGTCAGCAAATTACCCGTATTGAGTGGGCTGTTGGAGCCAAAAGCCGGGCTGCGGGCGTTGTTGTCAGACAGAATATCGCTGATGATAAAGGCGATACGTTCATCCAAAACGGGTTGGGGATTGGGGCCATTGTGGATACTGTTGCCTGTTTCCGTACCCGATGGGCAGCCCTCTTCATATTCATAGAGGATGTTGCCTTTTTTATCTAAGACACAGCGAATCGTGGTCGGTTTGACATATTTACCACCGCGTGCAAAGGTGGCATACCCATTGGTTAACTCCATCAAGGTAATATCACCCCCACCAAGTGTTAGGGACAAGCCATATTGTGAGGCATCTTGGCTGAGGCTTTCGACCCCAAAGCGGTGCATAAATTGGAGCAGATACTCCACCCCCACTTTTTCCAATGTCATGACCGCCGGGATGTTATAGGAATTCGCAAGGGTATCCCGCACGCGCTGTGGGCCATGAAAACGACCATCATAATTCGCGGGCACATAAGCCGCTTGACCGGGAATGCCAAATTGCACCGGGCTATCCCAGATAATCGTTCCGGCTGTCCAGCCCTGTTCCATCGCGGCAGCATAGGTAAAGGCCTTCATGGTACTTCCCGGCTGACGCAGTGAAATCGCCACATTCACCCGGCCATCAATCGAATCGTCGTTATAGTCTACACTGCCGACCATCGCCATAATTTCGCCGGACGGGGGGTGAATGACCACCACCGCTGAATTGGTCAAATCATGGGCGTCCCGCACTTCAGCGACACGGCGTGTTACCGAGTCTTGGGCAATTTGCTGAAACTGCTGATTCAGGGTGGTATAGACACGCAGGCCGCCATTGTTAATCAGGTCAGGTGAGTAGCCTAAATCGGTCAGCAACGTTTCGAGTTCGTCCTGTGCATAGATCACAAAATGTGGAGCGGTGTCCAGCGGAATATCAGGGCTGGCAAAAACGAGCGTCTGCTGTTTGGCATTATCAGCCTCTTGTTGGGTGATGTAACCCTCCTGCACCATCAAGTCCAAAACCAACTGCTGACGTTCCATCACACGCTGCTGTACAAGGGGATCGGGGTTGAGCGGGTCTAGGAGGCTGGGGGATTGGGGCAGCGCCGCCAACAATGCCGCCTCGTTGAGATTTAATTCTTTGGCCGACTTACCAAAATACACCTGTGAGGCCGCCTCCACCCCATAGGCCAAATTGCCGTAATAAATCTGGTTGAGGTAGAGTTCCATAATCTCATCTTTGGAGAGTTTACGGTTGAGCACAATCGCCAACATCGCCTCATCCATTTTGCGGCTAATGGTCTGTTCTTGGCGATATTCGGGGTCAAAGACGACATTCCGTACCAATTGTTGACTGATGGTACTCGCCCCGGAGACAACCTGCCCTTCACGCAGATAGTCGCGCATCGAGCGCATAATACTGGGAATGTCCACCCCAATATTGTCATAAAATGTATCATCTTCGACTGAGACTGTTGCCCAAATCATATAGTCGGGAATTTCATCAAGGCCAACTCGCTTGCGGCGTCCCTGACCAAACACCTCGTAAATCTGGTTACCATCACGGTCATAGATGTAGGTGGTCTCAAAATTGGTCGGGTTGGTTGGGTCATCAAGGTTATTGAGTTCGCGCTCCAGATCACCGATGCGGTCTTCGACACGGCTGGAATAGGCGCTGTAGACAAAAAACAGGCCGATAACGCTGGTGATCGCAAAGACCCCCACCACCCCAAAACAGCCTAACAAGCAGTTTGGGTTAAGGCAACCCTTACGCTGTTTGCCATTCTGCCTGCGCCAATTACGGGCGGCGGAAACACGCGAAGGGCGGGCAGGCGGATTACCCGGATATTGCTGGGGGGCTTGCTGCACAAACTGAGGCCGACCTTCGGGGGGGATTTGCGTAGGAATTGAATGCGGGTCATGGGGTCGGGTTGGGCCATATCCCGGCATATTAGGTTCAGTAGGTTCATTAGGCGCATGATTCGTCATGGGGAAACTGCCTTGACTTAGTTATGTATCAACAGTTCTATCCTAACTCAATTATGGAGTGGGGTCTATCTATCGCAGGGGGAGCGTGTGGATTCGTGTGGGAACAGTGGGCTGATCGGTGCGACCAACCCACTTAGTGGTGATTTTAGAGACTCACGGCCCAACACGCACCCATGCCCCCACAGGCGTAACCGGAGGTGTTGCCTTCGGGTCAAGCTGCGGCGGGATGTAGTATGGGAAATTGGGGTCTACCACCGGATCGTTCGGCGGGTTAATTTTAAATTCGGTGCTGACCGAGACTCCCGATGAAGGCAGGCGGATAGTTAAACGATAGAGTCCTGATGAAAGGGCCTGCGCGGGATTGCCGATCCAGAGGTCGGTGACTCGTCCGTTCGTCGTATAGACCCATGTCCCCACGAGTTCAATGTTGAAACTGCCGCCGTCAATGGATTGCAATTGGGCGCGAATTTCGGTGGCGGGGGAGACATTGGCAAAATCGAAAGCCGCATAGACCGCGCCTTGATTATAGGGAAATTCGGTGGCAAGCGAGCCATTGGTGGTGGCACTGACACCTAAATTGCCGATACTCGGTGGAACAGTTTGGGCGGCGACACTAAAACTCGCATTCAAGGCGGTACTTGGATAACCCGATAATTGAACTTTGACCTGCCATGTCCCCGGTGCGACATTCGTGCTGCCATCAAAGGGAGTGTCGGTAAATGTGCCGCTGGTGGTGGCGGTGTTCCACGTCTGCGGGCGGGTAAATTGAATGACGCCGTTGAGATACCATTCAACAATCAACTGTGACCCGTTTGGCACATTGGCATAGTTCCATCGGGCGAACACCTGCTTGGTATTGGTGGGGAAACTCGATTGGGTAGCCCCATTCGCCGTCGTGGAAAAAGTTAAACTGGAAAAGGCCGGGGTTGTTGTGCTGCCCGCGATGGTAAACGTGCCATTTACCTCTACCCCTGCCTGCCCAACTACCAGAACCCGCACTTGATACGTACCGGGAGTTAACCCTGCGACATTATCAAACAAGGAAACATCACGTATCGTGCCACTCGTGCCATATTTGCTGAAATCCCATGCTTCGGTGCGATCCGCTACTGTCACCCCGTCGCGTATCCAAATCCGACGTACCTGTGCGGCGTTGGGCATATTGGCGTAATCCCAAATGGCAAAGACGGCCTTTGTTCCATTGGGGAAATTGGTCGCCGCTGTGCCGTTGCCGCTGGTGGCAAAACGCAGATTGGTAAAACGTGGCCCTAAATTTGACTCGACTTTGAATGTGCCTTCGACGCGCACCGTCGGAAAATCGCGTAGGTAAATCACGACACGATAATCACCGGGTTCAAGGCCATAACCAGAATCAAAATTGTAGGTACGAATATGGGTGAGTGTGCCACTCGTACCCCATTCCGGTTTCCATGCTTCATCCCGACTGATGAACTGCGCCCCGTTGCGATACCACTCGCGCCGCATCACCGCGCCACTGGGTACATTGGCGAACTGCCACCGTGCATAAACCTCTTGTGTGCCATAGGGGAAAACCGTCGTCGCTGTACCGCCGCTGGTACTGCTGAATGTCAGATTACTAAAGGCTGGGGCAACCCCGCTAATGGTAAATGTGCCGGAAATTTCCGTGCCATAGGTGGACAGACGAATGACCACATAATAGCTGCCTGCGGAGAGTCCAGCCTGTGTATCAAAATATTTGATATGGGTCAGCCGGCCAGTAATACCCCAATTGCTACTCCATGCCTCATCCCGGGATGTCACCAAAACCCCATCCCGATACCACTGGCGCGTCATGTTGGTTCCAATTGGCACATTGGCATAATTCCAGCGCACATAAATTTCTTTCGTGCCGGGTGGAAAAATGGTCATATCCGCGCCGCCCGCCGTCGTGCTGAACGAAATATTGCTAAAGGAGGGTGGGCCGGATGGCTGTGGGG
>JAIOHL010000216.1 GCA_019913005.1 Anaerolineae bacterium | reverse complement strand
AGAGGGTGTCTAAAAAGTCCTCGCAGGCTAACGGGTTAAACGATTTAACATCAAATTGGACATCGCCAGATAAATCATGGCTTTACTGGACGACACCAAGTATTCATAGTCTTTACTCAGACGCCGATAACGGCCTAACCAAGCGAACGTGCGTTCGATGACCCAGCGCCGAGGCAAGGGGACAAAACCTTGGGTCGCGGGTGGACGCGCCACCACCTCCAAGGTGAGGTCCAGCCGATGATAAGCCATCGCCGCGACCACGCCCTCATAGCCAGCATCCACCCACAGCTTTTTCAGGGTGGGAAAGCGTGCTTTGACACGGCGTAACAGGGGCGGGGCGGCATGGCGATCTTGGCTACTGGCAGCGGTTATCTCGATGTCCAAGACATAGCCTTGCGTATCCACCACCACATGGCGTTTGCGGCCTTTGACTCGTTTGTAGGCATCATAGCCTTGTAGCCCCCTTTTTCCGTCGTTTTGACGCTCTGACTATCGATACTCCCAGCCGTTGGGGTGGCTTGCCGTCCATCCTTGCTACGGGTTTGATCCCGTAGGGCCTCGTGGATGCGTTGCCATGTCCCATCCTTGCTCCACCGATTGAAGTAATAATACACGATCCGCCAAGGCGGGAAGTCATGCGGCAGCATCCGCCATGACCCCCCGGTACCCAACACATACAAAATGGCGTTCACGATCTCACGCCGCCTATATTTCGCTGGGCGTCCCCCTGGCTTGACACTTGGAATCAAGGGTTCTAGAATCGCCCATGCCCGATCTGAGAGATCACTGGGGTAGGTTGTTCGTGTTTCCATACCCCCTAGTCTAGCTCTACTCTACCTTTTTAGACACCCTCTTAGATTGAACCATCATGAACCCTAGATATTTTTAGATACACAAGGTATCGTTGTAATGGACAAATTGCGAGATAAACCAGTCCCCTATGAAATTTGGGGCGAGGAAGATATTGAACCGAGTGCGCGGGAACAAATGGAACGGGCTGCCCAACTCTCCGTATCCCAGTTAGGCGCATTGATGCCAGATGCACATACGGGTTATGGCCTACCCATTGGCGGCGTGCTGGCGACCAAGGATGCTGTCATTCCGTATGGGGTTGGGGTGGATATTGCCTGCCGGATGCGTATGACCATTTTTAATGTCCAACCCTATATCCTTGACCAGAAAAAGGAGCGTTTCCGTCGGGCATTGGAAGAAAACACCGTATTTGGCACAGGTGGTGAACTTTTCAGCCGTGTCGAACACCCCGTCATGGATGACCCAGCGTGGGGTGAACTCATTCTCGCCAAGAAATTGAAAGCGGAAGCGGCACGACAGCTTGGCACAAGTGGATCGGGCAATCATTTTGTCGAATTTGGTGTACTCAAAGTAAAAGAGGAAATCAATGGCACGGACGATTTGCAAGGTGAGGAGTCACGCGCCTTTGGCAAAATCCCCCCCGGCACTTATTTAGCTCTCCTGAGTCACAGCGGCAGCCGCCATCTGGGATTTGAACTCGCCAATTACTATACTGAAATCGCCATGAACATCCATGCTGATTTGCCCAAAGAATATCGGCACTTGGCATGGCTGGATATGTATGGAGCAGGTGCGGAATATTGGATTGCCATGAACCTCGCCGGACGATATGCCAGTGCCAATCATGCCGTCATTCACCAGCGGGTCGCCAACGCGATTGGGTTTGACATTCTAGGTGGCATCGAAAATCACCACAATTTCGCATGGAAGGAGACCCATCAAGGCGAAGAACTCATTGTCCACCGCAAAGGGGCAACTCCGGCGGGTTTGGGTGTCTATGGGGTCATTCCCGGCACGATGATGACGCCCGGTTTTGTGGTGCGCGGCAAAGGCAAACCCGAATCACTCAACAGCGCGTCACACGGTGCAGGTCGGCGCATGTCCCGTCAAGCCGCCTATAAACGCTTTGAATGGCCTGAAGTGCAACAGCGATTGAAAGACGCAGGGGTCGAACTCCTGTCCGGTGGGTTGGATGAAGCCCCCGGCGCGTATAAGGACATCCGCAAGGTGATGGAAGAACAAGCCGACTTGGTGGAAATTGTGGCCGAATTCGCTCCGCGTGTCGTCAAAATGGACCCGGATAAAACATGGCGGCGGCGTTCCGAAGCAGCAGCCCGTGATAGAAGCGGCAGCAAAGATCGGCGCGACAAAAAAGACAAACGCCGGGGCTAAATTTTGGTCGCCAGCAGCAGCCCAGTTGACCACATCAGCGGCGTAATCATCACATCCTGACGTTCGATCATATGCTGCAAAAAAATGGCGACCTTGCTGGAATGGTCGTCAGGCCAATTAGGTTGGGGCAGCAAATCATCCACGACATATAGCCCGCCGGCCTTTAAAAGAGCAAGCGTCTCATCTAAATAATAAAACTTGCCGGGCCATGTGTCGGCAAAGATAAAATCAAAGATCTGTCCTTCTTGGCACAATTGGTCAATGAAGGCAGACCCCTCGGAATGAAAAAACTGCACCCGTGCATCGCTGCTAAGGGCGCGGCGGGCCACATTTTGAACCCGCATGTCGTTATCTACGGTCAGCAAAGTAGAGTCTGCATCCATCCCGTCAAGAATCCAACAGGTCGAAACTCCCGTCCCGGTGCCAAGTTCGAGGAATCTCCCTCCCAGCTTGGAATGTACCAACGTCCGCAGCAGCGAACCCGTCAGCGGCTCACTTGCCATGTTGAAATTCAGGCCAAGCGACATGGCCTCAATGACAGCCAGTTGTCGGGGTGGATTCATGATGGTGGATGAGGTATTCATTATTTAACTAGACCTTTGCAGCTTCGGGCGCACCACGTTCAATAGGCAGGCCAGCTTTTTGCCATGCTTCAATCCCACCTACCAGATTGGTCACATTTTTGAAACCATATTTTTGCAAAATACTGGCGGCAATCACTGAGCGCACCCCTGCTTGACAATGCACAATCAACTGTTGGTCGCGTGGCAGAGAATCCAAATTGCGCAGGACGTACCCCAGCGGGATATGAATCGCATTCCGTAAATGGGCTTCTTCATACTCACTCCACCACCGCACATCAATCACCGTGACATCATTCTGACGCTGGACAAGTTCTTGTGCCGTGATCTGTGGAATGACCTGTGGGCCGTTTGCCAAATCGGTTGAGGCAATCCCCACGATATTATCCACTCCGACGGCTCGCAATTGGCATACTAAACGATCCACTTCCCAATCCGCCACCATCAAGACAACGGGCTTGCTGAAATCCACCAACCATCCCACATAGGTGTTGAAATTATTGCTGGTCGCCGGAATATTAATCGCATTGGGAAGATGTCCCTCCGCAAAAATCTCACTGGGGCGGCTGTCAATCACCAGCGCGTCCGATTGCAGCCACTCGTCCAATTCAGCCCGATTCAATTGTACAGGTACAGGTAAGTCTTTGAGCAGGGTGGGGCCAACTTTGTTGACATATTTCATCCGCGCGAAGTAAAAGGGCGGTTCGGGCTGCTCATCCAACAGCCATTTCACAAAATCATCTTCATTGGGAATATGAAAAGAGGGGTTAAAGCGTTTTTCATAGCCAAGCGTGCTGGAGGGAATCGCTCCCAACCCTTTACCACAGGCACTGCCCGCGCCATGTCCCGGCCAAATTTGCAGATAATCCGGCATGGCTTTGAGCCGCTGAATATTATGGAACTGCTGGCGTGCGCCGGGGACTTTTGTTCCTTTGACCCCTGCCGCCTCTTCCAAAAGATCAGGCCGACCCAATGATCCCACAAACAGCAAGTCGCCCGTAAAAATCCCCATCGGCTCATCGGCAACAGCGGTATCCGTGATTTGAAACACAATATGTTCAGGCGTGTGACCGGGGGTATGAAGGGCGGTAATTTTGATATTACCCAACTGCCATATATCGCCATCATGCAGGAGGACGGTGTTGGCATCTACAAACTGATATTTCCAATCCGCCGTGCCCATGTCACTGAGATAAAGCGTCGCCCCGGTCTGAAAGGCCAATTCACGGCTACCGCTGACAAAATCGGCATGGATGTGTGTTTCCGTTACTTGGGTAATGCGGAGGCCCTCTTCGTCGGCGGTTTTTATATAGGGGGTCACGTCACGTGCCGGGTCAATCACAATGGCTTCCCCAGTAGCCTGACAGCCAATCATATAAGCGGCTTGGGCCAGTGGTTTATCATAGAAATATTTGAGAAGCATGGATTTCCTTTTTTGTTACGGTGCTCTAGGCTTTTTCGTAGGTCTCGACAATCTTCAAGGCCGTCTCATATTCAGGGCTGCCCTCGGCTGCTGTATCTAACACCTTTGTCGCAGCAAGGTATTGCTCCATTGTGATTTCCGTGCGGGGCTGCTTTTTTATTTGGGCGGCAGAAAGGTCTATCATCTCTTGAGGCGTCATCTCACCCAGTTCTTTCGTCACAGCTTCAATATCCGTATTGGCGAGGTTACCTTTTTCCTCAAGCATCTTCATCAATTTGTCAAAAGTGGCGCTCATCGTTGTTATCTCCCTGATGGCTGCAAGGTTGTAATTTCCATGCGGCGGCAAGATATTGTTTTTCCATTATAACGAATGTCGCCCCGGTGACACTCTCCGAAATTTTCAAAATCGCCTATAATTCAACTACTATGTATCTGCGAGGAGAATTCTTGTTGCCATGAGTGAGCCATTTCGTTCCCGTCCACGGGTCACCCGTCCAACGTCAAAGCCAGCCGAAGCCCAACCCTCTCGACCAACCGACGAGGAAATCATCGAAGGGGTGATTGAGGAAGAACGCAGCGTTGTGCCGTTCGACCCTGTAGTCTCACAGCAGGAACAGCAGCGGGCACAATATTATGAATATCTGGCACGCGAAGAAGAACAGGAGGACACTCGCACAGGCTTATTAAGCAAAATCGCTGAACCGGGGCTTTTTCTCGTGGCATTGGCGCTGGTCGTTGGCGGGATATTCTTCACCCTGCTGAATGTGGTGGAACTACCCAGCATCATTACCCGTTGGTGGCCTACCGTTGTCCTGTTTATCTCCCTCTTTTGGTCGCTATCCGCCCTCAATCGTCGCAATGCCGCCGCATTTCTGGGTGGAGCAGGCGCAGCCGGATTAAGTATCAGCCTATTGTTGGATGCCCAAGAAATAGCGAATTTTGGCGAAACCTTTGTCGGCCTCATCCTCATTTCGATTGGTACGGGCGTCATCATGCGTGGTCTGCTGCTGCGACAGGCAACGGCCTAATCTAAACCCTCAATTTGAGATATTTTGAATTGTAGACGGTTCACAACGGTCTATTTTTCCCTTTCTTTTCCCGGCCCCATGTGATATAATCGCTTGGATGTTCTAGTAATCCCCATCATCATCCTCAACCACTCAATTCACATGCTTGCAGGAGTGTCTTGTGCAATCCAAAAGCGAGTTCACCGTTCAGAATGCTTATCCCTATAATCAAGCCAGCCCCCTTCGCTGGATCGTCTCTCATATTTGGCGTTACAAGGCATTGTTTCTTTCTACTCCATTTTTCTATATCTTCAGCCACCTGATGTACGCGGGTGCGCCTGTTCTGATTGGCCGGGCCGCCGACATCCTGATTGATGGGGGAACCCAAAAAGCACTCTTATGGGTATCGCTCGGCATTCTGGCGATGCTGGTTGCCGATGGCATCTCCAATCTCACGGGGGCGCTCTGTATGGAAAACCTCGCCCAAAAAGTTGAGCGGGATGCACGCGAGGAGCTTTACACCAGCTTACTCGGTAAAAGCCAAGTGTTTCATGACCGCCAGCGTGTCGGCGACATTATGGCCCGCACCACCGATGATGTGCGCCAATTGAATGTGATGATTAGCCCCGGCATCTTTTTTATCTACGAAACGGTGATGGGATTTGTGATTCCGATCACGTTTATGGTTGGCATCAAATGGCAGTTGCTGCTTGTACCCGCCATATTTGTCGTCACCTATGTGTTATCGGTACGTGAATATGTAGGACGGCTCAATCCGGTCATTTCGCGCCAGCATGACGAGTTTGGGGCGATGAATGCAGGCTTGGAAGAAAGTATTTCTGGCATTGTCACCGTCAAAGCCAGCACACAGGAAACATTTGAGCGTGGCAAGTTTCGGGCTAATGCGCACAAATTTCGCAATTCGTATGTACAGCAAGGGCGTATTGAAGCGGGGTATCTCCCCATGTTGCTCTATGGCGTTGCGGTGGGGTTGACCTTCCTCCATGCGCTGATTTTGTATCGGCAGGGCAGCCTTGAAATTGGCGGCATTATCGCGGTGATGGGCCTAATGAATGTCCTACGCTGGCCCACCTTTGTCTCGCTCTTCTCGCTCTCGCTGCTGCAAAATGGTCTGGCAAGTGGACGGCGTATTCTTGAGATCATCAAAGCCGAGACCGACCTTGATGAGAACGCAGCCGGGCATACCAGCGAAGTGCAAGGCACAATTGTGTTTGAAGATGTCAACTTCGCTTTTGGGGATAACACTGTCCTCCAAAATATCTCATTCAGTATTCAACCGGGCGAGACCGTGGCAATTGTGGGACAAACCGGGGGCGGTAAGACAACGCTGACCCAATTGGTCAACCGCACCTATGATGTCACCAGCGGACGTATTTTGATTGACGGAGTAGATGTACGCGATTGGAATTTGACCGCGCTGCGCTCCCAAATCTCTAAAATTGAGCAGGATGTGTTCCTATTTTCACGCACCATTGCGGAGAACATCGCGTTTGGCAATCCCGAAGCCACACAGGAACAAATCGAGCAGGCCGCCCGTGAAGCTCAGGCCCATGATTTTATTATGTCGTTCACCGAAGGGTATCAAACCAAAGTGGGCGAACGTGGGGTCACATTATCCGGTGGTCAACGTCAGCGCATCGCCTTAGCACGGGCATTTCTAAGCAACCCGCGAATTCTAATTTTGGACGATTCTACCAGCGCAATTGACAGTGCTACCGAAGATGAAATCCAAAAAGCCATTCGCCGTGCCCAAGAAGGCCGTACCACTTTGCTCATTACCCATCGTCTATCCCAAATCCGTTGGGCCAACCACATTTTAGTGCTGGATAAAGGGCAATTGGTCGCCAGCGGATCACACGAGGAACTACTGAGTACCTCCATGCACTACCGCCGTATTTTTGCGCGTTACGACATGGCATTGCCACCCCTAGAAAATCTAGCACAGGCTGTTTAAGGGAGAGAGTGAAACATGGGCTTTATTCTGGATGGGTTGGAAGCCGAAGAATATGACCGCAGTTATAATGACCGCCAGTTGGTCAGACGCATTGTGGCCTATTTTCGCCCCGAACGCTGGCGCATGGTGGGTGTGTCGGCAGTCATTCTCCTGTCATCTGTTTTCTCGACGCTGCTCCCGATTTACATTTCGCGGGTCATTGATGATTTAGACCGGAACATTACTGATGCTGATTTGACCACGATCACCATCATCGTGACAGTTTTGGGCATCCTTGCGTGGGCATTTAACGCCATCAGGCAGTGGTATTCATCCGAAGCGGTAGGCAATGTGGTATTGCGATTGCGTGAAGACGCCTTTGATGCGATATTGGCCCGCGATTTGTCATTTTACGATACCTACCCCTCCGGCAAAATCGTTAGCCGGGTCACTTCGGATTCGCAAGCCTTTGCCGATGTGGTCATGCTGGTGATGAACCTGCTCAGTCAGCTTTTGTTGATTGTCCTATTGATCGGGTATCTGTTCCTTGTCAGCATCGAAATGACCCTGATTACTCTCGCCCTTGCCCCGCTGATTATTGGTACGGCATTGGCCTTCCGTAAGGTGGCGCGTGATACCGTCACGCAATCCCGGCGCATTTTGGCGGAGGTTAGCACCCACGTTCAAGAGACGGTCAGCGGCATCGGGGTCGCCAAAACCTTCCGCCAAGAAAACGCCATCTATGACGAATTTCAGGATGTCAATAAGCAGTCCTATCGTATCAATTTGCGGCGCGGTTATGTCTTTAATGGCATCTTCCCGATTTTGAACATCTTGGCAGGCATCGGCACGGCGGCGCTGGTTTATTTTGGCGGCTTGAATGTGCGGGACGGTTCACTGAGCGCGGGTGACTGGTATCTGTTTATTCAAGGGCTGGCGCTGTTCTGGTTCCCCTTGACCGGGATTGCGTCGTTTTGGAGTCAGTTCCAATTGGGCCTCGCTGCGGGTGAACGGGTCTTTGCGCTGTTGGATGCGGAATCTAAAGTGGTGCAGACGGGCAATACCAAACTCGACACCATGCGTGGCGAAATCCGCTTTGAGGGTCTCTATTTCGGCTACAAGGAATCCGAAGAACAGGTCTTGGAAGATTTTTGGCTGACCATCCGCCCCGGTGAGACGTTGGCACTGGTCGGGCATACGGGGTCTGGCAAGACCAGTATCACCAAGCTGATCGCCCGTTTCTATGAATTTCAGCAGGGCAAAATTTTGATTGATGGGCATGACATCCGAGACCTCGATTTGGATACGTTTCGCGCTCATCTAGGCATCGTCACCCAAACACCATTTTTGTTTGATGGCACAGTCATGGAAAACATCCGATATGGCAAATCATCGGCAACGGATGCCGAGGTAGAAACAGTGGCGCGACAGGTCGGCGGGGGGGATTGGATTGATAGCCTGCCCGAAGGATTACAAAGTCCGGCAGGTGAACGGGGCAATAATCTTTCGATGGGTCAACGACAATTGGTCGTTTTGGCGCGGGTGCTGCTGCAAAACCCCTCTATCCTGATTTTGGATGAGGCCACCGCCAGCATTGACCCGCTGACCGAGACCTTGATTCAAGAGGGCTTGGAGGAGGTGCTAAAAGACCGCACTTCGATTGTGGTGGCCCATCGGCTTTCGACCATCAAGAACGCGGATCGTATTATCGTGCTGCGCGAAGGGGAGATCATTGAAGAAGGCAATCATGAGGCGCTGTTGAAAAAAGGCGGGCATTATGCCGAGTTGTATAACACCTATTTCCGCCACCAGAGCCTTGAATACATGAACATTCACCCCGAAGACTGGTTCAAGTCGGCACGGGCGACAGCGTAAATTCGGTTATCATGGTAGAGGATGACAGTAGATAGTTTGTGAGGTGAGCTATGACCGACCATGTGATTACTGTAAGATTGCCAGATGCTGTTTTTGACCCCATTCATCAAATCGCCGAAGCACGAGCGCAACCTATTGAGCAGGTCGTCTTAGAACAACTCCGTTCTGTTCTGTCTATTCCTCTACCCGATTTGCCATTGGATGAAGAATCGGAATTGATCGCGTTTAAATTCCTGTCGGATGATGTCTTGCGAAATATTGCCCGCGAACAAATGCCCAAGCGTGACCAAGACCGAATGCAGGTTCTCATGGGTCGCAATAATTTTGGCACGATTACGCCAGAAGAATACGAAGAATTATCCCAGTTTGTGGAGCGGGGACAACGCTTGATGCTGCGTAAGGCATGGGCGGCAGGCGTATTGATGGAACGCGGCTATACCATCACCAGTCAGGATATGGCAGCAGACAATGAGTGAGTTGTCTTGGGCAGAAACTGTACGCATTGTGCATCAGCGTGCAGGTGGTTGCTGCGAATATTGCCAAACATGTCAGCGTGTTTGTGGTCAATCTATGCACATTGAGCATATTGATCCACAGGGAGGAAACCAACTCGATAATCTCTGCCTAGCCTGTCCTTCATGCAATTTAAGTAAAGCAAAAGCGATTTCAGCAATTGACCCTGAGACAGACGAAACTGTTCCTCTATTTAATCCTCGTCAGCAGTTATGGCAAGAACACTTCGAATGGGTTGATGATGGCGTAAGAATTCTCGCCAAAACTCCGATAGGACGCGCAACCGTAATACGGCTGAAAATGAATATTGACCGTGTTGTGACCGCACGTAAGGTTTGGGTCAAAGCAGGTGAACACCCACCCCAATGAGGAATTTGTATGGATCAACAACATATCTCTGGTTGTCTCATCGGCATGGCGCTGGGGGATGCCCTCGGCGCGGAAACCGAATTTTTGAATATCAAAGGTATCCTCGAAAAATTTCCGCCACATGGCCCACAAGCCCCTGAAGGCATTCCGGCCCTCGTTACCGATGATACCCAAATGGCAATCGCAGTGGGTGAGGCCATTATCGCCGCCCCCAAGCCCCTCGAACCCAACAGTCTCGCCCAAGAATTTCGGCGCACCTTTTTGGAGTGGTACAACAGCCCCGAAAATAATCGCGCTCCCGGTAACACCTGTCTGACTGCCTGCGAAGAAATGTTAGAAGGCAAATCGTGGCTCGAGGCATCACAAATTAGCTCAAAGGGCTGCGGGGCCAATATGCGAGTTATGCCCGTCGGGGTATTGGATGTGGATGCCATCACCCGTGCAGGCATCGCCCAATTGCAAGCCGCGATGACACATGGACACCCTACCGGACTGGCCGCCGCCGATTTAACGGCCTTCGTAATTGCGGATTTGGGCAATGGAGGCACACCCAATGATTTACCCAAACGAGTGCGTGATTATGCTATCTCCAAACGCGAGGTTTATCACACCGACTGGCTTGGCGAATTGTGGTACAAAGCGTTTATGCTGCCGACGCCACAAGCCTATATCGCGCATGGGTGGGATGAATGTTTAGGTGTACTCGATCGGTTGGATATGGCCCTCGAAAAAATGGATCGGGAAAGTGACCCCTGTCTAGCAACCGGAGCGGGTTGGGTGGCGGAACAAGCCTTTGTGACAGCCTTATTCTGCTTTTTAATGTACCCCGATGATCCCGTTGCCGTGATTCGTCGCGCCGCCGTCACGAGTGGCGATTCGGATTCCATCGCGTGTATCGCTGGGGCATTCGCTGGGGCTTATCACGGCATTGATGCGTGGCCCGCCGATTGGGTAGAGCGGATTGAGTATCGAGATCGGATTTTGAGCATCAGCGCAACGATAAACATGCTTTTTCCCTAGAGCTAGGATTCAAATGACTCCTGTATTATTCAGGTGTTTTGGGGTTAGGTGTGGGAATTGCCGGATTTGTATGATCAATTTTCATAACAACCGGGCGATAGCCAAGATACTGCAAGCCATTGTTCTCAAATCGTTCAAAAATTCGCGTGATTACAAAGACCGAATTCACGCGCTGATTATTTGAGCCTTTCAATTCATTCTGAATAATCTCAGATGCCTTCTGAAAAGAATTTTCTAGGTCGTGTATCCATGAGTTATCTGGAATTCTTATCCAAATTGCATTGGGAATACCCATTGGCAACTGCTTATTAGCTGCATTAATAGTATTTATTATTCCAGATACCCTGTCTGAAGGCTCAGAATTTGAGAAGGAGAGAATTATGGGATTTCGATAGAACATTCTGTTATCTATTGTTCCATTCTCAGCGAAAGACACCCCTCTATCCGATTTGGGGAGTTGTATAACCATGCCATCTGATTCAATTACCTCATCGGGATCGGATAACTTAGCAACAAGAAGTTCAATCTTATCTTCAGGATAGGACTTTGGAATCATCCCGCGCACAGGGTCATATGATCCCGCGCCGCCGTCTTCGATAGCCTTCAAAATGATATTGCGTAATTGATTTGCATCTAGTGGATCAGTGAAAGTTTTTAGTACGATAAAGTAATTCAGCTTTTTTGGCCCTAAATACCGCAAAAGAGAGTCTTCAAGTTCTTGCCAAATTCTTTCGATAGTCTCATCTCTCTCAGTTAAGGCGTCTCTTCGTTTGCATTCCACACAAAAAAACTGATCATCATCATAATAAACTTTCAAATCAGGAGTCTTCTCTTTCCCTTCCTCAACAAACTCGATTGAGCATCTTTGTACGATGTACCCTGCCGCAACCTCGATTTCAAAGGCCGTAGATTCAAATTGTTCCGCCTGCTTTAAGCGGCTGATCAATTTTGAAAATCCTTTTTGATTCTGAACTAGTTTTAAGGCTTGACCCAGCATTGTGATCTTGATTACAGATTCATTTAATCCTATTCTTCGAGACTCAAGGATTTCCTGTCTCCATCTTTGAAAATCAATAAACCAGTTAATAAGTGGATGTTCGGCTTCTTGATTTAAATACGCGAATTTCCTTAAGTCATCTTCTGTGAAATCAGATTCATCTCGTTTATATTGCTGTATTTTCCTTGTCAGCCATTTTTCTCCAACTGTTTCCCGAACTAGTTTTGCAGCCTCAAGAATGTTGTCAAATGAAATTTCTGTAAAAGGATAATTTACCTTGATTGCTAGTGTAAATTAATGAAAGCTAAAGCCAAGAGAGTGGCATGGACTTTCAGGTCGAACCCAGCGTTGGTGCGGGTATACAAGCGTTGTAGCCCCATCTTCTCCAACTGACTGTTGAAGGTTTCGATGGT
>JAIOHL010000215.1 GCA_019913005.1 Anaerolineae bacterium | reverse complement strand
CGGCGTCTGAGTAAAGACTATGAATACTTGGTGTCGTCCAGTAAAGCCATGATTTATCTGGCGATGTCCAATTTGATGTTAAATCGTTTAACCCGTTAGCCTGCGAGGACTTTTTAGACACCCTCTCAGACTGACCCCTACGAAGGGCCTGTTGATGCGTAGGGGTCAGGGCTAAGACCTGCCCAATTTTGAACCTTGCAACAGAGCAGAAAAAACCAATAGAAAAGCCTACCTGACGACCAGTAATCTCGGTTTACACAGATTGCCAAAGTTCAATACGATTGCCTTCGGGGTCGTAGAGATAACAAACGACGGCTCCCCATTTTTCCCGCAGGTCTGAAATCTTGATGCCTTGTTGGGAGACAAAGGCATGGGCTTGATAGATATTTCCGACCCGCCAAGTAAGGGTAATGCCTGCGCCGTTAGCACTCTTGATAGTTGTTCGCGTTTCATCTGCAACACTGATGAAACTACCCTCACACAGTTGGAATTCGACAAACCACTTCGATTGATAATGGATGGGTAACTGCAAGTGCTGGCCGTAGAAATCCACCATTTCAGGCCAACGCTTGCAATAGAGAATAATGTTGGTGCGATTCACCGTCAGCATGGCTCTTATCCGTGAAATTGAGTAACATGCCGAGGATACACGACCCGGTTCAAGACGGCAACCTGTATTACCCCCGCAACAAGCGCCCTGCCCCAGCAGAACCCCTGTAAACAGCCCGCTACCCGTTATCAGCGCAATCACCCCCATTCTACCGAGTATTGTTGAGGGTGAGTTTCGACAGGTCTCCTGCAAACATCATTCCCGCTTCTATTCCCCATTCAGCCGAGTCATCTGAATCGCCAAGTCAATAAACACCGCCGATGTCCAGCCGAAAATGGGGGCGGACTTGGGCGGGCGCTCCCCGGTGATCGGATTGTAATATTCGTAGATGTCGGGGTGCTGCATAATCATCATCAGTGTTTTGTGCGCCAACTCATCGGCCAACTGCGGCTGCCCCACGCGACGCAGGGCATCTACAAACAGATAATTGATGTTAGCCCACGTCGGCCCGCGCCACATCTGCATAGCGTCGAAGCTGGGGTCATCAATCGCAACGGTTGCCAGCGGCCATTGTGTCCAGAATTTGGCCGGGTCGGTGAGGTGAGCAATCAAGCGCCGATTGACCGATTCGGGGAGGCGTCCGGTAAACAGCGGCATCAAGTTGAACAGGGTAAAGCCGGCGACGGGCTTATTTTGATACAGCGAACGGAAGAAGCCCTTTTCTTCGTCCCACAACATTTCCATCGTCAGCTTGGTCAAGTTCTCCGCGCCCTGCCGATAGCGTTGGGCGGTGGAGGCATCCCCCAAAATCTCGGCCATACGCCCCAAGCTCTCCTGCTGCAAAATCAAATAGGCATTGAGGTCGGGCGCGATGACGGGCAGGCCTTCGTCCCACAGCGGGCAGTCATCCAAGCCGGATGAAAACGGGTGACGATATTCATACAGACCCGATTTATCGCGGTTATAGTTAACCCACCAATTGTGCCAGCGCTGAATCGGCTCATAGACCTCCTCGATAAAATCGCGGTGGCCGGAGTGTTCATAGAGCTTCAGGGCTGTCCATGCGATCAGCGGCGGCTTGGTCACATCGGCGGCAATTGGAAAAGTGAGGCTGTCTACCACGCCTTCATCATGTACGGCGTCGGGTATCATGCCATCCGCGCGTTGATGGTCTAAAAAGATGCGGAGTTGATCTTCGGCAAGTTGGGCATCCACATGGCGATAGGCCAGCGCATGGAAAAACTGATCCCAATGCCATGCCCCGACATAATGAATTTTGGACGGACTCATGGCCTCGCGGGTGAAATAAAAGCGCGTATTCATCAGTCCTGCTGCCATGACCCACCACGCATAATCGTATTGGGCGCGGTATTCATCTAACACAGGCGGCACAGCATTCAACCAATTGCGCCAGCGATTTTGCACGCGGTCAATGGCCGTCGTCGGGTCAGGGATGGTACGGTTATAACCGAGTCGTGGGGTAACATTAAGCAGCATCGCCTGCCCACTTTCGGCTTTAATTTCGAGGTCAATTCGCAAGTAGCCGTTAGGGGCGGGGTGAATCTCATTGCGCAGCAACTGGGCATTGGTGGTATAGGCGATATTGCGGCGGCTTTTGCCCTGCATGGTGCCCCCGCGCCGATCTGCCACCCCCGACAGCACCTGTGCCTCAAATGTCATGCCAAAGCGCCCTGCTGGTAGGGCCAAGAGATAGGTTTCGGGGTCAATCATGCACCATGTAAAGTCGCCAATGGGGGTGTGGCAGTCTACACGATAGGGGGTGCTTTCGACGGTAAAGTTCACCGGGACGTGGTTTTCATCCAAGATCATCAGTTGATCTAACATAGGGGGGCGTTGGCGATAGTGGCCCATCTCGGCTTCATATTTCACCCATCGCTCCGACATGCGGATGTAAAATTGATGGTCACGGCGAAACAACATGAGGCGTGATCCCCGGTCAGTATAGGGGATATGGGTCAGGTCTATGCGATTCTGCAAATTGGCGAAGATGGTCATAACCTCAATTCCTTTAACGGTACTAAACATTGAATGATGCCCAAATTTCGGTATTAACGATTCATGGAATCCCAAATACCAATACCGCACCCTCCATCGTACCGGCTGTCAAGAGTGTGCCGTCAGATGAAAATGTAACAGTGCTGAATTGGTAGCCATCTCGCTCAGGAATTGTGTGGAGAACCGCCCCACTGCTTACATCCCAAAGGGTTAAGGCGTTCATTCTGTCGAATCCAGCCAATAGGCGACTGTCGGGCGACCATGTCAGTCCAATTTCTTGGGCATAGTCTATTGACCGTGTTTCCGCAGTGGTGCTATCCCACACCATCAGTTCATTGTCGGTGCTGATGACCGCAAACCGTGTCCCATCTGGTGACCAAAGGGGCTGGGCCGTCAAAGGATTAACAGCCCCATTGCTAGTGATTCCCAAATCTACAAGTGGCTGAAAACTTAGCGCATCCCAAATTCCGATGGTGCCTTTTTGGATGGCGACAAATTGCCCATCAAGCGACCACCCCAAGACATGTGCCTCTGGAATATCGGCCACCCGTTCGCCAGTCGTCGTATCCCAAATGACGGCATTCACATCGAATACATCCGTTGCCGAAACGCGAGTACCGTCCGGTGACCAGCGTAGATTCATGGCCCGGTTCATTGTGCCAACAAGTGTTTTGACAATTTCTCCGCTGATGGGGTCAACAATTTCAAGTACCTGACCGCTATGATCTTCCAAGAAAAGCGCCAGCAGCAACCTGTGCCCATCGGCTGACCATGCAATTCCGCCATATGCGGCTGCCGATGCGACCTCGATTTCGGTCATCGTCGTCAAATCGAGGATATGAACCGGGTTGGGGCCGCTCGAAGATTGGATCATCACTACACGGTCTAAAATTGGGGATGGGAGTGGGAATCTCGCTCCGCCTAGCATAAAAAAGGTCTCTTGGCCTGCCTCCCCTATCGTCATTTGGGGTGGACGATAGAGCGGGCTAAAATGTCCATATAGTACACGCTGACCTTGCCACAGGATGGTTTCTATCGGCTGTATTCCGCCAATATTGCCTATTAAATTGCCCGTTGTTAGGTCATAAATTTTAGCGATTTCGGCATCGAGGGCTGCGACGCGCAACCCGTCCGTGGAAAACGTCACGGAGCGAAATCCAACCATCGGTGGCTCGCTTAGGGTAATAGCCCCATTCGAAAACAGGTCGGTAATCTCGCCCGTCCCGCTGGCATATACCAATTTGGCCGTTTCCAAACCCGTGACCCACGTCAACGA
The DNA here is from genome assembly GCA_019913005.1 of Anaerolineae bacterium. Classification (GTDB taxonomy): domain Bacteria; phylum Chloroflexota; class Anaerolineae; order Aggregatilineales; family J027; genus CFX10. The sequence goes on along the minus strand of JAIOHL010000215.1, from coordinate 54,979 downwards.
TGCTTCGGCGGTACGTGGCAAATCTATTTCTTGGGTGATGGTTTTACTCACTAGGTCATAAAAGAGGGCAGGTGTGCCACGTCGTAGCCGACTGCCAATAGCTACCAATTGAGTGCCATCCGGCGACCATAGAATCCTTTCAATAGCGGGATTTAGCCCTGTTAAGACAGGCTCATCATTGAGGTAGAGTATTCCGTCGTCGGTACTAATCGCCAGTGTATTGCCGTCGGGTGACCATGCAAAAGCTAGAATTTCTGAGGTACTTTGGGAGGTGAAATAAACTTCAGATTGGGTACTGGCACTGGCGTAAACCTCTAGGGTTACTGAATCCAACAGAACAGCTATCTTTGACCCGTCTTGAGTTGACACAAAATCTATCAATTGACTAGACGGCCCATAAACTACCACTGTTGTCAACTCAGTCGCATCGCGCTGCCATTCAAGAATCATTCCACCCGACATCCCAATATATAAATCTGCGCCAGCCCATCGCAGGAGAGCTTTGGATTGTGGTGGCAGTTCAAAAAAATAACGGGACGCCAATGTCGCCCCATCTAAGAGACGCACGCCTGTTGCACTGCTGATTGCCAAAAGTGCCCCATCTGGCGAATAGGCGATTCCATAGATTTCGCCATAGCCCCAAACGGCTACTTGACTTAACTGGGCTGCGTTTTCGGGTGTAATGACGTCCCGCGACCCGTCCTCTTGGGCAGCGACGGGAGCCAAAGTCAATAACAAAAAAACTAGAATGGTCAAAACCGAGTTCTTTCTCATGTTAAGTGACCCTTTCCTTCAAAATAGATTCGGCGATTTCACGGTCAATCACCACCGCATTTGCCAAGCGATGATTGAGACAAGTCAAAATCGGCATGGCTTTGTAGCGCCGCGCCGCGATCAGACATACCCGGCCAATCATATCACTGTTATAACGCAAAATGTCGAGATTGACCTGCGACCCCACCGCCTCGTCATAGCTCAAAATTTGGCCCTCGGTATCCAATAAATAACGCAATAGCTCCCCGCCAAAACGGGATTTATCAGGCAGTCGGGCATAGGCATCGCGCAGAAAGGGCGCTTCGGCAGCATAATCGGCACTGCGAAACTCGGTCAATAGGTGCGATTCGCCCGTGCCATCGCGCCGATCTACCCCACTGACCGAGGCGAAAATCGTTTGGAGATTGTGCTGATAGCGTTGGGTTTCGGCGGTGACGGTCTGCATCTCTGGGGTGGCACATTCGGCGGGATGAGGCAGATAGAGGGCACGTGAACCGGGGTGACGGATGCTCATGAGGCGGGCCAACAAATTGGCGCTGTAATCGCTCATGTTGTGCGGCGCAAAAGCCAGCAGCGGAATCCATGCCGTGCCGCTGAATTGGTCAGCGCTGGGGATGCTGTGTTCTACAAAGCGCAGCATGGTATACCCCGACCCCAACCCGATGGCGCTCTCCCGAATCACCCGTGTCAACACTTGGGTCGCGGCCAAAAATGTGACTAGTTCGGTGCGGATAAGGGTATCCTCACACTGACCGGGGATTTCGGCAACCACAACATCTTTTAGGAAGGAGTATTTTTCGCGCAGGCGGTGTTCCAAATCGGTGGCGCGGGTAACGGCGGTTAGGCGGATGGCCCCACTGCGAAAAGCGGCTTGCAAGGCGCTTCGTATGAACTGCGGCGGATAACGACTGCGAATTTCCTGTGCGGTGCGATTTTCATTGACCAATCCATGAAACAGGTGCAGGCCGTGTTCAATCGGTTCGCGCTGTACATCCGGGATAAAGGGTGGAATTTCCTCGACCCACTGGATGACCCCGGTAGCGTCCTGTTTTTCGCGCTGCTGCCCTACCCCGATCAGCCAATCCGCCGAACAGCCTAATGCCTCACACAGCATTCTCAACAGACCAGCGTCAGGGAGCGTGCCATGTTTGATCCAACCCGTGACCGTGCTACGTGAGATGCCGAGTTGTTGGGCAAGGCGGTTCTGACTGATGCCGTGTTGGATTAGCAGTCGGGCTAGGCGTTCCCCAAAGGGATTCTTTTCAGGGGGCATAATTTTCCCTTTTGTTCATTTGACCGAACATCCATCGGCGGGTTTGCTCAACAGATTGTACACTGTGTTAGGCAAGACGCGCTTCCGGTGATCGCCTTGCCCGAATAAAATGGCCCGTCACGTGAATATTTTGGAGGAAACCCATGCTGGTGAGAACCCCGGTGATTCAGATTGTGGATGTGCAGACGCTTTCGGACGATTGGTTTGTGCTGAAAAAGACCGTCTATGATTATCAGCGCAAAGATGGCACGTGGCAGCGCCATTCCCGTGAGACCTATGATCGAGGTAATGGCGCGACTATCCTGCTCTACAATCGGGAAAAAGGCACAGTTATCCTAACCCGCCAATTTCGCTATCCGACGTATGTGAATGGCTATCACGGCATGATGGTTGAAGCCTGCGCGGGCTTGCTGGATGAGGAATCGCCCGAAGAATCCATCCGGCGCGAAACCGAGGAGGAGACGGGTTATCGGATTGAGACGCCCCGCAAGATTTTTGAGTCGTATATGAGTCCGGGGTCGGTGACGGAAAAGCTGTTTTTCTTCGTGGCGGAATACAGCGAGGATGCAAAGGTGGATGACGGGGGCGGGTTGGCGTCTGACCAAGAAGAAATCGAGATTTTGGAACTGCCCCTCGCGCAAGCACTGGCGATGATCGAGACGGGCGAGATTGTGGACGGCAAAACGATCATGCTGCTGTACTACGCCGCGCTGAAGGGGCTAATCGGCTAAACCCTAGAACGGTGATTCGCTCTAACGTAAGCGCCACGTGGTAGCACTCACATTAGTCGTGCCCACCACGTTGGTATCGAGTTGCTGGTCAAGGGGATAGAGACCGCTGTTCCAGTCTAAATCATCCCGTCCACGCAGTCGCCCTAACGCCGTATAGTACAGCCCAAAACTATCCGTGCCGTCGCTGTCCCAATCCCCGACCACCAATTGACTCGTGCCGCTGTGGGGTGCGCCGATATATTGGGCATAGGGGAAAGCAGCATTCTGTGTGGTGGGGGGCGTGTTCGTCCATGCAATAAAATTGCCCCGTCGGCACGCGATGGTGTCTACGGCGTCCACCGTTGGGTCATAGTTGCCCGCACTAAACTCCCAAATCCCGCTGTGCCCTTGACTAGTAGGTAGAAGAACTGAGAGCCATTGGAAAGTTTTGGCTGGGTTGCCCCCTGCCAAATCACAGGTGAAGTAGAGGGCGAAGGCGGTGCCATAGGGTGGGAAATCGGCGCTGTCGGTGACGCCAATGCAGTCGTGGTTGATACTGGCATCAAAGCGACCTGCCACCGGACGATTGCCAGCGGTCCCGGTTAACAAGCCGAACCACGTGCCGACCCAACTGCTGGACGGCCCAAGCACATTGGTGTGATAGAACACGCCGTTTGGCCCATAGACCCCCGGTGTTTCGACCCCATCCCCATCCCAATCACCCATGACCCATTGACCACCTGTGGCACCCGTCGGGACGCCAGTGGCGTAGCTGTAATAATCTATCGCGGCAGGGTCGGTATCCAGCGTTTGCAGCAGATTGGCTTGGAGGGTATCCGTGCGGAATAGAGCGAGGCCACTTTCTGGGATTGGAATAACATAAAGCCATTGTCCCCCTCCTCGCCCGCCATTAACTAGAGCAAGTCGTTGTGCATTTGGCGAGAAAAAGACCCCACCGCTACCCCAGATAGAGTTAATTTCAGGATTTAGTAAGGTAATACGGCTACTTTGAATTTCATATCTTTTCAGCCCGGCTTCATCTACGAACAAGATGAATTCGTGATTTTCACCAAAGAATGCCGCACCAGCAACGCGACCATCTACCTCAATAGGAACTCCAGTTTCGTTTACCACATCCCACAATACAAAGGGGCTGATGCTTCGAGAACTACCACCCAACAGAACTCTTTGTCCAACAGGGCTTGAATCAAAAGCCGTATGGGCACCGAAACGCGCCTCTCCAATAAGTAGGACATCTCCAAGTGTCACAACCGTTAGATTGTTCAAATCATCCAAGTTACTAATATAGTATACCTCTGTGTCACCGCCCTCGAAAGAATTTTCAAAGGTGAATGCACTCCCATTAGCATCCCACTGAATTCGATGTAGGTCAAAGCTTTGTATCGCAGTACCTTGTATCTGTATCTCCTCCAAAATGCGATGCTGCCCCGTACTTAAGTCGGCAATACCTAAGGGAAAGGAGTTAAAAACCGAACTCGTTCCCATATAAACGATATAACGGTTGGTGGGTGAGATAAAAACAAAGGACGCTACATCAGCATCTACCAAGATTTCAAAGGTGCTTTGCTGTTCTGGCGTTAAGGTGGGCTGTAAGGCCCAACAATCACTATCTGTTGTTTGCAACGTCTCGACGAAATAGCGGTGCCATGTATTGACCGCTGTCGGGCATACACCTGTCAACGAACGATACTCTTCATAAGCTAGGCTCAGGCTGTCGTTTGCCCAACTGATGTTCACAAGAGAAGCCCCACCATTATAGATGAGGTATTTTTCATTGGGATTCCCTTGGGCGAGGAGTGTTTGCGGCATAATTGCAGCCAAGCAAATCACCACAATGACTGTTTTAAATGTTTGACGCAAACCAATTTGGTACATTGGAATCTCCTAATCGTGAATACCATTTGGAATATCAAGCGGTGAAGGACGTTCGTTATCATATTCGGCGTCTGTGGCAAAGAGGCGGAAGCCATCCTCCGCTGCATCTTCGTTTATAACTGGATCATCGGGATGACGAGTGATATAGGTGATGGAGCAAGTTACAGTGCCATCGATAAGTTCAAGCTCACGTTTCTTTGATCGTCGAATAGAGGGTCTTGAACTTCATTCAAGTTATCAGTGGCAACTGTGCTAGAAATAGCTTGGTCGTTAAGGAGTTGCAAGAAATCATAGACGAAGGGTGCTCCCTCACTCCTAAAATCACCCCCATAAGGCAGAATACCAGTTTCATCTAACAAGTCGTAGCCTAGTTGCTCCCTATACTCTTGGAAGTTATGAACTTCTATATGAAGGTGTCGCTCCCCGCTGGTACCTAAAACACCCATGAACTGACCGGGCCTGACATGCGAACCAACCCAAATATCATCGCTTAAGTACAGGATGTGTCCGTACAACACATATAAATGTCCGTAGCGGACGATAACGGCATAACCATATTCGCCGGGTTCGTCAGGTTCGTCCTCTACATCAGGACCTGTTGCTTCATTTGTTTCATAAGCTCCCCAAACATGATGTGATTCTGAAATTGGAAATTTTGTTACTTGTCCAACATATCCCACACCAATCCCTACCACAATTCCATCCCCAACAGATACAACATTTCCTGAACCAGCAGTTGTAGGCATAAAGAAGTCAACGCCTCCATGCAAATCACGAGGATAGAATGCAGGACTACGTTCTGGATATATCTCTTGAGGTTCTGGAAAACCCAATGCGTGAATTTCTTGACGCTGGGCAGCACATATATCGGCAACACTAATGGGTAAACTACTGAATCCGTTAAATGAATCCCAAGGGATGTTTGGAATATCATACTCATGGGCAACCCGCAAGCCATCAGTGTCGCAATCAGGAGGGCCATTGGCCTGCCATGCTATAGGCTTAATCCAAACTCCACCCTTTTGCTGAACTGCCAGTGCCATATTTCCCGGAATGTCCCCCGGTGGTGGAGGTTGTTGAGTACCATGTTGCAATATTCGAGCCACACGATACCAAGTGATTCCTTGATCGTCAGTGACATATTCTGTAAATTGAGCATCAAGTTCAAAATCATAGTAACTACTGGTAAACGAAAGGATTCCCTCATATGGGTTGAAGCCAATTGGCGCACGATAGAAATTAGCGTTGCCGGGTGATGGAACAGAACAAACAATAGTACGGTTCCAAGAGGGGGAAGCACCCGGCCCAAGCGGAATCGGTGAGCCACCCAAAGCTGGTACAAGATATAGACTGTTGGTTGGCCTATTGACATACACCAATTGTGTACCGGAGGGTGACCAGTCAGGGTAGTTATCCATTTCATCGGTAATGGGTTCACTCGGCGTACCAATCAGCATTCTGAGTACCTCATTGCTGTTATGGGTATGGGCAACGACTAGGTGGCTACCATCAGGTGACCATGTGGGGTGTTCGTAGCTATCATTACTGGGTAACGCTTCGTCGCTGACCATCTCCACATCAAGCGCTTCCGCCGTACCCAGACTAGAAATATTCAACAATGCTGTGTAGATTTGATCTTGGCCTGCTCCTTGATTGGGAGTGGGGTTGCGATAGTGAAAGACGAACTGACGCCCATCAGGATGCCAGTTCGGGTCGCTAAACCCAGATGAGGCCAGTGGAATTGAGATAGAATGGGATACGCAATTTGGTACAGGCGGTGGAGTAGTATTGTTGTCTTGATATACCGCCGGGCATTTTGTCACATCAATGTAGTAAAGCCTGCCGAGGCTCGCAAACAAGATTTTTTTGCCATCACCCGACCACGACTTCCGCGAGTTAATGGCGGTTGGAGTAATCGCAAAAATACCGCGATCCGTGCCATCTGGCTCTAGAATCCCTAGCCCAGATGTACCATCAATATCCCGGTGATATAGAATTCGTCGTCCGTCTGGGGACCATTCCGGTGCAATAAATTGGTCTAGATTGGTAATTTGTACCGGGGATTCGGTGGCTAATGGGTTTCTTAAACAAATATCATTCCCATCACAATTGTAGGCAATTTCGTAAGCACTAGGCGGTGGCAAGGGGAGGCTTGACTGTATTCCTCCTGTATCCTCCGCTAAGAATGCTCGAAACGCATCCACCGCGACGACGCCACCTTCTTGGGCATAGACGCGCAGGGTATGGGGTTCGTCGGTCAGATAATTGAGGGTGGTGGTTTGGTGATAGGCGGTCTGGTCGCTGGTGGTGATGACGGTGCGTAAAACCGTGTCATCCACTTCGAGGGCCAGTGTACCCAAATGGGGGCCGGCAAGGTAGACAATTTCGATGGTCGTGCCGCTGAAAACGAGGGTCAACACGTCGGCCTCGCTGCCAGTGGAATAGAGATATGCCCCGCCACTCGCGCCGTCTGCCGCTTGGGTAAGCCATGTGCCAGCGCGGGATACCCGTGAATCATCGGATTCAATGGTTTGGGGCGGACTATCTTGGGAATGGACGTAATTGGGGGGGGGTAATAGTGAATACCGACTGGGCGATGAGGACGACAATGAGCATTCCCCCCAGCAGAAGTTTGATCCGCATGGAGTTTCGCTCCTGAATGGCAGAAAATAATAAGTGGATTGTACCCCCCTGCGCTAAAAGTGCAAGTGCCGTCAGTGAAATGTCAGCTAGTGTCAGCCAAAATTTACGCTAATCCGCCTCTAGCCACAAGACCTCAAACGGCGCGAGTTGGGTTTGACCGCCCTCGACAATGCGCCCACTATTGAGGCAGCGGCCCGACTTGACATCGGCATTATTGAGCCGGACACGCTGGGGGGTAGCGGTTAAATTGTGGATGGCAACAATGCGCTGACCGCCGACATCACGCAGCACGGCAAACACGCCATCACTGCCCAAATCCACCGCTTCTTGATAGGCGTTGGGGTGGAAGGCAGGCTGCGGAGTACGGGCGCGGATGAGGTCGAGATAGCCGTTAAAAATCTTGGCGCGGAAGGTGGCGGGATTTTTGAGTTCGGCCTCCAAGACATCGCTGTTGAGTTTGGAACGGTTGATGGCGCGGTTATAGCCGAGGCGTTCGACGGCATAGGTATCGTTGTGCGACCCCAGTAGGCTGTGGATATAGACCGCCGGGACACCCGCAATCGCCAACATCACAGCCTGCGATGCCAAGAATTGGCGGGCCTGCATTTCGTCATTCAGTTGGGGATTGATGACGGCATCCAGATAGGTGATGTTTAATTCATAGGGGCTGCTGCTGCCATCAGTGTTGCTTTTGTACGAGACCCGCCCGCCCCGCGACTCGACATGCCCCAAAAGGTGATCCATCTCGGTGGGATTGAGAATCCCCTCCACCGGACGCACCCCGATGCCGTCATGCGAGGCGGTGAAATTAAAAAAGGTGGTGCGCGTTGAAGTGGCATCCAGCGTATTGACCCACTCGCGCAGTTTATGGGTTTTGCCCGTCAGCATGGTGTGGAGCAAGAGCGGCGGCAGGGTGAAATTGTAGACCAATTGGGCCTCATTCATGCCGTCGCCAAAATAGGAGACGTTTTCGGCGTGGGGCACATTGGTCTCGGTAATCAGCACTACATCCGGCGCGATGGCATCCAAGACGGCCCGCATTAGTTGAACAACGGCGTGGGTTTGGGGCAGATGGATACAGGACGTGCCGAGTTGTTTCCACAGATAGCCGATGGCATCCAATCGAATGACCTGTGCCCCCTGCTCACAATAAAACAGTAGCACCGCCAGTATTTTGAGTAAGGTCGCGGGATTGCCGAAATCAAAATCAACCTGATCGGCGCTAAAGGTCGTCCAGACATGGGCCGTTTCGCCATTGGCTTTTTGGAAGGGCGTCAACAAGGGCGAGGTGCGCGGACGGGTGACACTGCTGGTATCAGTTTTGGGGTCGGCGGTCAGGAATAATCCGGCAAATTCGGGGTCATCCGCCAGCCAGCGTTTGAACCACTCACTCTGGGCGGAGGCGTGGTTAATCACAAGGTCGAACATCAGCTTGACCGACTTATTGAGACGTTGAATATCGCCCCACTCCCCCACCGCCGGATTGACCGCGTAATAATCCATGACCGAGAAGCCGTCGTCGGAGGAATAGGGGTAGAAGGGCAGGATGTGGACGGTTGAAATCCACCCCTTCAGGCGACGTTCAACAAATCCCGCCAATGTTTGGAGAGGGCGTTCGCCATCGCGCTGCAAACTGTCAGCATAGGTAATCAGGGTGACATCCCGATTGGAGACACGCGGCATATGGGCCGGGGTTTTGCTGGCCGTGATATGGGCGGCTTTCATCAATTGCTGAACCGCCTCATAAACGGATTTGGCTTGGTCAGCGCCGTATAGAAATTCGAGGTGGTTATAGATGGTGTCACTCATGAATGATCTCGGTATCCCAGTATGACCCCTTTATACAAGAATGTAAGATTGGCGGGGATTCCTGAATGTTACCCATTTTTATCGTTCTTGCCGACAGACTTGACCTAATTCACTGCTGATAATTCACCCATACGTAGGGCTTGACCCTCCGGCACCAGCATGGTCAGCGTGTCGCTGGGCGCATCGTAGAGATAGATCCCCGGTGGTTCATCTGGGCTGCCCTGATACAAGGTCTGTGCATTGGGGAGCGGCTGGAAAAAACGACCCGGATGGGCACTCAGATCGTACATCGTATCTCGAGTGTAAAGGCTGAAATAGCGGCCATTGACCAGTAATATGCTGTTGGTGGTATAGGTGATGCCAATAAAGTTCTCTAGCGGGGCTTCCTGTACCAACTCGCCCGCAGCGAAATCCCATAGGCGGTAGGTGAGACTCTCGTCTTCTTGCTCGTTCACCGTAACCACCCACTGCGTTGTGTGAGGGGGTAAGAAGGGAGCCATATGCAGGGTATTTGCTTGTCCCAAGACCAACAGATTGCCGGACGGGTCAAGGCGATAGAGGTTCTCCGAGGGAATGTGATACAGCAGCAGTGTCCCATCCGCAAGACTGGTGTTAATTCTAAGCAACTGTCCGGGGTTATTGATTGGTATCGTAAGGGTACGCGGTTCACCCCCCGCCAACGGCACAATACTCACCGGGCAATCGGCGGCACAAAAAGTATCTATCGTCACTAACCAATCATCGGTCAAATAGGTGTCGAGGGTTTGCAGCATGGCTGCCACATCGGGGTTGACATCGCCGTAGGTGGTGACTTCATCGGCCATTTGCGTCTCTCGATTGTACATCCCCACGACCCACCACTGCTGTCCGTCTTGGCTGTAAAAGACCCGGTAGCTGGCATAATCGAAAGATAATAGGGCGGTTTCCTCATCCGTCACCAAATCGCGTTCCCATAAGGTGCTGGGGGCATCGGTAGCGCCCTTAGGGTCGGAAAAGCTGTAATAGCGCAGGGTGGTGTCATTTACAAAAACCATGTGGGGTGCATTTGGAAAAACGAAACCAGTCAAAGGGCTGACTTCCATTGTTTCGACGTTCAAAATTCCAGCAGAAGGAAAGACACGTGCCCCGGTGAACAATAGGTAGGGGTGACGATATTGCAGGGGACGAAAGAGATCAAACTGTTCATCCAACGGGGCGGAGGGTGTGACGGTGGTTGGCGTCACCCGATAGACCACACGGTTTTCATCATCAAAAATCAGAGCGGAATCAGCGGCGAGGCGTGTCCCCGGAAATGGGACATCTTGCAGCACTGCGTCATCGGTCAGCACATTGATCTGCCCGTCCAGTGTATAGGCGACTAAACCATCCGGTGTGGTGGCCCAAAACCAAAGGGTAGTATCGTCTTGGGCATGGGTGAGATGGGACGGGCCGATCAACAAGATGAGCATTAGGATGGGCAAAATGATTTTTCGCATTAGTGTTTCTCCTCGTATAGTGTCTACCGTGATGTGCGCCAATAAGTTTCCTTTGCCAGACGAATTCAGAAACTTTATAACCCTATAACCCAAATTTCTCCCGATAGGCCGGAATCGTATTCATGGGTGGGCGCTCAATATCACCAATTTCGGCCACATCCAATGCAAAACGTTCCGGCCCATAAGCCACCATTTTCATGGTACGGTTGGCTTTGTCTAATAACTGGACACCATACCGTTTGTCGAGGCGCATGATAAAGACCTGCAAAATTGCAAAGGACATTTTGCTGAGACCAACCAATGGCTGATTGTGATGCACCCGTTCCTCCAAATCGGTTTGGGCGATGCCATCCAAGCCATAAAGGGTCAGCAAATCTAGCAGCAGGCCTGTTTCGACCCCATAACCGCTGAAAAAGGGCACTTGTTCCAATGCCTTGCGTCGTCCGGCATATTCACCGGAAAGCGGCTGCACAATGCCGGAAAGTTCTGGATAAAACAAATTCAACCACGGGCGGGCTACCAACTCGGTGACACGTCCGCCGCCATAGGCCTGCAACTGCTCCCCCACTTTGATAGGCCGCTGATAGAAGCCTTTGACATATTGTATATCGGGTCGTTTGAGCAGTGGCCCCAAAATCCCATAAATAAAACGGGGATGGATGTTGGTAATGTCGGTGTCTATCCATGCCACGATGTCACCCTTGAGCGCATAGAGGCTTTTCCAGAGGGCCTCGCCTTTGCCACGATAACTACCAACTTCGGGCAAAATTTCGGGATGTTTGTGGGCTGGCACGCACAGCGATTCGGCAATCGCAACAGTGTTATCGGTGGAGAGGCTGTCAATCAGTACGATTTCGTCCACCAGCGGCAGATCATCCATGAAGGCCTTTTTGAGGGTGCTAATCACTTTGCCAACAGTTTCTTCTTCATTGAGTGCAGGCAGGCCGATGCTGATGGTCACGCCCTGTTTTTCTTTGAGGGCCATCAACGCAGTGAGGTCGGCAAATTCGTTGCTGTGAAAGGTATTTTCGGCAAACCAGCGGTCTACACGGGTGGAGAGTTCTTCCGGCGGTTTTTCCGGTGGCTGTGAGGCAGGACGGCGGCGACCAAATAACCCACGACGAGGGGCATGAAACGAAATCGGTTCTTGCTGCTTGGCGCGGACGACCACCAGCGCGGTATTGGTTTGTTGGGTGAGATGCTGCATCAATGGACTGGGGCCAGCAAACGATGCCCCTAAGACGATGGCACGATGTCCAGCGGCTTCGCGGATGATGCCCTGTTCAACATCGCCCGTCACGGTGACAACCCGGCCAATTTCGGGGGCGCTGGTGGTCAATAAGTCCAAGTCGGGGGCGCGGCGAGGGCTATCGGCGGCATGGAACAGCGTGATGGAATCGGATTCGGCCAGTGTTCGGGCGACTTCAAAACCGAGGGTCAGGTTGGGGCCGCCACGCAAACTCAGCAGGACTGGGCCAGTTTTTTGCCAAAATACGCCATATACCAGCACTAGATCGCAGGGCGTTTGTTGCAAGAGTTGTTCGGTTGACCAGCCGCCCGTCGTTGCATTGCCATGCCACTGGATCAACAGAGAGTTTGCGGAATAGGTAGTGCAATCTTCGATGACACGTGCCATTGGCTGATAATCCACCCGCACCTTTACTTCGTCATAGATTTCGGGGTGGCTGGCAGCAAATGGGCTAAAGGTGTCCCGCCATTGTTGAGCAGGCGTCGCGCCCTCGCTGAGTGAGGTGCCTTCAGGAATGGTGACGAGGCCAATGAGATGGAGTTCACCACCGGGGGGCAGCAGATTGAGGGCAAGTGTTACCCATGCCCCGGCTGATTCCATATCGGTCAGAGCCAGTATCATGCGATAAGTGGCGTTGGTGTCGGTCAATAGTGTTCCTCCCTAACTTCGCTTCCGTAGGACTATTGTACCCAATCGGACTTGACATCTCACCTCATTAGGAATATTCTAAGGTATGAACGAACGTTCGTTCATAAAGGAGCGCCAGATAACGATGACGGAATTTGCCCAAAGTGCGATTGTTATTTTAGAGGCCGCCGAAAAGCTAATCTTGGAAAAAGGCTATAACGCGACCAGTATGCGGGACATTGCCAGCGCCGCCGGGTACAAATCGGTAGCGGGGTTGTATAACCACTTTGCCGATAAGGAGAGCATCTTTAAGGGGTTGTTGGAATATCGCAGTCCGTACCCTGAGATTATTCACCTTATAGATACGACGCAGGGCGAAACAACGGCAGATTTTATTAATGTCGTCTTTCGCAATATGACCGATTATATGCGCCGCCACCTGAGTTTTGTCCAATTAGCCATGATTGATTATTTGGAATTTGAGGCGGTACATATTCATGCCCTTATCACCGATTTGCAAACCCAGATTGTTGGCCTGTTTGAACGTCTGACGATATTGGAGGGGGTGCGCCATGACCTGCCTTTCCCTGTGATGATGCGGTTTATGGCGATGCAGATTTTTGGTTTTGTCATGACGGGCAACGTAATGCCACCTTTCTTATTGGGCACACTGAGTGATGAAGAATGGAAAACGTATATGGTCAAGCTCATTCTACATGGTCTACATAAGGAGTCATCCGATGACCAACACTGAAAATGAACCCGTCAAAATCGAAGGGGTCTATAAAAAATTCGGGAGTGTGGTGGCGCTGCATGGTCTCAGTTTGACGATCCGGCGCGGAGAGATTTTTGGCGTTTTGGGGCCAAATGGCGCGGGCAAAAGCACCCTGATTCGCAGTATCGTTGGACTGATTAAGCCAGATCAGGGACGGGTCGTGGTATTGGGGGAGGCCATGCCGAACAAACCCATCTTGTCGCGCTTGGGCTATATGACCCAAGCCTCGGCGCTGTATGACGACTTGACAGTACGGCAAAATGTGGCGTTTTTTGCCGGGTTGATGGGTTGTAAGGATGATGCCAAGATTCAGGCCGCGCTGGATTTGGTCGAACTGGCCCATCGTGCGGACAGCCCCATTCGTACCCTGTCGGGTGGGATGCGGCAGCGGGTGTCGTTGGCGTCAGTGATGGCGCATCAACCCGAAATTATCCTGCTGGATGAGCCGACAGTAGGGGTTGATCCACAGCTACGAGCGCAGTTCTGGGCACATTTCCGCCGATTAACCGAGCAGGGCATCACGATTATCGTGTCCAGCCATGTGATGGATGAGGCCGAGCGCTGTGACCGACTTGGCTTTATTCGCGGAGGGCAGTTATTGGCGGAAGGTTCGGCGGATGCACTCCGTCAGCAGGCCGGAAAATCGAATCTGGAAGACGCTTTCCTGTGGTTTGCCCAACAAAAAGGGGCGGTTCAATGAACATAGACACTGAACAAAAGGAGATAGCCCAATGAACCTGAGCCGCATTATCATTCTAGCCCGTCGCGTGGCGCAGCAGTTGGTGGCGGATAAACGCACACTGGCCTTGATTATCGTCGTCCCGGTAATCTTGCTAACCGTCGCCGGGGTGCTGATTCGTGTTGAACCGAGCGGCCTGACCATTGCGGTGGTCAATCAAGATGAAGGTCTGACAGTGGGCAGCCAATCGGTCAATCTGGGAGATCGGCTGACGGAGAATTTGCAGAATTTTGATATTTTCCAGACGAAGTTGATGGACGCCGACGACGCCAAACAAAAAATCGAAGATGGTGAGTTGGATGCGGTCATCACCCTGCCCCCCGATTTTTCGGCGCAGGCGGCCCAATCCCGACAATTGAATCTCAATGTGCAGTTTGAGGGGTCAAATCCGACGGTGGCGGAACGCTTACGCAATGCGTTTGAGCGGGTCGGCGATCAGGCATTAGCAGGCTTGGCAACCTTGCAGACGGGGACTGACAGCGGCGGTGGGAATTCATCAACGGCGGCGATTGAAACCAATTTGCAGGCGACCTATTTGAATGGCGGGCCGGAATTTGATACGCTCGATTACACGGCCTCGGCACTCATCGGGGTGTTTGTGTTCTTGTTCGTGTTCATCTTGACTAGCATCTCGTTTTTGCGCGAACGGCTGGCGGGGACGCTCGAACGTTTACAAGCCACCCCCATCCAACCGCTCGAAATCATCATCGGCTATATGCTTGGCTTTTTGATATTCGGTCTGCTGCAAGGCGTCATCACTCTGCTCTACACGGTGTTTGTGCTGAATATTCACTATCACGGTAATTTGTTAAATGTGTTTGTGATAGAGTCGCTGTTGGTGGTGGTCTCGGTGAATTTGGGGATTTTCCTCAGCACGTTTGCGCGGAATGAATTTCAGGTGCTGCAATTTATCCCGCTGGTGGTCGTGACGCAGGTATTTTTAGGCGGGGTGCTGTGGCCGATTGAAGAAATGCCGGGTTGGTTGCAGCCGATTGCCTATATGATGCCCCTCACCCACGCGAACACGGCGTTACGGGCGATTATGATGACCGGGGAATCGCTTGGCGGGGTGTGGGTACAAATCGCGGCGCTGGTGGCGATTGGCGCGGCGGTGATTGGCTTGTCGGCACGCACGGCGGGTCGGGTACGGATGTAAGTCGTTTTTGTGAGATATAGATAAATCGCAATGTTTATCTATATCTCATATTCTGCAAACTTATTGGAGTAGGCCGCCAAGCTGGTGGGTCATCATTATAATTGTTGTGAGTCGCTCGGACGCCTGAGGCAAAAGCGATTACCATTGGGTGACCAAGCAGGTTTAGCTCTCAATAAGCAGTTGAGTGTGTCTAAAACCTCCTCTCAGATCCATTTTTGGGATTCTCTAAACGGCCCATACTGGATGCTGTCGAACCTACGTGCTCTTGAACCCATACGGAGGAAAAATGAATTACTATCGCCAAGTGACCAGATTTACCGAAATCAAGACGGAAAAGTGGATACTACAAAACCTCAAATGGGATATCGATTTTCTCTTCGACTGTGTTAAGTCAATACTCATACACCCCATCGATACAAAATCAGCTAAAGTAAAATATGATAGATCAAAAAGCGGGGTCTTCCATGCACTGAATACAACGGTGGAGCAGATGCTAAAGTATGATAAGTTAACTCCCTTTTTGAAGGAAAGAATGCTTCCCCTAAACACAACGCCCTCGGACAGAGCCGTCCTAAGCTGTGACCACCATGCTGTTCTTTTTACTTCCTTTGTACGAAATTTGAATATCCCCATAAGAACGCGAACTGGCTTTTCAAAGTATCTGGTAAAAGAGGCGCTCATTCCCCATTGGATCACAGAAATTTACAATGAAGAAGCACAAGACTGGCAGTTTGTGGATCCCGAGCGAAGAATAAAATCCGTAGGCAAGGAAAATTTCTTACTCGCAGGACAGGCATGGCAGCACTTTGAAAAGAACGAGAATGCCTACATACCAAGCTATAGTGGATTGAAGGGAAAACAAGGACTCAAATATGCTGTGATTTCCGACTTGAATTGTATTTTCAAAAACGAACTTCTGGGTTACGAATGGCGACTCAAGAGCTTCAACAAGAAAAAGCCGGATATTGTCAGAACTTCCTACGAAAAGTTGGAACACGAGCAACAACAGGCGATTGGGCAGATTGCGGAACTACTCTCGACCCCCGATCTGCACAGGAGGGAACTGTGGGAGTTCCATAAAAGATACATTAATGAACCGGGAACCATTCGACCAGATTTCTAAATAGCAATCAACGTCGGAGTTGCATGTACTACTCGCCTATGTCGGATCGGCGCAGAACTTCTTCCTTGAACTCGTTGCTGTATCGTTCCCGTTTCTTCAGGGATTGCTTCCTTCTCCTTAGAGCCTAGAGGCATTTTGAGTCTCCGGCGATTCGGGGTCAGTCCAAATCCGATTTTGTTCACCCGAAATAAAGTTATGGACTGTACTGCTTTCGAGGCATGTCGCGGCGCTGGTGGCGATTGGCGCGGCGGTGATTGGCTTGTCGGCACGCACGGCGGGTCGGGTACGGATGTAGCTAGGTGTAAGTGAATTTGGGGCAGGTATCGAATAACCCTGCCTCACATTTTTATGTTGAGCAAAGCTATTCGGGGAATAGGTTGCGATGGGAACTCATCAAAGCATCGTACCCACCCAATAGATTAAAGGTAGGCCGCAGTATAACAGGTTTTGCGTCAGGTACTAGCAACGTAAATGTTTCGGAGAAAATGTCATAGGCGTAGAGTCCCGGTTGCCGCTCTGCCAAATTGCCATATTCCTCATATAACAGCTTACTGCCTGTCATAACATCAATCCAATGCCCTGTTGTTGCTTCTGGCAAAATGATTGTCTGATCTTTGTTGATTAGATAGGCAGATGCTTTTTCTGAGGTTTCCCGACCATCAGGTATATCACGAATTAGCACTAGCTCGTCAGTGAAGCGAGTAAGCACATTACCCCCAAATAGCGCCTCAAGAACCACTTCCCGGCGTTCCATGTCCCACAGTTGAACTGGCTGTTTTTCCGCATCAACGGCACTTACTAGAACCCAGCGCCCATCGTTAGAAAGAAACCCTTCACCACCCATCTGATATTCAAAGGGGTCAACCCAAACAAGGGGAAGCCAACCTAAGGATTTTGCGGTGCCAGCAGGGTCAAGTTGCCATATTTCAAAAGAGTCATCCACTACGAGCAAGCTCTGATCAGAATACAGGTGATATATGTATAGGTTATGGGGAATCATGGGATATGAAAGCGTTTCATCATTCGCAATTGAATACAATAAGATGTTTTCGGTTCTATAGTCAACGACATACTCTCCCCACAGATTTAATCCGGACGCCAGCAGTTCAGTAGTTTCTGGAGTGATGGAGCCGAATGTCACAGTAAGTTTTTCAGTGTTAGTATGGCGAAAAAACCACCATTGGCTACCATTTGGGCTGGCAAAGTATCTAGTTGGTACAAACGGTATCGTTGCAAGTATCTTTTCTTCACCTGTGACTAAATCCAATTCCCATAGAGTGCCTATGTTACCTTGTGATCCACCACGTTCTGCCATACTGAAATATCGTATAGAGTCGCTGTTAGGTAAGAAAATGGGCTTTCCGACACTTGGCTCGTAATAGAGATCAAGCAAATATCCATTGAGCTGATGTGCCCTGCCCGTTTCAATATTCGTAATTTTAAAAGGCACATAACCCGGACCACCACTAACCCCTATTAAATAGGGCCGATGATAATCTACTGGGAAAAAATATGAGACCCATTCAGAATTTGCAATATCTAGCACATCATCTGGGCCAATCAATAATCTCATGACGTTGCTTCTATTGCTCAGTATCACGCGATCTGACGCCAAGCGTTTTCCCCATAACTCCTGTTCTCCAAATTCTCCCGCCTTCTCATAGACGGTTTTTGTCTGACCATTTACGGTATAGGCAATAATCTGCGAATCGTTATAGGCCCAATACCAAACTTCGGTATCTGTTTGCCGCGCCTTAACCGTACCAGAGGCCATGAAGATAGGTGCTATCGCAACACATCCCAAAATGATTAAGATGTTACGCTTTAAATTAATCATTGGGGTCTCCTACAAATCAGCTTACTCGGACGATCATTCATAGTGCCACTTCTAACAAAATGTACCACAAAAAAGGATGGGCTGTATCGCGTTGGATGCCACTCCACCCTACGCTTGCCCCGCATTGCATAATCCATACAATCACCCATATCGGTATATTTTTGGGGGATAGGGATAACGATGGATACCAAAAAAGGGCTGCTGTTGGTGGCAATGTCGCTGATCTCGGTTGGGGTTGGCTTAATCTTGATCGGGATGCGAGATTATCAAAAATTGAATGACCATTACACCAACAACTATGAGGAAATTGCGGCGTCGAAGTGCAAACCGGATGAGACCTTTCGAGTCACAAAAACGGTTCGAGGCCCACGTACCTACTTTAATTACTTTTGTGATGACGCACAGGGCAACACGAACAACCTGATTGATGAAATGAGCGACGAAGCCCCATCTTTAAGTGATCTAAAAACGACCTTTGCCGGGACGGGCGTCACGGTAGTAGCGGGGGTATTGGCCTTTTTTGCCGTTCCCCGACGTGGCAAAAATCAGGATGGCATGGCATGAAAAAGCTACTGGTAGGTTTTGTCGCTGTGTTCCTGCTCTGCGGCGGCGTGTATCTGGCGGGGGCGGGCACGATTAAACATGTACAACAGGTGGCACAATGGCCCGAAAAAAGGGGGGCCGAGGCCGCCAAATTATGCCATGCGGGAGAGACGCTGAAAATCACCATATCTGACAATGGCGGGGACACCCTCGAAGATTTCGATTGCGAAGACGCACAAGGCAATCGTCGCAATGTTACGGAGGAAGTAGAGGACAAAGCCCCTCGGTTGGTTAAAAGATGGGGCATATTTGTAGGAATTGGCATGGTGATGGCAGCGGCTATCATGGGCGTTGTAGCGTTCATGCGAGCAACCGCTGAGGATGGTCAGTCGCCATGAAAAAACTGCTGGTGGCGTTGGCCTTGCTGCTCTTTTGGGTAGGGTTATGTATGATCGTTTTCGGCACAGTGTATCAAGTGTGGCGCACCATACAGTGGTCGGAAAACGCTGAGACTGAGGCCGCCAAATTATGCCGCCCAGACGAGGAATTGGCAATTACTCGGCGTGACACGGGTATACGTGTCTATTACACTTTTTATTGCGATGATGCTCAAGGCAATCGCCGTGACCTCAGTGATGAAATAAGTGAAGCGTCCCCCGGCCTTGATGATATGGGGATAGTCTTTGCCGGGATCGGCGGCGTGCTCGGTGGTATCCTGTTCGCTGGCTTGGCTGTGTGGTACAACAAGCGAGCCAATCGAGACATTCTGTAGACGACCAGTCACCTGATTTATTCAATCAGCGGCACGATTTGCTCTCGAATCAGCGTTTCCCAACGATATTTTTGGCGCACTTTTTTGCGTAAGCGGGAAGTCGCACTGGCTTCGATGGCCCGCAAAATCTGCTCGGCGATGCGACGGGGTTCACCACTGACCGGATCAAAATAGAACGCATCAGCCCCGGCGGTCTCACGAAACGGTGGGATGTCGGCACAGAAAACGGGTAATCCAACCAAGCCCGCTTCCAATATTGGGATACCAAAACCCTCTTGAAAACTCGGAAACAGCAGGCCGTCCACCAATTGATAGAGATTCGCCTGTGTGTCATCGTCGGGCACGAGTGGGTTGCCCATCTCATAGAGAAAATGGGCCGATTTTTCCACCCCCAAGAGCCTTCGCAGGGCCAATAAATCCTCCAAATAGATTTTGTTGGTGGGGTTATGTGGGCCGGGGGGACCCGTCACGATGAGGCGATAGTCTTTGCTGGATTGGGTGCGGATTTCGCTTAGGATTCGTAGACCCAGTTGGATATTTTTGCGGCGCGTGAGACGGGCAGGTAGCAGCAATAGGCCGTCGGCATCCAATAGGTGCAGCTCGTCCTCTAAAAATTTTGTAGTTGGCGTCCATTTAAAAAAGGTAAGGTAATCCACCCCCGGCGGTACCACCGCGATTTGATTCGGCGGAATATCCAATAGATTTGACAATTCAACGCGCTGCGGCTTGGAGACGGTGACATAGGTGACGTTGTGCCATTGATGACGCAGCAGATCATAGGGCTGGCCTTCGTGCAGTTCGGGGCGATATTGGTCGCTTGTCCATGCGATGTCATGACACCAAGCAATCAGCTTAAATGGATGATGGCGATAGATTTTGTGGAGCGCGGCTGTCAGGGGGAGGTTTTTGTTCAATGAGAGGATATTATGGGCAATAAGTACGTCGCAACCCTCAAGCGCCTCCGCCAAACGAATCTCGATCTGGCTCACGAGTTCGGTAAATGCCCCACGCACCCGTCCCACATCCAACTCCGCTTTGACCTCCAACACGTCGGGATGTTTCGAGCCGAACAGGGGGTTAATGATGGTGTCAATTGAGGGGTCAAACTGGCCCCCTGCCCCGCTGATGATGCGGACGGCATAACCCAGTTTGGTCAGGCCGCGTGCTTGATGCAGCATCGTGACTTCCACCCCGCCGACTCCCGGTGGACTGGCGTAATGCAGAATGGCGATTTTTTTCATGACCGCTCCCTCATGCTATACTGGCGACAACAATGAAAGGAGTTTACCCATGACTGACGCTCTGCGCGAAGATTTGTTGCAACGATTGGATGAACTGGCCCGTGCCGAACATCGCAGCCTGAATGATTTTGTCGAAGATTTGCTGCTGCGCTATGTTCCGTCCGCGCCGTCAATTTCTGACCCTGAGATTGAGGCACTGCCACCGGGGTCATTTGCACGGCTAGGGGCTGCGGGTCGAGGAATGCCGCCCATTGGTGAACCTGATGATACGTCCGAACGTGCGGATGAAATTTTGAGAAATGAATTTGCCGACTATTTACTTGCCCGAATGAACAGGCCGCCCTATGACCCATAAAATCCTGATGGGTAGTATTCCCTATTATCTTGAATTGCCGCTGTAAAAATTAAGGCCCCGTCAACAAATTTCAACGATCCTGATCTCCTAATTGCGTTTCCAGATAGAGGCGTACTTTCTCACCAAGTTCGTTCATCGCGGTCTCAGTGACCCTTTCCGCCTCAGACACGCCCAATTTTTTGAAAATACCCGGCCCGTTATGTTCGGCAAGCTGATTGGGCATCCGAGGGATGACATGAAAATGCACATGATGGTGGCCGGGGGCTTCCGCAAATTGGACAACATAGGTTTTGATACAGCCCGTCAGTTCCGTCAACACGATGGACACGTGCCGAATCAACTTACCTAATTCAATGGCTTCTAGCTCGGACATTTCCTCGATGGCCGCGAGATGTCGTCTTTGAACCAAGATCAACCAACCCAAGAGCGAGGTGCTATTGCAATGCACGACATCCCAGTATGGGGTACGGTATATGCTATCCCATAATGGCGCATCACCCACATCACGTCGTTCCACTAATTCACAGGTGTGGCAACTGGTCATCTGATTTTTGCTCCTCATTTTTGAAACAAGGTCTGCCAGCTAGGAGTCGTCGAGTTTCTTAAGCAGGCTTCAAAATCAATAAGTTGCCTCTGCCCCGCATCATCTATATAGGAAATACCCTTTGAGGTCACTTCGCGGATATTTTTGCCATCCATTTTTTACGCTCCCACTCCTTGTAGACCCACTTTTATCTAGGATAGCAAATTATCCCCTACCGAGAATTTTTACTCGCCCTGCGCCGAATGAAAGGTTGAGCCAGTACCCAACCAACGGAGGGCGGTTGCGATAGCTTCTGATCAGTAGGATGGGTAGCAGTTCAGGTACTGACTTCATCAGGCCAATATTAAAGCCTACACGCTAGGTCGCCTGACCGCATTAGATATACAGGTTTACCTGATTTGGGGCAAACCCCGGCATCTCAAGCCCATAAGCATCCATTGGGTCGAGCAGCAGGGATTTGTCCCAGTCCAGTGGCGAAAGCCTATCCAGAAAAATCGTCTTCCCGAATAGGCAGTTGGCGGATACGCTGACCCGTGAGCTTATAGAGCGCATTAATCACCGCAGGAACAACCGGCGGAATACCCATTTCCCCAACGCCTTCGGGCATTTCAGTGCTGGGGATGATGTGTACATCTACTATCGGCATATCTTCCATTTCCAACAGTGGATAATTGCGGAGATTGCCCTCCTGAACCCGCCCATCTTCAAACGTGATCGCGTTGAACAGGGACGACAAACCAACCGCAATCCCGCTTTCCACCTGTGCCACCACCATATCGGGATTGATGACCAGCCCACAATCAATTGCACACACAATACGATGAATGCGCGGCTTGTCTCTAAAAATAGAAACTTCGGCAACCTGCGCAACGGGTATGCCCCATGTGGTATGGAAGGCAATTCCATGTGCGTGCCCCTCTGGCAAAGGATTTCCCCAGCCCGCTTCACGCGCAGCCGTTTCGAGAACCACTTTGAACCGCTCACTGCGCAATAGTGCCATCCGATATTCATAGGGGTCTTGCCCTGCTAATTCGGCCATTTCATCCAAAAAGATTTCTCTGGCAAATGCACTGGTGGGGTTGGAGACCGAACGAAAATAGGCAGTGGGGATCGGCAGCGTGACAGGATGTGCCCGCACCACAGAATCGCCCAAGCGATATGGATGATCGCTCGCCCCATAAGCCAAATCACTGGCGGCGGCGACAGGCTGACCCACGATGTGATGTTCGAAGTGGCTCGGCATTCCCTGTTCATCAATTGCCGCCCGCAACACATGGTAAGTCGCCGGACGGTAAGCGCCATTTTGAATATCATCCTCACGCGACCAGAGCAGCTTGATCGGCACGCCGACCAGTTTTGAAATCTGCACAGCTTCTTCGACATAATCCACTTTTAACCGGCGTCCCAAGCCACAACCAATCGGCGGTACATGGATATTTACCACATCTCTACTCAATCGAGTTAACGAGGTTGCAACCGACTTCGCTTGCTGCCGATTCTGTGTCGGTGCCCAAACATCACATCCGTCCGGGCGTACATCGGCGGTGCAGTTCATCGGTTCCATCGTGGCATGGGCAAGATACGGCGTAAAATAGGTGGCTTCAATCGTAGGGGACACCTCGGCAGATGGAATTTCGGCGGCGAAGGTCTGCAACAATGTTTCATCATTCTGGCTTGCGAAATCGCCTTCATCCCAAGTGATGTCAAGCAAATCACGCGCGGCTAATGCTGCCCAACTATTATCCGCCACAACTGCTATACCATTTTCGATTTCAACCACGTGGCGCACACCCTCAAACGCTTTGGCCTGACTGTCGTCGTAGTTCAAGACGCTGCCTCCAAAGACCGGGCAACGTGCCACCGCTGCATATAACATTCCGGGCAGGCGAACATCACTGGCAAACTGGGCTGTGCCATCCACATACTGCGGGGTTAACACATTCGGGATACTTGTTCCGATGAGACGAAAAGCTGAGGGGTCTTTCAGTTGAAGTTCCTGCCGACGGGGAACCGGTAAGGTCGCGGCGGTTGCTGCCAACTCACCATAACTGAGTTGTTTTTCCTCATGAACGACCAGATTATTTTCGGCGCGACATTCGGCTGGATCAACATTCCAGATTTGTGCAGCAGCGGCAATCAACATGGTGCGGGCGGCGGCGGCGGCCATACGGAGCATGCCATACGAACTGCTGATACTGACACTGCCACCCGTCACCTGATCGCCATAAGCCGAATCAGCAGGCGCTTGTTCAAAGCGAACCTGTGACCAGTCCGCTTCCAACTCGTCGGCGAGGATCATCGGGATGGCGGTCTGCACACCCTGTCCCATCTCGGAACGATGAACCATCACCGTGATCGTATTGTCGCTCGTGATTTTTAAGTAGGCATTCGGAATAAACGTTGTTTCTGCCGTCTGTGCCCGGATTTTTTGTGTCGCTGGCAAGTGAAAACCCAGCAGTAAACCCCCACCAACTGCCGAAACCTTGATAAATTCACGACGGGAAAGTTTGGCGCTCATGTGGCACTTCCTTCTGACTGCCCAGCAGCAAGGTGGATGGCACGGCGGATACGCTGGTAAGTTCCGCAGCGACAAAGGTTGTACGCCATCGCTTCATCAATCGCCTCATCATCAGGATTCGGGTTATGCTTCAGCAGTGCTGCGGCAGTCATAATCTGGCCCGGCTGACAATAACCACACTGCGGAACACTTTCGGCGATCCAAGCGCTTTGCAGAGGATTATCACCACCTAAACCTTCAATGGTGGTGATTTCACTATCATGAATCTCAGAAACCGGGGTCGTGCATGATTGGATGGCTTCTCCATCTTGATGCACGGTACAAGCGCCGCATTGACCGATCCCGCACCCATATTTTGTACCGGTCAATCCTAGCAAGTCGCGTAATACCCACAGCAGCGGCATATCAGGATGCACCTCTACCGTGTATGGCTGTCCGTTCACATGCAGGGTGATTGATTCCATTCAGCTTATCCTTCATTTTTTAGAGGCAGCAATGCGAGGTAGCGATACGCGGACTTTTTGATTTGAATTACGGTGAAAGCTCCGCCTCAAGATTACACCCGTTCTCCAAAGATAGGGCGAGAGGGTGACGAAAAACACGGATTTTCATGACATCTGGGCCTCATCTGCCTTAGTTCCTCGCCGCAGCTTTTCATCCCTTATGCTTTCAAGAGGACAGGAATTAGACAGCAGGTATCTTCTATAGTCATTTCAAACTGCCCTTGACTGGGTTTTAGCTTAAATCAAAGGTTTGCCAGCCAGCCTTCATAACCTCATCCGCGATTTTCCGAAAAGCCTTGTAATCTTTGAAGTAAAAGCAAACGGGTGGCATCGTGTGAAATTCGATGTAGGGGCGAGGTTGGCCTATCGCGTTTCTTTCTCCTACTTGAGGCCATAACTTTCGCCGCTCAATATAGGCTGCCAACTGCTGCTCGTCAAAATTGTTATTTCTTCGCATTTCGTCAAGGCTTTCAGGACTCATCCATTGATTCAGCCAATTTTGATAGCAGGTCTCAAAATCAAAAAACCGTAGATGTCCGTCAACGTCTAAGTATGCGATGCCTTCGGGCGAAACCCACTGGATTCGGTTGACCTTAGACCTTTTCCTTAAAGCGGACAGCCATTTTCTCATTGTTGCTTCCCAAGCGCCTTTTGGGACTTTACTGAGTGAATATAAATGAATTTGAGTATAACCTACAGCATGGGATAACCACCGTCTTAACGTCATGGAAGTAGCGTTCGGGACGGTTGGGTATACGATAGACTTGACTATTTCCATCAATATAACGCTTGGGAGTGTTTATGCGTATCGCTATTCTTGCCGACATTCATGGAAATTCGATTGCGTTGGATGCCGTCCTTGCCGATATTCAGCGGCGTGGAGGGGTAGATGGTTATTGGGTTTTGGGTGATCTAGCCTCGATTGGGGTTGACCCGGCGGGGGTGTTGGAACGATTAGCCACCCTCCCTGATGCGCTATTTATACGCGGCAACGCAGATCGTTATGTATTTACCCCAGACCGCCCCCACCCCTCCATTGAAGATGCCCAACAAGACCCAACCCTTGTGCCGATTTTGGCCGAAGTCGCGGGTAGTTTTGCATGGACACAGGGCTATTTGGAGGCGGCTGGGTGGCTGGATTGGCTGAAAAATCTGCCCGTCGAGCAATACCTGACCCTGCCGGATGGGACACGGGTGCTGCTGGTTCATGCCGCACCGGGGACAGATGATGGCGATGGGCTGCACCCTGCGCTCAGTGATGTGGAACTAGAAAACGGCCTGATGGGTTGCGAGGCAGATTTAATTTGTGTGGGGCATTTTCATTCACAAATGAATCGGCGTTTGAATGGCAGGCATATCGTCAACCCCGGCAATGTCAGCAATCCGGTCACCGCCGAGAAACGTGCGTGTTATGCGATCCTGACGACTGACTCACATGGCTACGCCCTCGATTTTTGCCAAGTGGAGTATGACCGTGCTGCTGCAATTGCCGCTGCCCAAAAGTCGAGCAATCCCGGTGCGAAGTACGTTATCAGTATCCTTGAGGGCCAAATCAAAGCAGGGTGGACGGCCAAATGGGATGGAATTTCTCACCTACCCATCACCGTATCATTGCCATAGTCTTCGGAATTCTGATACTATGGATGGCAACCCTACTTTATGTCACCTAATAGAGGTCAGAAAAGAAGCCATGTTGGATAGTGGTATCGCCGATGTTTTCCATTTTGATGAAACCGACCTGCAATTTAATCGTCAGGGGGTTCTATCGCCCGCCCAGCTACAAAAATACGAAAATATGAATAAAAGCTGCTTGCAAGTGTCGGTGGTGATTACCCTTGTATTTATCGCCCTAACCATCGCATTGGGGCTTTTGTTAAAAGGGGAGGATCGGCTGGGAGCAATGATCACACTGGGGGTCTTTAGCATTCTCAGTGGGTTGGGAACATGGTTTGCATGGGCCACACGTGATGACCGCTATGTGCTGCAACAGATCGAAGGGGAAGCCCGTTTACGTACCGACAGTACCGAAAATGGACGGCGCTATGTGGTTAGCATCAGCGGTTATGAGTTTGGCGTTGATCCTGCGCAATATGAGATTGTGCAAGATGGGGCCAGCTATCGCATTTATTACGCCGTGCCAGAGGGTCAAACCAAGAGCCTCAAAACCGCCAGCAAACAGATTCAGTCTATCGAACACCTCGCTTAAAAAACCAAAACCCCCTTACCAAAACCTCGGCAAGGGGGTCATTATTGCTACCTGACTGATTCACCAATAACGCTCGACCAATGGTTTTTGGTTCGCCACAACCTCGCGGCGTAAGTTCACCCAGAGGGCTGGCAGTTCCTTTTCAATTTCGTGCAGGCGTTTGCGCATCTCTGCCGTCATGCGGGTCTGATTACACTGCCGCCAAATCCCGGTGCGTTCAAGGGTAAGGCGTGTGATTTCATCGAAAGTCTCGGCGTAGGTCATGATGAACCGTCCTTCCATAATTCTGTCCTTTTATTAGACGCCACCAACCTCCTTATCCTTACCACCATTTCATAAGAAATGTGTTAGAAATTTTGGACTGTCCGACCCCAATCGGTTGAACCAAAAATCGAAGCTCCGGTTATTGATGCTAGTATTGAAGAAATTTTCAAAGGAGCATCAGCCGTGAATATAACTGCTTTTTTCAAATGGGTATCGGTGGTTCTCGTTGTTATTTTGGGGTTTGCCCCTCATTCAGCACGAGGGCAGGATAGCACAGGTCTTGAATTGGTGTCGGATACCTCGGTGTTTGGATTAGGTGAAGCCGAGGCATGGGATTCGGGACTTGTAGCAGTAGGGGCGGTGGTGGTGGATGATGGCGTATTTCATCTGTTCTATAACGGGGCCAGCGCCGACCACCCCTTAGCCACTTCGATTGGTCATGCCACCAGCCCGGATGGAATCAACTGGGCACGCGACGCCGCCAACCCGATTTTGACCCCAGATGCTTTTGATGCCAGTCGCCCTCCATCGAACGTCAATGCGTTGAGTGTGGTGCAAGATGGGGATATGTGGGTGCTGTATATTTTCGCCTATGCCGCGCCGGGGAATTTGGCCGGGGTGCAAATCCGTCGTGCCACCGCGCCGTCATTGGATGGCCCATGGACAGTCGAAGCCGACCCGATTGTGTTTGGGCCGGGGAGCGCTCGTCAGTGGGATAGCAACGTGGATTCAATTAATGTCAGCACCACCGACGACGGTTTTGTGATGTATTACGATGGCTGCTGCAATCAAGGGCATAATTTTGGTCGCGCCACTTCCTCAGATGGCATCAACTGGTCGAAATATGATGACCCGGCTACGACTGAACGCGCTTTTGCGGAGAGCGACCCGGTGTATTTCAGCACACCTAATCAATGGAATCACTACATCGCGGCGGTGAATGTGCTGCCAACGGATACGGGATGGGCCATGATTTATCAAGGTGTGCCATTGGAAGCCGATCAGTTTGGCATTGGTTACGCGACCAGCACGGACGGTATCACATGGACGGATTTCGCGGATAACCCCTTGTTTGTCGGGCCGCTGCTGACGACTAACTCCTATGATCGGTTGCGTTCATCGGTGATTGTGGATGGTACGCTAATGGTTTTTTTTGACCCGGCGTGGGACAGCGAGGTGACAGGCGTCTACTTGGCGACATGGACGCTGCCGACGGAATAAATTAAAGACGAGGTGTGGGTCGCTAAAACATTGGGTAGGTGCGATTGCCCGATAGTTTCAATCGCATCGGAACCGAGCCATAGACCCATACTTTTTTCCAATCCTTCATAAGACCCGGAATGCCATAACTGTCAATCGTGGCGAAATCATCTCCACTTGGCCCTTCCGCGTATACCCCCGGTTCATTGGGGTGAATATGGTAGTTGGCGATGATAACGGCATCATCAAGCGTTGGCGGCAGCGAGAGGTCAATCGCCATTTCCGGCGGCGTCCCGCCACGAACAATAATCCGCAGCTTGTCGGCCTTTTTGAACTCCAATTTGCCTGTCACCAAGTTCAGATAAATCCACCCACCCTCCTCATGATTGCCACTTTCGATGTCGTCTTTGCTGGTCGCGGGGGGCATCATCGGCAAAGAATCATCCCATGCTTCATTCAACTGCTGAATAACATTAGGGTGATCTTTCAACTCCTCACCAGTCAATGCGCGTCGCCCCAAAATCTGGACACAGTCGGCAAAATCGTTCCATGCCAGATTGTCGCGCAGCTTTTCCATGAAGGTTTTATCTGACCGCAGGGCGAGTTGTTCAGATTTATCTAAGCTGTCGAGGGTAAACGCCAGCGTGGCCTTATCACCCGAAGCCGCCAGTTCAATCACCCATTCTTTCAGTGCTGCCGTCACCTTTTCGGCAATCAGTTTTTCGACCAGCGTGTCTCGAATCCGCAGCCAGCGCCGCGCAAAAGGTTTGTCCTCTAACTTACTCCAATCCAGCGGGCCAGTGACATCTGTTTCGGCTTCTAGTTGTTTGTTAGCTTTGTCGTCAATGGTAGCCTTTTCGGATTTATCCAAGCTGCGATACTGCTCGGAAAGGTCGCCGGGGATATAGGGCGGGTCTTTTAACAGCGCTCCAAAAACCGCTTTGGCATCATCCGCCGGAAGCACGTCACGAATTTTGGCCCGATTGGAGGCGTCGTTATAGAATGACTCGCGTTCACTGATCGGCGCAACACGGATGGCCCTGAGGAGTGTGGATAATCCATGTGACCCAATTGCAGGCACCAGATGAATTGCAAAAACATCTTTCAGGGTTAATGTGGCGGTATCAGCGGGCTGTTTGCCGCCGAGCACCCGCATGACGTATTGATTGCCATGTGATTGATGGAGTTGGAGGATATTGCCCGCCGAATTATTGGCACGATCCGATTGGGTATCCGTTTCGTAGTCGTCTTTCGGCTTGAAGGTTGGTTTCTCAAGGGGTTCTTCGGCGTAGTCGTGTGTGCGTCGTCGTCGTTTTGCCATGTGACAATGTCCCTTATCCCACTCGCCCCGTGCCAATTGTTATTAACAGGATAACATGAGCTACTTCATATTGAAAAGCGACCCCGGTTAGATTGAAAATGAATCAATAATCAGGTGATGATGGATGGTGCAGCCAATCTCCGACCACCAATAATGGGCATCGGCGGTCAAAATATACTTGAGATGGTCGGGCAGGGGTTCATGATTGAGCATCATGCGGCGGCCTAGCTGAATCAAGACATAGCTGTGGGTGTAGTTATCGAGGTTGTCAAAAAGTTCGCACGACAGCACGCGATTTCCAGCGACGAGTTCACGTTCGAGGATGGGCTTCAAATCCTCGCAGATGTTCGCCAGCGCCTTATCGGTTTCTTGTTGGTTGTTCAGGTTGCCGAAGCGCATACATATGCCTCAACTGATTAATTTCAAAAGCGATCCTCTTCTGGTGGTTCAACATCAGCTACTTTTCGCAGCGCGGCCTAGAATTTTTCCCGACTGCCCCGTGCGGCACGATCAGGCATGGTCGCCGTCACCACATATTCAAAGAGTTCTTTTTTGGAATTGCGTTTTCGCAATTTTTCGATACCTATGTCCAAAAATCCAAGTTCAGCTAACAGATGCGCGTAAATTTGTTCGCTAGGGACAAGCGTATCATAAAATTTCGCGTTCCCGATGACATAAAATAGTCGCGCCCCATCTGCTAATGTCGGTTTTAAGTTGGTTAAATGGGTGGCTATGTCTACAAAATAACGATGCACATAATTTGCCAACAAAGGACTGCTTTGCTGAATTTGCTGAAGCATGGTCTGGAAACCGGGGATTTGAACGTCATCCGCCTGCCACTGCTGCAAACGACTGGTAGCAATGCCCCATGTCCCGCCAATTGCCTGCCAATCGAGTTCCCCCGCCTCACGCGCCTCGTTCAAAAACCCAAGCCAATACATATACGGGCGGAGTTCGCGGATATAGCTCATACGATTGGGATAAGGCGGAGAGGTAATCACACAATCATATAGGGTGCTGGTGGGTGTGGGAATCTGGCGTGAATCGGCGCAGATGATTTCGACAGGGGTAGCAAGTGGATATTCGGCGGAACGGGCGATTTCCTCCACGAGTTCTAAAAAGCGATGTGGACGCATCTCTTCAAAGCTGAGTTGCTGTACGGAGGCGTCTTTGAAAGACATAGATTGATGGTTAAAGGCGGCATTGGAGGTTTCGATAATAAGACGACAAAACGCGACCAACAGAAGGTTTTTGGCAGGACTGGGGTCAAGCACATCCAGTTCGCCATGAATCCCCCCCAGCATTCGCAGCGACTCGCCTGACCACCAACGCTCAATATTGCTAATGGGGGGTGTCCAGAAATGACCATGTTGCTGTGATTTGACACGGTGGCTGATTTCATTAGCCATCGAAAGAGTCTTGAGCAGGTCATCCGATGTGTAATTAGCCGTTTTGCCTCCTGCCAGCCAGACTAAAAAAGGGTTTATTTCAACAAGGGTCGAATCAATACCGCGTTCGGCACACACCAACCCTGTTGTGCCACTACCCGAAAATGGGTCAAGGACGTGACTTACATCCGGCACTTGGCCTAATAGCTGCTCGACTACTTTGATGGAGTAGGCCGGGGTCAGTCGCAGCCAGCCATGCCGCCCATTTTTGAGATTGTGTTTGAAGGTCAGGTCGGGTTGTCTATTCATCGGCACTTAAAAGGCTTTCCAAGACTTCAATGATTTCTGTAGTGAGGAGCGACGAATTGTGTTGAAGGAATGCTGCCAAATCAAACCCAATAACCTCGCGCATAAATGTATAGGTCGAATGAATAGCAGTACCTGATGAATATCCTCGCAATATCTGCCAGCGTTGGCTTTGATAACGATATACAAGGTCATTGTCAATTTGAGTAGACAATATCAACGCGACGGGGAAATAGCCCTGTGTGTAGGCAGCGGCGGCATTGGCAATATCGGCATTCTGGCGCTTGGAATCTTTGCTTTTGTAACCCTGCCGGACTTCAAAAACGACCCCGCGTAAGGCCTCAACAATCGCGGGTTCAATACCGAGATGAGCAGATGCTTCACGCATCCAGTTTTTCAAAAGTCCAGATTTGCTCGGATTTTCAATATCCGCAAAAGTCAAACGACCATCGAGGGCCAAGCGACGCGAAGAACCATCGGGTCGTGGAATGTCATATGACCATGAGACCTGCGAATTATCCAAGATAAATTGATCTTTCAAAATTTGCCGGAATAATTCTTCACAGCCTGTCCCGATTTGCCGATAAACCGATGTGATGCCACCAGCGGCCTTGTGTGCGGCATACATCAAGGGGTGGTCTAATCCAAACCACGCATAAAACACATCTGATCCGTAGAGGTCTTGGAATTGTTCGAGTGTAAGCCCTTCACCTGCTCCCTGCCCAAATTTAGGTCGGTAGGATTTGCAGACTCGGATACGTTTTAAGATGATGTCGAGATAGGCTTCGTCGTTCACAATTGTTCTATACTTTCATTCAGGGTCATCAATGAGATAGAGGCGGGTTCGGATATGGTCGTATTCGTCTTCACTCAGCCAATCATATGCCTCCGCATACGAGGAAAATGTGGCTCTTTCGTGGCCTTTATCTTTGGGATTAAAGATTTTCAAAGAACCATCCTTGAACCCGTATAATAGGAATATGTTGGGATTGTAGACAAACTCAATCCACACCTCAACCCATTGTGTCTCAGTTAACTTGGATTTATCTCGGATAAAAGGCTCGATACTTGTCAAAATCTCATCTTCCTCAAAAACATAACGGGTTTCTATTTTGTGATACTCATCTTCCCAAAGCCAACTACAGGCTTCATCATAATTCGGAAAAGTTTCGTTCACGAATTTTTGATCTTGGGGATCATAGATTTTTAGGGTGTCGTCTTTAAAATACAAGAGCAACAACGCATAATGGATATAGGTATCCATCCATGCTTCTATCCATCTAGCCTCGTTGAAATCGGTCATTACAAGCTCTCTAATCGCTCGATTTCCAGCGGGAGGGTTTTGTCGTTCGGGAAAATATCGAGCGCCCGATGATAAAGCGATAAAGCCCGCCCGACGTCGCCGATTTCTTCAGCCTGCTGCGCTCCAGTGGTGATGACCTCCATCGCCCGCAGCGGATTACCCGATTTCAGCAGATGGTAGGCGATTTCCAGCAACAGGGCGTCGGTCAATTCACCCCCCTGCTCCTGAAAATATTTCGCTGCCAGCCGATGCAAATTCATGCGCTGCTGACGGGTCAGGCTTTCATAAACCGTGCTTTCGGCAAGGCCATGTCTAAAATGATACGTGCCATCAGGTTGGGGTTCAATCAACTGCTTTTCGGTCAAATCTTTGAGCAGGGCCTCCAATTTTTGCTCATTTTCGACTTGAGCCACCGCCCCAACCGCCTGACGTGAGAAGCCTTCACCCAAGACCGCCGCCGCCCGTAACAATTCCTTGCTCTCTTGCGATAGGCGATCCACACGGCTGGTAATCAACCCGCGCACATCATCCGGCAGCATGTCGAGATTGGCGTCCTTTTTCAGTTCATATTTGCCCGTGCGCCGCCAGATATGTTTGTTGTCGCGCAGGACTTGGAGCAGGGATTCGACAAAGAGGGGACGGCCTTTGGTGCGCTCCCACAAAAATTCATCCAAATGCGCCCCAATTTCATCGGCCTCCAAAATCGCCTGCGCCATCTGGATGACCTCATCGTGGCTGAAATCCTTAATTTCGTTGGGCTGCAATCCCAAATCAATCACTTTCAGCGGTTCGTAGGCGACGGAAATCACCAGACGGGCTTTCTTAATTTCGTCCAACACCCGCCGCAGAATGGTGATGGCTTCGGGGGTGGCACTGTGCAGATCATCAATCACCAGCAGGGTCGGTGTTTCATTGGAGAACGCTTGGAGGAAATGCAACACCGCGTCGGCAATGTTGATTTTTTGCTCGGCGGCATCAAACAGCGAGGTCATGGTTTCGCCGGATTGGACAGCTTGTGCCACTTTTTTCTGGGCTTGGTCACGTACATCACCAAAAATACCAGAACTGCGGGTGCTGTCTAATTTACGCTCGGCTAACAGGGCAAAGATGTCTTTAATCTGCTTACCTTCGGGCTTGGTCGCCTCGTTGACCGGGGCAGGCGATACCGGAATATCTTGCGTAGAGCGGCGGGCTTGATAATCGTCTAGGGCACGCAGCATGGTATCATCCGGGTCAAACTTTAAGGTGTCGGTCATGCCTTCTTGGTCGGGGGGCAGTTCAAATAAATCACATAGGGGTACGTACAACTCCATCAGGTTCAATTCGGCAAGGCGGTTGCGTAAAAAGCGATGCTGTTCACGGGCACTTTTGAGTTGATCGAGGCGCAGCAGTTGAGAGAGCAGGCGGCCCCATGTGGTATGTTGATTATCGCGGGTACTGCATGTTGACCATGCGCTAAAAAAGCCCTGCGCCGCCGCCTCCTGATAAGAATGCTGCATAATGCGTGTCTTGCCGACCCCCGCCTCACCCGACAGGGCAAATGCACGACGACGACGCGGCCCTTTGGCGGTTTGTAGGGCATAACTGAGGGTCAGCATCAACACATCCCGCCCCACGAATTTGGTTGAGGAAGTGAGTGGCAAATCGGCGGAACGGGCCGTAACCCCCTGTACCGAATAGGCCAGCACGGGTTCGGCTTTGCCCTTTAATTTCAGGGGGGGCAGTTCGACGGTTTGGAAGTGTAAATTGACCCGCCGATGCACCCGTTTGCTAATGACCACCTGACCGGGTTCAGCCGCTTTCATCAGTCGTGCCGCCAAATTGACATCATCGCCCATGACGGTATATTCGCGCCGCGCCCGCCACCCCGCCTCGCCTGCATAGACAAAACCCTGCGCGATGCCCATTTTTTGGGTGATGAAGGGCCAACGGTGCAGTTCTTTGGGGAGTTCGTCCAAAAGGCGCGTATTGAGGCGATCCAACTGCCAGTTCATTTCCATCGCCGTCGCCACTGCCCGCACGGGGTCGTCGGGATGGGCCACCGGAGCGCCGAAGGTAATCAGCATTTTTGTGCCGCGTCCAAAGGGGTCAGTGCGGGTAAGCGAGCCACCGTTGCTGGTGATCACACGCTGCATGGTGCCGTAATAGCGATCCAAGACGGAGACTAGCAAACTCAGATTATCCGGCCCCCACTGCTCCAATAATTCGGCAAACCCGTTGAAATTGACAAACATGACCGTCGCGGGGCGGTTTTCGCTTTCCACATGGTCGCCTGTCACCGCCAGTTTATTGACGATTTCCGGCGCGACATATTTGGCTACCGTCGCCAGTTTGTGATATTCCTTCTGCAAATCCGCCAGCAGGTCTTTATCTTCAAAACTGAGCAGGCCCACCACACCGCCCCGCCGCCGCTTGGGGGCATTGATTTCGTAATCGCTCAGACCGTCGCCAAAATTATCCACGACCTGATAAAAGCCCTCTTCTTTGGTCGGGGCCATCTCAAATTCGGTTTGATAGTCCTCAAATAATGCGGCATCAATAATCACGTCATCGCGGATACCCGCTTCCTCCGCCAACATCGCCATTCCCGGCAGGCCACCCTGAATAATATGGTCGCGCTGGATGTCATTGCCGACGAGTGCCTCAAACAGATGCCCGCGACTGATGCCCACCGACATGGTGAGTTCCATGCCATGATCCTTACCGAACATCTCTGCCAAAACGGGATGCTGGAGGGGTTGGAATTTTTGCATCATGGCCCGCTGCATCCGAAGTCCGGTGCGGATGGCTTTTGCCGCGACATCCCCCTCGCCCTTTTGTTCAGGGAAAAACACGAGCAGGGCATCCCCGGCGAATTTCAATAACTCCCCGTTGGACTTGGCGATGATTTCCAGCATGGTCGCAAAATAGTCGTTGATGACTTCCGTCAAAATTTCGACGGCCTCCACCCCTTTGGCAACCTGCAATTTTTCCGAGAGCGACGTGAAGCCGGAAACGTCCGAAAACATGAACGTGCCGGGGCGGGAATCGCCATAATCGCGGGTGAGCAAATCTTCATTATCGGCGATGTAGAGCGGCAGGAACGAGGACACCGATTTTTGCAGGCTGCTGAGTCGGCGGATGGCCTGCGACATGGCCTTGTCATCGTCCGGCAGCAACTCCATCAAATCGGCAGGGATAAAGCGGGCAAGGTTAGCTTTGAATTGGGGGTCGAGGGTCATATAGAACTACTCTTTAATGAATTCTAATGCACTTAAATTCAATAATATCCTTAAATCGCTAGGCCTGCTGACATTGTAGGCGACGGAGCGAAAAAATAATAGTTTCTTGTGGACACGTTCTTATACAGTCTTGAATTAACATGCTACCATTTACTCTTGATATTTCGTATACCAGTTTATTCGCTAATGCTGCAAGGGAGAGGCAAGATGGAAGAATGGTGTAACGCTTTGGGAGCAGTTCTTTGGCATGTGTATACCTTTTGTGTCGGATGGAAAAGTATTGCAAAGGCAAAAGTTCTTGAGGATGAGGATATTAAAAAACGCTTCCTGAGAGCAGGTTATCTATTTTGGGGGGCGAATACAATGTTTGTTTTGGCATTTGTATTAGCCTTTGCTTCGCCTCAAATTTCAGGTTGTTTGCTGGCTCTGAGTTTTTTGTTACCAACAGCAGGAATTGCGGCCTATGCAGACGCAACAGGAAAAAACGTTCGAAAGATCAATTAGCCATATATTTCGATACCGAGATGCCAGTCTATTGAGTTGTCAGTCAGATCGGCGATGTAGAGCGGCAGGAATGAGGACACCGATTTTTGCAGGCTGCTGAGTCGGCGGATGGCTTGCGTCATGGCCTTGTCATCGTCCGGCAGCAAATCCATCAAATCGGCAGGGATAAAGCGAGCAAGGTTGGCTTTGAATTGGGGGTCGAGGGTCATACGTAATTTACTCTTTATTTTTCCAAAGAGGATAACAACCTAACTGTATCATCAAAGTTCGTTCTTGGACGCGCTCAGGCGAGTTTAGATGCAACATTCTGACCATTACACGCCCCTCTGGTGTAAGCGGCTCAATCGTTGCACCCTTTAGCTGGAAATGCTCCGACCATTTTTGCTTGCGGGGATTATAGTAGCCAGTTATTAGCTGTGTTTCAGGGTCAAGGGAACCAATATCCATGCTCTTACAAAAACTACAGGCTACACAACTAAAGGATAAATTGTCTAATTTTATCTCACCACCATGTCGTTCTGGGATGACAAGGCCGACATGAAAGGAGAATAATTTGAATTGGGAGTGAATGAGACAGTATTCGCAACACTCGCCAGCGCGTTCCATCACCGCCCGCCGAAGGTCGTCACTTACTAGATTCATTTTGTCCCGCCCATTTTAGCTGCGCTTTGAGTTTGAGCATCGTCATCAAGTGATCCCAAACTACATATTGCTCTAGCTCTTCAAGCTCTTGCGGTGTGATTTGATTTTCACTTTGGTGGTTAAGTAATACATGCAGACGTTCATCAATTTGTTGAGACGGTCTGAACATGATAATTGCTTCCAATGAAGGCCCATCCACAAGAAAATCAATAATTTCGTTGATGAGCGCGGTGGGTGTTACAATCCCCATTCTCTACCTTCTCCCAAAGCCACTGAGTTAATCATTGTGGGCAAAATGGCAGGATACTTCCAGTTTAATTATTCGGCAAATGCCTAGATTTGACAGCACATCTGGCACCCATACTGAGCATGACCATTCCGAATATTATCAACCATATTTTAGACCAATGATAATCCAATCGTGGCTGCCATACCGCATCCCAATCAAAATCCTTAGCAACTACCCGTTTCGCAGTTCCATCGTTTTCAACTATGAGGAGATTTCGAGTATATCCCCCATTAGATAGTCTAATATCCATGCCGATAGCTAACCAGCGCTCACCACTTGAAAGCCGAGGATTGGTAACTACAAACTCCCCCTTGTTTTCCGGTACTAACTGCTCCATATCTTGCGCATTCGAGCGAACACGAAACAGGCCATAACCAGTTGAATTTCCTCCAATGAAATAAAGCCATTCCATATCGTGGGACCAGTCAGTAGCTTGAATATGTGATGGTTCTACTGTGGTAAATTCATGAACGTCACTTCCATCCGGGCGAGTCATCAGTAGGGTTAAACGCTCTTGAATGATAACAGTAACCCACTGGCTATCCGG
The DNA here is from genome assembly GCA_019913005.1 of Anaerolineae bacterium. Classification (GTDB taxonomy): domain Bacteria; phylum Chloroflexota; class Anaerolineae; order Aggregatilineales; family J027; genus CFX10. The sequence continues at coordinate 17,226 of JAIOHL010000215.1, read as the reverse complement.
TGTCCATTCGAAAATGTACAACCCATCGGAGATCGCAAACTCAAAAATTTGTGTGAGATTACCCGTAGGCAAGTTCAATACATAATAGTGTTGGGTAACTTGCCCAACACTAACCTGAATGAGGATGCTCTGACCATCCGGAGATAACTTGAAGTTTGTAACCTCCGTATAGCCCTTCGGATCGTTGGCATTCGCCAATGAGCTTACCTTTTCTGGGTTAAGGCCATCCCACTCAATCCGATGAACCTCGTTTGGGCCATCCCCTTTCGTTCCGAGGAAGTATATCCAATGCCCATCCGGTGATACCTGTGGTTCAGCACCAACAATACCTGTGTGAGTAGGAATAATTGGGCGTAGATTATCCCCATTTGATTGGACACGGTAGATTTGACAATAGCACAGGTCATCAAAAAGTAACCAATCCCCATCCGGCGACCATGTGAAATTTCTTACACCAGCCGTTGTGCTTGTGATATGGCGCTTTAGATTGCCGTCCACTCTGGCAATAAACAGTTCGCCGAGTGATGTGCGATAAGCAATCCACCCACTTTCTGCTTTTTGCCTGCGAGGAGCTATCAAAACGAGATTCAGGGCAAGCAGAATCATCCCAGCGATCAACAGATTCCAATACCATAAGCGTCGCATAATCTTCAAACCGGAGCTTTCACGGTTGCAAACCCAACGCTGTAATCACATCCTCGTTATATTTCAATTCGCCTGCCACGCGCTCCACCAAGCCGAAATCGCTGTCATATTCCCACATCACCCACGCGATGCCATATTTTTCAAAGGTGGTACGAACATCCGAAATCCATTGGATACGGCTGTTCTTGGGGGCAAGCGGGGCATAAGCGCCAAATTCGGTGCAGATGAGTTGGACACCGTGTTCCTCGGCCCACGCAACGGCCTGACTAATCCGCGCATCCAATTTTTCGATATTCCAGCCTTCCTCCGCGTAGTTCTGCACGTAGAGTTGGGCTTCGGGGCTGTAGCGGTCAAACAAAGGAGACACAGCGGTTTCGCGGTCATAGGGATAGGGCACGCCAAACAGGGATCGAATCACCGGGTCGTCCACCCAATTCGCGCCTTGATGGGTAAAGATAAACGGCTCATAGAAATGGAAATTGTAGACGATATTGGGGTCATCAACGGGTGTCACCAACAACAGGCCGTCAATGCTCGACCAGCGGGTGCCACTGGCAATCAAGGTGTGGTCGGGGGCGGCGGTACGTACAGCGGCGAGGGTACGCGGCAAAATATCCTCTACCCAGCGCGATTGATTGTTAAAAAACACGGGTTCGTTAAAAACCTCAAAAAATACGAGGTCGGGGTCATATTTTTTCAAATGACCCGCCAAACCGCCCCAGAAGGCCAAAAAGTTCTCCACAAAGGTGTCATCGGTTTCCAAATCACCGCTATAAACCGTCGCCCCTTCATTCACGTTGACCGTATGTAAATCAATAATCACAGCGAGGTCAGCGGCGAGTATACGGTCAATTTGGGAATCAAGGAGGGCCAAACGTTCAGAATTGGGTTCGGCGGGGGCATCGGGATTATAAAATGGGGCCATCGCAACGGGTATACGCACATTGGTAAAGCCCATTTCGCGCAGGCGGGTGAATTCTTCGTCGCTCACCCGATTCCGAATTGCATCGGGGTCATCCGGGCCAAGCCAGAACCAATTGGGCAAATTGATGCCGCGTGCGAGGCGGGCCATGCGGTCATCGGAAACGGCTTGGGCGGATGATGATGGCCTGTGAACTATCATCGCTGCCCCAACTGCCAGCACAAGGACGAGGGCTGATTGAATGCGTTTGGCGATCATGCGGTTTGAATTTCTCCTATCGCTTCCACAGGGGTCGCCTCTGCCATTTGGCGGTGCAGTAGGGTTAAACCCATGATTCCAATGGTGGTATAGGCGAAGCCCTGAATATTTAAGACCGGAACAATGCCTAGACTATCGCTCATTATGCCCGCAAATGCCATTCCAAATATCGTGAAAATGCCAAAGGTTGTGCCGAGTGCGCCAAACACCCGTCCGCGCAGTTCATCCGGCACCCGCAACTGCATGATGGTCTGAAGTCCAGTCATGGCTGCCGCTGCCGGAATCCCAACCAGCACAAACAAAACAATGGCGATGGCGAACCCTTCGACAAAAGTGGAGTAATTAAAAATCATGAGGTCAATCAGTCCAAAGGTCAGCGCCCCAAATCCGCACAGCAAACTCGGTTTAGCTCTGGTCGCTATCCACGCCACCACGACGCCGCTGCTGATGCCCCCAATCGCTTGGGCCGACATCAACGCCCCGACTCCGGCCTCGCCGCCTCTGAGTACATCCAACACAAATGGGGCGAACAATACACCAATCGTGCCCTCACCAATCGCCATCAGCACCGTACTCAAAAACAGCAGGCGCACAACGGGTTCATGACGGACAAAACGAATGCCGATCCGCCAATCCTGCCCAACTTTTTTGAGGGCATCTAGCGCGTGGGCCGCTTGCTCTTGAACATTGGGCTTGGAGGTTACAGAAATCAGGGCAACCAAACCTGCCGCTGCGAAATAGGTCAGAGCGTCCAAGATGAGCGCCCCTTCGAGGCCGAGCGTGCCGACGATCACGCCGCCAATGCCGGCCCCAACAAACCGCGCCAGATTGTTATTGAGGATATTGAGGGCATTGGCCGACCCCAACTGCTTTTCCTCGACCAGAAGCGGCAGCATGGCGTTTTCGGAAGGGCCAAAAAATTGACCAACGGCGGATTCGATGAATGCCGCGAGATAGATCAACCACAGCCAACCCGAGGATTGGACAGCGATTAGGGGTAGAACCGCCAACCCCATGAGTACATTGGTGATGACCATGAGGCGTCGGCGTTCCCAGCGATCCACAAATACCCCCGCCACTGACCCCAGCACAATACTTGGAATGGCATAGGCGATAAACAGGAGGCTGATGGCTGAGGCCGAACCCGTCATTTTATAGACCGTGATGGGCAGCGCGATACGTAATATCCAGTCGCCAGAATAGGAGATTAGGCCAGCAAACCACAGGAGGGTAAAGTTGCGATTTCGGAAGGTTGTCCACATAAAGAAATCCCCTTTGATGGCATAGATTCGTTCGATTTTGAATCAATACGTCCCAAAGGGGTACAAAGTTGTATGATTTCACGACAAATTTAAGATTCGACTGAAGTTTTTAAACCCATACAATAAAATTATTGATAAATAGTGACTTTATACCTTATAAATCTTCAGGTGGTTTTGAGTCGCGCTTGGCAAGACGTTCGACCAAGACCGACCACATATCTTTGCTGCTGGAACCGCGTTTGGCTTTGAGATGCACCTTATATAAGAAATTAGGGGCCTCACCCATCATAAGTAGCCAATTATTTCCAGTCAGTTCCGCCAATGTGGTTTCCAAATGCGGCGGATTGTTGAGACGCCTACGTAACTCTTCGATGGAGATGCCAGCCGTTGCCGCCTCGTGGTCACGCATCATGAGCAGCATGACCTCTTTTTGGTGGGCAGGCAAATCCACAATGTCCAACGGGGTTAATCCGGTGGGGTCTTGGCTCAATTTATCGGTCACTTTGCGGAATACATCCTGCTGCGGAGTTTGATCTGATGGCTTGGACTTGAGGTGTTCCATCAAGCGATCATACCAATTCGACGATGATGACATAGTGATTTATTTATCGCCCCCTGCCCTGCTAGTACATTTCTGGCATTTCAATCGGTTCGGGTTGTGGTCGGCAGATGCCACACCAAATCGCGTCGGCGACGACAATAGCCTTAGGGGTATTGGCTGCCCCAACGTACACCGCCATGAAATAGGGATATTTGGAGGCGTGATCTTTGCAAACAAATCGTCCACAAAATCGGCACGAGGCCTCGGCTGGCTTGCCACACACCCAACATACACCTGCCATACCACACATTCCTTCCTAAGTTTTGGATTAATTTAGTCGTCCACAGTACCTATTTAGGGTCGCCGGAATTGTCCCGATTGCCCTATTCTGTCATCTCCGGCACTTCTTCATCATACAGCCACATTTGGAAAAAGTCGCTTAAATCTTCCTCGCTGATTTCCTCGGCCACAGCAATAAAATCATCGGTGCTGGCGTTGGCATATTGAAAACGCTCGTAATAGGTGCACAGGATTTCAAAAAACGCTTCATCCCCCACCTCTAAACGCAGGGCATGGAGCGTCCAGCCGCCGCGTAAATAGACCGACCCATTAAACAAATCGCTTGAGTCGGGTACACCGGGCGGGCCAAGTTCCTCCTCGACCATGTACTCATAGAGTTCGTCCATATAATCGGTGAGGCCCGTCGCACCATCAAGGTATTCAGCCCACAGCGCCTCGGCATACGTCGCAAAGCCTTCATTCAGCCATATGTCGTCCCATGTCGCCGGGGATACACTGTCGCCAAACCATTGATGCGACAGTTCATGCGCAATGGTGTATTCGTCAACCGCGTCTGTTCCAAATATCGAGAGGGTCTGATTTTCCAGCGCCCCGCCAAACGGAATGGTGACGACCACTGCTCCGTACACTTCAAAGGGATATGGGCCAAAGAGGTCGGAAAAAACCGTAATCATCTCCCCGGTGGGACTGAAGGCATCGGTTAATTCCTCAGCTTGATCGGTGGGGAAGTAATTACGAATGAGCAACCCGTCCGGCCCAGTTTCATCCATGCGCACAAAATCACCAACCGAAATACTCGCCAAATAACTTGCCATCGGGTCGTTCATTTCCGAAACGAAGGTGCGTGTGTCGCCATTATCTATTTCATCAACGGGCAGGCCTGTCGCCGCGACGACATAGGGTTCCGGGACGGTAATCTCAAAAGTGTAGGTCGCCTTGTCGCTGGGGTGGTTGTTGTTGGGAAACCACGACATCGCCCCGCCCGGTTCGCTCATCACAAAGATTGTTCCACCAAAGCGCAGCCAACCGATGGGAAACCCATCTACGGATGGATCAGGATAGGGTGTAGGAATACCGCTGTAGGTCACGACGGTTACAAAAGTCACCCCTTCCTCAATGGGCGCAACGGGGGTAATGGTTAATTCAAAGTCATCACGGCTGAAATCAGCGGAAACATCATCCACTGCAATATCGGAAATCTCCAATCCATGAAAATCGAGATTGAAACTGGTCAGGGTTTGGGTGGCCTGTGCTTCGATAGTGGTCGTGCCGCTAATGGCATTGGTGTCCACCTCAATAGCTAAGTCAATTGTATAGTGCAGCGTATCATAACCGCCGTTGCCCAATCCGTCATAGAAGGGGTCGCCGAGGCCGGGAGCGCCCTGCCCCCCATCTTGGGCTATGACGATTGTGCCCCCAGCGAGAACGAGAACCAACAAAGAAACAAACCACGCTACACGTCGCATAAGCCTGTCCTAAATGAGCATAAATTTATGATTGACCTCAATGGCGAGAGCGTCTTGATTGAGGTCGGTTTTGATGGAGGCCGCAAAATCTAAGACCTTATCTAAGTGTTTATCAAGCTCACTCTGCGTGACATAAGTACGCACGGTATAGATCGTTTCGCTGATGATGCCACTTTCGCCTGTGCTGGTAAGCCGCTGACTTTCGTCTTTGATGGCGGGCGATTCCTTGAACAATGTCGCCAAGAAATTGAGCGTCTTTTGGACATACGGACTGGTATCTATCGGGTTATCTTCGATCTGCTTGGGAATATAGATCGTAATGCGGCTGGTGCGGCCCAAGCGATCTGCTAGTGCTTGCAGGGCACGGCTCAACTGCTGTGGCAAATTGTCATGGCGGTGGTCGGCTAACCCCGGCATATTTTCCAGATAGGGGATTTCCAAATCGGCCTGCCCGTACAGAATCTGGTCAGTGTGGGGCTTTTGGGGGCGATTGACCACAATGTAGACCCGTGTGCTTTCCGGCGACACGTTATTTTTCAGCCGATTGACCAGTGTGCTCACTTTTTTCCATGCGTCGGGGGTCGGCGCGGTCAAAATGACAATTTGATTGGCGCGTTCCAACAGATAGGTGATGTTGTCGTCCATCTCACCAGATAGGCCCAACACCACATTCGGATATTCACTCCGCAGTTCGTCCAGAATCAGCGTGGCACGCACAGCGGGCGGGATGCCGGGGGTCGCTTCTAACACTTTGACCTGATAGCCGCCGGGGTGGGTATAGGTTTTGTCATCGGCGGGGAAGCCAAATTGACCTGCCAGCCTGTCACTGGTCGGATATTCACTGTAGACGGCGGGTTGCCCACTGGTTTTGGCAAGGGTCATGGCGAGCAAACTGCCGATGGTGGTCACACCAAAGCCTTCCCCAATGCTCAAAATAAGGGATAATCGGGATTCGTCGGCGGTGCTGTCGGAACGATTGGCAAGATTGATAACCCGCTGGATGAGCATTTGATTGAGCGCCAGTGCTGCGGCGTGATGTTTTCCAATCAGGTCAAATACCTCTTCGCGTTTGAGGGCCAACACCTCCACTTCACTGAGAGCGGTGGCGGTGACAGGCGACGACTGCACGTGCCCTTCTTGCAGCGCATAAAAACCCAAAATCTCGCCCTGTTTGACATAGGACAAAATGCGCTTGTTGGCGTCATGGGGATTAAAATGGGTCATGCCCACGATGCCACTTTTGATAAATCGCACCATTGTATTCGGCTCGCCCTGCCACAAAATGACCTCGTTGCGGCGATAGGTGCGGGATTCCACATTATTCAGCACTTCTTTGAACACGTCGGCGGGTAAATCACGGAATAGGGGAATCGCCTTTAGGAAGGCGGCATTATCCAAATCCACCTTTGACCAGATGGCATCGGGTAGATTTTGGGCGGCCCGACTGATTTTGCCGCTGAATGCCACACGATAATGCAGATGGCCTTCCACAAGAGCCTCGCGCAGATACCCCGCTGCTTTTAGGGCGCGGATGGTTTGGGCCGTGTCTTGTGGGGATAGGTTCAGGGCGGACTGAATTTGCGACAGGGTGGCTTGCTTTTGGCGCGACAGCCAATTAACCAGATCACGCTGGCTTTGGGGCAGGGCCAATAAATCAAGCGGGTTAAGGCCTTGAGGGACAGCCGGGATTGATGGCCCACCGGCCCCCGCACTGCCCTGCTGTTCGCTTGGGGTATCGTCCAGCGGCCCAGTCTTTGAACGCTGACGGGCCGACTGTAACAAGTCCTTGAGGGGATCATCATTACCGCTAGTCATGCGTCACTGCCCCTTTTTTCAGTTTAACTGATGATGTTTTCAGTGATTTCGCGGATGACCTTTGACCACGGGTGGTCGGGATACATGGCACTGAAGATATTGCCGCTGGCATTAAACGCCACATCTATTGAAAGCGGCAGCACACCCGCTACTTCAGCATTATATTGTTGGGAGATCGCTTCGCGCATCTGATCAACATCATAACGTTCCAACAGGGCCTTGTTGATGACCAATCGCAGCTTGGGCACTTCCAATTTGCGGGCAATATCTACCGTGACCGCCGTTCCCTGAAAGTCTTGGTTATCGGGGCGTAGGATGATAATGAGGGCGCTGGAAATGGCGATGGACAGCAGCGTTTCTTCATTCAGGCCGGGGTGGGTGTCAATAAAGAGGTAATCGAGTTGCAGATCGTCAATAAGGGTGTGGAACCCTTCATTCAGCAGGCCGACATCATAGCCTTCACGCAGCACACGGGCGATTTCGGCGGTGCGGATGCTAGAAGGAATCAGCCACAACTTGGTTTTTTTCAAAAAGGAGCGTTCAGGATCATCCCCGGCGACTTCGTGGATGGCGTAAGCGGCTTCGTCAATGGTCGCCTTGCCCCACAAATAATCATTTAGGGATTTTTGGATGCGGGTTTCGTCAAAACCAAACAGCACATGGATACCGGGGGACATAATGTCGGTGTCTACGATGCCGACGCGATACCCTTTTAGTGCGACCTGTGTGGCGACATTCGCCGTCACATTGGATTTCCCAGTTCCCCCGCGAAACGAATGGATTGAGATAATTTCTCCCATGAAAATGCTCTCCTACAGGTGGTCTTAAATAGCATGGTAGCATACCGGAAAAAATACAGGTTGTGGTTTCCGGCTGTTGGAAATTTGGCCTGCACTGTGTTGCGAGGGGCGTCCCCACCTCATTCCATCAACGTCCAAGCATAGCCTTTGGTAGAGATTATAGCAGAGGTAGCCGAAAAGCACGCACTTCTGATTTTCCCGCTAGACCGATTTGACATCTCACGCCATATTGAATACTATAAGTAGCATGAAAAGAAAGGATATTAGATGGAATTGGCAGAACTTGTTGACCTACTTGGCCTACCCTACTACCAACATTCGCAGTGTCTCATTTATCAGGGTGACTGCCTTGATTACATGCGGCGGATGCCAAGCGAAATCATAGATTTGACGGTCACTAGCCCACCCTACAATATTGGCAAGGCCTACGAAGCCCCGCGCCCCTTAGATGAATATCTGGTATGGTGTGAGGATTGGATTGGGGAAGTCCATCGTCTTTCGACTGCCAGTGGCTCATTTTGGTTAAATCTCGGCTATCTAGCGATTTCGGATCGTGCCAAAGCCATCCCCATCCCTTATTTGTTATGGCAGCGGATTCCCTTTTTCTTGATTCAAGAAATTGTGTGGCAATATGGAGCAGGTGTCGCGGGCCGGAAATTCTTCTCGCCACGCAACGAAAAGTTCCTGTGGTATGTGAAAAATCCGGAGCAATATACCTTTAACCTAGATGATGTACGCGATCCCGACGTGAAATACCCTAACCAGAAGAAAAACGGCAAAGTTAAGGTCAATCCAATCGGCAAAAACCCCGGTGATGTCTGGCAATTCAAAAAAGTCACCTCCGGGCAAAATCGGGCTTCAAAGGAACGTACCCCCCATCCGGCCCAATTCCCTGAAGAAGTAATTGAACGGATAATCTTGGCCTCTTCCAATGAAGGGGATTTAATTTTTGATCCCTTTATTGGCTCTGGCACAACAGCGGCGGTTGCCCTGCGGCTTCAGCGGCGGGTGATTGGCTTTGAAATCCAATCGGACTATTGTGCGATCACCGCAGCACGCCTCGAAAATGTTATTCGTCAAGCCGCAGCGCCACATCAGCAGGTATTATTCGCCGAGGGGTAGCTCAATTAGCTTGTATCGTTCGACCTCTGGGCTAAGACGAGCTTGTTGGCCTGTTGCAGCCGACTGACCTAGCCAATCACTGTGGTCTAGCCATCCAAAGCGAACCCTCGTTAGTTGGGGTCGGACTGATTTGGCTGAGAATTTCTCAAAATTGATTGCCAGATAATAGCCGGATTTGGTTTTTTTGGTTGTAGAGGCAATTTGAGTATAACTCCGATTGCCATAAATGTTCTTGACACTGGATGAGGTTTTGATTTCGATTGAAAATCGCTCATCGGGTATATACACCATGTCTTTTTCGCCACTGTGCTGGTCGCGCCGCCATATATCAGGATAGCGCGATTGAAATTCCAACGCGATAAGCTCATGTAAAAAGAAGCCCATGATCTGCGGGGCAGGAAACAACTCTATCCCGATTCGGAATGCCCGACTGCCAATTTGGGATTGAAAAATATCCTCCCATGCTTGTCGGGTCACGTCGTAGAGTTCTTGGTTTTTTAGAGGATGCTGCTGAATCAGTTCCAGCGTTCTATCGCGCCAAGCAGTGGGTGGGAGGCCATCATAGGGCGAGATCATCCGGCATCTGCTCTTTCAATGAGATTGCTGACCGAAACCTCCAGCGCGGTTGAGAGTTTAACAATGTTGATAAGTGCCACATTGCGTTCGCCGCGTTCAATGCCCCCAATATAGGTACGATGCAGACCGCATCTTTCGGCTAGTTCCTCCTGAGAGAAACCCCGTATCTTCCGCCAGTAGCGCACATTTTTCCCAAATTGCCGAAGGATAATCTCTATATCGTTCATACGCCAGAATCTAAAAAAGTGATGACTTTAAGTCTACATACTATAAGTATCATCCAATTACATGCGCCTCACCAGATCACATGGTATCTTGGAAGCAAATGAAATGGACAAGGAGAGATTTTGATGAGCGAACGCATACTGACACAAAAACTGGGCATCAAAGCGGGTCACAAATGTTTGATTCTCAATGCCCCTGAAGGATATTTGAAGCAATTAGGTGAACTACCGCCGAATACTGCCCTTGCCACCGAACCCGACGGCAACAGATTTGATGTTGTACAGGTGTTTGTGCATAACAAGACCGATGTGGATACCCTTGCGCCGATTGCTATTGATGCCCTCAAGCATGATGGCCTGCTCTGGATGACCTACCCCAAAAAATCGAGCAAAATCAAAACGGACATTACCCGCGATATTGGCTGGGAGACAGTCAACGCGAAGGGGCTGGAAACAGTCGCCGCGATTTCCATTAATGACACATGGTCAGGATTACGTTTTCGTCCCTCGGAAAAGGTGAAACGCCGCAAAAATGAATAAAATCTGTTTCCCATAGGCTCGAATTTTGGTTTTGAGAAAGTTAGGAAGCATTATGGTTGCACGATCTTGGCCTTCAAAAATTCGGATAATTGCGATAGCTCTATTGATGGCCTTTGCCGTAATTCCTGCTCCATTGCAAGTGGTTGATGCCATGCCGCCCTTACAAATAGCAGCGACTCAACCCGTTCTACTGCTGACGCTGAACATTGCCCTCCCACCGGAAGGCATGTGCTGTATGCATCAAGGCCAGTGGGGTACGGAACTCGCGTGGAGTTCGGACGGACGGTGGATTTTGGTCGGTCACAGACATCTCATCAGTGTATGGGATACCCGTACAGCTTCCCTCAAATATACATTGTGGCATCCTGAAAGCAATTCTTTGACTTCGATTTATACAGTGGCTTGGAATCATGACAATACACGCCTACTCGTTGCCCATATCAATGGCGTAACTCTATGGGACATGACCACAGGCCGACGTATTTTTTCTCATTACGGTGAAGATGCCACTAATGCAGCATGGAATCATGACGAAACCCAAATATTGTTGATGTGGGGTACATACCCTACTTTACCAACGGCGCAGGTATTGGACGCTGAGACAGGCGCATTCCTAAATATCCAGCCTGATAGTTACTTACCGCTAGTAGAGAACCTAAATTACTATTCACCCGTCCTGCTTGGTTCAGAATGGAGTCCTATGGGTCGCCGATACCTTGAATGGTTTGAGGTCGGGGTCTACGGATATGGATTTCGTGTGGTGGATGCTGATGCCGCCACTATTCTATATGAGCACACCGCTAATCCTGATGGAGTTTCAATCACTGGAATAAGATGGGATGGGATGGGGCGCTATGTGTTGTCATGGGGATGGGGGGCAGGCATTACATTTTGGGATGCCGAGACTGGTGAAACCGCTTTTACCTTGCTGGTTGAGCAAGACAACTATCGTCCCCCGTTGTTTACCGCTGATGATAGTCGGATGCTGACCAAAGCAGGCGATCTTTTTCAAGTATGGATTATGCCACAGCCAGAGGTATGCTGGCTCTATTCCCAACAAGATATCCATTTGCGCGGCGGCCCCGGCCCAACGTATCCCATTGTGAGTATATTTCCAGCACGCCAAGTTGTTGCAGCGGGGGATCAGGTCATTGGCGAAGATGGTCATGCTTGGTGGCAGGCACGTGACGATGACCCACAGTATTCGAATTTATGGATGCGTGGCGATGTCATTGAGACTGCTGGGGATTGCGCTGACTTCTAAACCCTAGCTGACCTGTACCAAAGGACAGTGCAGGGCTGGTTGTTTTGCGCTAGAAATATCTTGCCATTTCTAACCTAAGAAAGTTTTCTCCATATATGTGGATGCCATTTTTAAGCATCCCCCTATCCGCGCTTTTTAATTTTCAAAAACCGTTACATCGTAATACTCGTAAATTGGGTGTGATGTCGCTCACATCTAGTTGTTCGTTTAGTTTTGATGCTGTGCTCGAAGAACAATGTAAAAGGAGGCCAATGCTTATGATTGCACGAGTTTGGCGGGGTTGGACGACCCCAGAGAATGCGGATGCCTATGAAGAACTACTACGAGAATACATCTTGCCGGGTATTCACCGCGTTACTGGTTTTCACGGAGCGTATGTGTTGCGCCAAGACGGTGAATCAGAGACGGCTTTTGTCGTCATGACCCTATTTGAATCTTTGGAAGCTGTGCGGGGTTTTGCGGGGGATACCTACACCACGCCAGTTATTGAACCAGAGGCCCGCGTGCTGCTTTCCCGATTTGAGGAGGTCGCCAATCATTACGAAATCAAGGTCAGCCCAGATTAACCCGTCTGTTTTGCTCAAAAAAGGAGAGTCACTATGTCGAATGAATCCCCCTATTCCATCCACCTTAATACCCTCTTTCCGCCATTGGAATTGATTGATGTGCAGACATTGGTCGAGGCGTGTACTGACCAATGGTACAACCAAACATTGACCCAAGTGAATAATAGCGTCGTGCGTTTGGGTATCATGCAAGGCGAATTTCATTGGCACAAACACGATGACGACGATGAATTTTTCTATGTGATCGAGGGGCAGTTTATCATTGACCTTGAGGGCCGCACCGTTGAACTTGGCCCGCGACAAGGGTTTACTGTGCCGAAAGGCGTGCTGCACAAGACCCGCGCTCCGATCCGCAGTGTGATTTTGATGGTCGAAAACGCCGGGATTAAGCCGACGGGTGATTAAGACTGATTTTCTGTTTTCCGTAAAACAAAAACCCCTCCCAAAACAAGAGGGGCTTTTGTGAATGTAGCGGTGTTTTACTCTGCTACCTCAAACGCATCCACCGCTATCGTCCCATCAATTGGCACAATTTGGAGCGTGTGGACTTCATCAGTCAGGTAATTGACGACGGTGCTGGCATGACCCGCCGTCGCATTGGTGGCGATAACGGTGCGGACTGCCACATCGTCAATCAACACGGTGAATGTGCCAAAGGCAGGCCCTTCAAGATAGGCGATTTCGACGGATGTGCCCTCAAATGACAAGGTCAATGCGCCGGACAGGTCACTGCTAAAGACATATTGCCCACCACTAGCAGTTGGGGCGGATTGAGTTGTCCAACTGCCCTGCTTGGTGACATCCGGGCTTTCGGCTTCGATATGACCCACTAAGCCGAGCGGTGTTTGGGTAGAAGGACTATCAGCGCCAGCATCTCCACCACTGCTTCCGCCTGTACCACCTGTATGCCCTCGCCAACTGGTCGCGTTGGTTGGGGTACCAATTGGGACGCCGACCCGCTGCAAGAGATAGCGGCCCGTGTTCCATTCAAGGTCGGTGCGGCGATAGAACGACCCGTCTTGATAGAATAGGCCAAAGCTGTCGAGGCCATTGCCATCCCAGTCGCCGCTCAACACCACCCCATAATCTACCGACGAAGGAGCGCCGATATATTGGGCAAGGCTAAAGGCTGATTCCAATGTCGTGGGTGGGACATTTGTCCATGCGATAAACGGCCCGCGCCGCACGGCAATCGAATCCACCCCATTGCCATCGAAATCTCCAGAGGTGAATTGGAACGCTCCACTAAAACCTTGATTATCAGGCAACAGCACACTGAGCCATTGAAACGTCTTGGGAGGATCGCCACCCGCATTGTCGCAGGTGAAATACAAGGCAAACGCCATACCATAGGGTGGGAAGTTGGCATTGTCCACGACACCAAAACAGTCACGATTGATGCCAGCATTAAATCGCCCCACTACCGCAGGTTTATTAAACAGGCCAAACCAAATGCCATTCCAACTGGTCGTGGTACCGACCACATTGGTGAAATAGAACACGCCATTCGGTGCATAGACCCCCGGCGATTTTTGCCCGTTGCCATCCCAATCGCCCATCACCCACTGCCCATTGACGACAGCGGCGGGGGGTGTCGGTGAAAAATTGAGATTGGCGGATGGGGGTGGACTATCTTGGAGCGTGTTGATGAGACTGGCGGCTTCACTGTTTGGATTAAATACCGCGAGGGTATCCATTGCCAGCGAGGGAGTATATTCAAACGCCCCCATGTCGAGTGCCCCATCATTATTGCGCACCCGTGCCCCCAGTGTGGTGTGATATTCATTCGTCACAGGCAGGCTGGGGCTAAGGATTGGCGTGCCGTTGTTGATGGCGGGTGAAGTCGGCAACAAATAGAAGTTTTCGGCGTTGGCATTGACAAAACCCGTTTGGGTCGGATTGGTGAAGACCGTGACATTGGTATGGCCGACCACCGTTGACGCCGGGCCGGGTTGGTTGAGGTGAAAATCGGTGAGGGGGCTGCTGTTGCGGTTGACAATATTGAGGCCGAGATTTAACTGTCCCCGATAACTCATATAGCTGATGTTATAACCCGTACCGACCACATGCACGATATTGTTGTAGGCGGTGGCGTACTGCTCATCGGTTTGCAGTCGGAGCAGCGTCTTGTGGCCCGACGACACATGCAGGATAACGGTGTTGTTAAAGAAATAGAGCGGCCCTTTGCGATAACAGTCGGTAGGGTCTTGGCCTGCATCCCATCCACAGGGCTGCGTGCCGGGGATGGGGGTATCGCCGCCGTTGTCGCCGCCAAAATGTACGGTGCTGCGTCCATTGGCTGATGAGGTAGGCCGATTAATCAGCACATTGCCGTAGACCCACGCCTGATGATAATTCGGCTGCTGGCTGAGTACGGGCCACCCGTATTCTGATTCGACCAAATCCACCACAATGGCGCCGCCGTCCACCCAGTTATAGCGGACAATCGTGCCGGATGAGCGATCTTTGATATTCGCTCCCATCGAGCCGGTTCGCAACGCCGAAAAGTAGTTGTATTGATAAACCATGCCAATGGATTCGGTATAGGTGTTGTGTTCGCGGTCACGTCCCACCACCCCATTGCCATAGACATAGCTGTATTCGAGCGTTAGGTCGCGGGTGATATTGCCATCATCATCAGTAGCCGCAAATAGACCATTGCCCGACCCGCTGATGATACAACCGGTAATGCGGATGTGTTCGCCGCGCTGCACATACACCGCTGCCGCATTGGTGGTGTAATTCCGCACCGTGCCATTTTTGGCGGTGAAGGTGTAATCCTGATAGGCATTGCGGAAGTGTAATCCCTCTACATAAATGTAGGCAGGCAGCAGGCCGTCATCCGCCCCGATGATGGTGAACAGGCCGCGCTGTTGGCTGCCATCATAGTGCGTTTCCATGTTGGCGCTGGTGGTGGCGTTCTGCCCATCAATAATCGGCAGTTCGCCATTTGGCCCCGGCACACCCACAATACACACGGGTTGGTTGGCCGTCGCAATCGTGTTCACAAACACTTTTTCATAATAAGGCGTGGCGCGGTAATGAATGCGCACAATCGAACTAGGTTGCAGGCTGCTAAACGGTACAGCCCCAATTGAAGTATACGGTTGACCCGTCCCAACGTTATAGATGTGAGCAAAACTTCCAGTGCAGTTGCTGGGATAGACGGGCGGGTTTGGCGGCGCTTTGGGGGCCGAGATTGGCGGCGCTGCCAGTGCGGTGTGTTTGGGGTGCGAAAACGTGGGGACGATGAAACCTGCGATAAGACTAAAAACGAGCAGTAGGGCAAATGCCTTACGGATATGAAAAAAAGCCATTGGAGTTCCCTCCGAATCATTGAGCAAAACTTAATATACAAGGTTTTTTGTAACCACCTCTTTCCCCTCTCTTTAGTTTAGCGAGAGATTAGCGTTGGTGCTGACAGAATTTTCTAACAATGCAACCATGCCACTAGGATGCCCTTTTGACCGCAAATGAGTGTAATTTCTGCTAGTTGGTCGTAGACAGAATTTACACAATTTGACAGGGGCGGTTATTGTGAAAAGCACCCGACATTCCCTATTAAAATCTGCCCCTTTTTGCGCTACACTCCCCTGCGAGATATTTACAACCCACGCATAGGGAAATGATATTGACCCAGAAAATTCTTGTGACCGGCTCCAGCGGCCTCATCGGTTCAGAAGTCGTCACCCATTTTGATGCCCTCGGCTGGACAGTACATGGTATAGACAACAACATGCGGGCCGATTTTTTTGGGCCTGCTGGCGATACCCGTTGGAATCAGCACCGCTTAGAAGCCACCTGTCGCCATTTTCAGCATCACGAACTGGATATTCGTAATCGGCCTGCCATCGAACAGTGCATCCAAGAATTGCAGCCGGATTTAATCGTTCATGCCGCCGCCCAACCCAGCCACGATCTGGCCGCCACCCGCCCCTTTGATGATTTTGATGTGAACGCGGTGGGCACATTAAATTTATTGGAAGCCACCCATCGCCATGCGCCGGATGCGGTATTTGTGCATATGTCCACTAACAAGGTCTATGGCGATGCGCCCAACGAATTGGCCTTAAACGAATTGGCGACCCGTTGGGATTATGCCGACCCTGCTGACTATAACGGGGTGCGCGAGGATATGCGGATTGACCAGTCCAAGCATTCCATTTTTGGCGTGTCGAAGGTGTCCGCCGATGTGATGGTGCAGGAATATGGCCGCTATTTTGGGCTGAAAACCTGCTGTTTGCGTGGGGGGTGTTTGACCGGGCCAAACCATTCTGGTGTGGAGTTACATGGCTTTTTGAGTTATCTCATCAAAGTTAATGTGGCGGGCGGTCACTACAAAATTTTTGGCTATAAGGGCAAGCAAGTGCGCGACAACATCCATGCCCACGATGTTGCTACATTTATTGAGGCGTTTTATGCCAATCCCCGCCCCGGCGAAGTGTATAATTTGGGAGGCGGACGTGGCAACTCGGTCTCGATTTTGGAAGCATTTGACCTCGCCGCGCAACTCAGTGGGCAGGAAATGCGTTATGAGTATGTAGATAAAAACCGCGAAGGCGATCATATTTGTTACATCTCCGATTTAGGGAAAATGAAAGCGCATTACCCGAATTGGGACATCACCAAGACCCTGCCGATGATTTTTGAGGAAATCTATCGCGGGTGGGTGGAGCGCCTGCGCCAAACTTCGTAGTGATGATGAGGTAGCCCATTGGAACACCGTCGCTATCCTACCTTTTTTCTATCCTGTAGTTTAGGCATCTTGGTCGGATTGATGCTGATTGGGGTCGGCATCATTGGCTATTTGCTGTTTGCGATGGATGGTGATGACGATACGAGCCGCGAATCGTTGATTACGCCCGCCACCCCGTCGCGGATGCCATTGGGTGTGCCATCGCTGCCCCCGACTGCTACCTTTACCC
>JAIOHL010000214.1 GCA_019913005.1 Anaerolineae bacterium | reverse complement strand
AATGTTCAGGAAATGGCTCATGTCGCCAGCCCGTTGTAAAACTTTGACGTGGGATAACCGTCACGGGCAAATCGAGCTTCGCCGTCCGTCCAATCGCCCCCACATTTGCCCCCGCCGCAAGGATAACCGCCCCAGTTCGGATTTCACCCGCCGGAATCTTGACCCCGACTACGCATCCACCTTCGATATGGAGTTCTACCTGTGCCACCCCCAATAGGATTTTGGCGGATGCGGCGCTCTGGGCGTAGCGATAAATCAGCGCATTGGAATCCAGCCAGCCCGCCACCGGGTCAAATTTCGCTGCGATAACCCGCTCTCCGAGCCATCCAAAACGATTTTGTACCTCGCCTGCTTCCAGATATTCGATATGTGTCAGGCCGATTTCGTGCAGTCGCACCACATCCTGTTTCAATCCCGTCGCCTGTGCCTCAGTAAACGCGCAAAACAGATAGCCCTGTTCTTTGAGGTGGATCGCATTCGCCGCGCCTTCCCCCAGATATTCATCGGCGTTGTGAAACACCGTCATACTGCGCTGCATTTGTTCGGCAAGACACACCGTCGGCCAGCACGTGCGATAACATTCGAGTGCGGCGGTGGAACTCCCTGCGCCAAGTCGTTCTTGCTGCTCAATCAAGACAGTCTTGGTACCGGGAACAAGGCGTTCAATCGCCCACAACGCGGCGGTTCCGGCAGGCCCACCCCCTATAATGACGACATCGGCAGTGCGCGGCATAGTTTGGGCATCGGGATTGGTGATAAAACGTTGCGTCGCCATACAAGGCCTCTATAAAATGGGTAGGAAGCATTTTTACACAGTATACCGCAGGCTTGCACCCCTTGTACTCGTAGGGCTGTGCAGCGAAAAGACCCTTTTTACGCGGCAGCCAGATTCAGCCTAGTAGCGGGAAGAAAACCGTCTGTTGAAGCCCATGCAATGGAGGTGTGGGGTTTGGGGTGGGGATGTTTTACTGGATTTAATTATTAAACGATGTTGTTGACGAATGTCCCAATACACGCTAAATTCAGCACGGTGGCTTCAGCCCCGTGTCACCAAAAATGCTTCGCCAACGGTATCCTAAACAGCTTTACCCCCGTCTGATAATCTTGTAAACTGCTCTAAGTCGTTCCCCCTGATGTCCCTTGTACAAAAAGGTTCGTGTTTTTCTTCGATTAGTCTATAATCTAAACAAATCGGAGTTAGGGTGTGGATGACTATCACGTTCAATGCAACTTGAATTTACCCCCTTTGCATTTCCACTTTTTGTCGGAGTTTTTGTCCTCCTGATACTGATGGCTGTCGTCTGGCGGCGACGGTCAACGCGTGGCTCTGCCGAGTTTATCGGTATGGCGGGGTTTATCGCCATCTATGCACTGGCCTACGCCTTTGAGATTAGCAGTGTTCACCTTCGCGGGGTGCAGTTTTGGCTCAAAATTGAATATATTGGCATCGTTTTTGCTCCGGTGATGATGATGGCGGTTGTCTTGCACCATGTTAACGCCCAGCGCCTTCTAACCCCCGTGTTTTATGTGGCGCTGAGTGTTATTCCCATGATGACGCTGACCTTTGCTTGGACAAATGAGCGCGATCACCTCATCTGGCGTAATATGCGGATTGATCGTACCGGCGCGTTTACCCGCACCCTATTTGAGCGTGGCGACTGGTATATGGTGCAAATCGTGTACTTATACCTGCTCAGTTTTATTGGCCTCTATTTGTTATATAAAGGGCTTCTGAGTTCACACGGGGTCTATCGGCGGCAGATTTCAATCCTACTGGCGGCGTTGATCCTTCCAACGATTGTCCACGTGTCCTATATCTTTCGGATTCCCCCGGAAGGCCTCGATGTGAATCCTTATGCCCTCATGGTCTCGGCATTGATTATTGCGTGGGGTATTTTTGACTATCACCTCTGGGATGTTATGCCTGTCGCGCGGGAGGCCGTGTTGCAAGGCATGACCGAGGCCGTCATTGTCTTGGATGCCTCCAATCGTGTCGTCTATCTAAATCCGGCGGCCCAAGAGTTGTCTGGTATCACCCACGAAGCGAGTGTGGGTCGTCCTGCTGAACAGGTCTTTGCCAAATGGGCACATTTAGCGCGGAATTACTGGAACTTGTCTGAGGCCAGAACCGAAATCGCGGTAGACATCAACGGGGTTTCGCGTGTTTTTGATATGCAGCAGACGGCGCTGCGAACCAATCGCGGTATTCAACAGGGCCGTTTGTATGTCCTGCGCGATATGACCGAACGCCGGGCCATCGTAAACACATTGGTACAGCGCAATCAGCAGCTAACCGCCCTCCGTCAATTTGAAGCCGACCTGTCCCGCAATCTTGACCTACAATACGTCCTCAACACGGCGATTGAGGCAGCAGTGGCAATTACTCAACCCGACGTAGTGGCCGTTGCCTTAAATACTGAGGAAGAATTATCTATCGCTCGCATGTGGGTCGGTGGCAACTCGATTACAGCGGCCCCTCACATGAAGCTCTGGCCGGAGGCCTCGTCTTTGGCGCAGATACTCGCCAGCCATCAAGCCGAAATCACCCAACCGATAGGGCCACATCAGGAGCGGTTTATCCATACGGCTTCGGAGTCCCGCCTTGTGGTACCGTTGCTTTCTGGTGAAAAAATGAATGGGGTACTCATTATTGAAAGTGAAAAACCCCAGCATTTCACCACCAATATGCGGGATATGTTGGTGCTGCTGATGCCACGTATTGCGATGGCGGTGGACAATGCGCTGGTCTATGAGGAGCGTCGTAAACTGATTGCCGAATTGGAGGCGTTTGCCCATACCGTAGCCCACGACCTGAAAAATCCGCTTGCCAGCATTACCGGTGTGACCGACCTCTTGCGCGACCCCAAATTCAATTTAACAGAAAAAGCCAGTCAAGACCTACTTGCTTCGATTAATCGTAACGCTTCCAAAGCGACCCAGATCGTCAACGCCCTGTTGATGTTGGCAGGGGTACGGGTGGCAACCCATTTTGAAGTCACCCCCCTGAATATGCCAGCGATCCTGCGCGAAGTGTACATCCGCTTGGACTACCTTATCCAGCAGCGCCACGCCACCATCACCGCCCCCAAAACATGGCCCATTGTGTTGGGTTATGAACAGTGGGTCGAGGAAATCTGGCTGAACTATGTCAGCAATGCCGTGAAATATGGCGGACAGCCCCCGGTCATCGAACTCGGCTACGACAGCCCGCGCAATGGTCAAATCCGCTTCTGGGTCAAGGACAACGGGCCGGGTTTGAATGTTGAGCAGCAGCGGCGTCTTTTCCAACCTTTTACCCGCCTGACCCAAGCCCGCATTGAGGGGCATGGGCTTGGCCTTTCGATTGTCCAGCGCATTGCCGAGCGCTTGCAGGGTGAGGTCGGCGTCGAAAGTGAACCGGGTCAGGGGTGTTGTTTCTATTTTACCTTGCCCGCCGCCACGATTCCGGCTGAACAACCCGCCCAAGTCAAAGCATCCTGAGAGAAATCGAAATGCCTACCATCAGCGCCGCCGTCCACAATCAACAGGGTAGCCACACGGTCATGCTCAAGACCAATCAGACCGAGCATCGCCTCGTGATTCCGCCGAAATCAAGTGGTTCGGGTTCCAGTGCCAACGGGGGTGAGTTATTATTTCTGGCCCTTGCCACCTGCTACTGTAATGACATTTACCGCGAGGCCGCCAAGCAGCAGATCGTCGTGCAGCGGGTGGAAGTCGAAGTCTCTGGCGAATTTGGCGATGCCCCCGGCAGTGTAGCTCAGAATATTACCTATCGTGCCACCGTCGAAGCCCAAGCCAGCGAAGCAGCCATCCTCGCCTTGATGCGCCATACCGATACCGTCGCCGAAATCCAAAACACCCTCCGGCAAGGGATGTCTGTCACGTTGGTCGAAGCCATCGCCCTCCCGATCCCTTGAAGAACAGGAAAGGTAATAAACTCCCTCCCCTTGCATTCGTAGGGGCGATGTCTAAGACTCGCCCTCTGTGCGAAATTTGTCAACTCCTAGCTCTGCAATGGCCGCCGCTGTTCGGGCATCGCCGGGGTACGCACGATAATAAATTGCGCTTTTTCGTGCATCTCCGCAATAGTGTGTGCGTCCGAATAGCTCATGCCCGAAAGCAGCCCGCCGCGTAATTTTTTCAACACCTTGCTGGCGCTGCCTTTATAGGGCGTAAACGTCGTTCGGCCCTCCGGCACATATTCATCCGCGCTGGTGGTCGTTGAACCGAGCGCCAAGCGTTTTTCAAACGCCGTTGACGATGCCATGCCGCGCACCATCTTTTTTAACATGCCATCTTGATCTACGGGTTCACCGGGGCTTTCTTCCGTCCCCGCGAACAGCGACCCGACCATGACTGTATGTGCCCCCGCCGCGATTGCTTTAGCGACATCCCCCGGCTTGCGAATCCCTCCGTCCCCGATAATCGGAAGGGGGTCGGAATCATGGGCAAAGGCTTCGGCGGCATTCATGATCGCGGTGATTTGCGGAATCCCCACACCTGCCACGTCACGGGTTTCGCACACATACCCCGGCCCAACGCCCACCTTGACCCCATCCGCGCCGCTGTCCCGCACATATTTTGCCCCGTCCGTGCTGGCGACATTT
Organism: Anaerolineae bacterium; assembly: GCA_019913005.1. GTDB lineage: Bacteria > Chloroflexota > Anaerolineae > Aggregatilineales > J027 > CFX10. The sequence continues at coordinate 16,893 of JAIOHL010000214.1, read as the reverse complement.
CCCGCAACGATGGGGGTCTTGACGCCCTCTTGAATCTTCAGGCGGTGTAAAATTTCCTGTGTGTAATCTAACCCGCCGTGTGCGATGTCCAGCACCAGCACATCCACTTCCGCCTCTGTCAGCGCCAACGCCCGTTCGATTTCGCCGCGCTGTACCCCAATCGCTGCGCCAACCAGCAGCCGACCCCGATTATCCAGTGATGCCAACGGATATTGGTTATAGAGCTTGTAATCTTTGGTCGTATACACCCCGATCAGCTTACCATCCGCCCCGACCATCGGCATTTTTTCGACACGGTGTTGGCGCATCACCCTGACCGCATCCTCCAGCGATGTGCCTTGTGGAACGGTATGTATGCGATTACGTGGTGTCATCACCTCCGAAAGCGGCATATCGGGTCTGCCTGCATCAAAATCACGCGGGGTAGCAATGCCCACAAATTCCCCATTAAACGCCTCGCCCTCATACAAAATCACATAGCCCCGTTCGCGCACCGTCAGCAACCGCCGCGCATCTTGAATGGTGGCATCACAGCGAATGACGGGTGGACGATCTTCGAGGACACGCATTCGTTCCTTGACCTTGCGAACCTCGTTGACCTGCTCCTCGATACTCATAAACCGATGGATGACGCCGAAGCCCCCCAGATTTGCCATCAAGGTCGCCATGCGCCAGCCCGTCACCGTATCCATATTGGCGGAGATAATCGGCACGGCAATCGGCGGCGCATCCTTCGCAATTGGGGCCGTCGTCTCGATTTCGCCACTGTAACGCGAACGAATGGTGGAACGCAGGGGCACAAGCATGACATCATCAAAACCCAGACCTTCGCCGAGAATCTTCTGTTGCCTATTCATGATTAGTACAGCCTTTGAAAATATCGAGTGGACGATAGGGGTGTTCAAAATTTAGCGTATTTTTATTTTGGCGCACATAGTCTCGCATAAAACGAAGGGGCTGACTAGGGAAGGGTGGGGGATTTGTCGCAACTGACGGAGACAACAGCGCATAGGCCGCTATAATACAATAAATGGGATATACCTACCCAAATTGGCTCATGGCAACAATTCAAGCGCAGGGCAATGGCGAGGCCGAAAAATGGAGAAGTCACGACGGTCAAAGGTATAGATTTGAGTAATGAAAAGTCGCTCTGACATTGCCATTACTGCGGTATCCACGTAATCAAAACGCGCCTCTCGATATTTTGACATAACCTGCTCCATACGAAGCATGTCTTGTTCAGTCAGGGGTTCTATTTGATAAGCCTCTCGTACTGCGGTCAAGGTTAGAATGGCTCGATCATAATTGAGGCGTTCTCTCGTCATGTAGAATAACTCAACAAGAACAGGGGCAGGTAAAATGCGCGTTTCCCGTAATAGGGATGGGAGGGCCACCTGAGCATTGTGATTGTTTTTGTCTTTGGAGTAATACAGGGCGAAAAGAAAACTGGTATCAATCAGAATCGGCATAACGCTTCCGCCAAAACTCATCCATTGTCTCACGGACGGTGGAGGATAAATCGGTGATGTCATCGTCAAACATGCCTACTGAGGTTAAGAGGGCCTCGTTGCGGCGCTGCTGCTCTTGACTCTGTACCGAATAATCTTTGATTAACCCCGCCAAAAACTCAGCAATCGAAAGGTTCTCTTGTTCGGCAATCTCTTGGATTTTCTCTGCAAGGTCATCAGGAATGGCTAGATTGGTCATCATGCAAACCCCTTTCTATCCTGATTATACATACGTTACATAGTAAACCCCAAGTAAATGCATAGAGGTGGTCACTGCGGGTAATCCGTAGCAAATAACGGCGGGGGAGCTTGCCGTTTCATCTCATCAAGTGCAGCGAGAAACAATTCAGGCTGGCGAGTCTTGATAAACACCTCTTTGCCCGTTCGCAGCACCACATGAATACCCTCTATATCAAACAGCCCCCAACCATGAAACCGATTAGGCTAATACTCTGTTCCCCCACCCAATACCAGTGTTTGACGTTGATAAAAAACGATGTCATCAGCGTAATATACTGGTCGTCGGAGAAGCTGACGCCTCGTATAGATTTCAATTCGGTTGTTGTGAATGTCAGTAATCATGGGCTTATACCATAGAGTCAATGACCATACCCAAATTGGTAATGAAAAACAGGCCAACATTGTCGGGAATCTCTCCCAAAAATCATTGCTGGTGCTTGCGAGAACCACCACAAAAATCGACACTCCGATCCACACCCATAATGTACGATTCACGTGTTGCCGAAGGGTGGGTGTAACGTGTTGCACTTCCCGAAATAAGATGGATTTCTCGCTCATAATTCCCTCAACCCTATCCTTTATTCAGGTGGATAACGATCAAAGGGGTGGGGTGAAGGGGGTCGAAATTCTTGCCGCATCATCTGATCTATCGCAAAAATAAACTCACTTGGACGGTGGGTCTCTATAAAGACTTTCCGGCGATTGTGGAGCGTTAATCGAACCCCAAAATTACGGGTTCTTGAATTTGTGATATGGGCACGACTTCTAAAGGGCCATACATAACCAATTTCTATCTCAGAACGCCAGCGTCGAACTTCAAAGCCTTGGATTTCCTCGCGGCGGTAATGTTTTGTTTTCCGAGATAGCTTTAAACCGTTGCGAACATAAACACCATCGGAGCGAACTTCGGTCAAAATGTGGTTTCTCCAACTATAAATCATCATAAGACAAAGAATCGTCCATAGGCTTGAAAACATCACACACAAAGCGGCTTGTCGGGTATTCCTTAGCGGATCAATCCAATAAGCAAGCGGACAGGCCACCCATACCCATAGGAAAAGGCACATAAGCAACCATGTCCGAAAAAGCCGGGTTGCATGAACTTTTTCGCGGAATAACACTGGCACGTTGTTTTCCATAAAAACCTCGCATGGATTTTCATAGACATTTGATGATGCTACCGCTTTGGCCCTTGCGACAGCCCCAAAATTGAGGGTCTATGTCACCGAGCGATTATACAACCTAGATTCAGCATGGTGGATTTATCCCCGTGTTCTATTGGGTCTATGACTTGAGCGCGGCGGCTTTATCCCCGCGTTCCAATTCAAAAATTCCATACCCCGTCCTACCATATCTCCGCCTATTTAACGGCCAATCTTGCTACCTTCCATATAACCGCCACCCATAAATCCGTAACGGCAGTTACGAATTCCCTTCTCCCTTATATAAGCCATACTTATAGACCGCATGTTCTAATCATCTTCCAAAACATGGGCGAACACATCTGCCTGCCCATAACCTGTCCTCATGTCGAGGACATTGGTTTTGTAGCCGGGGAATTCTATTCCTCGGCTTATCACGGCCTACTGCGCCCGCAACCACTCGCTTTTCATCGAATCAACGGCCTCTTTAAAATCCTGTGGTCGCTTTGATCTGAAAGTCTGATGATCTCCCTCTGAAAAAATGAGAATGACACCCGGATTGTTTTGCTCATGCTTGGGGCGGTGATAGTCAGAAATACGCCATGTGCCGAGGTAGGGGTCTTCCAGTATCTCAATAACCTCACAGGCTCGAATTTGACCGGGAGTCCATGTCTCATCGCTACGCGGCGGCATGGTAAATGTTCGCACTCGTACCCCCGTATCTGAGACTTCTGCGATTTGGCGCAATGACCATAATGCCAGCCAAACGTAACCAAGCGCTCCAAATATAACCGAATCGAAGATTAACCATACCAACCATATGCCCGAAAGCGCATCCAGAGCGATAAGTGGGTATGTAAAAAGAGGAATCGTAAAAGCCGATACTCCCCCTAGTATGACTCGCAAGGCTGGATGATAAATATAAATCTTTTCTGAAAAGATTAGGTCGGTCTTTTGGCTCACTGGTATTTTTCTCGGTATGCAGGCAAGATGGGCCAATCTGAGGATGCGGGACTGGCCCATCGAATGATCGTAAACTCTAATCGCCCAACACCGGCTCCGGCTGGGGCATCTCGGCGGGTTCATCAGCGGCGATGTCCCCCTGCCACAAATGTTGAAACTCCGGCGAGATTTCCAGCAGTTCATTCAATGTCCCCTCGGATTCGATCTTGCCGTCTTTCAGCACGATGATATGGTCGGCGCGGCGCAGGGCGGCTTGGCGATGCGACACCACCAGACAGGTCGAGTTTTCGCGCTCAAACACCCGCTCCCACAATACCTGCTCGGTTTCGACATCCAACGCGCTCGACAGGTCATCAAAAATCAGCAGTTCAGGTTCACGCAGGAACATGCGGGCGGCGGAACTGCGCTGAATCTGACCCCCCGACAGCTTGACCCCCTTTGGCCCGACCATCGTATCTAGCCCTGCCTCCAATTCTTCAAGGTCGCGCTCCATGACCGCCGAATGGATAGCTTTCAGGATTTCGTCATCCGTCTCAGGTCGCCCCATCAAAATATTGTCGCGCAGGGGTTCGCTAAACAGGCGCGGCACTTGGGCAGTATAGGCGCTGTGGGGTGGGGTGAAAAACGTGGATAGATTTTCGACCCGCACCCCGTTCCAACAGACCTCACCGCTATCGGGGGTCAGCAGACCCGTCAAGGCGCGTACCAACGTCGTCTTGCCCGACCCGATGCGCCCCGTGATGACCGTGAAGCCACCGCGCTCGATATTCAGGCTGATATTTTCAATCCCCCGCCCCGACGAAGGATATTTAAAGGTCAGGTCGCGTACTTCCAGCGTCTGCAAATGGGTCAATTCGGGCGCGGTTTGTTTGTCGCCCAAATCCAGCGGGGCATACTTCGCCAAGCGGTACGGTTCAGCGCCTTGCATCAAGGTCGTCAAACGATCCACCGCGACCCCGGCCTGCCGATAGCGCGACCACGCCACGCCCATGAACCACGTCGCCTCATTGATCCATTCGAGGTAATAGACAAACAGGGCAAAGTCACCGATGCTGAATTCACCGCGTCGGATGGCACTGGCCGCCATCAGCAGCACAATCCCCGTGCCAATACTGCGGGCGTTCCAGAACACCGATTCCAGCAGCGCATTAAACAGACGGTCTTGCAGCGCGGCCTTTTTGCGGATGGTGTTGAGTTCTTTAAATTGGTCAATCACGGGTAGTTCGGCGTTACTAACCTTGATGGCCTGCACCGAGCCAAACACCTCCGCGATAAAGCCCATAATATGCCCCGCCGCCCGCCGATGTGCCCGCCGATACATCACGACCCGCTGTTGGGTGCGGTTGGCAATCCAGATCACAAAAATCAGCGGCACGACCACCATCAGCGTAATCACCGCGTCAATCGTGAACATGACCCCCAGCGCCACAATCGAGAAAAAGATGAAGCCGAGCAGGTCATTAATCCAGATGGTAAACACCGGAATTTCGTCCACGTCCCCATCAAAACGGCTAATCGCTTCACCGGGGGAGTTGGGGATGGATGCCGCACCGGGCCGTTCCATGATGCGCTCAAATACGTTGCGCCGGATCAGGTCGCCCGTCTTGAAGAAGAATCGAATCCATGCCCCAAACGAAAAGAAGCGGATCGTCTCGCGGAAAATGGCTGTCGTCAAAAACAGTGCCAAGATGCTGTAGATATTTAGGCCAGCGTCGTGTTTATCCGATAGCTCATCATAAAAGGCCCGATTCAGCAGGCCGGGGATTTGGAACAGTAAAAAAATGGCGATCACAATGACCATGTGGGTCGTGTGCAGCCGCTGGGCATATCGAATGATGCGCCACACCACCTTGTAGGTGGGCAGACGGGGGTAGGGGGTTCCGAAGTCCTGCTGTTCTTGTTGTTCGGCGAACATCGTGCTCATGCCAGCACCTCCTGAAGGCCCGTTTGCAGCAAATGATAGAAACGTGAGTTGGGGTCAGTGACCAGATCGTCATAATTCCCATGTTCCGCGATTTGCCCGTCTTCCAAAATCATAATCTGGTCGGCGCGGGTGACGGTTCCGAGACGGTGCGCGATGATAATCCCCGTGCGGTTGGTCAGCAATTTATCTACGGCTCGTTCAATGCGGCGCTCGGTGGCGGGGTCGAGTCGGGAGGACGCTTCATCCATAATCACGAGGCCGGGATTGCGCAGGAAAATACGTGTAAAGGCCAATAATTGGGCCTCACCCGCCGATACGCCCTTCCCGCCGGATTCCAGCTTGGTATCCAAGCCATCGGGCAGGGTTTCAAACCACTCGTGCAATTCCAGTTCATCAATGACCGCCATGATTTTTTCGTCGGGGATGGTGCGGTCAAACAGCGTTAGGTTGTCGCGGATGGTGGCGCGGAATAACTGCACATCTTGGGTCACGATGCCGACATGCTGCCGCAACTGGATCAAGGTGGCATCGGCGATGCTGTGCCCACTCAGCCGAATCGCGCCTTCTTGGGGTTCATACAGCCGGAACAACAGACGGGCGATGGTCGTTTTGCCTGCTCCTGTGCGCCCCAACAATCCCAATACCTTACCGGGGGCCAGTTCAAAGTCTATATCTTTCAAGACGGGTTCGGCGGCGTTATAGCCAAAGGTTAGGTGGTCAAACCGCACCGCCAGCGGCCCGGCTGGAAATTCGACCCCCGCGCCGTCTTTAATGGTCGGTTGAATGGCATACAATTCTTCGATACGATTGATCGCCCCGCCCGCCCGCTGCAATTCCTGAATCAGATTGGCGATTTGTTCCAATGGGCGATAGAGCATCTGGGTATAAAACACCACCGCGAACACCGTGCCGAGACTGATGGCATCGGCGCGATACAGCACATAGTTGATGGAAAAGGCCAAAAAGGTACTCAGCACGATAAAACTGCGCATGGTCGTGAATACCGCGAAGTTGCGCCACCACGCTTTGCGCCATTTACCTGCACGTTTGTCCATTTCTTCATCCAGCCGCCGCTGCACATACCGATTACCCCCACTGGCCCGAATATCTTCTGTTCCGGCAAGGCGCTCCTCCAAAAAACCATAGAGTTCGGCGCTGGCTTGGTGGGCATCCATCCAATAGGGCACGGCGCGGGCACGCAGTTTGCCCATGCTGACAAACGCCGTTACCGCCAGTGTGGTGAACGCCAGTCCAATGCGCCAATCAATCGTCCACAGCACCACCAATACGCCCAACACCAGCAGCACATTGCCCATGATGCGTACCACGAATTGGCTGAAAAAATTGGCGAGGGCCGACACATCTTGCTCGATACGCTCAATCAATTCACCGGGGGTGCGGTCATTATGAAAGGTCATATCGAGGCGCAGGCAGTGCAGGGCCAAATCTTGGCGCAGCATGTTGGTGGCTGTCCACCCGACGTTTTCCCCAAAATACACGGCGGTGACGGTAACGGCTTGTTGGGTGAGGGCGAAGGCCAAAAACACCATCGCAGTAAGGGTTAGCTCTCGATCCGAGCCGTTGTGGGTGGCGGTGTCAATAAAATGACTGATGATTTGCGGGTTGGCGATCTGCAAGGCGAGACCTGCCAGCAGCAACACGGCCAGCACGCCTGCCTGCCGTTTTTGGGGCTTTAGATATTGAGCGAGCAAACGCCAATAGCTACGCAGGGGTATCTTCATAGTTGACCCTTTGTGAACCCTTTTTGGTGGTAGAAAGAACTAAATAGTGTAATTCAGCGTGGTTGTTTTTGCAAGAAAATGGATTTATTTGGTCACAGGCCAACCCGAACACATAAACGGTGCCCTAAAATACAGCGTGAATTTTTAAATATGCAAAAATGTGCAAATGTGCAAATTCCAATTATAGCGCAGATTTTAAGTTTCGGTGAAAAAATTTTCAACGCCTTTTCTAACCGTCAGTTTTTTGCTGAGATATAGGTGTTTTTCAAGATTTATGGCGAAAATGGATTGGATACCTGATATTTCGCATATTCCAGCAAGTGTTCTACCTTGGCAACTGCTTCAGTAGGAGTGAGATTGCCATTGAACTCTAGCTTGTGACGTAAATCAGGGTTTATCTTCGCTTGGTATTCGTGAAGGGGGATAGGTTGTGAGAAGGCTTTGAAATTATCATAGACTAGCCCGTTGATCTCAATATAGCCAAAATAGGCTGCTGATAGACGAAAATGGTCGGTTGAACGGATTTCGTAGAGTTGATTTACTTGTAACTCAATTTGTTGTTTTGCCAGTATATGCTTCCCAAAAAGAAGATGATATCGCTGGTCAGCCTCAATCTGTCGGAGAGTACCTACCCATTCTTGAAATTTGTTCCCATCCCTGTCTTTATACTCGTTCGGGCCATTGAAGCGTGGAACGAGCATGGCATCTACCCAAATAGTAAAGGGGATATTTTGAACGGCAAGGGTGTGAACGGCCCCGATTATGAAATTCCATTTGGCAGACTCATCAATGCCAATATTTTGCAAGGATATATCGAAATCTCTTGAGTAACTTTGGGTAGTTTCAGTGATAATTGGAGCCTCAAGGGCAAGCGACAAAACATCTTTTAATAGGTTTACGCTCAATTCGTCGGAAGTACACTCAATTACCTTGATGGTCTCTCGCAATTTTTGTTGTATCTCTGCGTCTTGTAGTTTCTGCCTAGATTCTTCGTCGCTTAGTTCTTCGGTCAGCCACCATGTTACATCGCTGAAATCAGCAAAGCGTTTTTCATTTAGGTGGTTGATACATAAAACAATGATCTTGAGGTCATACCCGTACCAAAATGGTGACCATCCAATGTTTACACACAGAAATTGCCGCTGCTTGGCATCGTCAAGAGCCTCATCGCGCTGCCCAATATTAAAAATGGGCAGGATGAGATGGCTTGGTGTTACTGGAAGTTCAGGCGCGGTAAATCGGTTCGTCATATTCCACTTGGGATGAACGGCTAAAATGTTCGGGGATAATTCGGGGTTTATTGCTACTTGGCAATACATATTGGGATATCTCTCGGAATGCGCTGGAAGCAATATATGGGCTGTGTGGTCACCAAGCAGTGTTTCTAAATAACGTTGGTTGAGGGCTTTCAACGTTTCCGATCCATCCACGCAAGCATTGACCAATGAATCGAGAACGATCACACCCTTTGATGGTACATTTATTAGCTGCATGGTCATTTCGCTGCCACCAAAATTGAGCGGGTGCGCCGATACAGAATAATCTCAAAGATGAGCATGTTCCACATCAGCGCCGCGAATGCAAACGGCAGCCACAACTGCCAATCGAGATCAATCACTGGTGAGCGATAATCGCCATAATTGAAGTTCTGGGTAGAATCCAAAACCCGAAGATGACTGCCATCGGCATCTATTTGATAGGGGCGCATCATCTGGTTATAGCTGGATTCGCCCCAGAAATAAATTTGCTCACCATCGGGTGACCATTCGAGATTTTGCTCCTCCATAAAATTGTCGGTTAGGCGGGTTATGTCACTGCCGTCCATCCGCATCTTATAGAGTTCGACCCGGCTTCCCTGCCGCGTGAGGAATAATATCCATTCATTATCTGGCGAAACGTGCGGGTCATACGCCGGGTAGGTGCCATCGGTCAATGCGATGAGATCACTGCCGTCAATGCGCATCCGAAAAATCTGCTTCATGTTGCCGGGGCCATAGCCCGATGAAAACACAATCCACTGGCCGTCGGGTGAGAGGGTTGCAAAATCAGCCAAGCCCTCGGTCAACTGCTCTTTGATGCCCGTTTCCGGGTTCATGCGCCAGATGCCTTCTTGGAGAGTGCGCATGGAGGTATACACCACCCATTCGCTGTTTTGGGTCCACAGCGGCGCGGTGGAGGCATTCATCCACACCCGTTGACCCGATTCCAGATGGACGGCGAACTGCTCCGCCGAAAAACCACCCCCGCTGTAGACAATCACCCATTCACTGTCGAGGGACCAGCCTCGTGCGGCGTAGGGGCTGCTGATTTCACCGAGATTTTTCCGTTCGGCACCCCCCGCTGCCATGCGATACAGATAATAGGTGTCGCCGATCTGGGTGACATACACGATCCATTTGCCATTGGGGGACCACGCCGGTTCGGTATCGGTGCCGGGGTTATTGGTGAGGCGCAGTTGGCGGCCCTGTTCCGCAATGGGATAGCCATAGGCATCGAGGATGAACACGGGGGTCGCGTCGGGCCGGATGACGCGGTAGATTTCCTCGTCGTTGCCATAATAGGTCGAGCCGATTTCCCAATAGGCTTCGGCAGGATTTTGGCGGCCCTGCTGCATGGTCAGACCCACCAGAAGGGCGCACAGGCCAGCAGTAAACAAGACGGTTCGCAGCATCATTCGCATAGCAAACATTCCCCACACAATACCGATACGCTTGCAAAAATTACCCCAAAGGGCGGGTTAGGTTCGGATTAGACATGAGACGGTTGTACGTTTGATATTGTGCCATAAAACAGGAGTGCGGTGAACAAACGTATATAAAAAGTCATATGGTAGAACCACAATCGGCTAGACGGTGTAATTCCCAGTAAAAGACTTTGGAGGTAAACCATGTTGCAAAAAGTGACATTGATAGGGTTGGTAATCGTGACGATGGCGGGTTTGCAGACACCCCTTATGGCCCATGCCCAAACCGATTGGACGTGTGATGAAGGTGAACACGATGTACTAAATGCAGCCCAAGCTGCTTTTGATGCGGGGGATTACGCTCTGGCGGCAGAGTTGGCGGGTGAGGCGGTGACGGTCTGCACCAATGACATCCGACGGTTGCAGACCGCATTGGGTTTACAGGAAATGGCAGAGACCCAACTCGAAATCGCGGAACAAGCCGCCGCTGAAGCCGAACTGATCGCCAATTCCGAACCGGGGCTGGTGGATTTGGGCGACTATTCCTTGTTTATGCGCTGTGAAGGCGAACGGCAAAATCCCGCCGACCCGATTGTGATTTTTGAAAGTGGGGGCAATATGCCAATCGAAACATGGGATGATGTGTTCCCTACGATTGTCACCGAAGCCCGTGCCTGTGTGTATGATCGTCTGGGGGTCGGTTTGAGTGACCCGGTTGCCGAGGGCGAAATTCGCACCGCGCGTAACATGGCCGATGACTTGGCGGCACTGCTGGAAACCGCCGAAATCGAAGGGCCATATCTTTTTGTGGGGCATTCGCTGGCGGGGTTGATACTGCGAATATTTATTGCCGAGCATCTGGATCATGTAGCCGGAGCCGTGATGGTGGATGTCAGCACGGCGGGCATGATCGAACGGCTGGCGGAAGTTGATCCCGACATCATGAACGATCTGCTGCCCATCGGGTCGGGGCCGGAGCATCTCGATTTCCTGACCAGTATTGATGAGGCGGGCGCGGTGGGTGATTTCGGTGACATCCCGCTGATTGTCTTAACCGCCGAGGACAGTCCTAGTGAAATCCAGCGTCCCGTCTGGTTGGAATTGCAGGCGGAGTTGGCGGCCCTATCTACCAATGGCGAACACCGTATCCTAGAAGATGTTAACCATTTTATTCAGAATGAGGAACCAGAGGCGGTGATTGAGGCGATTTTGGAAATTTTGGACACGGTGCGTCAAGCCGAAGGATGAGTGTGGCTGAACTCATCGGCGTTGATAGGGGTAGTCTAGGCAAAACTATCCCCATTTAATTTTAGGAGAATATCATGTCCAGCCCATTGTCGCTCACATTGCCCGCCGCACCCGAAGTGGTGTTTGAAATGCTGACCAATCCGCCGCTGGTCGAACAATGGTTGTGTGAGACCTTTGATATAGAGCCGAGTGTGGGCGGACGGATTTATTTTGGCTGGAAGGGCGGTCAATTTATTGCTGGAAAAATCGAGGTGTTTGAACCCAATCGGCGCTTAGTGTTCGCATGGCACAATCCCGAACTGCTCATGGGCGAGCGCATTCAAATCATGTTAACCCCCGACGGCGATGCCACCCGCCTCCATTTTGTGAATGGGGGATTGGGGGCGCGGGAACAAGCCGTGCCGAAACGCTGGTCAGACGCCTTCGAGAATTTACAGTCCATCCTCACAACCGGCCTCGATTTACGGATGGTGCGGCGTCCAACATGGGGGATGCGGGCCGGGCCGTTGGGAGAGGGCGCGGCGAAACGTTTGGGCATCCCCAGCACCGACGGCGTGATTGTCAGCCTCATCATGCCCAGTATGGCTGGTGAACAGGCCGGGATGCAGCCGCAAGATGTGATCGTTGAACTGGATGGGCAGGCGATTCAAAATGGCGGCACAGTGTTGGGAATTTTTGATCGGCACACGGCGGGGGACGTCGTTGGGGTGAAGTTCTACCGTGATGGGACACTGCATGAAACCCAGATGACCCTTTCGGCGCGACCTATGCCCGAATTTCCACGCACGATTCACGACCTCGCCGATACATTGGAAAAACGCCACATCGAACAGGACGCCCTAATTGATGAATTGGTGACGAATCACCCCGAGGCGGTCTTGGGCATGTCGCCTGCCGAAAATGAATGGTCGGTGCGTGAGGTCTTGGCCCATCTGCTGTTTACCGAACATTTTTATCAGGTGTGGACGTGTCATCTGGTTATGCGTCGGCCTAGCCCCTATTGGCCCATGAATCCACCTGCCCAGCGGGCCGGGTTTTTGGCGGCCTATCCAACCACGCCTGAATTGGTGGCCGCCCTCAAACTTGCCGAACGCATGACTGTCGCGGTGGTGCGATCCGTCCCCGCCGACTTTGAAATCTATAAGGGTACTTTTGCCCTGTTTTCGATGGAACTGAACAACAAACCTCAGCATACGCAGGTGCATATCGAGCAAATCCAGCGCGTGTTAGAGACGGTCACGGCGATGGAGGGAAGTCACGCTTGAGTGGGTAACGAATTGAGGAATTGAGCGATGGTTATTCAGTCTCCGACGGCAAAATACGCTCAATGTCTTGGATGAGTTGGTCGGCATGAATTTCAATGACCTCCCACACAATGTTGAGGTCAATATTGAAATAGCGGTGAACAATCAAGTTCCTCATGCCGATGATTTTTGACCACTCAATCTGTGGGTTAGCGTCTAGGGTGGTTTCGGAGATTTGTCGAGCCGCCTCGCCAATTACCTGTATCAATCGTGCCACCGCATTTTGGTGCAGTTCACTTTTCATGAAATCATCACGGGTCATGCCCTCTGTAAATTGCTTGATCTTGCGGGCGGCGTTCAGCATATCAAAAAGATACGATTTGTCATCCGGCACGGTAGATGATCCTTGCTGAATTGAGGATTTCGCGGCGGCGATAGGGATTTTCATCTTGCTCGACAACAGATTTAACGACCAAATCCACCGGACGCTGCAAGAGGCCTTCTAGCTCCTCTTTCATATCAAGCAAAACCCTCAAGCTATAATTGTCAGGTGGCGCAAAATCTACCAGCACGTCTACGTCGCTTTCCACACCAAAATCCTCCCGCAAAACCGACCCAAACAGCGACAATTCAGCAACATGCCAGCGTTGGGCAAAGTCTTGTAGAGCGCGTTCAGGAATTGGTAGGTGGGGGACACTTGGCGGTGCGACCATAGGCTCTCCTCATTGTGGTCAAATGGTGATATTAACAGTATACCTCAGCTTAATGACGGGGATGGTGTTCCCTTGCTTTGGTTAACTTGTCGCAACTCAAATTCCGCCCCCAACACCAGAAACTGCTCGGCGGCTTTGTCGAGATGTTCCACGCGGTCAACGTCATTCGGCAGATAGAGGCCCAATTCCAGATGGGCGAGGGCAGTATCATAGGGCATTTTCAACGATTCGGCGGTGCTAAGGCTTTTCTGCCATGACGCCACCGCTTTTTCTTGTTTACCCGCCTGCCATTGATAGCGACCCCGCAATAACAAATAGCGCGGTTGCCCGATAGGAAAGGTTCGTGCATAACGCTGGAAGGCATGGAGAGCGTGGCGGGCACGTTTTTGCAGGGCACGACGTTCACGGTGCGATTGGGTGGTAGATTGCACGGCCTGCTGCCATCCCGCCAAATAGACCTCCGCGACGGCGGCATAACTATCCAACAGGGCATATAAAAAGGGCAGGGATTGGGTGAGCAGCATGGCGGTGACATCGGCTTCTTGACGGGCCATCGTCAAATCTTCGTGGCGCAGGGCGGCGATTGCCAACAATCCATGATTCAAAATCAGCGCGGCCCGATCCGCGTCGTGCATCAGGATTTTGTGGGCCGCTTGCAAGAGGGTGATCGCCTCATCGGTTTGGCCCTGTCGCATCAAATTCATGGCCTGCCCATTCAACGCCCATGCCTGATGCTCAATGTTGTCGGTGTTTTCAACCGCTTTACCCAGTTGGGCATAACTTTCATAGCTACGCTGATATTGGCCCTGTAGATAGGCGTTCATGCCAAGCGCGTTGATGCCGTCGCCCCAGTAACGAAAATCGCCCATATTGTCGGCCAGTTGAATACAGCGTTGGAAGGCCTCATGCGCTTCGTCCCACTGCCCGATGCCATTGCCATAAATTCCGGTGCGGAGGGCCACAATGGATTTGACGGTAGGCGAATTGACCCGTTCCGCCGTTTCGAGGGCGCGGGTACGATAATAGCGGGCTTGACCGTGCAGCCGGACAATGCCCATGCCAAACGTCGCATTGGCATAGACCCAAGAGAGTTCGGCATAACGTGGGCCAAGCTGTTCCGCCAAATTTAGGGCATAAAATCCGGCATAAAAGGCGCGTAGGATTTCCTGCCCAAAATAGGCCACCTCTTGTTCTTGGCGATAGGCGCGGGCCGCTTCTTGCACTTGAATATCATCCTCGGCCCCTCCAATATAGCGCTTGGGGAATAGGCGATGGAGGGTTTGGATGCTGATCTGGCGGAGGATGCCCAAGCGTAATCCGGTGGTGGAAGTAGGGCGCGGACGGCCCAATAAATCCAATGCGCGATCCGTGTGCAGACTGCTTTCACGCAGTTGACCCAGTTCCCAGAGCGCCTCACCTGCTTGACGTTCCCAACGTGCCCGCCGCAGGGCATTCGATTGGATGGCGGCTTTGCTGTCGAGTTCGATAGCCTTGATGAAAAAATTGGCGGCTTCACTATTGGCCCCACCGCGCAGGGCTTGTTCACCCGCCCGACTGAGATAATCCACTGCCCGATCAATATCACCCGCCGCTTCCCAGTGATGCGACAACATGCCATAAAACGGCGATAGATCGTACACAAAATTGCGCTCATACCACCGCGCCACCGCCTCATGTAAATCGCGCCGCTGGGTTTGCAGCATCAAATTATAGGCGACATCTTGGGTCGTGGTATGTTTAAAGGAGTAGGATATATCCGGTTCCGGCGTAACTTGCTCAATCAGTTCCAACCGCACCAATTCAGCTAGATGATCGCTTAGTTTGCCGCGATCCGAGGCAATCGGATAGACATCAAACACGGCGCGGATGGGGAAGGTCGCGCCAATGACACTGGCGACCTTGAGCGTCAATTGTTGGGCGGGGGGCAGGCGGTCAATACGACTGGTGATGACACCTTGCACAGTATCCGGCACATCCAATCGCCGTAAATCCTCGACCCCACCCTTTAGGACTGCGTGCCCTCCGGCGGTATCTAGTAAACCGGAATCGCGCAGGGTATAGGCCAACTGCTCGGCAAAAAATGGGTTGCCGTCGGATTTTTCCTGAATCAATTGGGCGACGGCTTCCGGCACTTGGCTGACCGATAGCCGTTGATTAATCAGTGTCGTGGTATCCATTGCGGATAAGCCGCCCAAATTGAGATAGCGCGTATTTTCACCCTCAATCAGTTGGCGCACTTCAACCGGCAGTTCAGTCAGGGGACGCATGGCGATGACCAACAGCATGGGACTGACCTGTTCATGCACCGCCGCTGCCAATGCCCATGACGCCGAGTCCAGCCAATGGCCGTTTTCCAGCACAATGACCTTTGGCGCTTCTTCGGCGGCAAATTTCAGCAGGCGCACCAGAAAATCGCGGGTGTTGTCGGCCCGTGACTGCCCGGACATTTGCAGGGTGGTCTCATTTTCCGGCAAATCCATTGGCAAAACAGCACTCAGCAAGGGGGCCATTGTCAGCAGTTCCGCGTCACGGGCAAGGCGGGCCATAATCTTCATGCCCTGACTGCGGGTTTGGGTGAAGCTCTCCATCTTAAACATCTGGGCGAACACCCCGCGCCAGCCGTGATAGGGCGTCGCACGATCCACCGCGTCACCGTCGCCACTGAGCACTTCAATATCGAGCGATTTGGCTTGGCGGATGAGGTCGAGCACCAAGCGTGTTTTACCGATGCCGACTGTGCCCTCAATCAAAATCACTCCGCTTTGGCCCTGTTGCAGTGCTTCAAGGCGTTCGTGGATAATCGCCTGTTCTTTGGCCCGCCCCACGAGTGGACGCTGGTTGGGGTCGAGCGGGTCGGTGCTTTTTGGCGCAAAGACCTGTACGGGCAATGGGCGATTTTTGACACGCAGGGCGGGTAGTTGTTCAAATGAGAAGCGCTGACGGGCGTTCTGATAGGTGGCTTCATCCACCAGCACCCCCCCATTAGCCGCGCTCATCAACCGGGCTGAGAGATAAACAATATCGCCAACCATCATATATTCACGCCGCACATCATTGCCGACAGGCCCGCAGAAGATTGAACCTGTCGCCACGCCAACCGCGCTGTTGAGATTACGCAGTTGCAGCGTTTCTTGTAGGGCAATGGCGGCTTGCACAGCCCGGGCGGGGTCATCTTCATGGGTAATCGGCGGTAGGCCAAATGAGGCGATAAACACCATGCCCTTGTCGTCTACGATAAATTGGCGCACACTGCCCTCAAAGCGATAGAGCGTGTTTTGCAGCGATTGCATGACGGCCTGCAAATTGGCAACCTCGCGCTGCTGGCTCTCGTCCAGACCATTGACCTGTAAAAACAACACACTGACGCGCCGATTCTCTGCCAAGAAATTCACTTGCCCGGCCTGCAAACGTTGCGTAATGGCGGCGGGCACAAACGACCTGAGAGCATCTTCCGAGCCGGGGGCCAATTTTGCGGAGGGCAGGGCG
>JAIOHL010000213.1 GCA_019913005.1 Anaerolineae bacterium | reverse complement strand
GAATAACGCTCCGATGGGGTCTATGGCTGGCGGGGTTAGGGTTAATCGGCCTGATAGGGGTATTGGGGTTAACCCGCGACCCATCCCCCAACCCGCTGGCAGTGGTGCAGGCCACCGACCAAAGGAGGACAGAAAGCCGCCTCTATCTGGTTGATCTTGCCACCAACCGCCGCCTGCCGCTGACTCCCGCCTTTCGTTATCTGCAATATGTGAACGGGCCAGACGCTGACCGCTGGATTTATTTTCAGGGTGTTCCGCTCCAGTGGTCAGGCAACATCCCCCCCGACGGCCTGTTCCGCACGAAACTATTGAACGGACAGGTTGAATCCCTCATCGAATTTGACCGACAGACCTATGTGTGGGGCTATAACGTGCTCCCCTCCCCGGATGGCGATTACTGGTATTTTGCGCTGGCCGATACCGCGACGGGCAACTCCCAGTTTTTCCGCACCCCACGCGCTGGCGGGAAGGTCGAGGCCATCACCACCCCTGACATCTCGCCGCGTTTGATCGAAGTGGCTGCTGGCGATTGGTTGATTTTGGAGGGCTATACGCCCGTGAGTGGGTTACAGCGGGCCTATAGTATCGAGGTGGCGACCAACCGTTTGGTTGAATTGACGCCTAACTCCTATACGACATGGGTAGAGCGCTGGTTGCCCGCTCAGGACTGGTTAGTGGTGCAAGTGGATGGGGGGATGTGGAAAATGCGGGTGGATGGGCGACAAGCCATGCCGATTAGCCGCCTGCCCGCCGACAGCCTGACCGATTTACTGGATTGGATTTCGCCGTCGGAGGTTCTGGTAGCGCAGGGCTATTATGTGGATGAGGCCGATCAACGCGGTCATGTCCGTATGGTCGGCGTGCGGTTAGCTGATCGGGAGGTGCTGTGGGAATTGGTGGATATGCGCTGGCAGGGCACTTCACCCGATGGCAAATGGGTGCTGTTTTCCAATTGGCTGCCGCATGAATGGATGGCCCCGGTTGAAAAAACCGTGTTAGAAATCATGCGGGTGGATGGCAGTGAGCGGCGTGTTGTGGTGGAGCAGACGGGCGAAATTTGGGAGATGTGGGGCTGGGCACCCCACAGCCAAGCCATTTTCTACAGTATCTATACCCCCGATGGTCGTCACGAACTGTGGCGGGTCACACTCGATGGGCAGGCGACGCGAATTTTTGATGCGAACATTGGCACATTTACCGCGTGGTCGCCCGATGGTCGGTATGCCGTCTCGGATGACACGTGGGTCAAGCTGGATGGCACACAACGCGGCGCATTGATGCCAACCCATTTCACGACCTATTTTGTCGCGTGGACCGATTGGTCGCAGGCATGGCAGCCGGGGACGTTGGGCGGATTGGCGGTTGGATTAGGCATAGTCGGCGTGCTGTTCGGGTTGCGATGGGGAGGGAGACGCAAGGTATGAAACGGGTGCTGCGAGTTACGGTGGTGCTGTTCGGCATCGGCTTAATCGGCATGGTGGCAATGCTTGAGACAACCCGCCATACCAAAGAGGCTGGCCCGGTGTTGCTGGCGGTTGAGATAGACTCCTTCGGTAACGAGAAAGGCCTGTTTTTGCACGGCGTAGGTTCAACAATTCGACGGTATATTCCATCGCACCCTACGGTCCGCACCAAATCCCTGCAATGGTCGGCAGATGGGCAGTGGCTCTATGGGATTTACAATCGTACCCTGTCCGACTATAGCCATTATGTACACCAACTTTGGCGGATTAGCCGGGATGGTCGCCGCTTGGAGTGGCTGCCGGGGACGATTATAGCCCCGGATACGGATAACATCGCGCTTAGTCCCGACGGGCAATGGTTAATCTACGTTGAGATTGACCCACTTGGTAACTTTCAAATAATGCGCGTCCCCACCGACGACCCCACTCAACCATATGATCTAAGTGCTGACGCGGGACTGCCAACCGCCGATCCCGACTTCCTCCGTGTTTCGGCAGATAGTCAATGGGTTTACCTGATGGATGAGACCAATCTCTATCGTGTGCCAATGGTCGGGGGTAGAGGGGAAAAGGTGACGTCGCAAGGTGGGTTTGGTCAGCCTGTGGCAATTACGAATAAATGGGTGCTGATGTGGTCATCTCATAGCTTAACCATTATGAATCCGGATGGCACTAATCCACGTGTACTATTTCCAGATGATGGTGAAATCAACCCATCCGTATTCATGTGGCAGGCTATTTGGCTGCAAAATCAACAAATGGCTATTGTGGGGACAACTGACCAATTCGGCACACGGGCCTTACAAGCGTATGCCGTCCCGGATGGTACACGCTTGTGGCGTTATGCGGATTTGAGGTCGGTTGGAACCTATCGGGCCGACGGCTGGATAATGGCAATGAATGCCGACTATGACCTTGTGAGCCTTTGGGCAGATGGTCGTGAAAGTCCGCATGTCATCTTAGAAGAGGCTGATTATGACGGTTTAGTATTCGCAAAGGGGGTCGTGGTATTTCTGCGTGAACGGCCTGCTGCTTCGGAATGGCGTGAATGGTGGCGGCTTTTTCCCGATGGTCAGACCCTTGCCTTGAATCAAATCCTGTCGCAAAGCGCATATATTCAATCGTTATCAAGCGACCAAGAATGGGCGGTTATCACGGATTATCTGCCAACTTTTCGCCAAATTGTACTGCGTCTCGATGGAACATATGCCTATGAGTTACCTAATGCGACAGTGGTGGATTGGTTGCCTCCGATTGACCGCACATGG
>JAIOHL010000212.1 GCA_019913005.1 Anaerolineae bacterium | reverse complement strand
CGCGGAGGGCATCGGCGGCAATCCAGCGGGCCGATTTGGAATCGAGTTGCTGGATTTGTCGGGCAATGGCGATGGCCTGCGCGTTGAGGGCCAGATTACGTTTGCCGATGTCGCGCAAAGCCCAGTTAACCGCCTTCTTCACAAAGTTCCGTTCATCAGTGGCCTCGCGCACCATCAGGGGGAAAAACGCGGCAAGCTGTTCGTCGGAGGTCTTGTGGCTACGGTGGGCCAAATCCGCCATCAAAACAAAGCCCGCCCGTTTGACAAATTCTTCGGGCCGCCCTGCCCATTCAATGGCTTTAGCGATGGCATAGGGGGTGCGCGAAAACACCTCACCACACACCCCGTCGCATACATCCCACGAATCAAAATCGGCGACCCACTGCTCCATTTGCGCCTCGGTGATTTGTTTGGGGTCGGCGATCATGGCCGCCAACAGCCGTGCCTCATGAATACCTGTCGCCCAAAGTTCACTTGCCAGTGCATGATTTTTGCGGATTTCTTTGGCAAGTTCGCGCAATTGGGGAAGCCGGATGCCCAATATTTGACCTGCCTTTACCCCGAATTTGGCAGATTGTTCGGCATGGGCAGGATCGGCAAGGGCATTTAGACGGGTGAGAACATCTGCAAGTTCCATACCTTTACCCTCGGATGACAACCGCAATCAAGGTGATGGTCGCAAACGCAATGACATAATAAGCGAAGCCATATAACTTGTGCTGGCGCACATATTGTAATAGGAAGGCAATGGAAAGGTAGCCAACCACCGCCGACACGATGAAGGCTATCACCAGCGGGAATATTTCGGAGTTGGCGACGGATTCACTGCCTGTGACGACATCCAATAATTTCTTGGCCCCCGCACCCAAAATAATCGGGGTTGCCATCACAAAGCTGAATCGTGCAGCCGCTTCCCGATTAAAACCGAGGGCCAGTCCAGTGGCGATGGTGCTGCCCGAACGCGAAATGCCGGGGATAATGGCGACGGCTTGCGCAACCCCGATAGCGATGGAGTCGGTTAATTTCATGCTGTCCAGATTGCGACCCGTTCCAGCGGCATAAGTACGGGCGGTGTACCACTCGCTGAAAATCAACAGGGCGGCGGTCAGATACAATTGGGCTGCCACTTGGGCGGGTTCGGAGAGCGTGCCGTCGAAATAGGGTTCGATCAAAAAACCACCGATCACGCCGGGGATGGTCGCAATGGCAATCCACAATAAAAGGCGTTCTTGCGCGGTGACGATTTTGCGCTGGCGGAGGATTTGCAGACCCGCCTTAATCAATTCGCGCCAGTCAGCCCAAAAGTAGCTGATGAGGGCCAGCGTTGTGCCGAGATGTACCACCACCTCAAAAAACAGCGAGGCGTCATCCCACCCCAGCCACCACGGTACCAACGCAAGATGGGCGGAACTGGAAATCGGCAAAAATTCGGTAATGCCCTGCACAATCGCCAAAACAATCGCTTCGATTAGATTCATGCGGCGTGTTTCCTTTGAAAGAAGGGAATAAATAATAAACTGACCAGCAAAATCAACCACACCAGCGCCTTTGCCACATTTTCAACATGGGCGTCGGCGAGACCGGAACGAATGAACCAATCCAACCATGTGCTGCGACCCAACAGGCGCGGCAGATTGGGCAGGCCGTCGGTGAATTGACCTGCGTAAATATCAAGTAGGTTACTCATTTTTTGGATGGCCTGCGACCCAATGGCATATTGTGTCCAGAGCGTGATATTCCAACCAATTCCAAGTATCACACCCATATATACGATTTTTCGTGAGCGCCGTTGCTGCAAAAGGGCGGCGAGGCCGAGTGCAAAAATAACCGAACATTCAATAAACCGCCGTCCGCCAAACGCCGCGCCACCCCACCAATCTACAATACTGCCATTGAGCAGCCATTGGGCAATCATTATTCCTGTCAGGCTTAACGTCAACAGGCGGTCACGGCGATAGAGCAAGGGCAGGCCTAACAAGCTGACCAACACCAGCGGCGTCCATGTGAATAGGCCGTTGCGCGGGGCGACCAAAATTTCCCACCAGACCTTCGGCTGCCATTGAATAAAGCTGCTGCCCATCGGCACAGTGAACCATTGCCCATACAGATGATGCCAGATGATGAGTTGGGGCAGAAAAATCAGGGCACACAGCAGGCCGATCCAGAGCAGGGAGGTGATGATATGGCGCGGGGGTTCATTTATAGGGGGTGTGTTAGGGTCGGGTTTCTGAAGAGGAGGGGGCACAGACCCCTCCCTACGCCGTTGGTGAAGTTGATCTAAGGTATCGAATAGGAGGAACAATAGAAACAGGGCACTTTGCCAGCGGGTCAAAATCATCAGTCCGGCGGCGATGCCACTATAAATCAATATGCGGCGGGTGCGGGTGTCTCGATAGTGTTGATAGATTGCCACAAAAATCATCACCCACGCGGCGCTGATAATGTGTCCATAGGCGGGTTCAAAATAGAGGTAATTGATGGCAGCCGTTCCCCAAAAAACAGCGGCAATTGCAGCAAGGGTTGGGCCAACCTCAAAAAATCGGCGCAAGAGGTCATACAGGGCCAACAGGCCGAGTAGGGCATAAACATTCGTGCTAAAGGCGATGGCAGCGGCATAACCCTGTTCATAGCCCGTCACCTCCTGCCCGGTGATTTCAGCGGCGAGATGGACTATCAGCACAAACGGCGACCACAAAATGGCTGGCCCGACGGCGTAGGGATTGCCAACCTTGCCGACTTCGGTTTTCAGGTTGGGGTCAGGCGTGGCGTGGTGGGCAGGATTGTAGTCGGTAAATTCATTGGTGAAATCGAGGTCGTGGTCAAAAACCAGCGAACGCAGATAGGCGTAGTACGAGAGACCATCGCCGCTGATTTGGAAGGATTGCAGCAGCAATAGGCTGGCAATAAAAACCGCCGACACTAGGGTGATTGCGGATTTTAAATAGGCAAAGGATTTGAGTCGGGTCATAATACGCGCCATGATAACGCGAATCGGTTTCCTACGACTACCCCTAGTTTTGTTTGGGGGACTATTGCTGCTGTTGACGACTGTCTTGATGTTGGCACGGCGCGACCCCAGCACCGCGTATTGGATTACGGCGGCGGGGGGCGATGTCGGGGCCTATGGCCTGTATCGAATGCAGCCCGATGGCAGCGAAGCACAGCGGATAGCGAAATTTACGGCAATTACAGGCCATGCGTGGTCGCCGGATGGTCGTTCGCTCGTCGTGGCGGGCAGTGTAGGTCTATCGGGGTCACACCTCTATCGGGTGGGGATGGACGGCGCGATTGTTGAACAAATTGTGCTGGTGGGGCTTGACCATTTTTACCCAGCCTTTTCACCCGACGGTCAGCAAATCACCTATACCACACGCGGCCTGACGATGGACTTCCAGATTCATCGGCTGAACCTGAAGACCGGGTTAATTGCTCCATTGATCGAGTCCAGCGGCGGCGCAACGATGGGAGCATGGTCGCCGGATGGCACATACTTGGCTTATACTTCCCAGCGTACTGATTACGGGGCAGATATTTACCTACGCGACTTGCAAAATGGGCCAACCTATATCTTGACCAGCGCAAATGGGGCGGATGCCTCGCCGGAATTTTCACCCGATGGTCAGTGGGTGGCGTTTATGTCGGATCGCACCGGCAGCTTTCACATTTATGTGATGCGGGTAGATGGCAGTGCGGCTCATTCGATTGGCGGCAGGTTGAATGATGAACGCTGGCCCATCTGGACACCAGACGGCGAGTGGGTGATTTTTTCCTCAATTGGCGGCGATGGCACACCCACCCTGTATCAAATGCGACCCGATGGCACCGACCTGCACCGCCTTAGCCCGCCGAATTTACCATTGGCAGCCGCCAAATGCTCGCCATTGATTGATCGGACATGGCATCCAACGGCGTTACTTCTCCTAGTAGGTTCGGTGTGGGGGGTAGGGGCGTTGTCGTTGGTTTCGAGTCGGGGTCGTAATCCAATACGCCGGAGACGATCACCAGCATAATGAGAATAAAAATGATGAGGCCGATGATGTCCACCCGCAGCCAGCGTTTGCGCAACGTGGGGTTATTTTCATAATCACCAATAAAGTTGCCTGTTTGTTCGCGCTGTTCCAGATGGGTCTGTGTTTTTCGATTGAACCAGTTTTTCAATTTTTGCATTCACTACATCCTCCACGCCGCTGTTATAGCGCAGGTGGAGGACGAAATCAACCAGCACCAGAGCATAATGCTCGTTAATTTTCAAATG
>JAIOHL010000211.1 GCA_019913005.1 Anaerolineae bacterium | reverse complement strand
TGTGGGGACACCTCAATCACACAACATCACGACCTCGGCCTCCGGTGCCTCCACAAACATCGCCATCATCTGCCGCGCACACGGAATGGCAAACGAGGGCGTATGGGCCGCGTTGGGGATGACAAAATGCTGTCCCCGACTGAGGGTTTCCAGCGCCACATCGCCATTAATCGGCGGTGTCACGGGGTCATATTGGCCGGAAATCAGCAGGGTCGGCACATCGCTCACAACGGGTTCATTGTCGGCGGGGTTCAGATACAGGTCGTCCATACCCTGACAGATCGCCCATGTCACAAAATTGTCCATATCGGTCATGTCGGCCAAACGCGGGTCAAGCGAATCCGACGCCGCCTCAAATTCATCCAATGTGTCATAGGCCAGCCGCTCGGTACATTGAATGGTATAGTGCATGACGGTGGAAAAATCGCCCCAACTATACAAATACGATTGGGCAATAGCTGAGATATCGCCAAAATCGCCGTCCAGATTGTCATAAATAATGCGTGGGAGTTCGTGCAGATAGTAGGTCTGATAGAGCGTGTTGAACAGCACAAACAAATAGGCCCGCCCATTTAGAAAGATATTTTGCGGCAAATCACGGGTGGTAATTTCCAACGGCGTCTCGTTGAGCCGATCTACCACCTCAAACAAGGCCGCTTCCGGGTCGGGGTAATCGGCGGCGCAATCGGGATCAGCCGCACAGATGGCAAACGAGCCATACAGCGCATTCGCCACATTCACCGGGGTATCGGGGAAAAAGTTAATGGTGGTAGGATTCACCGATTCGAGAATCACCGAGCGCAGGCCGTCGGGGTGGTCGCGCATGGCAATCAGCGCCAAGTTGGTGCCATACGACGCGCCATACAGATTCCATTGTTCATAGCCCATCGTCGTGCGCAAATCTTCAAGGTCGGCGGCGTTTTCGGTGGTGGTATAGGCGTTGGTGTCAATGCCCTGCGCCTGATAATCGGCCCGACATTGCAACAGGGCATCGGCGGCGGGTTGCACAGCCTCTTGCACAGGCAGGTCACTGAGATAGCCTTCCGCAATTGTCACGCCATATTCGGGACACATCAAGGCCGGATTTGCCAGTAAGGTGCCGCGCTGCTCCAAAATAATCACGTCGCGGCTGAAGCGAAACGGCATGAAGGAATCGGTGTAGTACGCGAAAATGGACGCATCTTGACCGGGGCCACCCGCCAAAAAGACCACCGAATCGGGTTCGGGCGTCTCGGCAAACGACGGCAGGGTATAAATGGGCAGTTGGATGGTGCGCCCTGCGGGATTGGCCCGATTTTCCAGCACTTCCAGCATCCCACAGCGCACCCCGGATTCCAATGGGATGTCATCCGGGCAATCCATTTCGGTATACGATGGGCTAAATTGGGCATGGGTGGCGGTTGGCGTGTGGGTGGGGGTCAGCCATCCGAGGGCTAAAATCACGATAAGCAGCCATTTTGGGGAAGCGTGCATAGGCTATTTTTCTCTCCTCGCATCAACAAAGGGATAATTATACACCGTTGTCGGATGGGGGTGCGCTATTGCAAAGTTCGGAACCAGCTAAGGCGTAGCGTCTAACCTCACCCCCCTGCCCCTTCTCAAGGGTAGGTTTTTCGCAGGACACCAGAGAATAAATTCTCCGGCTACTTCTGCAAAGTCGGTTGAAACCGACTAGGGAAGTAAATCATATCCCTAGTCCAATGATGCACTTTTCCGATTAAACACGGACATATTGCGTAGGGGATGGCCCTGTGCCATCCCAAAAAACGGGCGCACACCGGGTACGCCCCTACGATGCGTCATATCCGGCTTATTTTGTTAAATTGCATCATTGGACTTCGCCTCGATAGCCGCCGACTTCAGTCGGTGGGTCAAAAACAAAAACCTACCCTTGAGAACCCCCTGCCCCTCTCCATCTGGCTGAGGGGGAGTCGAATCTGGCGGATTGATGCCCCTCTCACGTGGGAGAGGGGTTGGGGTGAGGTTGGTTTTTCCCGCGGCTGCCCCAAAAGTGTTGGCCTCTGAAGCTACTCAGTGGAGAGGGGGAGTCGAAAACCCTGTATTGAAGCCGCACGCCACATGGGAGAGGGGTTGGGGTGAGGTCAATAGTGCGCCTTTGGAGACACCCTCTCAGCTTGACCCTCCGCGCCCATGTGCCTATTAAATGGTAAATGGGTATCATTGAATAGTATGGATGCGGCGGGGGAATTTTGAGCACTGGCTTGGTGTCCTTGATTCTTAATCTAACTATGGGAGGACTTAACCATGTCACGGTGGAGCCAGCTTATTTTGTGTCTGATGGTCGTGATCGCGGTCATGCCTTCGTGGGTGAATGCGCAAGGCTCATTGGAGAATTCCTTTACAACCGACGATGGCTACCTGTCGTTTGATTTTCCGCGCGGGTGGTTCCCCTTTGAGGTGCGGGGTGGCGGCGGCGCGGTCATTGTGGACACCTCCACGACACTCGACGCCGAGATTCTAAACCCCGGTTCGATCCTGATCACCATTTTAGGCCCGCGCTATTTGAATAGTTTCTACCGCGATACAGGTCAGGAACTGGCCGATTATTTCGCGGGGGTACAAACCACCTTTGTCACACGCTCAAGCAATGACTATCAGTTTGGGGAGGTCGCGGCCATCGAGATTAATGGGCAACCGACCCTGATGGCAGCGGGCACGGGAACACAAGGCGACCTGCTGTTGTTGGTCATCGAAAGTCCAACCGGGCGGATTGTGGAGTTTGGTATTTATGCCGCTGGTGAAGCCGACCTGCATGACCCGACCATCTTGGACATTGCCGCAACGATTGTGTATACGGGGCCACCCGTCGCTCAATTCGTGCCCACGCCGGACGCCGCCAGTCTATTTGCAGAAAACATCGTGTGGCAGGTCGTTCAGCCCAAAGATAATTCCAACGCGGCGGGGACGGAATTGGACGTGGTGGCGGATATGGTCGTGGATGCCACTGAAACAACCCTGTATGTCGCCGGGGGGACAGGCGGCGTGATGGCGTTCGATGTGGACGGCAATGTGCAAGGCGTTCTGCCCGCCCCACTGGTTGAGGGCCAAGCGGCTAACATCGTTGCCATTGCTATTGCTGCTGATGGGTCGTTGTGGGTGGCGGATGCCCAAAATTACCGTCTGCATCACCTAGACACCAACGGGACGGTGCTGCAAACGGTGGGCCAATCCGTGACAGGCACGGTCAATGGTGAAGCCGGGGTGTTTGACGGTTTGGGGCCGCGTCAATTGCGCATTGGGCCAGATGGCAATCTATATGTCATCAATTATGACACCGGGCGGGTCAGTCGGGTGATGATCTTCGACGCCACTGGTGTGTTTCTGCGTGAATTCGATTTAGCGGTGTTAGAGTCGTCTACCGGGCAAGATCGTTTTACCATCGGGCCAGATGGCAACCTGTATTTCGCGGTAGATAAAGTCACCCAATCGCGGATTGTGGTCATGGACACCACAGGGCAGGTCGTGAGCGAGATTGCGCTGGAAGAAGGCGATGGGGGTGCGCCCGTCGAAGGGGCACTGGTGGTGCTGGAGGATGGCTCGTTTTGGGCAACCGACAGCTATCACGGCATCCTGTATCATTACGCGGCGGACGGCACGATTCTCAGCGCTTTTGGGCAGGGCCAGCGCACCAATTTGACCGCCCCCTTTGGCCCCGGTGAATTTTCACGCACCACCCCCGACGGCTTGCACGGTTTGGTGGTACTCGCTAACGGCGATCTGATTGTCGGCGATATGAATTCATTTTATGCCCAACTGGTGCGTATTCGGTTGGATGAATAGGCCGTTCGAAGCGCACTCGTAGCCGTATCAAGCGTTAGGGAGGGGAGAGAAGCCTGCATTGAAGCCCTTCCCTATGTTTGGGAAAGGGTCTGGGATGGGGTGGTTCTTTACCATCTTATTTGCCAGACGTCATCAGTCGGCGGCTATCGAGGCGCAGTCCAATGATGCAGTTTGACAAAATAGCACCGCTAGGATGATTTCGTAGGGGCGGGTCGCCGTGCCCGCCCAAACCAGAATGCGGACTGGCACAAGGCCATCCCCTACGCCATATATCCGCATTAAAGCGTAGAAGCGGATGAAGCAATCATCCGCTAGAAAATGCGGAAAAACGACCCCACCCCCCTACCCCGTCAACGGTGAGGGGAGGCGAAAACCCTGTGTTGAAGCCCTCGCCACTGAGTGGAGCGAGGCGGTTTGTGGTGGTGCTTATTCCGACTCGGCAAAGGGGACAAACTCTTGCCCGATGCCAAGTAATGTAGCATCCAGCACGACGGGCACGCCGTCGGGTGTAATCTGGCCCAATTCAGCAGGGGCATCTGGCCCGGTGTGATGCAACACCATACCGTCGGTAAAGCGATAACTGAGCCAACCGTCGGGTGTGCCTACCAAAAACATCGTGTCGGGAAGGGTATCTAAGTCTTTCACCTGTCCATCCCGATAGACGACGGTGGTAAATTGACCCCGCCGCACTAAAAACGCCTGACCGTCCATGACCCAAACGGGGTCGGGCATCTGCAAAAAACGCTCGGCGTCGTGATAGACGATCACCGCATCCGCAGCCAGCGAGGGCCGATAGCGAATGACGTTAGGAATCGGCACCGGGCCTTCGCCTTCATTGGCTGGATATTCACCGCTGCGGCTCGCCGCCAACACTTCACCAGTGGCGGGTAAGACTGCCGCCCAATCAGCGTAACCATCAACCCCGACTGTATCACCAGTGGCCGACAAGATGCGCGTTTCAAAAATTTGGATGCCATGTGTACAAAGATGACATTCAACCTGAAAATGCAGTCCAGCTTCATCCCAATGGAAAAAGCGCGGGGCAGCATTGAGCGTATTGTCGCTGATAAGTGAATGGGCGATGATTTCACCAGACGCCACATCTATCAGGCCAATGGCGCTGTGGGTGGTGTAATTGATGTTACCGGGTGTATCACGCTCGGCGACATAATAGACCGCCACTACCTGACCATCCGGGCTGATGCCAGCGATCCCTTCCTCTTGAATGACCGCCCCCTCTGGCAAATACTGTTCCAAAAAATGATTGGGGATGGAGGTACAGCAGTTGTCGGCGTCGGCGATGTTCCCCACGACGATTTCACTGGGGCCACTTTCACCTGCGGGGTAATAGCCTGCCACAAAATCGCCATTGATGACCACATAATTCTGCGGTTGGTCGCTGTTTGATCCGGCAATGATTCTAAAGTATTGAAATGGAATCGAGGTGATAAAACTCTCGATGCCGTCCGGGGTGACTGTCCAGATTTCTTGCAGGGCCGGGTCATACAGGACAACACGCCACCCCGTCGAGTCCGTTTGGGCTTGGGCAGGGTTAGAACGAGGATTCATCTGTACGAGACAGACGACGAGTAAGACGACCATGAATGGGCGTAGAAAACGACGGCTCATCAGATTCCCTCCACTTATGTTCATTAACGGTTTCATTGTAGCATGGCAACAACCGACGGAAATCGGGTGATTGCTTGCTGCTTGATCGCCTTTGCTTGAGGGTTGTGGGGTATCCGCAATAGATGCCACATGCGAGACATGACATTTGTCACTTGGCAGGATATACTACCAATGTTATGTATTGTGAAAGTTCACAGAAATTCACAAAGAGAGCCGCTGTTGCCCATGACATCCCTGCCATCCATGCGCCACGAATCCATCCTCGAATGGCTTAAACAAGAACATATGCTGAGTGTGGAAGAGCTTGGTAAACGCTTGGAGGTCTCCATTATGACCATCCATCGTGATCTCAACACCCTTGCCGAAGCGGGTCTGGTGGAAAAAGTGCATGGTGGCGTCCGCCTACGTTCGACGGATGCCGTACCCCCCCTGCCCCCAAGCGTGACACCGATGTGTGCCCTGTGTGGGATGCACGTCGGCAGTCGCACGGCCTTTATCGTGCAGCCCACCGATGACGACCCAGTGCAAACCTGCTGTCCACACTGCGGGCTACTCTTGGTGCATCAGGTCAAGAGTTTCAGCACCGCCCTGACCCGTGACTTTTTGTATGGGCACATGATTAACGCGCAGCAGGCCGTCTATCTGTCGGAACCCGATATTTCGCTGTGTTGTGCGCCGGGGGTGCTGGCTTTTGCCAATATGAATGACGCCGAGCGTTTTCAGAAAGGGTTTGGGGGAACCGTCCTGACCTTTGGGGAAGCCATTGAGCATCTGCGGGGGTTGCATCGTGGGGATTATGGGCATGAATAAGGGCAGACACCTCACCCCCCGGCCCCCTCTCCAATAGGCGAGGGGGAGTCGAATCTGCCATATTGAAGCCCCTCTCACAAGGGAGAGGGGTTTGGGGTGAGGTTGGTTTTTCCTTCCTTGCCCAAAAGTGTCGGCGCTTGAACCGCAAGCAGCGAGGGGGAGTCAGGGGCGAGAGGCGGTATTCTGCGTTATGTGAAGCATCTGTGTACGATTTCAATCACACACAACTAAAAGAGGTACTCTATGAAACGTTTGATTCCACTATTGGTTATTGGTGCTGTCATGCTCGGTGTCGGCCTACCCCACGCGGCTGCCCAAGATGAGATGACCAAACCCGCCGTGTATGTTCACAGCATATGGGCACGTCCGGCGATGGTGATGGACATGGGCGAAGGTGAGGCTGAAGGCGACCCGATGGCGACTGAAGAAGCGGACGACGCCGATATGGGTATGGATGCGATGGTCACCAGCGCGGCCTATATGCAGATTGAGAACCCCGGCGAAGCACCCCTGACGTTGGTTGGGGCGGCGGCAGAAGTGTCGGAGGTTGTTGAAATCCACGAAGTCACGATGGTGGATAATGTGATGCAGATGCGTCCGGTGGAGGGCGGCATCGAAATCCCCACTGGCGAAAGTGTGTCGCTTGAACCCGGCGGTTATCATGTCATGTTCATCGGCGTCCACGAGACGATTGAAGCGGGTGACGCTTTCCCGATTACCCTAACTTTTGCCTATGCGGACGACATGGGAGCCGACATGACAATGGATGTAGTGGTCGCGGCGATTGTGTTGGAAGAACCGCCTGCCGAGTCCCCGATTGTGGTTTATGGCGCATGGGCACGGGCCGTCGTGGGTGGTGAAGGCGTGACGAGCGCGGCCTATTTGACGCTGGACAATCGCGGCGACGACCCTGACCGCCTGATTTCCGCCTACACCGACGCTGCAACGGCCACTGAAATCCATGAAATGAAGATGGATGGCGAAGTGATGGTCATGCGTCCGGTGGAGGGCGGTATTGACATCCCGGCGGGCGAAACGCATACAGTAGCGCTTGCCCCCGGCGGCCTACACGTGATGATGATCGGCGTGCCAGAAGATTTGGTCGTCGGTGAGGCGCTGGTGTTGACGCTGACGTTTGAATCCGGCCTTGAAATGCAACTGGCCGTGCCGATTATGGACGCCATGCAGATGATGGGTGACGGCATGGGTGGTATGTCGCAATAGTCCAACCTCACCCCCCGGCCCCCTTCTCCATCTGGCGAGGGGGAGCCAGAATGCCGTATTGAAGCCTCTCTCACAAGGGAGAGGGGTTGGGGTGAGGTCAAATGTAGGGGCGTACTCCGTGTGCGCCCGCCTTTTGGGATGGCACAGAACCATCCCCTACGAAAATACCCCTATTGGATCGTTAAGCCGCATAAATTGGGACAATACGGCCATCGTTCAGCGGAATCCGTATGACTCGCATTCCGCACCAAAAAAGCCCCCGGAAATGGAGGCTTTTTTTCACCCTGACAGGAGGCAAATTTTTGAATTATTGGTGCGGCCAATTGGCCCAATTGCTGCAATGACCGCCGCTGTCCGTACCCGTCAACTGCCAACGGATACCACCGTAAATCGCGTTCATGACGGCATCGGGGTTGGCGACCAAAAAGCCATCTTTTGTGCCGATGTTGCCAAAATGGGCTTGGCTGAAGCCGTGCCCGACTTCATGAATCGCCACGCTGGGGAAGTCAATGTAGCCGCTGCCACGCGCCCCCAACACGCCATTATCAGCCCAATTATAGGCATCGTTATAATAAATTTCGCGCAGGGCGGCGTCGGCTTTGCCATTGCTGTCAATGTCGGTGGGGTTGCCCGCGCCGTCAATCCAGATGAAGGTATAGGTCACACCCAAGACAGTTGGGGAGGAAACAAACAAGGGCAGCGGCACAAAACCCACCTGCGTGAGATCGGCATAGAAGGTTGGGGCACCCCGCACGATACCTGTCGAACCGGGGGCAACCGCATTTTCTTGGAGGGCCAAATCCGAGCAGTTTTCGGCATCCCACACGAGAATAGAATCACGCATCCAGCCGACTTCATTGGCAAGGTTGGCGTCAGCGGATTGGAAGCCACTATCTACCGCGTAGGTGATGCCGGGGTAACCGCCATTAAAGGCCATACGACGGGGGTCGCCATAGACAAAATCACTGGTTAGGCGTTTGTTGCCGAGGTCTTGGCGGAGATAGACAAGGCGGCCTGCTTCTGGGCCAGCCGGGTCGGTAATAATTTCGGCGTAGCCCACGACGGCAGTGTGACCGGCATAGGGG
The DNA here is from genome assembly GCA_019913005.1 of Anaerolineae bacterium. Lineage (GTDB taxonomy): Bacteria > Chloroflexota > Anaerolineae > Aggregatilineales > J027 > CFX10. The sequence continues at coordinate 5,167 of JAIOHL010000211.1, read as the reverse complement.
TCTTGGGCTTCGGAGGCACGATGATTAAATCCCCCTGCAACCATCACCACCAAAACGAAAAGACCAAAAACTTTGATGAGTTTACGGGTCATTGAAAAAACTCCTCTATATTTTTATATGGATACAGCCAAACCGCATACCGTGAAAAGTGTAAAAAAGTTACGGGTGGTATCAAAATTCACTAGAACTCGTATCGGTTGGGGGTGTTGGGCGGTAGAGGAAGTTGCTGGGGAGGGTTGCGGGAAAAACCTCCCCACTTTGATGCGGCAGACTTTCTAAATGGAAAATTCGTTCACGGCGAGGGATAGACCATCCACCCAAGCTGTGGGCCGCCCAAAAATACTCCGACCCATAATTCGCCCGCGATCATCTCCGCATCCACGATGATATAACTGTCGGAGCCGCTGCTATCGGCATCGTGGGGCAAAACCAACGTCTCACCATTTATCACAATGGGTTTACCATTTGGCGCATCGTAGACGAGCACGGGAACACCGCCTGAGAGATACAAAATCCGTTCTGGCACAAGACTTGGCAAGGATTCGATTGGCGGCGATGTAATGATACTGGGGGATGTGGTGGTATCGTTGTCGGAATTGACACCAAAAATGACGGCAGCAACCCCGTTAAATGTCGTATCGTTGCTGGTGGCAGCCACCAGAATTCGATAGTAGGTATAGGTCTCGTTCAATGGTAGCCCCGCGTCGTCCCGACCTGTAATGGTAATGATCTGCCGCGTTTGATAGTTTTGGGGCGTAAAGATCAATTGAGTTGGCGATACCGTTGCAACGATGTGGGTAGGCCCATTGTTTGGCGTCGTAAAATAATGATAGTCCAGTGTCAGGGTCACGTCAGAAGTTGGGGCAAAACCAAGCCATATCTCGAAGGTTGCGCTTGTCCCATCTTCAGACGTCAGCGCGGCGGGCATTGGACTCCCAATCGGCTCTGGGAAAATCATAATGGGCAGCAGGCGAAAATCGAGGATCTTGAAGTTACCGGAATACCACAAATGGTCATAGGCCGTTCCCTCGGCGTCATATAACACGACGTTAATGAGGCGCAAGGTAAAAATCTCGTCAGTCTCAACCTCAGCATCGGCAAGGATGGTGACGGGTACGGAATAGGGGAACTGATTACGAGCCAGATAGACATGGGTCAAATGGACCGGCAGGTAATCCGTGTCGGCTTCGGCTGTACCCTCCTCGGTTATGACATCAAAGCTGACATGCGACCAATCTACAGGGCAATAATAGAGTTGGCTGGCGACATCAATGCGAAGTTGATAGGTTATAGGTGCGTTTTCAATTTCGGATATGCCACGCTCCTCAATATCGAGACACATGGTACTCTCTCGCGTTTGGGTCATGCGATGGGGGGAGGATTCAAAAGCATAGGTTGGTGAAATGGTTGCCCACCCCACCAGTAGGGTTATCAACACGACTACTGATTTGTTGCGGTCATTCATCCACATAGAGGTGATGCTCCCACAAACTCAATAACAATTATAACTACTATAACACAAAACACTATAATGTCACTCGTAAGGTCAAGCGGCGAGGGGTTGGGGTGAGGTCAGTTTTCCCCATTGAGGCGATGCTGCGGGAGGCGGACGGTGAATACGCTGCCCCCGCCCGCCAAATTTTCAACCGTGATGCTGCCCCCGTATAACTCGATGGCATTTTTGACAATGGTCAAGCCAAGACCGAGGCCGGGTTTTTCATCGAAATTGTTGGCGCGGTAGAACGGCTCAAAAATATGGGGGATGTCTTCGTTGGGGACGCCAATGCCTGCGTCGCGCACGCGCAGTTCCAGCCAATCACCATCCACAAACCCTTCGACCATGACCGGGGTATGATCGCCCGAGAATTTGAGGGCGTTGGAGATCAGGTTGTTCATAATCATCTTCAACAGGTGCTCATCCACCCGCACCAACCGTTGGGCCGTCGGGCTGAGGTGCAGTTGAACCTCACGTGGGTCAGAATGGGCGGCCTGTGCTTTTTCAATCACCTGCTCAAGGATGGGCTGCAAGTAGGTCGGGATTAGGGTGAGTTGGTGCATCTGCGATTCGTCGTAGATGATAAATTGGATGTCCTCCAACATCGTCACGACACGGGTGATCTGGGCTTGGATGGCGTTAAAATGGCGGCGGCGGCGTTCTTCACTGATATTGGTGTCGGGGCGCTGCAACACATAGCTGCTGGACATGATGACCGCCAGCGGGGTGCGGAATTCGTGGGAAATGCGCTGCATCATCTTGTTTTTTAGCTGATTCAGTTCGTGCTCTTTGCGATATTCGACCTCAAGGCGCTGTTTTTCCAGCAGGGTCTGTTGGGCCTCTTTTTGGTCATTGATGTCAAGCAGCACGTTAATTAGTGACTTGACCGCCCCAGTCGCATCCCGCTCAAAAACGACGGCCCGATTGTTAAACCAGCGATAGACGCCATCATAACGCCGCAATCGTACTTCGAGTTCATACACCCGACCATCTTCGCCGTCACGCAGACTCTCCAAAAATTCATTGACACGCGCTACATCGTCGGGGTGGAAATTGCTGGGGTCAAGGTGCATCAGGCGCGGGCTATTGAGTTCGTTCGGCTGATCCACATAATCGCTGGCATATTGATTGACCCAGACATTATGGCCGTTTTGGATGTCCTGCACCATAATCATGACGGGCATGGTGTCGGTGATCTTGTGGATAAAACGTTCGCGCTCGACCAGCGCATTTTGCATCTGGGTGCGCTCGGTGATGTCTTGGCCGATGCCAAAAATCTGTGTGACCCGTCCGGTGGTAGGGTCGGCAATGGAAATGGCATTGCCCCAAATATGGCGGATACCCCCATTTTTGGACATCACCCGGTATTCGATAGATACGGTGGTGGGGGCGGTCATCAAGCGGCGCATCTGGTCTTGGAGTCGCGGTAAATCGTCGGGGTGGGCTAAGGCCATCCACCCTCCCCGCACCAGTGATTCGTGGGCGGTAAAGCCTGTGATCTCTTCAAAACGGCCCGCCAACCAGACCGTTTCGGGTCGGCCATCGGGATGGACTTGGAGTTGAAAGGCATAGTCCATCGTGATTTCCGACAAAAGGCGGTAGCGCTGTTCACTTTCGCGTAGGGCGGCCTCCATGCTTTTCTGCGGGGTGACATCTTGGGTAATGGTCATGATGGCGGGGCGCTGCTCAAATTGAATGCAAATGGGCTGGGCATAAATATGATGCACTTCCCCATTGGGATAGGTCATTTCATATTCGTGGGGTGGAACGGGTTCGCCACTGCGCAAGGCTGCCACCCGTGCCGCCGCTATCGCCTGCTGTTCGGGGGTAACGGTTTTTTGCCACTCTTCATACGAATAGCCCGCCGACGGATTTTGCGCCAAGAGGGTGTCAAAGGCAGGGTTCCAAATCAACAGTTCAAGTGTTTTGGCATCGGCAATGCTGATGCCTAAGGGGATGATATTGAGCAGTTCCCGATATTGCAGTTCACTGGCAATCAGGGCTTGTTCGGTATGTTTGCGCTCGGTAATGACCGAAAGCGTGATGAGCAATTGTTCCGGCGTGCCCTGCGGATTGGCGGTAATCATGCTGGCCCGCTGATTCACCCATTCCCATGTGCCACTTTTGCTCAGGAACTGAAACTCAATCTCAAAACTGGGCGGCAGGTCGGCGGGGTGTAGCTCGGCGGCATAGATGGCTTGCCAATAGTCGCGCAGGTGTGGGCGGTCTTCGGCGTGGGTCATCTGGCCCACAAGTTCGCGGTTGACGATTTCTTCAATGGTGTAGCCCAAAAAGAAGGGGCGATTTTCATACAGCACCCGCCGCGTGCGTGCATCAAAAATAAACACTGTGTCCGGTAGGCTTTCGGCCAGACGTAGGAACCGTATCTGGTTTTCGTGGCTAATGCGGATCATGTCGTGCAGATCGGCCCGTTCTTCAATATACCCGGCGATTAGCTGGACATCCCCCTGTGCCGTCCGCGAAATAACCATACTGCGGCATAACAATTCACGGAAGCCTTTTTCGACCCGAATGCGCGTGGTGAAAGAAAACACCGTGCCGTCAGCGGCTTGCTGAAGATCATTCAACAAAAAGCGCACGCGGGGCACGTCGTCGGGATGGATCAGGCTGAAAATCGAGGTGGCATCACCGAGGGCGATTTGCTCTGGCCCGCCCATCAAGGTTTCAAACGGACGATTATGATAGACGATGTGGTTGCCGAGCACATCGTAGAGAAAAAACGGGTCGGGGAGTACATTGGGGAGAAGCGCGGCATGGCTGGTGAGTAACGGATCAGGGGAGGTGACCGCCGATTCAAATAACGCCAGAAGTTCATTATAGGCTTGGGAATCTCTGCTGCACCTCTGCAAAACCTCGAGCTGCGCGGGTGTTAAGGCTGTCATAACCGTTGTCATGCTTCCCTCAGAAAAATCTCTAATTACCCCTGCCGGAGTGCGACAAAGTTGTTTTTGGAGCAGGGTTAGTATCTGACCGCGCCGCGTGCTGGCAGCGATGATCAGGTTAGTTGGCTTGGTTGTGAAGGTAATCCCCCCAAAACCCTATTTGCCAGTGGAGTATGGTTTGGGATAACACGGAATTCGACTGAAGAATAGCCGGATATCCCAACAAGGGGTTTAAACCCCTTGTTCTGATAATCTAGGGATCACCCGAATAGGGTATAAGTTTTGGTATTGGCCCAATTTCGCTGTAAACACTGCATCCGTATTCCACCCGATAAATTATTCACATCAATAGTCGCAAAAAATTCTACCGCCGAAATGTAGTTGCGCAAAGAGGTACTACAGTAACCTATGCTACTTGGCTTTTTGGCACTCCACCCTGTACAGGCCGGCGTCATTGTATGACATATTTGCTAAACACGCAATGGGCCAATCATGCAAGAGCCTCGATACGGAATTCGGCTAAAGACCAACCCCATCCCAAACCCTTCCCCTAACAAAGGGCAGGGCTTCAATACAGGGGGTACGCCCCTTCCTATGTTTAGTTCACACTCCAACAGTTTTTCGGAAAGGGCATCAGTAAGGGATTTTCAGACGTGTTGACCTCACCCCCCGGCCCCTCTCCATTTGGCGAGGGGGAGTGGCAAACGGTGTATTGAAGCCCCTCTCACGTGGGAGAGGGGTTGGGGGTGAGGTTGATTTTCCCCCCATT
>JAIOHL010000210.1 GCA_019913005.1 Anaerolineae bacterium | reverse complement strand
TTCCAATCACCGACGCCAAAATCTTCCATGTCGCTGCCACTGTCGTTCCAGCCGCCGTCAATGAAAGGATGAGGGGTATCAGTAATTCGTTCACGAGTGTCGTCACTTCTTTTCCCCAACCGAGGGGCGTATAATCAGTTATGGCAGGGTGGGTGGCCCAAACACCCATTCCGCCTTGCCCCATCAATTGGGGCCACAAACAAAAAACCCGCCAAGCGGGGGAATCAAAAAATTCCGCACCACTGGTCGGGTTATTGGTTTCGATATTCAACTGCTACTACTAATGATATATCAAGTTTCTAAAAAAGCAAAAGACGGCTGTTACGCCGCCGTGCCCGATCTATCCAGTTTGATTGTCCAGTAGCCACACCGGGCAATCTGAGGGGGAATTTAGCTGAGGGGGTTTGGATAGTCTCGATAACTCGAAACTAATAACCAGATGTTCTTATTATACCAAATTTTGGAAAAATCACGCGATTATTCGAGTGGACATCAAACCCGCCTAGCAACCCAATTCTAGCCCCAATACCCCCCAATTTTTAGGGGGTAACCAAAAACGCCCTCGGTAAACCGAGAGCGCTTTTGGTTTTTCGCTGGATAGTTCGACTGGTTGAGCTAATAGCTTGTAGAAGTTGGAAACCGTTACATTTCCAACCATAAGGCCATGCGGATTACCAGCCCCCGCAACCTCGTAGGTATGAAGCCTACCCGCTCTTTTGCGAAAAAATGAAAGTTTTTTGGCCTTTATCGGCGCTAAAACTTGTCCCCAGAGGGCGATTTGAACGCCCGCCCCTCCGTAGCATCTACGGAGTGTGCCTCGACCTCACACCGTCTGGGCTGGTTTCCATAGGCCATTCCTTCCACTGAGACCGTTGTTATGTAAACAACCTATGGAGAATTCGACTATAACGCGGGTGTCCAATCCGCACAAGGGTTCTAGGTATCAATTCCACACGGGCAACCATACCCGCGAAATGGCGATGTACTTAAACCGGATGATATAAGCGGGGTCGTAATCCATCGGGCCAACTGACCATCGCAGATACCCCCACATATGAATCTTCTTTCGAGTACGGCGCATTGGGGAACTCTTTAATGGGTAATCTGGCGGCATGAATCCCTCCTTATGTTTTTCACAAATACTGCCCACGAATGCGTTGTGCCTTGATTTTATCCCGACCAACGCCGCGTTCTATCAAATAACCTGTCAGTTCTTTAACCTTCTCTTGGATACCCGACTCGCTTTTCACATTCGCAATATGAACCCGATACCCAAACTTATAATCCCCCTCCTCATAACACTCGAAGGCTTGAAAGGCGATGGAGTGACCCGTCCCGGCCTCCCGCGTGTAGGGGCGATAGTCAAATGCGTAAAACTCCACCCGCACGTTGTCACACTCGACCATCACGGCTATCAGCTTATTCAACTCAAACCGTTGATACTTGCCAAGCATCACTCATCATCATCCAACTCGGTGGCCTTTTTCTCAAGCATCCGCATCGCCGCCCGTGCCATCTCCTTGACGGCATCCAGTGTTTCCTCTGACATCCCCGCTTCGCCGAGGACATGGATAACCTTGCCGTCCACCTCCGTATAGAACCCTTGATGGAACGTACCCCAATGCTCCTCCAAATCTGCCTTATCCCAAGTGAAGTCACAGTCATTGCAGTGGTACCGAACTTGTGGCTTGTCCGCGTCACACGCCCCACGTCAACCTAACGGCATGGCCTTCAACGCTGCCCCGCAAACAGGACACTTATTCATCGTCGCCGTCCTCTCCACCTGTCCAATATTCGGGTTGATCCACTTGCGCCCATGTCGGCGGTAAATTCGGGTGATCTTGTAGCGATTTCATCATCGCCTGATAGTATGGGCAGAAAAACGAACAGGATTCGCTACCCGCATCGTCGCAGAGTTGACCCTCTACGTGCGTCCACCCACAATCAAAATCCTCGTCAACTAGGATGTCAAGTTCATCGTAATCGTCCATTTGTGATACCTCTCCGCCCGTGCGGGCTATCTCTATCCCATTACCTTAATTAGATGCTCGTCGTCTTTCTTGATTTCCTCCTCGGTGTGTGGGTTATACCAGTACACCTGATTGTTGCGGACGGCAGTCTCGTTAAAATCGCGGTGATCCTCATCAAACCACCAATCCTCCGCGTAAGAGCATCCTTTGGGACACTCCCACATAATCGCAAACCACTCCGTAGAGTGAACGCCGTGTTCATCATCAATATCAAAACTTAGCCCTACGGCATACTCTGTTGTCATATCGCCGCCACAGATTGGGCATTTCAGTTGCACTTGGTTGGTCATCGCTTACACCCCCGTGCGTTGCCAGTTCGCAATCTCGGCGGCTTCTACGAACATCTTCACCTGCTCCCAATTCCACCCCGCGCCGTCGTGAAGGAGAGGCCCGGCGACTGGCGTACTCACCGCCTTAACAAGTTTCCGATTGGGGTGGTAATGTCCATCCTTGTTGAGTTTGCCAAAAGTGGTCACGACCACGCCGTCCTTAATTGTGATCTTGGCATGGGTCACAGTCCGATCCACTTCTTTTGGAAAATTTGGGTACTGGACGATCAATGATTGATATTGCATTCCTTTATCCCTCAGACTCAATTGTTTTCGTAGCACGCAGGCGACCTCTCCGTTATCGAATCTCACCAGCATGGTTGCCAATTTGCTGGTGATACATTTACCGTCGTGGCGAAGCACCGGGTCACAGGGACGGCCTTTTAGCTTCGGGTCGGTGAGTTTGTCACCGAGGTAGAGGTATCTCATCACACACTCTCCCTCATTGCCATCTGTGCCTTTTTCCGTGCCTGACGATTGCGATACTGACGGCGCTGCTTTTCCAGCGTGTATTCCCAATTTTTGTAGTAATGGTGCCGCTCTTTGCATATTTTTGAGCAAAATTTGCGGTGGGGCGGATTCGGGAAGATCAGCTTGCCGCAAAATTCGCAGGGTTTTAGGTCGGTCACTCTGCCACCTCCATCAACGAAGGGTTATAGGCCATCCGGTCATGGGCATTCAGTAATTGGTCACGGCTGACCCCTTTGGGCCACCCCCGTTCACGCCAGTATTGCGCTGTCCATGCGTGCGGCGCGGCAAACCATTCCAGATACCGTTGCCAACCATCTTCGACATAGGCCAGCGTAGGCGGCTCTGGACGCGCGTTCACGGCCTGCATGTAGTAGCGAAAGCGCACGAAGTCTTTGGGGTTG
>JAIOHL010000209.1 GCA_019913005.1 Anaerolineae bacterium | reverse complement strand
GCCCCTACCAGCGGGTACACCCCAAGAACAAGCCGTCGCCTTTGCCGATGCGATGGACAATACGCCCGATAATGTTTCGGCGTGGTTGGGGCTATATGACGCACTGGATATTCCGGTCATTGCGCCGGATGGTACCTCATGGGGTGTCGAAAATAGCGACCCGATTGGCCCACAGTATTGGGAAGTGTGGTACACCAGCGCCGCAAGGCCGGATATTGGCAACTCGTTAGCCGATTTTGGCAGCACCATCGCGTTGGCCCTCGAAGACACGACCCACGATTATGGGGCGCTGCTGCTGCAAGACATCCGCGAATCGGCCACCAGCCCCGACCCCCGTGTGCAATTATTGGCCCTGTTTGCCATCGAGCGCATGACACGCGGTGGCCTATCCCCCGTAGATGAAACCACGGCGCCCGATCAAGTGACGGTTGACCCAGCCTTGCTGCTGTTGTTGGGGTGGTCGGTCATCCGCGCTGGGGTGTATGAGGTCGCTAATCAGTCTACATCGGCTCGGCCCGGTGACGATGCGGCTTTCAGATTATCCCCCGATGTGGATGCTGCTCATCCCGCGCAGGGCAATTTGTCCACCCCCTGTATGGCAGGCGAAAACTCGGATGAGGCGTTGATGGACACATGGACAGCGTTTGCGTTGAGTGAACTGCGTGAAAATCCACGTGGTTTTGCCAACGCCCTGAAAAATGTCAGCGTGGCCTTGGGGTCACAAGTACCGACGATTGTGGGACACGCCCCCCATCTCAAGGAGATCATGCCAGCCGGGTATCTGTTGGGATTGCTGATGGCAGGCTTCCAAGCGGAAATTTCGGCTTCTCCCGCGCCATTCACCCGAACCCGCAGTCAAGCGGAGTGGGGGGCATCGGCGGATCTGACCGTTACCCTTAGTTTTTCGACCAACTCCCTGCCATCCGGTGACGTGCGAACGCTATGTGCCTCCTATTTTGCCGCCAAGTCGTTTGGGGGAACGTTGAACATCCCCAAAAACGGCCCGATTAATGGGGGACGCATCATGGTCAATCTCGTGGCGGGTGTGGATCGTGTTGGGCTTACGGAAGGGGCAACCACCGACAGCAATACCAGCTTTGCCGGATGGACAAATTCGGGCGGCACGGTGGTCACCAAAGTCGAGGGCCGTCCCCAACATGAAGAAATTCCTGAAACCGCCACCCCGACCGATGAAGAATATGCAGTGCTTGTGTTGTTGGAAATGGATGACTTGGTCGGCCTCAATGGGGATACATTTTTCATTGTCGGGGGTACGACGGTTTTATCTATCCCGGCGGGCGCAAGTTCGCCCCTGATCCAAGCCCTCGACCAAATGCGGGGCCGGGTGCGGCTGGGGCGTTATACGTTCCCCTTCCAAGATTGGGAACTGTCGGCGTGGCGGGCCTATATTGGCAATGAAGATACGGATACCATTGTCTGTGATTTTACCAAACCTATCTCGATCTACGACTCGTTTCAATCGCTCGCGTATGAGATCGAGTTGTCGCCGACGGATGAAGGCAGTGGCTCGTATACCCAAACGATTCGCCCCGGCGATGGCACGCACATAGATTTCACCGGAACGTATACCCTGACGCATGTCGAAGGCTCGGAGACGATCTCGGTGCAGTTTAACCCAACGCAAGTCTGTGCGACCGACCCTCGGCCCCCAAGTGAAGGTGGTGGGACGGTGTGTGGCCCTGCTCCATCCATGAGTGCCCCCATCGTGTTTATCTCGGCGATAGCGGCCTGCCCGGAGTAAATCTCTAAGTTGGTTGATAGCCCCGTGGCGTCTGCCATCGGGTAGTTTTATTCTAGGCACTAACGGCGTATTATGAAATCATTATTGTGCCTGCCCACTGAAATGACGACCTGTCGAAAAGGGGGATGGCACGGATCGGATTTTTTTGGAGAGGAGACCCCATATGCTTTCGAAAAAACGACTTTTGCTAACGACGGTACTCGCCAGTTTTGCTTTGACCGCTGGGGGGTGTATTGACCTGACGGCTGTGCCCGGTGTCGCCATCCTGCCCGGCGATGATCACCAAGTGGTGTTCTTGGAGGCCAATCCAACCTTTATAGATAGTGGATTTGCCAACAGGGGGACGGATTTGTTGGTCACGATGGAACTGACGGGTGGCGGCACGGTAGCCTATTATGACGCTGAATTGAGTGGCGGATTTGTGACGGCCTTTGATGCCCACCCAATAGAGGACGCAATTGCCTTTGTCGTGACCGAAGAGGGAGTCGGGATGACCATTAAACTCGCCCAAGACGGCAGTAGTACCGACGTTGCCAGTTTTCCGCTGTCGGATGAACAAGGGTTGGCGTTTGGGACACAGCTTGTGTTTTCACCGGATGGGCGCTATCTGGCAATCGCGCTGGTGGAGTTTCCCGCCGAGTTTACCTTTGTGCAATTCGATACCCTCGGTGAGACCCCAGAGCTACCGACCCAACTGCGCTTTGTGGCCTATTTGCTGGATACGACCACTGGCGAATTGGTCCCACTGCATGACCCCACTACCGAAGCCGTCACGACGTTTGTGTGGAATCCGGCGGGGACGCATCTGGCCTATACCGCATGGGTGGACACCAATGCCGACGGACGGATTTTGGTGAGTGCGATCAGTGGGCAAGAAGAGTTCACGTTTGTGGATCTGTGCCAACTCCGTATCCGCGAGGTTGCCACCGGGGCGATTACCCCGATCGCTTCGGAGACGGTGGATGTTGTGCCGGAGTTTTTGGACAATGAGCGCTTGGCGTATGTGGCCTATGATCCGGTCATTACCGAAGACCAGACAGGGGCGGCGATCCACCTCTATGACATGGCGGAGGGAGCGGATAGTATCGTGCACGATGTCTCCACTCGGCTAGTGAGCGGGATAGCCCTTGCACCAGATAACAGTCGGGTCGCATGGGTCGAATACACGTTTGAGGTGGTCAACAATGATGGGTCAAATTATGCCAGCCTGCTGCTGAGTGATTTGAGCTTTACCGAACCCGTTGAGATTGAAATCACGGAACTAAACGGCGTAGTGGATGTACCCGTCTGGATTCCCGATGCGAATGCCGTGTTGCTGACGGCGAGTGGTTTTGGGGGAACGCTCCTTGTCTCAACGGACGGCCCAGATGAGGAGACTGACCCGAATACCCTCGTGCGTGTTGATTTTGGGACGGGTGAGCAGACGGTGTTGAGCGACCACCCCTTGCTCAATCCTTCCATCCTAAGCGCGGCTGCTGGGGTCTATGCGGCGAATCCAGACGAAGAATAGACCTGTCCGTTATCGGCCCGTTGTGTGGCCTATGATGGGGGCGAGCGAAGGGCGTCACATCAACGGGAGCAAACGCGATGGCGAAACAACGGGCAAGCGTGCGGCGAAAAATTCGGCAGATTCAGGAGATGATTGGGCGGGCAGTGTCCCCATCTCCTAACCCCATCACATGGCGAGGGGGAAAAGCGCGGGTCAATGTGGATCGCACCCAGACGGATTATGCGTTTTGGGCACGGCTGCGGCGCAGTCAACAAAAAGGGTATGAACTCGGCGGCCTGTTTGCCCAACCAATGGCGGAAATCGTGACCGGGTGGG
>JAIOHL010000022.1 GCA_019913005.1 Anaerolineae bacterium | reverse complement strand
CATCCCCACCCCCTCCCCATTGCATGGAGAGGGGCTTCAGAGGCTACTTTGATAGCGGGTGGTAGGGCTATTCGCCATAAATCTCATTCAAGAAGGTCAGGTTATACGCCTGATTCTGATCCGTCCCTTCTGGCAGCACCCCTTCATCAACCAGAATGGAATGCGCGATGTCCCAGTTTTCGGCGGTCATCATCCCGGCTTTGCTGCCGGCGGGCACTAACAAGGGCACACCCTGTCCAATCGCCAGCAATTCTACGTCGTAATTGAGGGAGGCGTCGCGGGCAACGGTCAACTGGGCGGCTTTTTCGCGTTCGGCCAATGTATCATTGATACCCTTAACCGTCGCGCTCACAAAGCCCTGTACAATCCGAGCGTTGCTTTCAATATATTCCTCGGTGGTAAAGACCACGTTGGGATACATGTCTACGCCATATTCATAGGCGAAAATCGCGTTGTATTCAAGACCCTGCTGGGTCATGGTCACAACTTCATTCGTCACCCACGCATCCAGCACGTCGGCGTCGCCGCTGGTCAGGGGAGCAAGGGTATAGTCGGTACGATCTACGACGGTTACTTCGGCTGGGTCAATGTTTTGTGAGGCCAACAGTGCATCAAAGATAGCACGGGTTTGCGGGGTAATGTGAACGGTTTTGCCGACCAAATCCTGTGGGTTGATGATATTTTTGTCTTTTAGGGAGACCAGTGCCAGTGGGTGACGTTGATAAATTGCCATGACCGCCACCAGCGGTTTACCTTCGCTGCGTGCAATCATGATGGCCCCGGCGTCAATCACCCCAAATTGCGCCCGACCCGCCATGACCTCATCAATCGGGTTAGACGCATTGCCTTCGGCATCGAGCAAGGAATTTAGCTCAAGTTTGATGCCCTCATCTGCATAATAGCCTTTGTCATCGGCGATATACATGGGCGCGTATTCATTGCTGTGCGTCCACGACATCTGTAAGCGAACGTTGGTTAGCTCTTTAGAATCCGAAGAATCGTCTTTGTCGCCGTCATCATCCTTGCAGCCTGCTAATGAAACCAACGCCAATATTAAAACGATACACCCGAACAGCCACTTGCGTCGCATGAAAAGCTCCCTAGTTTAAGTAAGCGGATATATGCTTAATTATAGTACGATTATCCAAAATACCAAAAGATAATTTCGAGCATTAGCTCAAAAGTTTAAAAATTTACAGATTTAGGGAACATAACCTGTTAATTTGTGTGATAGGGAGCGCAGTTGGTTGGATAAATCTTCGGGGTGGGGGGAAGGGTATTCATCCCCTCCCCAAGTGATGATGGGCAAATTAAGCTGCTCGGTTGCAAGGTTGGGCATTGAAGGTAGGGCGGGTCATAGACCACGCCTCTACGAGGCCGTGTTCCACCGTAGGGGCAAGTCTCAGATTTGCCCAATTTTTAACTTCGTAACAGAGCAAATTAAGCCGGGTTTTCGACCAGCGCCGGAGCAGGGGCACGACCACGCAGCCGTTCACCCAGCAAACACCAACCGAACGCAATGATTCCTCCCAATATTAAGCAGCCCATCCACAGCGCGACCCGCCCATATTCGTCGAGCACGATGCCGCCGAGCGAACTGCCAATCCACGCCAGCGGCCCCCACGCCACCATAAACAGGCTCTGATATTGCCCACGCTTGGCAATTGGCGCGAGGTCGGCCATCAACGCGACGGCATTGGCAAAAAACAGGACTTCGCCAATCGAGAGCAGGGTGATGCTGAGAATGTAGAAGGGCAGGGTGGTGAGATAGGCGCAGATACCATAGGCCATCCCCAGCAGCACCGATCCAGCTGCCAAGACGTGGGGCGTGTAGAGTTTCTGGGTGAGCCGCGTAAAGGGCATTTGCAGCGCGACGATCAGGAAACCATTTAGCCCAATCAGCAGGCCAAATTCCGCCCGCGAAATGCCGTTGCTGCGCATATCCAGCGGCAGCGCTAAACGGGTTTGGTGATAGACACAGCCATACAGAAAGACTAAAAACACCAGCCCCAGTGCTTTTGTATCACGGAAGACCTCCAAACGGGCTACGGGTCGTTTGTCCGAAGGCGATTGGGCTGCTTGGTGGACGACCACAGTGGCCGGAATGAGGGCTAATACGAGCAATCCCGCCGCAAACGAGGTCAGGGCATCCCCGACAAACAGCAGGACGTAGCTGGTATTGGCGAGTTGACCCGCAATGGGCAGAGCGACCATAGCCCCAACGTTGATGGCCCAGTGATTGAGGGCATAGGCGCGTTTGCGGTCTTCCGGCGCGACGACATCGGCAATCATGGCATTCAGGGATGGACGGGGCAGACCATTCACCATGCCCAAAAACAGCGAGGCCGCCGCGATTTGCACCATGTCGCGTGCCATCCCCAAAAATCCGAGGGCCAGTGCGATTAGCCAGAAGCCGATGACAATCATGCGCCGTCGTCCGATGCGATCCGCCAAAAATCCACCCAAAAACAGCGAGGGCACGTTGGCGATGCCGTTGAGTGTGACGACCAGCGCGATTTCCGCCCCACTGAGGCCGCGTTCTTCGGCAAGATAGAGGGTGAGGAAGAAGGATACAAATTTGCCCAACCAGTCCAGCATGTTGCTGCCCCACAGCACCCAATAGGCACGGGGCAAGCCGTGAGTAGTCGTGATGAATCCATCCCGTAAGCGTTGCATGGTGTTGTCCTTTACGTGTAGTCAGTAGAAAATTATGTTACAGAAGAGAATTAGATAGATCGATTGATACTAAATTCAGGTAAAGACGCACCCCATCCCAAACCCTTCCCCTAGCAAAGGGAAGGGCTTCAATACATGGCTTACTCGCCTCCCTAGTTTGGTTCAGACTCCGAGACTTTTGGGGCAGAGACGGGCAAAACCAACCTCACCCCAACCCCTCTCCAACGTGGAGAGGGGCTTGAATACGCCAGATTCGACTCCCCCTCGCCTATTGGAGAGGGGTCAGGGGGGTGAGGTTGGTTTTCCATATTGCTTACCGGATGAGGCATTTAGCTCCGGGTACGGTATTCATTCGTTAAACACCTCCAACAAGCGTTCGCCGCGTGTCGAAAGCCGATAGAATACGTAATAGCCGCTGCGGTGCGACTCCACAAATCCGGCTTGCTGCATCAATCGCAGATGCTGCGAAATCGCCCCCGCCGAAAGATTCAAGTGTCGCGCCAATTCCTGTGTCGAGCGTGGAATCGTCAGGGACATCAACACTCGTGACTTGCCCTCACCCACCAGCAGGCGCAGCGATTCCAATGCCGGGGTGGGGGCATCGGCTTGCATCAGGCCGACGCCACGTGCCGGATAACGCAGCATCGAGCGTTCATCGGGGCGAATATCGGGCACACCCTTGCGCTGAAACACCCCCGGCACCAATTGAAGCCCATCGCCTTTTAAGCAGTATTCAGTTGGCAGGAAGGCTGGCAGTTCCTTGTCAATCAGCAGTAGGCCGTCGTTATAGGTCACATTGCTGCCCAACTGACACAGGCTTTCTTCCGCCCCTTTTAAGGCAAATTGGCGGGCCTGATGCAAAATCTCGTTTTCCAGCACGGCCACCATATCACGCCAATCGGGGGCAAGGGCACGCTCCCAATAGAGCGCCATTTCACCCAAGAGTCGCCCCAACGCGCCGCACGGATCATCCAAAAAATGATGATGGGCCGTGGATGGCGGCTGAATTATCAACATACGCTGCATTTCGCGCCGAATCACATCTTCCGACGTATTTTGCACACGGATTAACTCATCCTCAAAACTGCGCATCGGGCCGAGTGGCGTGGGCATCATGAATTGGGCGGTGTAGTGATAGGTGATGACGGTATCCAGATAGGGAAAGGCCTCGCCGCGCAGAGCCTCCTCGACTTGGTGAATCCATGCGGTGTAATAGGCATGGGCTTGCGGGTCACGCCACACGCGATAGCTCATGACCAACTCCATCAACGGGCTGTAGGCAAACCGGAATCCGGCAAAATCGGTGGGGTGAAGCTGAATTTTAATCATGCAGTTGTTGATTCCTTGTGCCTTGTCCGTGTTGATGTTGAGTATAGGGTAACACGGGTGGGTTGTGAACTGATTTAGTTTGGGCTAAATCAATCGGCGGTCATGTTGGATTTACTGCGGGGCGATTGAGCGGGTTTCACACGTTAACCTGTTTGGGCACGGGAACGCAGTAGGGGATGACCTTGTGATACGGGATTCGGGTAATTCATGTCCGTTCAACCCCACCCCCGGCTCCTCCCCAAACATAGGGAGGGGAGTAAAGGCGGTTTTGAAGCCCTTCCCTTTGTTAGGGGAAGGGTTTGGGATGGGGTGTGTCTTTACCCGAATCTGGTATGACCTCCCGCATATCACAAGCAGGGCGCACACAGGGTACGCCCCTACACCAGTCACCTACGTTTATTCGGCGGGTTAAATTGATTACTCGGCGAGTTGCAGCAAATAGGCACTTTGGGACTCCGCCGCCGCATCAGACTGCACCATAGCGACCCCATTTCGAGCGATCATACCAAGGAAACGATCTTGGAATATGTCGTTGCTAGACAAGAACCCAACCGACAAATCCACTGTCGAGAGCTGCACTGGGTCTGCATCCAATGTCAGGGGCACTGACCAGAAGGTGGCAGGACGGATGCCGCGTTGGGTGTTTTCGACAGTGGCATAAATCAACTGACCGTCAGGGGTGAGCAGGCCCAAGACAGGTGAAAACTTAAAATAGCCGCCTAGGTTGTTGTAGGTTTCCATATCTGGGAATTGACCTATGTCTACCAATGGCCGCACTTCACCTGATGCCGCCTCAATAATCAGGTAATTCAAGGGGAGCAATTCGGCATATGCTGTGCTAAATTCACCTCGTATGGCGTAATCCAGCGCTACCACCACAAAACGGCCATCCGCACTCCACAACACATCCCGCCCATACACACGGGGGTCTTCGCTCCATATCGGGACGACTAGCCGATAAATTGTCTCGCGGGAGACCCACAGTTCAGCAATTCCTGTAGTCAGGTCGACATTATAAACACTGAGACCTATTTTATCATCCCGCATATTGCTCGACAGGATCACCACCCGCTGACCATCCGGGGATAGCGCCACTTGTTGGGGATAAGCAAACGTTGCCCCATCAATCACCCCCGACAAATCCGCTACTACGGTGGCCTCCCCGCTGTCCAATCGGAGATTCATTAACTGCATGTCCCAAAGCGCTTCGCTGGGACGATCCAAGCGAAAGAAGTAGATACTTTGGCTGTCGGCTGCCCAAAAGGGCGCATAGTCTATGAAAAAGGCTTCCTCACCGGCACCGAATACATTGTCTTCATAGCCGTCATCGGTGATATTGCTAACGACCCCGCTACCAACCTCGATCAGATGCAGGTCGGGGTCATCCGCCAAGACGATCCAGTCCCCGTGCGTGACAATATGGCTACCATCCGGCGACCATGCCAAGCGGCCTTCTGGAAAATCACGCTGAGGGGCGGGTGCTTCATAAGGGCGACACACGACGGACTGATCGGCGATGGTATAGAGGCAAGATTGCATGTCGCGCTCGCCATTGCGGAGGTTGAACAAAATGAACAAGGTCGTTCCATCCGGCGAAAGTGTCCAACCCGTAACCCGTGCTTTGTCACTCAAGTCATCCGCATCCACCAGATCGGGATAGGTCGCCCCGACAATCGGCAAAACGGTGGAATACACATCAATTGCAGTGACGGATGTCCACGTGGTTTGGGCCGGACGAAGGGGGTCGCTAGACTCTGATGCCGATCTAACCCGATCATGGTTGTAGACCAACAGGGTCATTATCAGCAAAATGAAGAGCGCGGATTTTAGACGGGTAAAAGTACAGAGCATATAAGACTCTCCTCGCTAAGTGTGGTGTGATGCTGCACTCCCACATTTTACGTGGACAGGGGTATTTTTGGTATCCGACCTTCGCCGCATTTTTGTGACATTGCCCCTCAAAAAAATGCCCTCCCGACGGCGATATGCGAGGGAAGGGCGATTTTCTTGGGAAGAGGTCAGGCAAATAATCTACTCTGCGAATTGCAGCAGATATGCCCCATCGGGTAGTCCCGGCCTCTGGGATTGGACGAACGCTACCCCATTGGCAGCGATGGTGCCCAATCGCCGATCTCCGATTGAACTGCGTGGGTCCGCCAAAAATCGGTTGGCGAGATCAAGCGTGGCGAGGTTGACGGGTTCAGCATCAAGCGCCAGCGGAACCGACCATAAAGTGGTGGCACGAGTATCGCCTTCCCCTTGTTCAGAGGTGGCATAGATCAATTGGCTGTCGCTGGTGAGCAGCCCGAAGAGGGGTGCAAATTGGTAGAAGCCGCCTAGATTGGCATACGTCGCCTGATCTGGAAATTGTCTAATATCGGTCAATGCTTTGGCCTGACCCGATGCCGTCTCAATAATCAAATAGTTGGCTGGGGGCACTTCGTCCAGACGGGAGGCATAGGCCTGCCGCTTCACGGAATCAAACGCGACCACCACATAACGCCCATCAGCACTCCAAATCACATCCTGTGGATAAAAGCCGGGGTCTTCGCTCCACGTTGGCACAAGGGCTTGAGTGATCGTTTCGTTCGAGACCCAGATTTCCGCTTGGCCCGTCGTCAAATCTACACGCCAAATATTGGCTGGGCGGGGCTGCTGGCTCACATCACTGGTAGCGATCACCACCTGTTTACCATCCGGTGACACCGCGACATGCTGTGGATTTCCGAAGGTGTGACCTTCAATAACGCCCGACAAATCTGCCACCAGCGTCGTTTCTGCGCCGTCCAATTTGATATTCATCAACTGCAAATGATCGGTCCAAGCATCTTCGACTGGTTGAGCCACCCGAAAGAAGTAAATGCTCTGGCTATCGGACGCCCAAAATGGGGCATAGTCCATAAAAAATGGTTCGTCGTCGTTGTTGAGGAGACTGCCATAATAGCGATCTTCGGTGACGATAACGCCAAGCCCGGTACTGGCTTCCAATAAAATGAGGTCGGGGTCATCGGCGTAGATCATCCAATCATAATGCGTCACGATGTGGTCGTTGTCAGGTGCCCATACAAGGCGGCCCTCCGGTAAATCCCGTAGGCGGGCGGGGGATTGATAGGGACGGCATACGAGCGTTTCATCGGCTAGAGTATAGAGGCAGGTATGCATTTCAGGGTCGGCATCCCGTACATTCAGCAGCATAAACAGCTTTGTCCCGTCCGGTGAAAGAGTCCAACTATTGATATAGCCAAGCTCCTCGGCATCTTCTGTCCCCATCAAATCGGGATAGGCCGCCGCAATTTTCGGCACGAGCATCGAATAGAGTTCGGTTGCCGTAACCGATTTCCACGCGGTTGGGGCAGGAGATGAGGTGCCGTTCGTGCTTGATGATGAGTCGGATGATGAGGTGTCCTCCTTTTTGTCATCACCGCCGCAGGCCGCTAATATTAGAGCGAAGATCACCATAACGAATACCATTTGCCCATGCCTTGAACGAGAAAATGAACGACTCATTCGGTTGCTCCTTATATAAATAACCCTCTACTCTAGCGCGGCTTCCATCAACCCCACAGGCTTATTGTACTATGCTTGCATTCCATCTGCGTTACAATAGAGGCCGTCTATTATTCCAACCGAGGGGGAACCGATGTCACGTACTGCCCAACAAAATGCCTATATCCAACAACTCCGCGAATTTCCAGCCAAACTCAGACGTGTGTTGGATGAGATACCCGCCGAACACCTAGATAAGCGCGTGGGGGAGGGAGAATGGAGCACCCGTCAGATTGTGCATCATTTGGTAGATGCCCACTGTTTCGCCGTCTATCGCATCCACCTGCCATTGTTTCAAGAAAAGCCCATGCTGCCGGATTGGGATCGTGATGATTATGCCCGCCAAGCCGACTATGCCCTGCCGCTGGATAATGCGCTGGCTCTGTTGGTGACGCTGCATGAACGCCTCGCCACTCTATTGGAGGCCCTGACGCCCGACCAATGGACCCGCATCGGGATTCATCCCACACGCGGCGAATTGACGGTGGAGCAGTTGGGCGCGATCTATGCCGGACATGGCGATGGGCATCTGAAACAAATCGCCGATATTCGCGCCGTGCATGGATTTTGAGATTAGGGAAATCACGTAATGGATAGATTAGCGGAAATCGTTCGTCATGAGGTGTTCTGGTATGCAGGCGGTGGCCCAAATCTAAAGGTCATCCCTTTTGCCAATGAGGATGAACATGCTTATGCCGTCGCCATTATGGATAAGCCAACCCATCGTCTGCCGGTTGAGATTATGGTCATGGCCCGCTTAGAGGGAGATACTGTCATCATCGAAGCCGATAATACCAATCGCCCCCTCGTGGATGCATTGGTGGCGGCAGGTATCCCACGTGACAAGATTGTCTTGGCCTATGCGGGTGAACCGATTCCCGAAGGGGCGTAAATTTTTTGCGAATAGCGGTATAATCGCCGGATTGTTGAGTAACAAGGATTGAGGCCTAACCATGAACTTTATTGACATGCGCCAAGAGGCGGTTGTCGTCGAGCGCAGTTTTTTGCAACGGGTATTTGCGTGGATGTTTGTCGGCTTGTTGATTACGGCGGCGGTGTCGCTCATCGTTGCCACCAACGACAGCCTGTTTGATGCGGCCAATTCGGGGCTACTGTATGTGGCGATCTTCGCAGAATTGGGCGTGGTGCTGCTGCTGAGTTTTGCCGTTAATCGCTTGTCGGCAGGCGCAGTCACCGCATTGTTTGTGGGATATGCCGCGTTGAATGGCTTTACGCTATCCATCATCTTGGTCTATGCCGGGGCGGAAACGGTCACGACGGCGTTTGTAGCAACGGCCTGTTTGTTTGGGGCCTTGGCGATTATCGGCGCGACCACCACCATGAATTTGCAGGGCTTGGGTACGTATTTGCTGGTCGGGCTGATCGGCCTAATTGTCGTCAGCATCCTGAATATCTTTTTGGGCAGCAACGTCATTGATTGGGTGGTCTGTATCGCCGGGGTGGTCATCTTCACCGGATTGACGGCCTATGATGTGCAGCGCATCAGCCGGATTACGCAAGGTAATCAGAAAATGGCGATTATGGCTGCGCTGCGTCTCTACCTCGATTTCATCAACCTGTTTATCTACCTTCTACGCATCATGATGAAATTGCAGCGCCGCTAACATTACCCTAGATCAAGTTTGGGGATGGAGACGATGGTGGGCATGGTTTGTTAGCCAATCGCCGCAAATAACTCGGCCAACGGCAGCCGAAAATCCGGCAAAATATCACCCCCATCCAACACATCCCCCATTCTGAGATAATGCGGCTGTTCGGCATCGGGCGAAAACATGACGGCTTTGCGACGCTGCGGATCAATCTGCCAGATCAAGCGTACTCCATCGGCAAGGTAGGCATCAATTTTTTCGTCAGTCTCGCTCAAACGGTCATTGGGGGAGACGATTTCAATCACCAAGTCTGGCACCAGAGGAAAGGGTATTTTGCGCCAATCGGGGTGGTTGGCTTTATATTCGGCAATGCGTGTCCCGCTATAAAACATGATATCGGGGACTCGTGACCCTTCAACCCAGTTAGTCGGATCGGCAGTGGGCAAAATGAACGTCGTCTCAAAATAGAGTTCGCCAAGTTCGTGGGCCAGTATAAAAGCATCCAACCAGCGTACCAGCCAGCGCATTACCTCACTATGTTCGGGAACGGTTGGCAAAATCGGTCTCCTCTCGCCATTAATCAACTCAAAGGGTTGTTGGGCGCTCAGTTCCAAAAACTCAGCCAGCGGCATCCCGACCCGCACAGCATCCGACATACGCTACTCCTTACGAACTCAACCATCCCCCACATTATAACAAATCGCCTTATACCCCCAAGAAAGCCTTCAATTGTTGCAGCGCGGCAAAGAAATCGGCGGCGTTGTCCTCACGAATGTGAATCGGGTTCTTTTTGGCGAGGGCGGGGAAGGGCGATGTAGCGAGGTCGGCGGGCGAAAATCCGGCGTGGACAATCGGGATGATGCGGCGGGCCGTTTCATTTTCCAGCGCCCATGTGATCTCCTCTTTGACATAATCGCTCTCCAATGTCGTCGGCCCGATGACGGGGATAAAAATATTGGATTGACGTACCCGATTCTGCAAAACGGTGTGCCATTCATCCCCTAACGCGATACTGCGGATGTCCAAAAACGGACGAAAACCTTCGACCCGCAATTCGGCGGCGATCAACATAGCAAGGGCGCTGCTGATTGAACGCCGATAGGATACAAAAATGGATTCTGGGCGATCTTCTTCCAGCAATTTAAAGGCTTTGTCACTCAGCAGCCAATCGCTTTGGGCAGTCTTGGCGAGATAGCCAAAGGCTTCCAATAAATACACATCCGGCAACTGGTTATTCCAAGCATTGATGTAATTCTCGAAATTCTCGCCGGGGTGAAACAGCCATGCCTTATCCCATGCCCGTTCCTCATAAATCATCAAGCGCGGCTGCCACAGGCCATGCAGTGCCCCCCATGCCAGATCGCGGGCCAAACGGCGCACGCGCTGAATTGGTTCATCCGGCAGGGGCAGGTCAATCGGGCGATTACTGGGGGTCGTCATGGCGCAAATGCTCCTCTGGTTGAATGAATGGGCAGGCTGTCTATCACTATACACCGGATGACAAGAGAGGCAAATCAGGGGCGTGAGGCCAAATTCGGGCAAAGATTAACCCCATCCCCAACCCTTCCCCGCAGGCGAGGAAGGGCGTCAAACAGGCAGTGCTTCGCCTTCACCGTTTACGGGGCAGGGGTGAGGTTAATTCATTCACCCGAATTCCGCCGGAGACCAACAATCCTTAGCGAGATCGAACCCGCCGACACACAAGAACGTAATATACCTAAATCAAAATCGCCTTCATGGAGAACCCTATGCCACCCTCCAAACAGCGCCTGCTTATCCTCGCGGGAATTTTCAGCATCCTGATGATTGCCGTCACCACGTTCTTGTTGTGGCCCGACCCCATACCGCCTGCCACGATTGAAGCGCCGTCGGGCGAGATGGAACGTCATCCGCGCACCCCCACCGCCGCGCCGCCCCTTGACGGAATTCCTGAACCTGCCGTCGGTGCGATGATGCTGCCCGCCAAAGACACCATACCCTATCCGGCAAGCGTCGAAGGTGAAGTCCTGTTCGTGCGTGATGGGGATTTATACGCCGCCCGCTTTGATGACAAGGTCGCCACACCGCTCGACACCGAGGTCATCCCGACCAGTCTGCACCTTTCGCCCGATCAACGAACATTGCTCTATCAGAAGCACGATGACCGCCGCGATTTTTGGCTCCTGTTTGCCCTCAATACGGCGACCCACGAAATCGTGAAATTGGATGAACACCCCAACGCCTTTTTGGATTTTGAATTTTCGCCGGATGGTGCATGGGTGGCCTATATTCAGACCGCGTACCCCGATATGTTGGCGGAAATGCGCGACATGTACAAACGGCGGGAACAGGAATGGCAACACATTGACCAGCAGTTGGTCATCAAGCGTGTGGACGGCAAAGGCAGCCTTGTGTGGATTGATGGGGTCTATATGAAGACGTGGTTGGCCGATAATACCCTGTTAGCCGTCTACCATCGTTCAGGCCCTTTTTACAGCAATATCACCCCCATGCGCGTTGTGCCGGAAGATGGCACACCCGACCCTGATGCGGTGGACAACTTGGTGATTGATCTCATCAGTCAGCCAGTGCAGTTGGAACGGAGTGTCGCGCTCGTGCGGGCACGGGCCGAACTGATCCCGATTCTGTCCTACTCCAATCTGCGACCAGCGGCCCCAACCAATGATACCGAACCCGGCACAGTGGCGATTTCCCCAACAGGTGAAGCCTATATTGAAATCGTCCGCGAGACCGAAGCAGGCCATTGCGGACGTGTCACCCTCATGCGGCGCGGATATTCGGTGCCAGAGGTGCCCCAAGAGATTTATCAACTCCGCAATCCGCTAGATGTCCGTAACCCGGTCTGGATGACGAATGACGGCGTGCTGTTTACTGTGATGGATGCCCCCCACTGCGACGCCACCCTTGCCACCGCCTCGCTCTATTTTGTCGCGCCCTATGCCGAAGCCCATCCGATTGCCAACGGCCTCGATTTGACAACCGGAGCGCCCTTTGCCCCGTCTGGCGATGGCCGCTATGTGCTGTGGGCCGGGGTGGATGCCGTGACCGGACAGGGGTTCATCGCCCTGACCAATAATCTGACGGGTGAAAGTAGCCGCGTGATGGTCGGTACACCGGGTCAGCATTTTGGCGGCTTGGTCTGGGTAAATCATCGGCGTTGAATCTGCCCAGCGCCGCCACTGTCGAGGGTGTTGGGTAGATTCAATTGACATGCTTGGCGAATAACTTCATAATGGGAATGACTGAGGTGTAATAGGAGCATGAACATGGAACGGCTTACAATTTTACAGGCAGGGGGTCAAGTGGCCTTGCCCGAAGAGTGGCGGGAAAAATATGGCCTCAAACAAGGGGATCGTGTGTTGGTACGGGAGACACCCGAAGGCTTGTTGATTAGCCCCCAAACGACAGCCTTGCTCGGTTTGTTGGATGAACTGGGCGACGACCTACGAGGACAGAACCTCACATTGGACGATTTACTGGCCGAGGGACGTAACCTACGTAGTGATTTGCTCCTTGAGCAATATGGCATCGAAGCGGCGGGGGACGATGATTAGGGCCTTCATTGATGCGAGTGTCTTGTTTTCCGCGATGTTATCCAAGACGGGTTTTGCACGGGATTTATTGAAACTCGGTGTACAGGCCAAAGTCCAATTGGTGATTAGCCCGTTTGTTTTAGCCGAGGTCGAGCGCAACCTCAAGGCGAAATTCCCCAACCGCGTGATACTTTTCCAGTTCATCCAAGAACTACTCGACTTTGAACTCGTGCAACCTGACCCCAAGAGGTGATGGCCGCCGCCGTCTATACCGCCTTGAAAGACGCGCCCATCATTGCCGGGTCTATCAAGGCGGGGGTTGATTATTTGGTGACCTATGACCGCAAGCACTTATTAGATCGCCCCGAAGTTGCTGAGAAATTAGGCCTTAAAATCGTGACGCCGGATGCGGTAGTTGCCCTTTTTGATTCGACCTCCGAATAAATCCCCTGCGCCCCCGTCAGCCAAAAATCAGCCTTCTATCAGCCAAGCGCCCCGTCTGCGTGCGACACCCTTTCGCGTCGGCGGGGTAAACTGGTTGCGATGATGCGTTTTTGACGATAGGGGGCTTTTGAAAAAACCATGTTACGGCGATTCATCCTCTGGACGGCGATCCTTTTTGTGACAGTCGGCGGGGTGCTGACAGGCCATCACAGCGCAGCACAACATGACACGCCCATTGCGCTGATCGTAGGGTACAAATCCGAATATGACAGCAGTCTTTTCTATAATCGCATTACCGTATCGTTGATAGACCCATTCACGGACAAGATGTGGCCGATCACAGGTAAAGAGGTTCGCCAATATTTGGCCGATGGTCGAATGCCCTACAATCCGCAGGATGATCTTTATGATTGGATCATGACCAATGGCTACTCGCCTCTGATAGCCGATGAATATGTCAAGGTCGTGACTGATGCTTATCTAGGTCAAGGCGGTTACTCCGGCCCATCGGTTCGACCTTCACCCAATTGGGAATGGATCGTTGAACTGGACTCACAGGGCCATCTTTCTGCCGCAAACCTTGAGAAAGGGGTTAAACGAGACCTATTTACTCCACATGGGTTGACCTTTAGCGATTGGTGGTATTTTGCAGTCGCTTTTTCCTCAGATAATGAATGGGTCTATGTGAATGCCACCGATGCCAACGGGCAATCAGGCGTGTATCGCCTGCGTTTGGATGGCAATAACCCAAGCCCCGTTACGCCGATTTACAAAGGGGGGGCTATTCCGCTTGCATGGCTAGAGGGACTGGACTACCTGTTGGTGACAAATATGTTCACGGAGACTTCCAGCAGCAACACGGGCTTCTTTGATATTGGAATCATGAATGAAGACGGCACGGCGGCTGGCACAATCTTTCAACCCTTTAATACGGTCCAGATTTTTTTTGAAGGCTGGATTAGGGAAACCAAGACCTTGTTGGTTTCAAAGACTGCCCCACGTACCTCTGACCCTGAGATTGAAAGCATTGAGAGCATTCAATGGACTCCCTATGTTGAAGCGCAGTGGGGGATTATGCACTGGCAGATCCTCGGACTGACCCTCGATCAAAAATGGTTAATTATGGCGCGAGATAACCAGATTGCCCGTGCCCGGACAGATGGGAGTCTCTTTGAGGTAGTTGCAAAATTTCCAGAGGGGCGGTATCTAGGGTCGCTGTCCAGCTATCCCGATACCGCATATTCACATGATGGAAAATTTCTTGTCGCATACACGTGGGACGACACCGCCAGTATGCAATGGCTCTATCTGGTCAACATGGAAACACATGAAATCACCGAAATAGATTCTCGCCTGCGCTCACCGGGTTGTTGTAGCATCTACCCAAATGGTTGGTCGCCGGATGGAGAGTATTTTCTCTATTGGAAACCTACCTATATGGAAGATACCCAGTCTACACTTATAAATGCTCAAGGTAATGTGATTGCCGATGACGCCCTCAAAGGATTCAGATTTCTCGGTTGGGTCACGCTCGACGAATTACCGTGATGCCCCACCCTGTCCTCATCCAGAGGACATTGATTTTGTAGCCGGGGATTTCTAATCCTCGGCGCTGGACTTCCTCACTCGACCCTACTCGGCAGGCAGCACCACCCGAAACGTACTGCCCACCCCCGGCGTGCTTTCCACCTGAATATCACCGCCGTGCAGTTCCAAAATTCGCTTGACGATGGTCAGGCCGAGACCAAAACCGCGTGTGGTGTGGGCGGCGTCCACGCGGAAAAAGTGTTCAAAAATATGGCGCTGATGTTCCGCCGAGACGCCTAGTCCGGTATCGCGTACCGTAATCACCACCGAACCTTCCTGCCGACGCACTTCCATCCCAATCCGGCCATCCGTTGGGGTAAAGCGATGGGCGTTCGTCAGCAGTTCAAAAAGCGCCCGTTCCAGCAGCACCGCGTCGCCAGCCACTGTGATCGGTTCGGCGGGGATGCTCAGGTCAAATTGGGCCGTGCGTTCGGGGTAGGTGATGCTGAATTTTTCTTGGAGCGTGTGCATCAGCGATTGGAGTTTAATCGGCGCGAACTCAAGATGGGTCGTGCTGTCCAGATGGGTCATCGTCACCATAGATTCCACCAGCTTGACCATATAAAACACCTGCTCCTCCATCTTAGCCACCCGTTGATGGTGCTTTTCGCTGTCATCAAGGCGGCGCATGGCATACAGGCCGAGTTCGATCACCGAAAGCGGTGTGCGGAATTCATGGGCGGCCTTCTCAATAAAGCGGCTAAGGATTTGCATCCGTTCGCGCTCTAGGGCCATTTCAATCAACTGGCGCTCGGCCCGTTTGAGATCGGTAATGTCCACACCCATGCCCCCCACAAACAAATGCCCTTCGACATCCTGAATGGGGAAGTTATAGGTCAACCACACCCGATCTTCGCTGCCTATTTTCACCGTGTTTTCGGCAATCGTGGTCATGCCCATTTCGAGTGTGCGTTTGTCGGTATCACGTGGCGCGGCGCTCTCGCCCCACAACACCACATCATTACGATTATGCCATTCCACCGTGTCGAGGCCAAAAATTTGGGCACACACCGGATTGATGTAAATCAGCCGTCCCTCAAGGTCTTTGATAAAGGCCGCCATCGGGCTGTTTTTCATGAAGGCGTCAAAACGATTTTGGCTTTCTTGCAGTTCGCGCCGGGTCTGATGCAGTTGGGTGATATCCATGACGATGGAATAGAGCATCGTCTTGCCGCCGACCTCCACCGGGGCGGAATGGACTTCCACATCGCGCACACTCCCATCCGCCAGCCGATGTTTGAAATTGAAAAAATCGGTTTGTTCCATGCTGACGCGGGTCATGGCCGCCTGAACCTGTTCTTCCGGTAGGGTGTTAATGTCCTGAATCCGCATGGTACGCAACGTCGGCACATCCCACCCATAAAACAGGGCGGCAGCGGGGTTGGCATCCACGATATTGCCAGTCGTGGGGTCAATCAACAGCTTGATGGCCTGATGCCGCTCGAACATGTGCCGGAAGCGGGCCTCACTTTCGCGCAGGGCCTGTTCTTGTACTTTTTCGGGTGTAATGTCGTGTGAAATCCCCAAAATCTGATGCACCGACCCATCCGCATGTCGTCGAAAAACGACCTCGCGGGATCGAATCCACCGCCAACCGCCCGCGCCGTCTTGGATGCGAAATTCGTAGGCATAGATGGAGTCGTCGGGAGGTCTATCCTTGCGCGTATAATGCTCCAACCATGCGGCGGCATCATCAGGGTGCATAATCGCAAGGGCCTGCTGCAAGGGAATCAACGGGTCGGGCGGCTCCAAAGGGCCGACCTTGAGGCGATTCGACAACACCTGTCGCTGCAAATCGAGGTCGGTCAGGTAAATATAATCCGGCGCGGCCCGGAAAATCCCTTCCAGCAGTTGGCGCTGATCGTCCAACTCCGCCTGACGTTCTTTGCGATCCGTAATATCGCGGTTGCTGGCCCGCTGCCCCAAATAGTGCCCGTTTTCAAAAATCGGCACGCAGATATGCTCAATCCACCGCACCCCGCCGGACTTATGTTGCAAACGAAATTGTACGACACGCTGCGGCGATTCGGTGTCACTCAAATGGGCCTGCCATGCAAGGAGGTCATCGGGCACGATGATTTTTTCAAGCAGCGTCGGGTCGGCTATATAGTCGGCGGGGGTATAGCCTGTAATCCGTTCCACCGACGGCGACACATATTCATAGGTTCCATCGGCCCGCTGCCAAAATTCCCAGTCATAGGTGTAATCGGCCACCATGCGATAGCGCATTTGGCTTTCGCGCAGGGCTACTTCCATCGCGTGGCGGCCCTGACTGCTCTCCAATGTCAGCATAAAATAATCTGGCGCACCATGTTTATCCCGAATGAGCGTGCCCGTCATGTGCATCCACACCTGACTGCCATTTTTGCAAATATGGATACAGTCATAGGCTTCGTGGGTGGTTTCGCCTGTAATCAAGCGTACCCCGATGTCGGTATAGACCGGGAAATCTTCCGGCAGGGTTAGGTCTCGATACGTCAGTTGCATGAGTTCGGCGTGGCTATAACCGAGCAGATCACAAAAGCGCTGATTGACCCGCAGCCAGCGTCCATTCATGTCCGTGTGGGCCATGCCGAGCGGGGCGTGTTCAAACGCCATCAGATAGGGGTCGGTGGGTTTGGGGGCGGCCAACAGTTGACCGTTTAAATAGAAGCGGTCATCTTGAAATAAGACACGCCAATGCAGCAGCACAGCGTCCCCGCGCTGGTCCCGCAGTGCAAGGTTAAATTCGGCTGGGTTGGAGGGGTCAAAGGGGGGCAGGGCGGTTTCGCTGGGATGCACAAGGTCGTCCAAGATGCGTCCGACAATCTGCTCCTCAGGCAGCCCTAAGCCTGTTATCCATGCTGGATTGACCCACAAAATTTCACGACGGCGGCTTAGAATACCCACCCAATCTCGACTGAGTGCAAGGGGATAGCCAAAATTCTCCACTGCCGCCTTATCTGTGGTCATGCGATACTCATCTTTGTTGCGAGACCGTACCAGAGATGTGGTTATTGTCACCGTAGCATAGCTTCAATGATAAGAGAAGTGAGCATTGTCAGCAAATTTTCACACGACCACAGCCGACCCATCAATTCGATTTCGTCCCCCCACCGTAGGGTAATGCGCCATGTGGGAGTTGACCATTTATAGACGGATGCCATCGCATTGCCCGCAAAGGACACAGACTCGGAAACTCGGTATATAATAGCCACAGCGTTTCTAAACAATGCAGATAAGTTGCCAAAAGGAGTCCATAATGAATGTACGATTTTTACGCTACTGCACTCTATCTTTCCTGATCGCCATTCTAATGGTTGGACATTTCTCGGCTGCGGCTCAAGGAGACGGTCTACCAGACGAGATTGTCTACACTTTCCCCAACCATTTTCCCGAAGGCATCGAGTGGGACAGCGCCCACGAACGCTTCTTGTTAGGCTCACTGAGCGTCGGTACTATCGTGGCGGTCACGGATGATGCCACAGTGACGCCATTTATCGAATTTGAAACCCCCGTTTCAACCGTAGGTCTCGAAATTGATGAGGAGCGAGGACGGCTGCTCGTCGCTATAAGTGATTCGTCGGTGTTTTCCGATATGACTGCCACCGGGGTTGCCATGCTCGGCGCCTATGATCTGGAAACGGGCGAGGAATTGTGGGTGGCAGATTTGACCGACTATTTCCCTGACAGCCGTCATTTTGCCAATGATGTGGCCGTTGACCCCGACACTGGCATTGCCTACTTAACGGATTCTCTGGCTGGTGCGATTTACTATGTGAATCCCGATGGCAGCACAGGGGTATGGTTTTATGACACGGTATTAGAAGGCGTTCCCGGTGTCAACGGTATCGCCGTTGTTCCCGGCGGCGAAGAGTTGATTGTCGCTAACACGACCACGCAGATGATTTACCTGATTAGCCTCAGCGTGCCTGCCGAGGGTGAAGAACTCACCGCGCGTCCGTTGACAATTGATGGTGGGGAGACCAAAGTGGTTGGCGATGGTCTGGTGTTTGATGAAAACGGTGTCCTGACGATTGTCGGCGGTGGACTCACAACCAGTGGTCGCACTTGGTTTGTCACCCAGTTGAGCAGCGATGATAATTGGCAGACGGCCTCCAGCGTCGGACGATTTGATCTTGATAAACAACCCTCGACTGGGGCTGTGCGCGAAGGGCAAGTGTTTATCATCTATCCTGAGTTTGAGGCGCTTAACTCCGGCCAAGCTGCCGAAACGTTCACCATTCAGCGTGTTGATTTTACGGCTGGGGAATCCATCGAAACACCCGCCCCTGCTGGCACCCAAGAAGCAAGCTAATCACCCTTTGAGGTAAATCGAGTTAGCCTCCTCTGCTCTATGGCAAAGTCCTATCGGCGCGGAGGGGCAAGTTGAGAGGGGGACTACAAAGGCGCACTATTGACCTCACCCCAACCCCTCTCCCACGTGAGAGGGGCTTCCATACAGGGTTTTCGACTCCCCCTCGCCAGATGGAGAGGGGGCCGGGGGGTGAGGTTAGACTCTACGACTTAGCTTGTTCGGAACTTCGCAACCGAGCAGCCTCCTCCAACCTTTGGGCTGGGGGAGGATGTCTTTCACCGCCAACCAAAGGGCCAGCGACCCCGTTTGTTATCGTTAAAAAATTGGGCCTCCAATGCACTGATTTTTTGACTGGCCTGCACCGTCAAATCACGCCGTTTTTTCATCTCGCGCAGCAACTCCCGCGCCGTGTCCAACGACTCCCCCTCCATCAACAGTGCCTCCAATTCAAACAACAGCGATAGTTGATCACGCGGGGCTAATTCATCGGCACGGGTACCCCGCTGCCACAATTCATTAATC
>JAIOHL010000208.1 GCA_019913005.1 Anaerolineae bacterium | reverse complement strand
ATAGCCAGATGGTTTGACCGTCTGGCGTCGGCCTATCCATAACTCAGGCGATACCGTAGTTATTGGTTTGATTATAGTCCACTCCCCCACCCACCAAAAATACTCCCGCTGTGATATTTTGTTGTAAACTGCATTTAGTGTAATGAGAGCAGATTACCCGTTCCTGTGTTAGTCATTAATTAAAAAAGGGGGCAACCAATGGTTTCCATATCGTGGCGAACCGGCGTCAATATGCGCGAATTCGCGTACTACGGCACGAATGTCATTAATCCAGACGACGCGGCTAATACACCCGCCCTGCAAGAAATCCAACTGAACGCCCTGCGCGACATGAACGTTAAATTAGTCCGTTTCTATGCCAGCCATCACCGCTTTTCGACCCAAGAAAGCATCCAACGCATTCGCACCGCCCTGCAAAAAATCAGCGCGGCGGGGATGCAAGCCATCGTCTGTTTGGATGACTCGGTGCGTGAATCGGGCTGTTTTGTGCCCGGTAACGATGACACCTTTTGCCCCGGCGGCCCACATGGGCATTATCTCAAAGAGTATTACAACAATTTATTGTATAACACCCACTACATGCCACATATCGAAGCGATTGTGACGGCGTTTCGGAATGACCCGACGGTGTTGATATGGGAACTTGCGAATGAGGCCGCCCTACATCCGCAGCACCCAAGTCCACCACCCGTCAAAACCGACTTTGAGGCCTATTTCCGATTCGCACAGGCCGCCAGCCAACAAATCAAGTCCATCGCGCCGAACCATCTGGTCAGCACGGGGTTCGCGTGTGTGCGGCACGTTTTGGCATTTGGCGAAGGGGAGGCCAAAGCCCATGCCCAAGCCGAACGGCTGTATGGCCTGCCGACGATTGACCTCATTTCGATCCATATTTATGAAGAAGACCCCCACCCAGAAGCCACATGGCGTGAGGAGTGGGATTTAGTGACTGCCCAAGCCGTCCAAAAGCCGTTCTATCTGGGCGAAGTCGGCGCGAACAACCACGCAATTGATCGGGTGGCCTATCATGAAGGCCGCATCAAACATTGGAAGGATTTGGGTGCGTTTTCGGTCATGCCGTGGCAGTTTAATGAACTCAGCAACGACCTGAAAATCAGCGATGGCATGGCGCGGATGCACCCTGATTTTGAGGCGCTCAAGGCGGTGGTTCGTTCATTCGGCGCAAATGTCGGCCCGGTCATTATTTCGGGCGCGGATATGGGTACGTTTGGCTTGATTGGTCGGAGTTCGGGTGAATCCGACCCCAACACCCGTGAATATCGGGTCAATCAAGCGGGGCCGGCTATCTTCGCTGCGCCCGACCCAACCGGGGATAAGATCGCGGAAGGGCTGGTGCTGGATGCCCGACTGCGGGTTGATCCCAATTCGCGGGTGGAAAAAGACGGCTTGGTGTGGTGGCGGGCCAGCGGATGGGTGGTCGAACGACCTGTTGATGTCGCCGAAAACGCCCCCGAAGCCCTGCTGCATTTCCTAAAACCGCCGCCGCGTAAATTGAAAATGAAGGTCGTTTTGAAGGGTGACATCAACCTACGCAGCGACCCCAGCCGCCCCTCCCCCAATCCCAAAGCGAATATCATCGGCGAGGTCAGAACCGACGCGATTATCGAGGTTTATGAAGACACCCGCACCGTCACCCCGGATGGCTGGATATGGTGGCAGCACGATGATGGGCATGTGGAGGACAAGCCGGAGGAAAAGATCAAAGGGGGATGGAGCGCCGAAAGTGGCGACGGCAAGACCTTTATGATTCCGGTCATTGAAGAAGTCCCGATTGTCATCCCCGATAATGGCAATTCGGGCAACCGTGTCGGGACGATCACCGTTGAACAATTTTATCAACAGCCGGAGGAAACCGAGATTAATGTCAACGCCCTCCCCCTGCGAGATGCGCTGTTTATGCAGTGGCCGGTTGATGCGGGGCAGACATGGATTTTGCAGCCGTATGGCAATACCAATTTTGCGTTTGATGCCTGCCCATACACGGTGTTCTTTCAAGGACTGCACTCCGGCATTGATTTTGGCCTCAACAAAAATATCCGCAAATCGGGCTTTGTCGAGGTCAAGGCGCTGGTACATGGTACAGTCTCGGAAATCATCACGACCTCCTATCAGCCGTATGGGGTGCGCATCACCGTCGGGGATTACAGCGTTATCTTTGGGCATATGGACATCAACGATCAGCGGGTCAAGAAAAATGATCGCGTGACGCCGAATACCGTGTTGGGGCATATCGCCAATGATGACGAATTGGCCGCGTTTAGTGCTCTGCCGAACACGAAAGATATCAAATTTTGGCCGCATTTGCATTTCGAGATTCGTTATCTGCCTGCCAAGCCAGCCCGTGTCCTCAATCCGCTACTGTTTTTTACGCCGCCCATCCGCAATCAGATTATCAAGAAGATTGATAAGACACACTTCTTTAATCGGCCTGAGATTTTTGGCGAATGGCGTGAACCGATGCGGCAGCCCGTCATTCGCTGGGGCAAGGGCGAACCCAAAATCGGGCCACTGTCGGTGGCGAAAGGCGGGTGTCAAGAATTGTAGAGTCGCAGTGGGGTTATGATACGGAAATCGAGTAAAACGTGCCACCGAACCTCACCCCCCAACCCCCTCTCCGCAAGCAGCGAGGGGGAGTTAAGTCGCCTTCTAAAGCCCTTCCTCGTTTACGGGGAAGGGTTTGGGATGGGGTTAGTTTTTAACCGAATTCCATATGGCATTTGTTCAACCC
>JAIOHL010000207.1 GCA_019913005.1 Anaerolineae bacterium | reverse complement strand
CCCGGTCCCATCCCGAACCCGGCAGTTAAGCCCGTCAGCGCCGATGGTACTGGGGGAGTCGTCCTCTGGGAGAGTAGGTCACTGCCAACTCACTCGCATCCCTGTCTTCTTCTTCCTCCCGCTTCCCCTCCTTCCCGTTTTGCATTTAATAATCTGAAATACTTTGAACTTCTCCCTGAACCGATATTTTAGCCCCTTCTCGCAATTCAAATCTACTGCCCGTTTCTAATGCTACTTTATGTTCGATTATGATATCTACTGAGCCAACCCATCCCGGAGGAACTGAGTTTATTTCTTCAGGAAAGGTTACTTCACAGGCAAAATGGGTTTCATAGATATAGAACTGAGGTCGATAACCAGAAAAAAGTGGCTTGGTGCGACCCCCTTTTTCTGTTGATAATACCTCTATCTTTGCTTGGCATCGGTTATGTGCGCTGATTGTCTGGGGATGAGCCAATACTCTTCCTGTTCCAGATAGGTCCACATCAACGCTTTCAATGAGTATCTTTATCCTGTCAACGCCGACATGTGAAGGCTTCCTGTTGCTTGGGTCGAGCATAATGACCTTTGATGAGATAGGGTGGCTATCAAAACCAACAATCTCGACCTTCTCCCCAGCTTTTATTTTTCCCCTTAAGACTTGGCCTTCAACCCAGAGACCCCCTCTTTTATGTTTATTCGGGTAGGTTTCCAAAATGCTCATCAAAAAAGGACTTTCAGCGTCACTCATTTCTTATCTCCCCAGTCGCACACGTGGATTCAAAAAGGCATACGTCAAATCAGCCAGAAAATTTGCCAGCAAGATGACGGCGACAGTAATCATCACAATGGCCTGAATGATGGGCAGGTCACGATTTTCGACGGCAAAAATCAACAAGCTACCAAGCCCCTTATAGTTAAACACAGCTTCGACCACAACTAGTCCGCTAATCAACCAACCGAGACTGATTGCTATGACGGTGACGGTGGGGGAGAGTGCATTACGCAGCACATGACGCACGATTACGATGGGGTAGGGGAGTCCTTTAAGTTCGGCGGTACGGACATAATCACGCTTGAGTTCTTCAATGACCCCGGCGCGTGTTAGACGGGTTACATAAGCCAAAAGGACAAACGTTGCAGCGATGGCAGGCAGAGTGAGATAGGGCAGGGATTCGGTAAATGACATTTCTGGCTTGAAGCCAGAGGCACTTCCGCGTAATTCAAACGGCAACCAATCCCAGTTTTTAGCCCATTTAAAGGCGACGGTGTTAATTAAAAAGATGCCTGTGACAAATTCGGGCAGGCTGACCACCCCCAAAGTCAGAATTGAAATCAGCCCATCTACCAGATTTCCCTCATTGAGCGCTGCGACGATACCTAACACCAGCGAAATTGGAATGGCAATCATTAAAGTCAAAACGGCCAGCCGGCCCGAATTTTCGAGCCGCTGCCGCACATCGGGATAAATAGGGGTATTGGTGGTGAAAGAGTCACCCCAATCACCCCGCACTAAATTCGTGATCCAATTGAAATATTGCACAGGCAGGGGTTTATCCAGCCCCAACTCTTGGCGCACCTGTTCGACGGCTTCCGGGGGAGCATCACGTCCGGCCTTGATTCGCGCTACATCACCGGGTAAAACACGGGTCAAGAGAAAAATCAGGATGGATGTGAAGGCCAGCGTAACCAGAAAAAAGAACAAGCGTCGCAGGACAAAAATCACCATGATGAATCCTCCTCGGCTTGGGGTAGGGGGGTGGATTGCTGCAATCGAATTAGTTCATCTATGGTGCGGTGACAGCGAATATAATGCCCATCACCATCCTCTTGCCAGGGCGGGACTTCTTGTTCACAAATCGCTCCAAGTTTGCGGGGGCATCGGGTATGAAAGCGGCAACCAGTGGGGAGATTGCGCGGACTAGGAATGTCGTTATTTAGCCGAATATGCTGCGTTTTATGGGCGGGGTCGGGAACTGGAATAGCTGAAACCAGCGCCTCGGTATAGGGGTGATACGGTGGGGCGAAAAGGTCATGCCCATAACCGACCTCAAAAATCTGACCTAAATACATCACAATCAAATAATCCGCCAAATAGCCAACTACCGCCAGATTATGCGAGATAAATAGGTAAGAGGTGTCGTTTTCGGCTTGGAGACGGGCCAAAAGGTTGAGAACGGCGGCTTGAACGGATACATCCAGTGCCGAAACAGGTTCATCGCAGACAATTAGCTCTGGGACTGAAGCAAAGGCACGGGCAATGGCAACCCGTTGACGTTCGCCGCCACTAAGCATGGCGGGGAAACGATTGACATAGCTCTCGTCGAGGTTGACGGCTGTCAGCAATCGGCGGACTTCTTTTTCGGCGTCCCAGTGGCTCCGTTTTGCTAATTTCATGAGGGGGCGACGGATGGCTTGCCCAATGGTCAAGTAGGGATTCAACGAATCTTGTGGGTTCTGGAATACCATTTGGATTTGGCGTAGGGCATCCCGGCTGCGCTGACGCACAGTATTTCCAATGGGCTGTCCATTTAATTCAATCGTGCCATCGGTACGGCTGATTAGGCCGACAATCATGCGGGCAAGGGTGGTTTTGCCGCTGCCACTTTCACCCACAAGCCCTAGTGTGCGGCCTTTTTGAATGCCCAAATTGACCCCATCTACTGCTTTGACCGTAGTGGGGGGCTTCCCTTCCAAAAAGTCGAGCAGGCCACGCGGCACATCGAAATGTTTGGTCAGATTTTCCGCTACTAAAAGCTGCTCACGTTCAAGGTGTTCGCTGACTTCTAGGCCACTTTGAAAGGCTTGCTCAACCACTAACTCGCCGGACGCGATTTCGTGCCAGCGGTGACAGCGGACTTTGTGCCCATCAGCGGTTTGTTCCAATGGAGGGTGTTCGATAAAACATTTCTCCAACGCGACGGGACAGCGCGGCGCAAAGATGCACCCCATTCCGCGATTTTGCAGGGATGGAGGACGACCCGGAATGGTACGGAGGGCCGCTTGCTCTTTGGTCTGGCCCAAGCGAGGCACGCAGGCGATTAAGCCGATCGTATAGGGATGCAGCGGATGAGTATAGAGGTCTTGGACAGACGCATCCTCAACGATTTCTCCGGCATACATGACCGCTACCCGTTGGCACAGTTGGGCGACAACCCCTAAATCATGCGTGACATAAATCGCTCCGGCCTGCGTAGTCTGGATTAATTCACGCACAATATCGAGCATGGTGGCTTCGGTGGTAACATCTAGGCTGGTGGTGGGTTCATCCAACATCAAGATTTGTGGAGTCGCGCTGAAGGCCATCGCCAAAACGACGCGCTGCTGCATCCCGCCGCTAAGTTCATGCGGATAGCGGTGGCTGACTTCTTTGGCATCGGCAAGCCGCACTCGTTCCAGCATGGAAATGGCTTTTTCACGCGCTTTTCGCCGACTAAGGCCATCCCTAACCCGGATGGTTTCTGCTACTTGTTCGCCCACGCGAATCGAAGGATTCAGTGCCACAAATGGATTTTGGGGAAGCATGTGCATCCGAGCGGCCCATACCCTTTTCATTTGGCGGCGCGGCTTACGGGTAATATTTTCACCCCCTAATATAATCTGACCGTCACTGATTTTGCCGTCTTTGCCTAAATACCGAATGATGGCTTTGATCGCAGTGCTTTTGCCTGAGCCGGATTCGCCCACAACCCCGTAGATTTGGCCGGGGTAAACAGTGATCTCGAAGTCTCGAATAGCTTCGTACCAACTGCGATTGGCCCGATAGCTGACGTGTAAATTTTGTACTTCCAAGACTGGCGTATCAGTTTGATTCGTCAAGGAATATTTCCATCCGCTGCATAAATGGATTGAAGCCAAGATTGCGATAGAACTCAATGGCCGTTTCGTTAAACTGCCATACATCAAGGGTAATGCGCTGAATGCTATGCCGCGCGGCTAAATCATAGACGGCCTGCATAAGGGCTTTGCCACAACCCTTGCCGCGTGCATCTGGGTTGACAGAAATCTGGTCAATATGGAGAAAGGTATCGGCATGGGTATAGGGATTTATGGGGCGATTGATGTGTTTCACGAAAACGTAACCCACCGCTGTACCCCCCTCTTCGGCAATAAAAAAATAATTATCGAGTTGTGGCAGGAGATCGGCATAAAATGTAATTAAGTCCTCGCTTACTTCGGCGGGGCGAAAAGTACGCGGACGGGCTTCCACATGTACCTGCTGAACATGGGTGCTCAATTCGGCAAGGAGGTGAGCATCAGCTTGAGTCGCTTGGCGGATTATCATAACCAACCTTTCTAACTGGTGCGCTGGACAAGTTTACGGATGCCGTCTGACATCAGGTTGACCGCGATGACCAAGACGACAATCGCGCCTGCTGGATATTCCAACATCCAAGGGGCGATGCTGTACCACGTGCGGGCATCACTCACCATTAAGCCCCAATTGGGAGTAGGGGGATGGGCGCCGATACCTAAAAACCCCAGCGATGCGACCAAAAAGATGCCATAGGAAAAACGCAGCGAGGCCTCAACCACCAGTGCGGGGATGACGGAAGGCAGGATTTCACGAAATAAAATGTAAAAACGAGATTCACCGCGTAGTTGAGCTGCTTCCACAAAGCCACGTGTTTTGATTTCGAGCACATTGCTGCGCACCACACGGGCCACGATGGGAGCATATACTATAATGAGAACCAAAAAGAGGCTGTTTTCGGCGTCCCCCAATGAACCCAACAGCACGAGAGCCAATAACAGGGCAGGCATGGCGAGAAAACTGTCCAAAAGTCGAGCGATGATTTCATCTACAAGGCCGCCTTCATAGCCGATAATAAGGCCGATGGTTGTGCCGATTAAGACTGCCAAGAGTGTCCCTAGCCCTGCTAATCGAAACACTTCCTGTGTACCCAATATCACCCGGCTATAGACGTCTTGGCCTAGATTATCGGTACCAAAGGGGTGGTCGCAGCCGTTGCGGAGGGGGTTGAGGACACCTAAGCCACAGTCGGGAGGCTGCCGAGCATCAAAATCTTGATTGTCGAACTCATAGGGAGCGATTTGTGAACCAAAGACTGCCAGTATTAAGAACCCCAAAAAGACCAGCGTTCCGATGAGTGGAAAAGGTGCTGAGATAAGCCCTCGCACGGAGCGCATGATCTGGGAGGGCAGTTGACTAACATTGGTTGCAGTCAAATTTTACCTGTCAGTTTAATGTAACATAAGAAAATTAAGAAAAAATGGGACAGGCAAATGTACCTGCCCCATAAAGTGTTAGCCGACGGTTGCGAAACGCAAATCCATGCGACCGGGGAAGGGGTGGGGGGTAATACCCTCCACCGATTCACTTGTCGCAGTCAGGCTGGCAAAGAAGTAAGGGATAACGA
Source organism: Anaerolineae bacterium (assembly GCA_019913005.1). GTDB lineage: Bacteria > Chloroflexota > Anaerolineae > Aggregatilineales > J027 > CFX10. The sequence goes on along the minus strand of JAIOHL010000207.1, from coordinate 87,052 downwards.
GTGGGCCACGTTCGATCAGCACTGCTTGAATTCGACGATAGGCCTCTATCCGCTCTTCTTGGTCAAGGGAAGAACCTGCCAAATCAATCAGCGCGTCGAGTTCCACATCTGAGAATTTGGCCTCATTCCAGACTGCACCAGTCTTGAGCGCAACGTCCAGATAGAACTGTGGGGTGGGGCGTGATCCCCAAGGTGTAATACCTAAATCGGCTTCAAGCCAGCTATCCGGGCCATCCGCATAATAAACGGCCTCTTCACGTGGGTTCAATTCCACTCGAATTCCTACATCCTGCCACTGCGAGCGCAAGATTTCTGCCAACTGCTGCCGATTGGGGGCGGTGGGGAAATAGAAGGGTAAATCGAGGCCGTCGGGATAACCCGCTGCGGTTAACAAGTCGCGTGCTGCTTGCGGATCGCGTGCAGGAACACTGAGATCAGGGTCAAAATACATGCCGTAAAGGGGGCCAATAGGGGTATCTTTCCCCTCCGCACCGAATCCGAGCGTCACCTTATCAAAAATCTCAGCGCGGTCAGTGGCGAGTTTAAAGGCTTGCCATACACGGGGATCAGTGCCAACCCCTCGGTCAAAACGCAGACGTGCCGCATCATAGCCGTTGGTGGCGATGTCGTAGGTCTTGTACGACCCTTCGGATTGCAAGGCAAGGAAGGTTTCGTTTGCCATGCGTGGCAGAATTTCAACGGATTCATCGCGGAGAGCGTTGACACGAGCATCTTCATCGCTGAAGAAGATGAACTCAAGATTGGCAACTCCCGGAGCACCTACCAGCCAATAACTGGGATTCGCTTCAAAGGTTGCGCGGTCTTCTTGGCGGTACTCCACCAATTTGAATGCACCTGTCCCATTAAAATCAGACGTAGGGTCTTCTGTGCCGTCCTTGAGAATCAGGGTGCGGTTATCGGATAGGCTGTAGAGAAAATCTGGGTTGGTTTTGTTGAGGCGGAAGGCCACTGTGGTTGGATCAACGGCCACGATTTCATCCACTACCGTAAACAGGTCAACCGCGCTGGAAATGTTCGGGTCTTTCAGACGATTGAAGGTATAGACCACATCAGCCGACGAAAAAGGACTGCCATCGTGGAAAGTCGCACCCTCAACCAATTTCAGCGTGTATTCCAATCCATCTTCACTGACCGTCCAGCTTTCCGCTAGTCGGGGCATGATTTCGGCCTTGTCGTTGGTGTCAATCAGGTAATCATAGACAGCATTCAAGAAGGCGATTTCACTGTCGGCGGAGGCTTTAGCTGGATCAAGGGTAACAGGGGCGGGCCATGCTACACGCAAAGTGCCGCTTGCTTGACGCCGCAACAAACCATTCCGGGAAGGTTGCTGCCATACGTTTGATATACGATTGTTGAACGGGAGGGGCAGGGCGGTGGCGGCTAGGGTAAAACCACTGACGCGGAGAAAATCGCGGCGGGAAAGTCCAGCTTGAGTGATCGAAACACGATGCTTTTTATTATGTTTCTTAAACATGCGAATCCCTTTCTTGGAATCTGATGGGTAGGGCCTAATCTACTAGGATGTAGATTAGTCTTGTGGCCTTGCGGAAATGTTACAGTATTTACCACTGGATATTTGGGAGGGTTGCTTGACTATTGAATCTCTCACCTTCCCATCCCGACGTGAGGATTGTAACTATCTTGCGTGCAGAATAAAAATTTACAAAATTCGGAATCGCATTAAGGAATATTTGAAACATGTGTTCGGCTCTATTTAGAGCCATTTTGATTCAATTGTTAGAAAATTCTATACACGGCAGAACAAAAACTTAACATTTGACATTGCTTAACAAGTCGCCTAAAACAATTCTAAAACAGCGAATCGTTCAATTCGCGTTTATAATGAAGATTGGATGAGAGTCTACTTAATTCTTGGGCGAAGAATCGTTAATAGTTCGATTCTTATTCATTGTTTTCTGCTTCGCTCTAGGATATTTCATCGGCAGACCGCCATATGGCGAATAACCATCGGAGAAAGCACTTATGAGGAAGCGCGTCCTACATAGGACATATCATCTGGTCATTATCCTGACTTTGATTATGAGCTTCATGCCTTCCCTAATGTCGCGGGAATTAAGTCCTGTTAGCACGTCGGATAAGGCGGAAGCCGCAAACGCAGATAACCCTGTGGAAAGCACTTCGTCCTCACTCCTTGAAACCAGTTCAGGAGGAGGCGGCACCGACCCAACAGCACCCGGACGGCCACCCTATGCGCCGCCAGATGTAGAATGTATGGTGAGTTTTGAGGGCACCGTTTTCCTAGATCAAGGCCCCGGCACCTACCCATCTACACAGTTTCACGCTATCACTGACAACGGTGATGTAGCCGATGCCCCATGGACCACTCAAGATATTACCGACCTTAGGGGTGACCCTCCATATGTTACATTAGATGAGCGGTTGGTTCTGTATTACTCTATTGAAAATACATCTGGAGCTAATTGCGCATCCGGTCACGATGTTGTCCTGCGCCAACTAGAAATCCGTGACCGCGACGATGGGTCACTGCAGATGTGGAACAATACTGGCACCAACACGATGACCAACCTCGTTTGGTCGAGCGGAACCCCCGGTGTCTTGAATCAAGGTGACAATGCGTGGGGTTTTATGTTTTTTGACCCGAACCAATCCGTATCCGGGGCGATCCGTTTCCAGATGATTTGGACAATGGAATCTTGTACCCCTACCACAGGTAGCTCGTGTACCGGGGCTGTAAGCGAGATCATCAGTGCGCCCGGTAACAACCAAGGTATTGCAGTACAAGTGCGCGGTCCACGCGGGGCCTTTTCATTTTTGTTACCCACCGAAACCCCACCCGTATTTGCCAACCCTGATGAGTTTGTTGAATATATTTTGCAGGTATCGGCGCCCTCTCCTCTGCCAACGACTGATATTACAGGTATGGTGGGTGATCCTGCCTCGTTGCCGGACTGTGGGGCTGGCACATTTACCGATGGAAATCCATACGGGTGGTACGATGGCCCAGATCCCTTTACTGCCACCTTAGTCAATAATGAAGCTTTGGCACCACCCATAACGGGAAGCAATGGCGTCAGTTACTATTGCTATTTCAGGGTGGAAATGGATACCTCTCTGGCCGATCCTGTTACGGGTCAATTTGTGCTCGAAGGTGATCTTACACTGACCGATGTTTTTGGTTTTAGTGCTGATTACCATGTGGTAGCCCCGCCGGTTACTCTCCGTATCCCTGAAGTTACGGCTACGAAGGTCATTGTATCCCCCGCTAATCCGGGACAAGGGGTTTCGATTGGGGGTACGGTTACCTATGAAGTCACCATTCGCAATACTGGTGAGATTCCTCTCAATCAAATTTCGGCGATTGACAGCCTAACAGGGCCGTTGGCGATTCCACTGAATACCACGCTGGCGGAGGACCCGGACGGGGATGGCCCACTGCAAGGTGAAGAGATTGTCCTAACCACTTCTTATACGGTCAGGGCGAATGACCCATCCACACTGGTCAATACAGTGACGGTGACTGCTCATCTTAATCTACCGGGAGTTAACGACACTGTTTCGGACACTGCCGCTGCTTCGATTCGCGTGATTTCAGAAGATTTGCAGGTTTCGCTGCGTTTGGACACGGTGAATGGCACCCCATATAACGCAGTAACCAATCCACCCGTACCCGGTAGTGTCTTGGTTTTCACTACCCTATACGATAATCGGGGTACGATCAATCTGCACGATCTCCAGTATGTTGCTAACTACCCGACCTATGTAAACGCCCCTGCGCCGACCTATGTCAATTCTGTCATTGGTGCTGGACTGATTCTGCCGGGTCTATATGGTGATGCGCCGAGTGAATCGGCCTCAACGTTCACCTATACAGTTCCGGCCTCGTTCCCGCCTGATCCTATCTTCCAACGGGTGCGTGTACGGGCTTTCCGGCCCAACAACACGGCGGTTTTTTCTGAGGCGTTGTTGGTTATTGACCTCACGAATCCCGATGTAACGATTACAGCCGAGCGCTATCGGTCTACTGATGGTACTGTAGTGCCTCCCGAAGAGGCGGCGCTACGCGGGGATACCCTCTATTTTAGAGGGACAATTACGAATGAGTCGGCGTTGGACATATGTGGTGTCGAAATTCGGCAGTATGTTCGTAATCCGATTACAGGCTTGTTGACACCGGGTAATCCCTTTGTGATTCCAGCAAGCAACATTGTATGGCCCGGAGCAGCAGGAACATTGCCACCGTCTGGGCAAGCCGTCTTTACAGGCGTGACCTATTTGGTGAATGCATCAACCCCTGACCCGCTGGACATCGTTTTTGAGATGTATGCGCCACAACAAGGCAGCCCAACCTGTGCCGTCTTGAGCACGCCGCTGGTTGACCGCACAACGGTTTCGGTGGATATTTCAGACGTGCAAATTTCGGCATTCATTCAGGCCCGCCGGGTCAGTGATAATGCGATTGTCGCCTATGGTCTCTATCCGCCACCTGAAATTACGTATCGTTTTACCTATGTAGCGACCAACGTGGGTGGTGTCCAATTTACAATTCAACCCCCATTGGTTTACTGCGTGGGTGGCTATCCGATGACGTGTAATGCGGCATTCCCGACCGACGCCGTTAACTTTATGGATCAAGGGAGTGTATTTACACCTTTCCAGACGCGGACGGACTATTTCGACCTGACATTGCTTGCAGCCGATGCGGGGAATTACACTAATCCGTTCCAAGTTCAGGTCATTCTGAATGGTATAGACGCTGAAGGTCAGAATATCGTTCTTCGGACACTCCTTCAATTCCCACTTATCTCAAGTGAACTTCCCGGTACACTGACTGGCCCACTCAATACCCTAGTGCAGCCAGCCGACAGGCCACAAGACCTCATCACTAGCTTGGTGCGTGGCGATGCGAATGTGCCATTCCAGTTTACCTTTGAGAATGAAACCAACACCGTGTTGGAGAATATGTACGTTGTCAACCTGCTTGAAAACAGCGCGACACCGCAAGTGGGGTACTATCAAGTCGGGGCATTTGGCTTCAATGACTATTACGAATTATGTACGGTCACTGGCCTAAGCGGTGGTGGGACCCCGAATCCGACTGGCCCCAACACCATGCAACCGAATGAGATCATCTCCGGGACATGCTACTTCACCTATGCGACGACCATGCCAGCAGGTGATTTCCAGATGCAGGTGTTGGCAGTAGCAAACCGAGTGGTTGACCCAACTCAGCGCCTGATCTCGGTGGTCACGTGGGGCATCCGCGAAGTGCCACATCTGCGTGCTTTGAAACTCGGCCCCGGTAGTGCGGTTGCGACTGAGCCAATCGAATACACAGTTGAGATTTATAACCAATCCATGTATCAATACGTGGATTTCAACCCCTCGAATGGCTTTACGGATGTCATTCAACCGGAGCTAGACCCCAGTACATTACAGCCTCCCAATTTCACCATTGACCCCTCTTGGACGGGTCTGGTTACGAATGCGACAGACCCAACGGTGCCCCCGGTAGCACCCGGCCTCTATCGGTTGCTCGCCCCGTCCAATCCGACCAGTCCGGCGAGTGGGACGTATCAGCGAAATCCCCCCGGTGGGCAGTTCCCAGATACCTCCTATCGTAATGATGTCACGGTTACGGGGACGGCTCAAAGTGGCTTGATTGTGAGCGCTACTGCCGCCGCGACTGTTGCCATTACCTGCCCGCTGGGGATGTTGGGTTTCTATGGGGATATTCCCGGTGACCCATTTAGCGATACCGATGCTCAATTCACACTGGGTGAACGCCAGCGGTTTACATTCTTTATCATCAACATCTCCAATGTGCCGATTACCTTACTCACGGCGGAAGATGAGATGTATAACCGTGAAAATGGTTTGCCCGCCAATTCGACTGCTTATCCAACCTATCCGCAGTCCTTTACTTGGGATGATCCAGCCCAACCGGGGGTCATTCCTGTGGATGGGTTCGCGGTTTATGAATACGACGTGATTTTGCGTCCAGAAGATTATCCTGATGGCACAGACCCACAGCGTATTTTCTTTACAACGCATGTGAGTATCGCCAATCCACCACCGAACTGCGACGAATTCGACATTCTGTGGTATTTCGACTCACCCAATCCGGTGACGATTGAGAAGAACGTGACCCCGTCATTGGTCTTCCCCGGCAACGCGGCGACCTATGACATCCAGCTTACGAATGTCAGTCAAGTCTCGGATATGCAAGTCACGCAGGTGGTGGATGACCTTCTCAGCCAATCCCCATTGGTGATGGATTTCACTTCCACCAGCCCAGATGGTCAATCCGGCATATTGGAGGAATTGGGAGAAGAACCCCCCGGCAGCGATGATAACAGCGCCTTGCTGCTTCAGAACGGCCAGCAGAACTATATCGTTCAAGCAGACGATCCGCCGACGCTGACTAACGAAGCGACGGTCTACTATTATCCGATGAATGGCCCGACCTCGGCTGCCCCCGGCACCGTCAATGTTGGCCCGCCCGGAACGTTCTTTGTTCCGATGGCAACTGGGCCAAACGCATTACTGTCGAATACCGCCGAAGCGTCTATTGGAACGGCCAGCCCGCTGTCCTGTATCATGGTGCCCAGCCAAACCGATGTGCCTGCGGGTGGCGTAGTTGACATCTTAATAACTTTGGTTAACGGCAGCACAGAATATGACATCACCGCTATCCAGTTCACCGTAGTGGACGAAGCGGGGAATGTAATCCTAACCAACTCATCTCCCGGTGTGCCTTCGCCGCTAGACCTGACACCCGCTAATCGTCAGTTTTCGATCAACGTCTCCTACCTAGTTCCCGCAGGTTGGAGCGAACCGACCATCACCATAGACTGTACAGCACGCGGCGTGTTTTCATTTAACGGTGAACTACTGCCAGATTCGACTACCAGCATTCGCTTGAATGTGGATGTGCCAGAACTCTTGCTCGAAATGGTGGTGTTTGGCGTCCCAGCGTGCCCGCGCATTGACGGCCCTGATCTTGACACGCTCCTTGATGACCCTGACCCGGCTGCTCTCCTGCCCGATCTTGTACCCCCCGGTACGCCGGATGGTGCCCCAGAGGCTACGGATGGTCAAACGATCTACTATGGCATCCTCTTGCAAAACACCAGCTTGGGGCTGAATTTCCGTAACTTGGTGATAGACCAAGCGAGCTTGAACAACGGCGTGTCGTTGGCGACTCAGATTAACACGGAGCTAGGCACCCAACTGCCGTCTCGCCAACTCGCGCCCGGCGAACAGGTGACACTCTGTATTCCGCATCAAGTTGATCGGACGGTGGATCCGCTGATTCACACCCTACAGGTCGCAGCCGAGTCGGTAGCTCCTGCACCCCCCAACGCTCCTGCAACGCCGTTTACCCTTCAGGTGGTTGCTACGGTAGATGTTCAGGATGGGAACGTTAGGATCTTCAAACTGGCGACACCAACCGTATCGTTCCCCGGTGATGTGGTTGAATACACGCTCTACATTGAGAACGTGAACACCGACCCCACCCGCGATGCCACACTGCTGCTTGATGACGTCTGGGACTCGCTCCTCGGTGGGCCACTGGCCGGTGCCAGCTACTGTGGTAACACGGCGACACCACCCGTGAACATACCACCCGCGAACTTGGCGGTGTGTAATCCGGCGCTGCCTTCGATTCGTTTCGATGACATTGCGGATGGCCTTGATCCCTATGGGTGGACATGGCCCGACAACAATCGCCCGGGGGTACTCTTTGAAGGTGAATCGGCCTCCTATCGGTATCTCTACACCGTTCAGGACATTGACCCGAACCCGTTGATTAACACAGCAGGTGTTCGCGCAGTGCTCTATGATGCGAATGGCAGCCCCACGATTCCCGCAAACTGGGATGTCCTGTTGGACATCAATAGTAATCCGATTCAACCGACGGATGAGACTTTCGCCTCGGTAGCGATTACGGATTCGCAGTTGCTGGTGATTAAAGATGGCCCAGCGACGGCCCCGGCGGGTGCTAATGTGATCTACACGGTTACTGTCGTGAATATTGGCGATGTGGATGTTGCCAATGTGCAGATACGCGACGAGGAATACAATCTGGATCGTGGACTGCCTCCGGGAACCTACATGCCGATGACGGAATGCTTCCGTCAACCTTCTGACCCACCTGTGACCCTTGTGGCAAATGTGGGTACGCTGGTTTGTCAATACACCATTACGATGCCGGATGCTACTGAAATTGGAGCCAATCCAGCGCTTGACCCTTATATCAATACGGCATTTGCTATTGGGGAAATCTCCAATGGTGGACAACTGGTACCGCTGCCCAATGAGGGTTCAGACACCGCCATTGTGGACATCTTGGTTCCCGGTTTGTTCTTGGACAAGATTCCAAGTGTTGGTAGTGCGGCCATTGGTGACACAGTCACGTATCGTATCATCGCTGAAAACACGGGTGATGTACCGTTGCGGCTTGACCAAATCGTAGACGTTCCGCCGCCCCCATCGGTGACACCTGCATTCTCAGTGCCGAGTGTCCGCATCAATTCAACCGATCAGTCGCCGACTTCATGCGGTGTGACGGGGACTTCCAGCAACTTACCGGTGGTGTTGCAGCCGGGTGACGTCGCCTGCGCTACGGTGACGTTGGAGATACCGAATCCGGCACCGGCCAGTGAATATGTCAATACTGTGCGGGTTTATGCGACTGTTGACCCCGGCGTTCAAGATAGACCACTGGTGGACAGCACAAGCGGCTCGGTAGATGTGCGTAATCTGGGTATCGTGGTCGAAAAACAGGCATATGACTGTGACCCACTCGTATGTCCAAACCCACAAATCATCACCTCTATCAACGAGGGTGTCACCTACTACTATGGCATCACCGTCACGAACACAGGCGATGAGCCTTTAGATATGATCGAATGGCGCGACCCGCTCTTTGACAACAATAACTGGCAGCAGTTGGTGAACGCTTTCGATAACCCAACCGACCCGGCTGATACTACGGCCTTGGACATTGGTGAGACCTTCGCTATCGCTTCTTATCCTTGGGTGCCAAACTATGCCCGTGATGGTGCGGTTTTGACCAACCGGGTGGATGCACGAGGGCAAGAAGCCACTACAGGCAATTTCACCCCGATTCGCAGCGATACAACGCAAGTTATTATCCTGCCAACAGCACTGCAAATTACCAAACGTGCTTGCGTGGACGTCAGTGGGACTGGGACACCACCCGCCAGCTTTAATCCATGCCCGGTCAATACCCCGACGGCAGTCCGCCCCGGTGGAACCATCTGGTATGAGGTTACGATCACGAACCCCTCGACGACAGTTACCGTAACCAATGTGGCGGTTACTGATACCTTACAAGGGGCTTGGGCCGCCGCGCCTACCACGCTTGGGCCGGGGCTAACTGACACATGGATTTATGAAGGTGCTCCGGTGTCTGGTGCGCTGGTCAATGTTGTCAATACGGTGACGATAACGGCGACTTCCAACAACTTCACGGTCTCAAGTTCAGACTCTGTCTCCGTGCCAGTAGCGCTGGGTGAACTCTCGGTGCTGATTATCGAGGATAGTGGTCGCTCTACCGCTCAGGTTGGCGACTTGCTGAACTTCACTGTCTTGGTACAGAACCTTAGCACCACCCAGACAATCTCGTTTATTAACGTGGGGGTGCCATTCTATAGCCCCAATTTCTTGAATCCGGTGGCGTTTGATCTCGCCCCCGGTGCGACTTCGACACCGTTTACATTCCAGTACACGGTGACACCTGCCGATAATACGATGGTCTTTGCCGCGATTGCCCAAGGTATCTTGCAAGGCAACCAGATAACGGCCCAAAGCAGTTGGACGGTTACTCGTTCAGCGAATGGACTGGCTGTAACTAAGACCGCCGATACAAACTATGCGTCATTGGGTGAAACGGTCAATTACACCATCACGATCACTAACGACAGTGGTAACGCGATTACGGGGCTGACGGTAAGTGACCCATTGCTGCAAAACTTACCAGCTTGGACTTCTCCGGCTTGGCCTTCAACCCTAGCGGCGGGTCAGTCTATCACTCGTACCTTCGCGTATGTGGTTGGTGCGCCAATTCCGTCGAACCCCATCCTCAATACGGTGACGGTCACAGGAACGGTCAACGCTGTTTTGACGACGGTACAGGCTGGCCCAGTGGCGGTCTATATCCCCGATGGCAATTTGTTGGTGACCAACACGCCGAGTGTATTGGATGCACTGGTGGGCGATATTGTCTCCTTTACCTATCGCATCTGTAACTTGGCCGACGGAACGCCTACACCACCGAACAATCAACCAATCACTAGCATCACATTGACGGACAATCTCGGCCCGATAACGTTACCCGGCTTTGATTTCAGCCTTAACCCCGGCGAATGTTATGAAACGGCACGCTTAAACGTCGAGTTGTTTGCAACAGATGTACCCGTCTATACGATGTCGGTGACGGCGACAGGCTCACAATTTGACGGTGTTGGCGATGTGGCGCTGGCGCAAACAGTGTCGCGTGATGTCAATGTCCGTCAACCCGGCCAAAACTTGATGTTTAATGTTACGGCAGTGCCGAATCCGGTGGTCTATCCGCCAGCGGGGACTGTGCTGTTCAACTTCACACTGCAAAATATCGGGACGACAGCCCAAACGATTACAGGTATCTTGGACAACAGCCCGACACCGGGAGGCCTATGTTCAGCCTATAACCCCGTCCCAACCGCACCTGCTAACGCGACCCTCGACCCCGGTGAAATTCTGGCGTTTACTTGTAGTTACGCCTATACGGGTACACCTGACCCGATTGACGGTATCTGGACAGCGAATATGGCCTCCGGTGACACCGCGACGGCAACTATCTCGATTCCGGTTGTCTCTGATCCCACCGCGGCGATCATCATTTCCCAAGTGGAAACGAATCCGACGGTTGGCGTACCGGGTGGCCTTGTCACCTACACCTATCACGTTCGTAACGTCAGCGGCGCAACAGTCTTGGATGTTCGGTTGGACCATGACCCAGCCAACGATTTACAATGTGCGTGGTCGCCGGTTGATTTCGGCTCTAACCCACTCTGGCTCGGAACTGCCAGCCTAGCAGTAGCCGCAGAAATGACCGCCCAAGCCACCTGTGATATTTCTACTACAGCGGCACCGGGCAGCACCGCCACGCACGTCATTGAGGCCTATATTGGTGCGGCTGTTACACCAGTAGATACGGCAACGATCAACACGTTGATTCAGCCGCCCTTGACGGTCAGTGCGCCGACCTCGGCCTTCACCGCAAACCCGGGCACCAATATCGCGGCTTGGCGCGTGGGGACTGGCTACGCGGTCAATATCTCGTTTGACATCACGAATACCAGTAACTCCTTGCAAATCACGGGCATTGTGCCGGAAATGTTGGTTGACGGAGCGGTAGTTTGCGCAGGTGGGTTCCAATACTCACTGCCCGCGAATCCGAATCCTATCACGTTCAATGGGACGCTGAACCCGAATGCGACTATCCGGGTGACGTGCCTCAACTACATGCCGACAGTGGCCCTTATGCCTATGGCAACGGTGGACGTAGCCGCAACAGGCTTCGTACAAGGCGTCAGTGTCAGCGATGATGCAACAGCCGACTTCCCTGTCTATAATCTCGGCTTTACAATCGAGTTGACGGCTGATCCGACAGCGGCGGATATTGGCGGTACGGTCAATTTCACGCTTACATTGACCAATACGGGCACATCACCGCTCTTCTTACCGCCAGCGAACCAAGACCCAGTGACGAGTGGTCGTTTGGATAACCCAACAGCGCCCGATGTGTTAGGTGATCTCTATGCTGCTTTGAACACGGTCTGTTTTAGCAGTGGTTCGCTCGCCCCCGGTGCAACATGCACACTGGCCTTCAACGACCCCGCGCTGACGAATGATGAGTTGACTTACATCATAGATCAGACTGACCCAGCGACGATTACCTTCTTGGTTGGCATAACGCTGTGGAGCGATCAACCTGTTGCTCCCGCCACAGCGCCGGCCTTTGAAATTGCGAATCAGGATACGGTGGAGATAACGGTCAACCAACCCGTCGTCCCCGCTATCAATGCCTTCGGTCTGGCTGCTAATCCAAATCCGGGAGCGGTTGGAAATCAAATTGTGTTTACCGCTAGTATCCAAAACAGCGGTACACAGGTGCTGACCAATCTCACCGCGACGCTCCAACTCACACAGTTGAGCTTCACCAATGCTGTTGGTGACAATGGCGGCATTGTACTGACAGGTGGACACAACCAAACGCCACTTCCTACCATTACGATGGTCATCAATGACGCCGATGGTACGTTAAACCCCGGTGAAGTTGCTACCGCGACTGGATATTGGGTGGCTGATCGTGTCGGTTCGTTCCGCGCGACTCTGACAGCTACTGGTCGGGCCGGTACTACCCAAGCGACGGCTACCGATACGGAATTGTTAGAGTTCCGCATCAACAGCAGTGTAATTGCTACGGCGACTCCAATTACGCCCGGAGCAATTACACCAACCGCGACGACTGCTACCACCGATCCGGACGGCAACCCGCTTGATCCGAATGCACTTGACCCGACGATCACCAAGACTGTGACCCCCGAATCGGCTCTGCCCGGTCAGGATGTCACCTACACTGTGACCATCACCAATGGCAGCACAACCGCGATGGCAAACGTCACGGTGACCGATAACATGCCCCTCGAATTGACAATCAATAATGCGACGACATCGGTTGGGGCGTCGGTGGTCAGTGGACAACTTATCACGGTTACGACAGGGCAATTGAACCCCGGTCAACGTATTACGGTGGTGATTATTGCCCGCGTGAACGACGATGTTTCAATACCGTCGCTAATTACCAATGATGCTTGTGCAGCGGTGACTGGTCGTACACAAGTCTGCGCGAGTGTTGAACTGCCCATCGGAGCAGATGCCGAAGCCTTACCCACGACAGGGCAGGGCGAACCGGAATCCGCCGATCTCGACATAGCGACTCAGGGGGTGGCAGGAGTTGCAAACCGCCCTTTTGGAGTGGCCCCGTTGTTAATGCTTGGTCTGTTGGCCCTCTTGAGTACCGGTCAGATCAATCGGCAACGGTGGCTTTTGGGTGGTCTCGCGGTACTCATTATCGCAACTATTGCGGGCGCCCTCGTTTTGGTGGGTAGTGGAGACGAGCAAGATGATACTACGGGGACACCCCAAGTGGTGCTCCCCCCCGGTGTTACACCAACCGCCTCCCCAACACTTGACCGTGCGCCGACCTTAACGCCTTTGGCAACCGAGGAGTCACTGGAAAGCCCAGTGGCTCCCACGCCCTTAGATGCACCGCCAACGCTGCGTCCATCGCCAACGCCGTATATCCCCCCGACACCTTCGGGTGATCGTCGGATAGATATTCCAAAACTGAATTTCACCGACCCTGTGCCGATTGTGGAGCTATCCTATTCAGAGGCTGCGTGGGATGTGAGTAACTTGGGACACAGCGTTGGTTGGCTAGAAAAAACAACATGGATGGCGCCCACATGGGGCAATACCGTGTTGGTCGCGCATGTACAACTTGCCAATGACGACCCCGGCCCATTTAAACGTTTGAATGAGCTTGAGGTGGGTGATGATATTTATGTCTATGATGGCCCTTACAAATATGCCTTCCGCGTCACCGAAGTCACCACTGTGAATGCAACGGCGATTGAAGTGACCCATCCTACGGTTGACCCTGTGTTGACGTTGTTGACCTGTACTAACTGGGATTTTGCGCGTGGGGTCTATGCGGATCGTCTCATCATCCGTGCCGAGCCGCTCTTAAACGTGAACTAGACCAGCCGGAATCTGCTAAACAAAAAGGGCAGGGGGATAGACCTCTGCCCTTTTGATTTTTGTTGGCTGTATTGGCTCGATTATTCCCCGCCGAAGACTTGAATGGGCATAATGATGGGGTCGCCGACGGGCACTCCGTAATCGGCAAATTGCAGTTGCCAAACCCCAAAATAGCAACCGTAGCGGTTTGAGGCGAGGCCCGTAATGGGGATGGTCAATGAATCACCTCGTGCAACTGGCCCCTCTAAGAAAATACGCGGGCGGGTCGGGCTGGTATAGTTGACATCCTTGAAGATACGATCTGCCGAACTACACTCTTGAGTCAAAGGGCCATAATCTATCTCTAGGGCGGTGGTATCTCTGACGAAGAAAAATTCTAACCCTGCGTCGCTAGGCCAATCGCATGTGCTGGCGTTTTCGATTACTAGGTCAAACGCAAACTCTGAACGGGCCTGTACCAGACGTGGATTCACAATGTCGCGTAGGGAGGGGGCCGTATCCAATTCACGCGGCTCTATAATGGCATAATCTAAGTCGCACCGAGCGAGCAGTTCTTCGACGGTCAAGGTTGGGGTTGCGGCGGTTGCGGTCTCGATAAAGGCAGCGGTCTGACTTGCAAACATCTGTACCCGTGCGGTTCGGGTGATATTCACTTCCGAGGTTGGAGACGAGGTTGATGTCGGGGTGCTGCTGGCAGAAGTGGTTGCGGTGTTAGTGGGTGTTGAAGATGGCGTGAATGTATTGGTGGCCGTCGAAGTTGTGGTCACCGTTGGGGAGGCGGTGTTGGTAGGTGTGCTTGTTTTGCTGGCCGTCGGGGTATTGCTTGGCGTTGGTGTAATACTCGGTTCGCTGGACGGCAAAACAGGTAAGGTGGCACTAGCATTCTCCGACGCGATTTTGGTGGTCGGTGTATCGGTATCGCCGTTTTCAAAAAATCCTGCGAGTGGGCCATCGCCATTTTGCCCCGTGATGATGAGGCCTAGTATGCCCCCCAACAGCACCAATATAAACAGCACGGTGATGGCAACAGAGGTACAGCCACGACTTTTCTGGCGGGTTGGGGTTAGCTCTGGGAGTCTGGTGCGTCCGGTGGTGGTCGCGGGATTTAGATTGCGTGCCCCCCCCGTAGTCATTGTGCGTGGTGTTTGTGTGGGTGGGTTAGGCGCTTGGCCTGAGCGGGGACGGTTAGGATCAAGAACGGTACGGTGAGACCCTGTGACGCGACGTTTGTCTTGCTCCGTCGCCTCGTTAATCACGGCCAGCGGGTTGCTACCAGTCGAAAACACGCTATCGGAGATTGAATCACCCATCGAGACCGAATTGGGTGTTTTGGCATCGCCGAGTAATGCCCGTCCACCAATTCCCCGCCGTAAATCCTCTAAAAATTCCTCCGCTGATTGATAACGTTTTTCGGGGTCTTTTTCCATCGCTTTCGCTGTCACCTGTACCACCCAATCAGGCAGCCCGGGTTCAATTTTGCGAAGGTCAGGCACGGGTTCGTTGAGATGTTTCAGGATAATAGCTAGGGGGGTATCCGCATCATATGGGAGGCGACCCGTCACCATCTGATACATGATAACGCCAACCGAATAGAGGTCGGAGCGCTCATCGCCTGCTTCCCCGAGACCCTGCTCGGGAGCCATATAAGCGGGTGTTCCCACCATACCGCCGCTGGCTGTAAATTGTACCCCGGTGACGATCTTTGCAATACCAAAATCGGTTAGAACCACCCGGCCATCTTCATCTAACATTAAGTTGGCGGGTTTTACATCCCGATGGATCATATTGCGCTTGTGGGCATATGATAGGGCGTTCGTTGTATCGCTGATGATGCGAACGGATTCTTGCAGTGAATAACGTTGGTCACTGGCAGCCAATTCAAATAGCTTATCTTTTAGCGTGGGGCCGTTGATAAGCTCCATGACCATATAATAACTTTCGCCGTGCTGATCATATTCGAAATCAAAGACCTGCACGATGTTTGGGTGGCGTAGCTTGGCAACATTGCGGGCTTCTTTTTCAAAACGATCTTTAAATTCAGGGTCATCCGCCAAAAAAGGGTGTAGAAGTTTGATGGCAACATAGCGGTCAAGCGCGGCGTGATAGCCTTTATAGACCTCTGCCATCCCACCCCGGCCTAACCGTTCTATGACTTCATATTTACCAAGCGTTTTTCTTGCCACGAGTGTTTTTTACCCTTAATATCACGGCATGATGGGAGGAAAATGAATTAGCTCCCCACAGCGGGGTAGTATACCGGATACGTGCATCATTCTCCAATATAGCACGCCTCAAACAGTTTGTACGAATTACCACTTTTTTCCTTCACGAAATTTAGAAAGTGATATAGACCATTACGTGAATTAATTCTTGAGCGTGTCTTCCGGCTTTGGCTGATATTTTCCTTCAACCCATGCCGCGCCATCTGGGTGGATTTCCTTTTTCCAGATGGGCACAATCTCTTTTAGGCGATCAATTCCATAACGGGCTGCCTCAAAACAGCCTTGATCTCGATGCCCAGCCCCGCACGCGATTAAGACCGTTGGTTGGCCTACTTCGAGATGACCAATGCGTTGTACCACAGCGATGCCTTGTACCAACGGCCACTGCTGACGGATTTCGGCAATGACCTGCTGCATTTTCGCCACGGCCATTGGTGCATAAGCCTCGTATTCTAGGCGGGTGGTGGCCTCAATACCATGTTGTGTCTTGGTCTCTCCCCGCACATAACCGCTAAACAGCGCTATTGCCCCTGTAGCAGGTGTTACAACTTTGGCGGTCAGTTCATTTAAATCTATCGGTTGTTCAGCCAGTAAAGCGACCTCGGGCCACTTCATAAGATCACTCCCGCCTGAAACGGGTGGGAAAAATGCAACCTCATCGCCTGCTTGGACAGGATGACCCTCAAACACGTACTCATGATTCACAGCGGGGATCGCACTAGCTAGGGCGGTCTTTAATGCTGGTATCTGGTGAACGAGGTGCGCTCGCACGGTTTCAATGGTTGTGTCTTCGGCGAGTTGGAGGGTTAATTCGCTTGTTCCCGCCAAATCTTTGAGCGTCGCAAATAACTTTACTTTTAAGGTAAAGGTCATGGGAAGATGCCTTGTCTGTTGTCTTTACCAATGGGGTTAATTTTACCGAAAGCAACGTAAAATATCAGGGTGGAGTTGCCTGATACTTAAGTTTTTTTGGCTTTAATCTATCTTGTAGGCTCAAAGGTATGACACAAACGTCAAGGCCATTATAATCGGCTAAAGACCACTAAAAATCGTTGGCGCGATAATCCCCACTTTTGCCACCACGTTTTTCGAGCAGATGAATACCTTCAATTTGCATTTCGCGGTCAAGCGCTTTCGCCATATCATAGATGGTGAGAGCCGCCACACTAACGGCGGTAAGGGCTTCCATCTCAACTCCCGTTTTCCCAGTGGTGCGGGCCGTCGCTCGAATATTCACCGCTGACGCACTGGTATCTAGTTCTAAGTCAACGTCAATATGGGTGAGGGGGAGAGGGTGACACAGGGGAATTAGTTCGGAGGTTCGTTTGGCAGCCATAATGCCTGCAATACGGGCTACAGTCAGCACATCACCTTTTTTGACGAGTCCATCCCGAATGGCTGCAAAGGTCTCGGCATTGACCAATACACGTCCACCTGCAACCGCGACACGTTCGGTATCAGTTTTATGCCCAACATCAACCATCCGCGCCGTACCTTGTACATCTAGGTGAGTCAGCGCGGATGGTTTATTTTCAGATGATTCTGGATCGGGTGGGCTAGGGGGCTGGCGAGATGACATCACGCAATCGAATCCTCAAAGCTGGCCCGCATGACCAGCCGTCCGAGGCGGACTTCATCCCCATCCCGTAAAATGCGCGGCTCATTCGAAAGAATTTTTTGCCCATTTAAAAAAGTGCCGTTGGCGCTGTCTTCATCAATAATAACAACCGTTTCATTTTGCCTGCGTAGCCGTGCATGACGACGTGACACGCCCGCTTCGACTGCTCCATAAGGGCTGAAGTCTACATCTACTTTTTCACTGCCATGTGTGCGACCCAACACCAGTTCCGTTTCTAGGTGGAGTTTAAGGGGTTTGTCGTTGCCACGCACATGGAAAATTACGACAGTCTCACGATCAAAACGTGCGGTTCCCCAACGGCGTTTAGGGACGACAGGGCCTTCATCTTTTTCTTCTAACTGACGAGTTTTAAGACCGGTTTCTGGTAATAACTCGCCGCAGTTTGTGCATAAAACTGGGTTTTCGGCTGTATTTTCGGTTCCGCATTTGGAACACACTTTGGTTATCATAGAAACATTGCTCACTTCCATGACCGCTGCCCTCAAGTCCCAACACTATATACAATTTTAGTTTACTAGAATAAGGATACTAAGGGAAATCGTACCCATTACCTTTATAGCTATAACGATCTAACAAAATATTTACAAAATTCAGTTATTTTTGATTTAGAATTTACTCTCAAGTGATATTATACACCTTCCCAACACAAGCGTGTATTTCAAATTTCCAACCCTGAGTCGAATATTGAAACGTCGCTTTTACACAGGTATACTTCCAATCCCAACACGATCTAATACATCATCTAACGCAAGACGCTAAATTCAGCAGTAAGTGAGGATAAGGTGGGTTCACTGGTAAGAGGCTTGAGCCGGACCCGGCAGGCCGTTTTTGGGCGGTTAGCACAAGCATTGGGTAACACCAACATTACCGAAGATACATGGGATGAAATCGAGGCCATGTTTTTGCAGGCCGATATGGGTGTGCCGACCACAACTGAGTTGATTAAACGATTGCAGGCGCGTGTTCGGCGGGATGGACTGACCAAAACTTCCCAGATGAACGATGCGATTAAAGCCGAATTGCGTGGCCTTCTGAATACCCCTGTTCCTTTAAATGTCAGTGGACGCCAACTTTCGGTGATTATGATTGTCGGGGTCAATGGGTCAGGCAAAACTACGACGATTGGCAAATTGGCCCGTCGTATGCAGTTGAATAATCGTAAGACCTTGATTGCTGCGGGCGATACGTTCCGGGCTGCCGCGATTGACCAAGTGCAAGTATGGGGTGAACGGGCAGGCGTTCCCGTGATTGCGGGCAAACCGGGTATGGACCCCGGCGCGATTGTGTATGACGCGGTTGAAGCGGCCAACGCACGCGGCACAGAAATCTTGATTGTGGATACTGCCGGACGCCTGCACTCCAATTTCAATCTGATGCAGGAATTGAAAAAAGTCTATGCCGTCATGGGCAAGGTCGTACCGGATGCCCCCCATGAAGTCCTGCTGGTTTTAGATGGCACTACCGGACAAAACGCGCTTACACAGGCCAAAAAGTTCCAAGAAATGGTCAACGTCACAGGATTGATTGTGACCAAACTGGATGGCACAGCTAAGGGCGGCATGATTTTTGCGATTCACCAAGAACTCGGCCTACCGATTCATTATATCGGGGTGGGCGAAACCATTTATGATTTAGTCCCGTTTGACCCGGATCGGTTTGTCGCGGGGCTGTTTGACGAACTTGAGGAGAAAGAAAATTAATGGAAGTAGTAAGCCGTCTCAACGAAATGCGTGAACGAATTGAAGCCCTCATGGAGCGTCTTTGACATCGCTAAAAAAGCCGATGAACTGGCTCAACTAGAAGAAAAATCCATTCAACCTGATTTTTGGAACGATGCGGCATCGGCCCAAACCACTATGCAGCATATCTCCAAACTGCGGAATGAAGTCCAAAAGTGGCAGGTGACATTTCAACATATCCAAGACACACTCGAATTAGCAGAATTGGGTGACTATAGCTTGGAGGCCGAACTTGACGCGGAAGCTGACCAGTTGGCCGAACAGGTTGAAAAGCTGTCCTTCCAAGCTATGTTAGGCGGAAGATATGACAATGAAGATGCCATCCTCGCCATTCACGCCGGGGCAGGGGGGACAGACGCTCAAGACTGGGCACAGATGCTCATGCGGATGTATATCCGGTGGGCTGAAGAACACAATCACAAAATTGAAGTCGTTGACCAGATGGAAGGCGAAGAAGCTGGCCTAAAGAGTGCTATGATCTCCATTCAAGGTGATTGGGTCTATGGCTATTTACAATCTGAACGCGGGGTGCATCGCTTGGTACGGATTAGCCCCTATAACGCCAATAGCAAGCGCCAGACATCGTTTGCATTGGTTGAAGTCTGGCCCGACATTCATGATGATATCGAAATCGAGATCAACGAAAAAGACCTGCAAGTAGACACTTATCGGGCAAGTGGGGCGGGCGGCCAGCACGTCCAGAAAAATGATACAGCGGTACGCATCACCCATTTGCCGACTGGCATTGTCGTATCGTGCCAAAATGAACGCAGCCAAGTGCAGAATATGAATCGGGCCATGCAGGTGTTGAAATCGCGCTTGTTAGCCTTAGAGCAGCAAAAACAGGATGAAGAATTTGCCCAACTCAAGGGGGAGCATGTCAGCGCGGAGTGGGGACATCAAATCCGTTCGTATGTCCTACATCCCTATCAGTTGGTGAAAGACTTGCGTACTGATTATGAAACAGGTCGCACTGCTGATGTGCTGGACGGACGGCTGGATGAGTTTATGGAATCCTATTTGCGATACAAGGTCGGGTCGTAATATCATTCTTTGCCATATCGCTTGCATTGCAGCTAGGACAAGGAGAGGATTGTTATGTACGGTACAGTCGCTCGGATGCGCGTAAAACCGGGCATGGAAGACCGCTTTGACCAAATTACCAGAGACATCGGGGTAGGCCGCGCACCGGGGCAAGTTGCGGTGATGGTCTATCAAATGGATCGTGATAGCAATGAGTTTATCCTGACCGTTGTTTTTGAGAGTCGTGAGGCTTATTTTGCCAACGCCGACAGCCCTGAACAACATGAGCGTTTCATGAAGATCATGCAGGTGCTGGACGGCGAACCCGAATGGAATGATGGCGAAATCGTCTATTCCGTTTTCTGATGTCCCTGTGTCCCTGTTGCAGTGAATTTTCGAGTGGGGAAATTTGCTGTGGCAGGGGTAAGTTAAGCAAGGGATGAGTCATCTAGTAGACGCCCCCATAGATTAAAAACCGTATTAAAACTATAATGGTATCTAATTTCAGGTAGCAGTCTGTCCACTTAAATGGATGGGATAGGCTTGTGATTGGTTCTGGTGAGAGGTTCTGAGGTTCTATGAATGACTTTGTGTTAGCCGCCCTGTCCTTTTTTATTGTGCTAATTCCACTGGTGATTATTCACGAGCTAGGCCACTTCTTTGCGGCCAAGAGCGTCGGTGTTACCGTCCTCGAATTCGGGATTGGGATTCCGCCGCGTGCCCTTGTCCTGTTTCGGAAGGGGGATACGATCTACACCCTCAACTGGATTCCATTGGGGGGATTTGTGCGCCCCTATGGTGAGGATTTTGTCCGCCCCAAGACCGAGGAGGAAATGAAGGAAGACCGCGCCGAAATTGAAGGCCGCCATATCGAAAACCCCAAGAGTGTTTTTGAGGCGGGGCCGTGGGAGCGCATCTGGTTTTTGTTCGCTGGGCCACTCGCTAATTTCATTGCGGCATTAGTGTTGTTTATCGTCATCGCAGGCTTTTTCCAACCCTATGAAATCGGCGATATTACAATGATTGAAATTTTACCGGGGTCGCCTGCTGAAACTGCTGGCCTTGAGGCTGGCGATGTGGTTACGCATGTAGATGGACAAAAGGTGGAGCGCCTTGATGAATTTGAAGATGCTATTGAGGACAAAGACAGTATCGAATTGACTGTTAATCGGGGTGGTGAAACACAAACCTTGACCGTAACACCCGCGCCATTCCAGACAAGTGACATAAAGGAAAAGGTGCAAATCGTCAATATTGAGGAAGATGCTCCTGCCCATGAAGCTGGCCTCGAAATTGATGATGTGGTTGTCGCAGTAGACGATCAACCGCTGACCGATGTGGACATGCTGGTGGATTACACCAAGGAACATGAAGATATTCCTATTGACCTGACCATTCAGCGGGGCGATGAAATCATAAATATTGAAGTGACGCCGCGTGTGTTAGATGGTGAAGATGTAGCTCGTATCGGGATTCAGATTGCACCCGCTCCGTTGGATGAAACGATTGGTGCAGTCACCGCGACCCGTGACCTTCATACAGAAGTGCGTAAGGCAGACAATGTGGTTGAGGCCATCCAGACGGGTTCAGGTAATTTTGTCCGGGCTATCGGAGTCATTTTCTATGCTCCGGTGATGCTCATTCGCGGCGATATTGAGGCCGAACAAGCTCGTCCCGCTGGCCCAGTGGCGATTTCCCAAATGGGCGGAAAATTTATCAAAGAGAGCCAAGAAGAATCCAACCCCTATCCGATTTTAGGCTTCGCTGCCATTATCAGCATCGCGCTGGCGGTGACAAATTTGCTGCCCATTCCCGCCTTGGATGGTGGTCGCATTCTATTCGTCGTGATTGAACTATTACGTGGCAAACCGATTTCACCCGAACGCGAAGGTGTCGTACATATGATCGGGATGCTCTTTTTATTGTCTTTAATGGTCGTAATCGTATTTTTCGACATTGTGAAACCGATTGACCTAAGCTCGTTTTAGCAGAGAGGGAGACGCATGGGGAAGAAGCCAACTAAAAACGGGTACGACTTTGATTTTGATAACGACCTTGACGATGACGGCAATGGTGAGGAGCGCCGTCCCCAGCCATTTCCAATCGCCGAGACGATTGCGGCTTTGCATCAGATGAATCACTCCGAAGCGGTGCTGCCTGCTGGAGCGGTTTATGGCTTGTCGGATTTAGTTGATGAATCGGTAGCGGCGCTGAAGCAGGCATGGCCTGAAATTCCAGTCGAACAGCGTCGTCGCACGGTTCGATTGCTGGCCGAGATTAGCGAAACGAATTTTGACCTCGATTTTGAGGCCCTATCCTATCTCGCTTTTGAAGACCCCGACCCTGAAGTACGGGCCGAGGCCGTCAGCATGACTTGGTATGTGGATTCCGAGCGCATGTATCATCGTTTGATGCGCCTTGTCCGGGATGAAGCCCCATCGGTACGGGCGGCGGCAGTCGAAGGCTTGGGACGTTTTATCCGCGATGGTGAATTAGAAGAATTCGATGCGCGGTTAGCGGAGCAAGCCCAAAAGGTCGTGTTGGCCCGTTATGATGATTTGCGTGAGGATGATGAGGTACGCCGCCGCGCATTGGAGGCGATTTCGTTTTGCAGCCATCCGCGTGTCCCCGACATGATCTATGAGGCCTACTACAGCGACGATTTGCCCACGAAGGTCAGTGCGTTGTTTGCGATGGGCAATTCGTGTGATGCACGGTGGAAAGACATCGTGTTGAAAGAATTGAATAACCGCGAACCGGAAATTCGCTTTGAAGCGGTGCGGGCTGCCGGAGAATTGGAACTCAGTGCCGCCGTGCGCCGTCTGATTGAATTGGCCTATGATGATGATTACGAAATTCGGCTGATGTCGGTCTGGGCAATGGGTGAGATTGGCAGCAAAGAAGCCCGCGAAGCCCTTGCCGGGATCATGGAACTCGCTGACCAGAACGAAGACGATGAACTTGCCGAAGCTGCGGAGGAAGCACTTGGCATGGCCTCATTGGTCGGTGAGCACTTCTTCCCAATGTTCAATTTGGAGGATGACCTCGACGACGTGGACGACTTCGATTACGTCCTTGATGAAGACTACGATGACTTCGACGATTATGATGAAGACGACGATGAAGCGGATGGGAATGATTGGGCTTCTTTGAACTAAGTCCACTTTAATTCTCACAATCTGGTGATAAAATCGGCAGGTGGGTCCACTGAACTCATCTGCCGATTTTTTGCGAGGGCCGGATAAAACCATGTCGGAATCAGGTGAACACAAACAACTCCACGCGATTGTACATGGACGAGTGCAAGGCGTCAGTTTCCGCTACTATACCGAACAGCGGGCTAACGAATTGGGCTTGGTGGGGTGGGTGCGTAATCGTGGCGATGGCTCGGTGGAAGTGATGGCCGAGGGCAGCCCCGAACCACTGCGTCATTTTGAGGAGTTTCTAAATCTTGGCCCAACTGCTGCCCGCGTTGAGTCTGTCGAAAAGAGCTATTCTCCCGCCACTGGCGAATTTACCCGATTTAGAATCAAGTATTTTGGCGAATGACAACATCTATCACCGCACGTTATCCCCAACGAGTCGCATGGGCTACTTTGCTCACGGCTTTTGTCACCTTTTGTTTGCTCATGACGGGCATCGCATGGGCCATCAATTGGGTCTTATTTGATTCGACCATTGATTTACGCACTACTGTCAAAGTCAGTCGAGGCACGATTGGTTATACCGCCCCCAATGATACCGAGCGGGTGGTGCGGGATCGCTACCCTGTCCAGACGGGTGATACCTTGCGGACGGATGAGCTTTCGCAGGGCCATCTAACGATTGCTGACCCACTGAACAATGACCAAGTATTGGCGACTGTGCAGTTATTAGGGGGAAGTGCGTTTTCGTTGGAGCAGGCGGCCCGCCCCCGTTTTGGATTAGGTGACAAGCCCTATACCGTTCTTATTACCGATGCTGAGGGCAGTATTGATGTAGTCGTAAGTCCACAACTAGAACGGGAACTGCGGCTAGAAATTCGCAGTGATACTTATCAAGTCCGACTTGACCACGAGGGCTATTATCGTCTGAATTTCGGTATGGATACGTTGGAAGTTAATGTGCGCGAAGGAGTAGCCGTAGTCATTGGGGATACGGGTGAAGCAAAACTCATAGATGACAACTCCACTGGCTTTTTCCGCAAAGGTGTGTCCCCCCGTGTCGAAACTGAATTGGTGGATTTGGTACAAAATCCCCTGTTTGGGGCGGCAGGCAGTGAC
Source organism: Anaerolineae bacterium (assembly GCA_019913005.1). Lineage (GTDB taxonomy): Bacteria > Chloroflexota > Anaerolineae > Aggregatilineales > J027 > CFX10. Next base: position 62,331 of record JAIOHL010000207.1, on the reverse strand, counting down.
GAAAGATCAGTGGATTGGTGGGGCTGTTATGATTCTAAGGGCGATGAAGATAAAGCCTCACCAGTGGGTATTTTTGAGCGGGTATTTTTTCAAGACCGCTATGCCCTACATATCAAGCGCAGCCAGACGGAAGCAAATAAACCCCGTAGCACAGGCTGTTTTCGCTCATATACTACAAAAAATGCCGAGGGGGTAGATGTCGGCCTTGATGTTTCGCAATATGACAGCCTCTATATTCGGGCTACCATTTACCTCATCAATCATTCGGTGAACGGGTGTGGGGCGGCGGGGACAGAATGCCCTGTTATGATGGTAGTGTCATTCAAAAATCCCCAAAATAAGGCCGAGGGTCGTCAGAGTCAGTGGATTCAAGGGTTTTATGTAAACTACAACGACCAAATTGGCGGACGTATTCGCTGTGATAATTGTTCGAGCAACCATGAACACATCAATGCCGAGTCGTGGTACACCTTTGAATCCGCCGATTTTGTGTTAGATATTCCACTTGACCAGCGTGATAGTCTGCGGATGGTGGAATTATGGGAGGTGGATGTCTACAGTTCAGGGCACATTTACGAGGCATATATCAGCGAATTGGCTTTAATTGGCGTGGATAATGATGCTGCGACTGCGCAATCAGTCGAACCCTAACCCGCGTTCTCGCATCGAGACCCATTCACCCCGCCCAATCACCAGATGATCGAGGATGGCGATGTCCAATAATTTGCCAGCAGCGACAGCATCTTGGGTCAGTTTTACATCGTCATCAGATGGAGTTGCATCACCAGACGGGTGATTGTGGGCTAGAATCAGGCCCGCACTATTCTGTAAAATAGCAGGGCGAAAAATCTCTGCTACGCGCACGACAGTGGTATTGAGACTGCCAATATAGACCGTCTCCAAACTGGTTACACGATTTTGGGTGTCCAACAACACGACGATTAGCTGCTCTTGGGGCAGGGTGATAAGATGCCGTTCAATCAGACGCACCGCATCGGAGGGTCGGCGAATTACGGGGTGATCTTCGGCCTGAAACAGTGAGATGCGCTGACCCAACATCAAGGCGGCCTGCAATCGGGTGGCAAGCCCCGTCCCAATACCGGGGATTTGGGTTAATTCATCTAAACTGGCTTGAGCTACTCCCTCCAAATCACCAAAGTGCTGTACCACATATTCGGCCAACGCCATCACATCCTCGCCGGCATTGCCATTGTGTAGAATGAGCGCCAGTAGTTCGATGTTTTGCAGTGACCCAATGCCCTCACGGTTCGCTTGGACGCGCAGGCTTTCAATTGTCTTCTTAGGTGGCCGAAATTGCCCCATCATACGCACCATGCTATACTTTGCCCCATTGATTTGACTTGATTTTAGCCCATGTGGTCGAATGCAGATAACCGGTACCGACCTAACAACGGGAGTCACGATTCATGAGTACGGATACCCTGAACAGTCTTGTCCTTGCCAGCGTCACAATTTTCGGTGCAGTTTTTACGGCCTTTTCGGTGGCGTTTGTCATTTGGACATATAACGACATGAAAGCTCGTTCGCGTGACCCCCTCGCGCAGATTGCTGCCGCCATTTTGGTCGGCCTGCTCAATATGTTTGGTCTGATTATCTATATTATGCTGCGCCCGCGAGAAACGTTGGCAGATGCCTACGAACGCTCGTTAGAAGAAGAGGCATTATTGCAGGAGATTGAGGACAAACCCGCCTGTCCCGGTTGTGGTCGCCCAACCAAACATGAATGGCAGGTCTGCCCGTTTTGCCACACCAAGTTAAAAAAATCGTGTGTGGCGTGCCATCAAATGTTAGAGCTTTCGTGGAATTTGTGTCCATACTGTGCGACGCCCCAATTGGCAGCAGGGGAGGCGGAGGCGATTACGGCAGGTAGTAGCAAGCGTCGTAGCAGCACCCCCGCTCCCAGTCGTGCCCAATCACCCTATGATGTCGGGGAATATGAACCTCGCCCACCCAGTCGTGCTCAACCGAAAGTGCAGAACGAAAACCTCGAATGGGTGGACGATAACAACTACTAACTTTGGGCGATAAACCCGACGGCCTTACACAGACGCTCGGCAAAATCGGGTGGATAGGCGTGTGCCATGCCTTCAATGATGCTTATGTTACAGGCAATAGAATGTTCTTTGAGCATTCCGGTTAACTTGAGTGTGCCGGGCAAACAGGGTTCGTCCTGATCGCCGATGATTTGCACCCCACGCACGTGCTTAATCGCTTCATAATCCACCTCAGCCAAAAGCTCCTCTGGACTAGCGATATATGTTCCAAGACCGATGAACCCTTTGGCTTTGATCTCTTGCTTTAGAACGACCCGACACGCGAGACCTGCCCCGGCTGAAAAGCCACCGACGATGACCTGATTTTCGTCAATGGCGTAGTTATCTTTCAGATTGGCGAGGTGTGTCTGAATTTCGGGTACGGCGACGGCATGGTCATTCCAGATGTAGGTTGTTGCACTTGTGATTTGCGAAGATTGGGCTACTGCGACCAACCACCCTACCTCAGCCAATGATTGCCAATAAGGTGCGGTGATTTCCGTATTGCTGTTGTTGCCGTGCAGGGCCAACAAAACCGGGTAGGGGGCTTTGGCATTGGGGTGCAGAGGCAGCACCAGTAGTTCGGGCTGGGAATTGGCCTGTGCTGCCTGCTGTCGCGCTACTGAGATTTCGCGCAGGCGGATAAATTCGGAGTGACTGGTAGCGGGTAGCAAATCTATGTCATCGTCGGCTAACTGGCCCGCACCATACCAATACCCTGCTTCTATCGCTTTTTGAAACTCGTTGATGGTAGCGTCTACATTTTTGAGCCTTCCATACATGCACATATTCCAATAGACCAGCAAATCGGCACGTTGAGGATGCTGCACAAGCGCATCAGAGATACTGGTGAGGGCGTCCTGATATTTACCTTGATTGTAGAACCCTAAAATCTCGTCACGAAATTGATCAAATGGTCGAGCCGTCATTTTGAATCTCCTTGAGATGGAAAAAGCTGTCTTCTCAAAATCTACCCATTCATTTTATTGTTGGTTCAAAAAATGAGCAATTGCGCGATTGTGCAACTATGCTATCTAAATATTTATCTTTATCACACCGGGGTAATCCGCTATACTGAGGGAATTACGCCCATACTTTCAGCTTGGCAGGGACGGTTGGATGGATACTTCGCGGATTCGGAATTTTTGCATTATTGCCCATATTGATCATGGCAAAAGCACATTAGCAGATCGCCTATTACAGGTCACTGGAACCATTAGTGACCGCGACATGGAAGCCCAGCTGTTGGACAGTATGGAACTGGAAAAAGAACGGGGTGTTACCATCAAGGCGTCGGCGGTACGCATGAAATGGACGGCGGCGGATGGCGAAGAATATGAAATGAACTTGATTGACACCCCCGGTCATGTGGATTTCACTTACGAAGTCAGCCGTGCATTGCAGGCATGTGAAGGGGCACTTCTGGTGGTGGATGCCTCACAAGGGATTGAGGCGCAAACGCTGGCGAATCTCTATTTGGCATTGGACGCCGACCTTGAAATCATTCCCATCATTAACAAAATTGACCTGCCCGCCGCTGACCCTGACCGGGTGGCGCAAGAACTGGAAGATTTGCTGGGCATCGAAAAAGAAAAAATGCTGCGGGTGAGCGCCAAAACAGGCGTCGGGGTCGAGGAGGTGTTGCAGGCGGTGGTAGATCGCGTGCCGCATCCTGAAAGTCATCCTCACAAACCGCTGCGTGCCCTAATTTTTGACAGCCACTATGACAGTTATCGCGGCGTGATTGTATATATCCGTGTGATTGAGGGCAGAGTCACCAAGCGCGATAAACTGCTCGCAATGAGCACTAATGTGACGGTAGAGCCAATCGAAATTGGCATTTTTACCCCCGGCCTCACCCCGATTGACGAATTAACGACGGGTAGCGTGGGCTATATCGCCACCGGTTTAAAGACATTGCGGGAATGCCGTGTGGGGGATACGGTCACTCTCAAGATCAATGGGGCAAGTGAGCCGCTGCCGGGGTATGCGCCAGCGAAACCGATGGTGTTTGCGGGTTTCTATCCAGTAGAAAACGACGACTATGCTGAACTTAAAGAGGCACTGGAAAAATTGCAGCTCAATGACGCCTCGCTCAGTTATGTGCCAGAAACGTCGCAGGCGCTGAATTTTGGCTTCCGCGTGGGTTTTTTGGGTCTGTTCCATATGACGATTGTGCAGGAACGGCTTGAACGCGAATATGACCTTGATGTGCTGGCAACCGCGCCGAGCGTAGAATATGAGGTCGTGCTGCGGAATACAGGCGAGATAATTCGCATTGATAGTCCCGCTGCCTTGCCGGATGAATCTACGATTCAAGAAATTCGGGAACCTTGGATGAGTATTCAGATTTTCACGCCCGATACCTATATCGGCGCAATTATGGAATTGGTAACTTCCAAGCGTGGGGAATACATCACGATGGAATACCTTGATCCCAAGCGTGTCATGCTGTCGTATTATTTGCCCTTAGCGGAATTGATTGTGGACTTTTATGACAAGCTGAAAAGTGCCACCAAAGGCTATGCCAGTCTCGACTATCAATTTAAAGAATACCGCCCCGATAAACTGGTCAAATTGGAAATTCTGGTGAATAACGAACCAGTGGATGCGCTGGCGATGATTGTGCATAAAGACCACGCCTTCCATAAGGGTCAAAAGCTGGTTTCCAAGCTCAAGGAATTGATTCCCCAGCAGCAGTTTGCGGTGCCGATTCAGGCCGCCGCCGAAAATCGCATTATCAGCCGTGCCAACGTGAAAGCCCTCCGCAAAGATGTTTTGGCGAAGTGTTATGGCGGAGACATCACCCGTAAGCGTAAACTGCTGGAAAAGCAGAAAAAAGGCAAGAAGCGCATGAAGATGATTGGCAGCGTGGAAGTCCCACAAGAAGCATTTATGGCGGTTCTCAGCCTCGACGAAGATTAAAACTATTGGGCAGATGATTCTGCCCGTTGTTTTTTAATGTGCCCCGACTAACGCCGTCCCTGTGCCCAGATAATGCTCAATGGCGTGCTGCCAGAATGCCATCTGTTCACGATATGCCTCAGCCGTGGTGGAAGCTAATTTGGCATTCCCCGCCTCGCTCAATCCCGTGCGGGTGTAGGTGATGCTGACCCTCGTTATGTTGTCTACCGCTAGACACTGAATATCAATGGTGGTCAATAGCAAATCGGGCCAAAAGCGCACATATTGAACCCGATGCTGCTGCGGGTCATAATCAGCCATCACCCAAAATTCCTCCGATTGGTCGCCATGTTGGGTTTTGAATACCGCCCCGACTTCTTCTAGTGATGCAGTGGTGTGATAAATCGGGGTAAATTGCCATTGGGCCAACCACAATTTCTCCTTGACCGGGGTAAATAAGGGGAACACTTGTTCAATAAATGCGGTAAACTCTAACATGTGCGAATGGGAAATGCGCTGTGCGGTAAACATGTTGGGTCATCCTTTCCGTTCATGACTGCCTACCATTTCCATTTTCACCGCAAAGTAGGACAACATCGTTCCTAGAAAGGGTGGGGGATTTATGTATACTCCGGCGACACGCCTGCTGACGCTGCTACATATTTTGCACGCCAACCCCGGCCTGAATGCCAACGAACTCGCTGAACGATTAGAGGTGGATACCCGCACGGTACGGCGCTATGTGATGCTGCTGCGCGATTTGGGGGTACAGGTGGAATCCGATATGGGACAGGGGGGCGGCTATCGGTTGGCTCGACGCACTGTTTTGCCGCCGAGTCTGTTTTCGCGTGATGAAATTGAAGTGCTTTTGCAAGCGTTGGAGGGAATCACTGCCGCTGAATCGGACAGACAGGCAACCCTTGTGGCGCTAAAATTAAAACTTCGCCTGCTGCTGGAAAGTGTCTAATGCCATGACGTTTTTACAAGCCGCAATTGAAGTCCTCCGCCAAGCTGACCGCCCGTTATCTGTCGCGGAAATTACTCGCACGGCATTGGAGGCAGGATTGATTGACACGATGGGCCAAACGCCGCGCCAAACGATGGCATCGGTCATTATTGCTAGTTTGCACCGCGAACGGGATGGCATTGAAATCTCACCGTTTAAGCGTGTCGAACGGGGCCGTTATACGCTTCGCATGGAAGATGACCCCATTCCTGAAAATGTGATAGATAATGCCATTTTTCGGCAGCACGGGGAGTTTTTGAGCTATAAGGATGCAGCCTATGAAGTCCTAAAATCCGAAGGGCGGGCTATGTCGTATGCCGAAATTACACAAATCGCGCTGGAATTGGGCCTTATTAATCCGCAGGGCATGACCCCCGAAGCCTCACTTTCAGCGCAACTCTATACCGATATTCAAGAAAATGGCCTGTCCTCGGCGTTTCGACGTGAGGGGCCGGGCATGTTTGGTTTGGCGGAATGGGAAAGTGAGGTGGATACCATTTCGCGCATGGCGGAAAAACAGCGGCATGAGGTCAAGCGTCAATTGAAAAATGTGCTATCGAATGTTGACCCCTATGCGTTTGAGCATCTGATAGGGCGGTTGCTTGGCAAGATGGGCTATAACAACATCATCGTGACAGATCGTTCGTCGGATGGCGGAATTGATATTGTGGCGGAGGTACGAGTCGGGATTTTGCAGGCCCGTACCGCGATTCAAGTAAAACGTACTAGCGGCAATGTGGGGCGGCCTGTGGTCAGTCAATTTCGCGGCGATATGTTGGCGATGGGGGATATAGATCAAGGGTTGGTGATGACCACTGCCGCGTTTACCAAAGGAGCGATGGAGGTGGCCCGATTACCCAACACCGCGCCGATTATTTTGATTGATGGCGACAAACTGACCGATCTGCTGATTGAGCATCGCATCGGGGTGCGGGTGGAGCAGGTGGCTGTCGTCAGCTTTGATAGCGATAGTTTGGTGATTGAGGAGGTTGGAGATTAAATCCTTGCAGATTTTTCCCTATTACATTTTAAGCAAAGGAGTTGGATATTATTGGCAGTATTCGCACCACCTTTACTGAATGGGATAATATGGTCGTACTCAAGGGGCGAGGTTGAACCACATTGTACACATTTCCCTTGGTCTCTTTCCCAAACAACCTTCCGTACTTCTTGGGGTATGTAACGACTATCTTTTTCATCAATTGGGCTAACTCTACGCCTCTTTGAGTTTCGAGTAAGAGTCAATACAATAGCCTGAACTAACTCAGGGTTAGTTACCCGATAAGTTCCATTCCCCTTTTTAAAAGATGTCTCGATGGAAACTTCACTTGCATTAGCCTCAACACGTAAAATGTTTTTCCATAAAATAGCCACAGGATTTTGTGGAGAAACAAAGTAAAGCTTTTTGCTTGTAGCAATAAGTTGTCCCTGAATCGCGTAGTTGTCATTACTTTTGAGTGTTTTATATGCTGCTTGCACTTCCAAGTAGCATGTCTCATCTGATTCTAGCTCTATGGATGCCAAAATTGGCGTTAACTTGCCGTGTTGTGCTTCCAAAACCAGTTTTTTGGCTACAAGCTGGTGGATGAAATTTTGTTGAGTGGCAATATTTATACACAAAAAATCACTAATATCTCTAAATCCATTGATGTCCTCATTAGAAATAAGGTCTTGATTAAGGAGATTGCTTGATTTCCTTATCAAAAATGCTATTGAATCAGCTGAAATATATTGTAAGGCTTCATTCCATTGAATTCTTAGTTTTTCGGCCCCTGCCCTAAGCTTTGTTTGGTATTCTGGTGGCAGGTTGCCTTGGCTTGAATATTTGAGGAATGCCTTGCGAAAGATTTCCAAGCCTTTGGATACTTCTTGCTCACAGGCATTACATCGCCATGTAGACTTATTGAAATTGAATAGACTGTCGATTGGGCCAAAATATTTGTTACATCGATTGCAACAAACGCGCATTTGAATTTCCTTTTAGGTATTGTAATCAACCCGTCTGGAACGTTTAATAGTCCCTTATATAGTGATCTATAATAAGTATTTTAGCAGAGTGACCTTCAGATTTGTGTGAAAAATCTCGGAAATTTTACGATGAAGAGACTGTTATCTCCATATTGGGTTCTGATTTTGATATTGGCTACGTAGTAAGTTCGAAAGTTAATGGTACATAGCTGGGTACCACTTTCTCCACACTCCGCACTGCTGGCAGCAGATACCCGACCAACCCGATGACAATCATCATAAGTGACGAGCCGATATAAATAATCGCCATGCCTGAGCCTTTTTCTGCTCCAACCAGCCAACCGAAAATCCCGGCTAAACTGCCTTCAGGACGCATAGCGGGTTCAAATACTTGGTCGGCTAATGGCCCTGCTATCAAAGTGGCCGCTGCTGTCAATATGCCTTCGAGCAGATAGTTAAAGGCGAACACGCGCCCCTGAATATCTGGTTCGACTTTCGACATCCAAATGCTGTCAATCGCGCCACCCCGCACTGGGAAATTGAATGACGAAAAAACTTGGGCCGGAAACCATATGAGTAAACTTTGCCCCACCCCAAAAATCGTCTTGGCGATGCCTGCGCCAATCGTGCCCAACAAAAATGGGTGGATACGTCGAAATTTGCCGCCGCCCCACGCGCTCATGAAAATCGCCCCGGTAATGCCACCTATCCCGGATGCAGTGCTGACAGCGGCTAAGGCACGGGCACTATCGCCACTTCGCGCCAAGACCATCGGTGCATAGAGAGCGCCGCCGAGATCATGCACCAACCAGAAACTCACCGCAATCAACGAGAGGGCAAAAAGGTTTGGACGGGCACGGAGATAGCGAAACCCATAACTGATTTCCATCCACCAGTTTTGGCGACTTTCTCGCCCCGCTTCTGTTTCGGCGGCGCGTGGAATATGGGCCAGTGCGAGAGTGGTCAGCGCTATTGAGAGGGTGATCAGGTCAACCATCATAATCCCCGGCAGTTTGACGCTGTAATATAGAACCCCGGCAAAGGCTGGCCCAATAATGGAAGCCCCGTAATTCGTCACAAAACGCAGGCCGCTAGCACGGGCATATTGGTCGCGGGGAACGAGCAGCGTGATGGAGGCCGAAAACGCGATGCCCTGCAATTGGCTAAAGACGGTGTTCACTGCGCTGGTGATATACAGATGCCATATTGCCAGATGGCCCATGAGGTAGAGAATCAACAGCGCAATTGTCGAAAGCCCTGCAACTAGGTCACTGCCGATAATCAAGAGCTTACGATTCCAGCGATCAACCAACATCCCCGCAATCGGTGCAACGAAAATAGTGGGTAGAATGCTAAAAAAGATCATCAAGGCAACTGAAGTGGCTTGGCCTGATTGTCCCCACAGCCACAGTGTCAATCCAAAATGGGTCATACGACTGCCAATTTGGGAGACGGTTTGACCGAACCAGATTCGTAAAAAGGTTCGCATCCCCTGTGGGAGCGAGGATAGTCGTGTAGTCATGAGGGATTCAATTCAATTATGTCAGGGTGGTTTGCCAGTCGGCGATACACTGGGCGAGATGTGTGGTAATCAATCCTTCTTCAACCACCCATTCCAAACTTTGAGTGAGGGGGAACAAGGCTCGAATATCTTCAATGCCATGCTGATGGAAGGCTTCGTAGTGGCCTTGCCGTGCATCTACCAAGCTAAAGATGCGCTTGACCGGAATACCGACCCGCGCTGCCCGATCTGCGATTTGAAATTCGACGGCGCCATCTATCAGCACGTCGGTGAGTAGGGTGGTGGGGTGGCCGACATCGGCTGCACCTTCAATAGCAAACGCGGCGGTATAGGATTTGATTTCACCATAGGGGTAGAGCATGGGAACATCGGTTAGGGTTGCCAATACTCCGCCTAACGCAGTGGTGTTACGTGTAGTCAGCAGCCTATCGCGTTCGCTCATTGGGGAATAGAGAGTTGCCAATAACTCCGCCGTCAATTTCATCAGACGTGGAAACGACGGCAGAAGGGTCAAATGGAACGATAAGGGCCAAAATTCGGCATTTTCGGCTTGAAATCGGCCAAAAAGGATCAATCCGGCACGGGCATACTCCACAAATAAGCTACGCCGTGCCCCAATTTGATTAAGTGAATTGTCCAACATGACCTAAAAATCAACCAGAGGGGTGCAAATCGTGCAGAATCTTCCACGCCATACTAAGTCCCCATGTCGCAGCCCATGTCGGGGCTTGAGTGGCTTCCCCACCATAGCCATACGAACGGGCACGGGTTTCATGTTCGCTGGCAACTGCGATGGCTGTTCCATGATCGCTGGTGGCGATTGCGATTGCTGCTGCGGCTTGGCTGTTTTTGAGGGTATGGCGTGCGATATTTTCCACATGCCCTTTCAAATCGGCATGTTCGGCGTCGGGGTCAAGTTCGGGCAAGGCACTGTGTAATCCGGTAAGTCCATCATAAACCGAAGCCGATTCAATGACGGCTTCCCCGCCAGACGTCTGTTTAACCCGATCCCGTAGCGTGCCACCTGTGCCTGTTTCCCAAAGCGCGACCTTGCCGCCAATTTTTTGCAGTATGGAGACTACTGCTCCTTCGAGAGGGTCTTTGCCTGTGCCATAAATAAAATCACCGAGTCGCTGGCGCACGATATGTTCAATCTTGGCAATCATTTCATTGGCTTCCGCTTCGGTGTCGGCACGCGCTGTGATACGAATATCGGTTTGCCCGGTATGCGCTGCCAACCCAACAGTCGGATTGGCATAGGTCATCAAATCGGCAATTTTTTCATCAATTAGGCTCTCCCCAATGCCTGCCGTTTTTAAAACCAGTGCTTTGATAATGCCTTTTTGCCCCATCTTTTCTTGCAGATAAGGGATGACACGTTGACTAAGCAGGAATTTCATTTCGCTGGGCACACCGGGCAGACTGATAATGATACCCTGCTCATCCTCAACGATGTAACATGGCGCTGTGCCGACCGGATTTTCAATTGGAATCGCTCCGGCGGGGATATGCGCCTGTTGGCGATTATTTTCACTCATGCGAGACCCGAAACGGCGGAAACGCTCGGCAATCTGGTCAAGCAAATCTTGACGAAATTCCAGCGGGCGGCCTGTCGCATCGGCAACCGCTTGGCGGGTCATATCATCAACCGTTGGGCCAAGTCCACCGGTTGTAATAACCAAGTCACTGCGGGAGAGGCCCAGTTTGATAGATTGGGTAATGCGCGGCAGATTATCCCCCACACTGGTCACATAAAATAAATTCACCCCAATATCGCGCAGGGTTCGGGCAATGTGTGTTGAATTAGTGTCGGTGATTTCACCTAACAAAAGTTCCGTGCCGATGGCAATGATTTCGGCGTTCATGCAGAGGGCTACTCCTCGGATTGTTGAGAATACATAATTTGTTCACGGATTTGCATGTCCGCGCCGCGAATTTTGGTGGCAAGATCAGTTGCCAAATTAAACATCAGCCGATAACCCAACTGGGGGTACATATCGCACAGATTAATCAGGCGCTGACGTGGGATGATGATCAATGTTGTCCCATTTTTGACACAGCGGGCTGTCGCTGAACGCAGCCCTTCATCTAACAAAGCAACTTCACCAAAGGATTGCCCGATGCGAAAGGTCGCAACAGTACGCGGGCCGGTCAATCTGCCCGTGTTGCCCTTGCCAAAAATGGCAGCGTCTACCTGAATAGCAACTTCGCCTTCGGCAACAACATAGAGTTCGGCACTGGCCGAGTTTTCGGTAAAAATCACGTCCCCATCGTTGTACGTCTGTGTTTGGCAAATGGAGCCGATTAATTCTAATTGGGTTGGGGTTAAATCGTAAAAAATATCGGCCTCTTTGAGAATCGGGGTGATGGACATGGGTATGCACTCCACAAAACCAGCTAATGGTGAGACTGGTGTCATTATAACACGCCCTTTTGGTCAATTGCAGGCCATTGTTATAATGGTGAAGATGGATTTGGAGATTATCGGATGCCAACCAATACCACTCGAAGACTTCTCGGTCAGCAAGGTGAAGCCGTTGTAACTCGGCACTTGCTTGATTTGGGCTGGCAGTTAGTTGAACGAAATTGGCGTTGTCGAACGGGTGAAATAGATTTGATTATGCAGGATGACAAGACGCTGGTGATTGTGGAAGTGCGTACCCGGCGCGGCAAGGTGGCGATGGAAAACGCACTGGCAAGTGTGAATGCTCGTAAACAGGCAAAATTGATGGAATTAGCGGCGACCTACCGTTTCGAGAAAAATATAGACGATGCCACACCTATCCGCGTAGATGTGGTTGGGGTTGCCCTTGCCACTGATGGCACATTCGCAATAAAGGTGATTCAAGATGCCCTTAGCTGGTGAAATTCTGGCCCGTCGTCCGGTGGTGGTCATCATCGGCCCGACGGCGGTGGGTAAGACCGATACGGCGATTCAGGTGGCTCAAGCCCTTGATGGCGAGATTATCAGCGCCGACAGCCGTCAAGTCTATCAATTTATGGACATTGGAACAGCTAAACCGACCCCTGAACAACGCGCTTCTATCCCACATTATCTGATTGACGTAGTGACCCCCGACCAATTTTATACTGCCGTAGATTTCCAAACCCAAGCCGCCGCCGCGATTGATGATATTCACAGACGCGGCAAACTCCCATTGGTTGTGGGCGGAACGGGCCAATATATTTCGGCTTTGGTAGAAGGGTGGCAATTCCCCGAAGTGCGGGCCAATTACGAACTCCGCTCGGAATTGGAAGCCTATGCCGAATCACAGGGATGGGAGGCCCTATTAGCACGATTACGCACCGTTGACCCTGTGACCGCCGAACGCATTGATGGCAAAAATATCCGGCGGGTGGTGCGAGCCTTAGAGGTGTCGCTAGAATCAGGGCGGCCTTTTTCGGAATTTCAACAAAAACATCCGCCTGCTTATGACGTGCTGCAATTTGGCCTAACATTGGATCGGACTGTCTTATATGAACGGGCGGATCGGCGAGTGGGCCATATGGTTGAAGCGGGCTTGGTAGATGAGGTTCGCGCTTTGGTCGAAGCGGGCTATACTTGGAATTTGTCGGCGATGAGTGGGTTAGGGTATCTGCAAATTGGGTATTATTTACGCGGCGAGATGTCTTTGGATGAGGCCCTGACCGATTTATGCCACCAAACCCACGCCTTTATTCGACGACAGTACACTTGGTTTCGCAAATATAACGCGGCTGCCCAATGGTTAGAAAGCAATACTGAGGCCGTTGATCAGATAAGCACACAGGTTCAGCAATGGCTTGCTGCACTGGCTGAAAAGGGTAAATGATGAATGTAATCAGAGGCGCACGGGGTCGAGCATCGGATGCGGCAGGAGGAGCTTATCGTCGCTCCCGAGGATTTTTTATTGATACCGAAAACACCAAGATAGTTCTGGCTTTGGTGGTTCTCGGCGTCACATTATCACTTGCCATTCCTAACGTATTTCCTGAACTCAAGCGCAGCGGCCCAGATTGTACCAGTTTGATGTCACCGCCCGGTGGAAATCAGCGTTCGATGCTGGCCGAGAATGACAATCAGCAAGATTTGGCACTCGAAGTAGACATCGACGCGCCAGAGTCTAACGGTGATGGTGATCCCAAAATAGGATTAAATGACAGCCTTGTGGTGGATGTTGTTTTCAAAAATGAAGATATCGGAGCAGTCACTTTATATTTACGGGATGGTTTTGAAGCGATTGGGCCCGCCTCTAGTCTTGAAGCGACCAACATTACGGGCCTATACCTAGAAATCATCCCATTCGGCAGCACGCAAGCATTGACCGATCCTCAAAGCGTTCAAGGCCTTCCCGTTGTCGAAACGTTTAATAAAGAACGAGAGCTTCATGTATTACAGTCGCGCCGTCGGTGTGTCATGCGAATTATCTTTTCTCCACAGCGCCTTGCGCGGATGGGAATTATTGGGCCGGGACAATATGGCATTAAAGCCTATTATCGTAACCAAAATGTGGGTTTTGTGGGTCAAGAAGAATTAAGTGAGGCGTCTGCTACCCCTATGTTTTTAACCAATGGTCGTGCAGATCAGGGGGTGTGGACAGGACGTATACAAAGTAAAGAGGTACGCTTCGAAATCGCCTCACCGTGAGGGTGATCTGCCAATCGTATCCGCGAACCAATTTGCCAGCAACACACAAATCATAAGCATACCCCCCGGCGCAATGACCAACAGCGGGGTTTCACGGATGGTACGATACCCCTGTGCTAACATTGTGCCCCAATCCGGCTGTGAAATATCTCCCCCCAGCCCTAAAAAAGTCAGCGCGGCCTGATAAATCAGCGACCAGCTAAAAATGACTGACCCGAATGCAGCGAGGGTAGGCAGGGCTGTTGGGATGATGTGCCGACGTAAAATGTAGAACGGTGATGCCCCGATGCTGCGTGCGCCTTCGATAAATGGCTCGCTTAAGGTGCCACGTAGGGCATCCGCCGCGACTTGGGCATAAAGCGGGATGGCTGCGATTCCCAACGCAAGGGCCAATGTCCATAGGCTCGGTTCTAGAGCCGTCAAGATCACCAATGCGGTCAAAATGGAAGGGAAAGCGAGTAGAGCATCCAGAAAAATCGAGAGCAACCAACGTAGCGGCGCAGGGGCGATAATCAATAACCCACCTAACAGCAGTCCCCCTGTGATGGCAATCCCTGTGGCGATAAAGGCCGCGCTAAGGGTGCGCTGACCTCCGACCATCAATCGGCTAAATACATCGCGCCCCAGATAATCCGTGCCAAGCCAATATTCATCAGATGAGGAGGCAAGCTCATCTCCGGAGTTCGGTTTTAGGGGGTCGTGATTAGCGAGTTGAGGGGTAATCACTACGAATCCGGCTAGGAGAATAAGCGGCAGCCACAAGCCAAATTTGATGCGATGGGGAAGGGGGGGCATGAGGGAATTAGGCAAAATCGGCGAGGTGGGCCGTCAGACGGGGGTCAATCAACCGCTGACCTAATCGCGCCAGTCCATTCGCCAGCAGATAAACAATAACCGCCAACAAAGCTAACGCCTGCACCATTGGGTAATCGCGGTCAAGTACCGATTGAAACAGTAGACTGCCCAAACCGCGCCGCACAAACAAGCCTTCAACGATAACCGTCCCTCCCAATAAAAACCCCATTTGTAAGGCCCCCACACGCAAGACGGGCAGTAGAGCAACCCGCAGTGCATGATCGAGTAAATCAATCGGCGGCAGCCCTTTGGCGCGGGCGGTCAGCATAAACGGTTGCTGAAACGCATCGGTCAGGCTGGCACTCAGTACCCGTGCTACTGCCCCGGATGTATGAAACCCCAACACCAGCGCGGGCAAAATCAAATGGCGCGGTGTATCCGACCCTACTGATGGCAGGAGGTCTAGTTCAAGGCTGAAAATAAACACCCCCACAATCGCCGTGATGTAAATCGGCACGGATTGGGAAAAGGCGATCATACCTCGACTTAAAAAACGCAGAGGGGGCGGGCTGGTTTCCATACTGGCGATCCCCAACACGCCTCCCGTCAGCAGCATCACCGCAAACGCTGCCATGCCAAGCGCGAAGGTCGGGCCGATGCGGTCTTGGATAATAGTTGTCACAGCATCCCGATACCGCAGGGATTGACCCAAGTCGCCGTGCAACATATCCGCGATAAAGCCGAGATATTGTTGGGGTAGGGGGTCATTCAAGCCTTGTTTGTCTTTTTCGGCCTCAATTTGGGTCTCGGATGCCCCGGCAGGTAACAACTCAGCCGAAATTGCATCCCCCGGCAGCACCCGCACCGCCACAAAAACGAGCGTCACCGCCGTCCACACGACCAGCACCCCTCGCAGCAAGCCTAGTGCGGAGAGTTGGGTAATCGCCAGCAGACGGCTTTGGGTCATGACCAATTACTCAGCCTTTGTTTGTACATTGGTCAGCAAAGGCCACCACCCCTGTCCTGTAAAAATCAACCCCTCCAATCGCGCCGACCAGCCAATCAAATTGACATAATCGCGGATGGGCAGGACAAGAGCTTGATCCATAATGCGCTGTTGAATCTGGTTATAGAGCGTCACGCGCGTGGTTTCATCTACCGATAGGGCCTGCGTTAGCCATCCATCCAATTCCTCATCCGCGTAATGCGTATAATTGGTTGGGCTGGTTGAGAGATAGGCCGGGTTGAGGATATTGGGGTCAAGGCCGAAATCTTCAAAACTCAAGAGGTCATAGTCGCCGCTGGTTGCGACTTCTTGCAGGGCTGTGAACCCTGCGACCTGATTTATTTCCACCTCGATACCGATTTCACGCCATTGACTCTGAATTAAGGCAGCCACCTCTGGCAAAAAGCCCCAATTGCCGATGGCGATTTTTAACTTCACGGGCTGTGTATTGAATTCAAGAATGCCGTCGTCGTCGGAATCCACAAGGCCGATTTGCCCAAATAATTCACGGGTGCGCTGCAAGTTGTTGGGATACATTTCCGCAACTGCCGGATTGTAATAAGGCGAAGCAGCGGCTAATGGGCCATAGGCAACGGGTGAAAGGTCACGGAAGAACACGGTATCTACAATGGCGGCGCGGTTGGTGGCATGGAGCAGAGCCTGTCGAAAGCGTTGGTCATTAATGAGAGGGCGGGAGGTATTGAAATAGAATTGGAGGGGTTGACCCGGGATGGCCTGTTCAAAGATTTGGATTTCTTGGTCGCTTAGTAGGGCTTCGGCGTCAGTGGGGGGTAGTTCGCCGACAATATCTACGTCCCCGGCTTCGAGCGCGATACGGCGACTGGCAGGGTCTTTGTCAAAAAATCGGAATTCGATTCGATCAATCGAACGGTCTGATTGGGGCGCGTAGAAAATCGGCCCCCACGCATAATCCTCATTCCGTTCGATTATAATACGATCCCCCGGAATAACCTCAACCAATTTGTATGGCCCTGTCCCCACCTGATGCCATTGATAGGTATCCGCTGACCAGTTGGCGAGTGCAGTTGGACTGGCGATACCCCAATAGGGCTGACTCAGGGCATCCAGCAGGGGGGCATAGGGTGCGGTCAAAAATATCTGAAAGGTAAAGTCATCCACAATTTTATAGCCATTGTAAAACGGCCCAATCAAATCCAGCGCTTTGCCGGGTCGCCAATCGGGATACTGCTGATTAACAATGCGGTCAAAGGTGACACCTACCGCATTGGCATCAAAGACTGTGCCATCGTGAAATGTGACGTTCTGCCGCAAATAAAAGGTATAGGTCAGTGCATCGGGGCTGATTTCCCAACGTTCCGCCAAGCCTTCCACAAATTCACGGGTTTGGGGGTGGCGATAGACGAGGGTGTCATAGACGCTGTAGAGTGGAATACCCAATTCCGCCGAGCGGTTGTAATGCGGATCAATGCCACTTGGGTTTAGGGTTAACCCATAGATAAGGGTATTGCCGCCGCTGGTGGTTTTTTCTTCTTCCGAGATTAACGTGCTGACGACGGCCAGCAAACATGCGATAAGGGCTAAGGTCAACACCGCCAAAACGGGCAGCCAGACCCCCCAACGAATTCTACGCTTACGTCGTACTTCCAAGACACTCATTTCCTAACTTAATATCCCTTTCTGTTGCTGTGTTGGAACATACCAATGGGGGACATGGCTCAAAAGTTGTTAAAATGCGCCGCTGAAGTATAGCTCAAACAGGGTAGCGCTTTTCAAGGGGTAAGTTGTGTCAACTGCCATAACGAATGAATTTGACATGAGGGGCAGTCCTGCTTAAACTCATCCATGCTTAGAACCATGAGTTTCAAACTGAAACTGAGGAGAATTTGAAAATGCGTTACGGAAAGAATTTTTTGATCTTGCTAACGGTTGCCTTGCTGCTGGTGATGGCTCTGCCAGTCGCTGCCACTTCCCAACCGACGGCGGAACGTGCCACCCGTTCACAGGTGGAAGGCCAAACCATTAAAGTCGGGACAAATGCCGAATATCCGCCTTTTGAATCGGTAGATGCAGAAGACAATATTATCGGCTTCGATGTTGAATTGATGGACGCCATCGCCGCCGATGCTGGTTTTGAAATTGAATGGGTCAATACCAAGTGGGACGGCATTTTCACGGCACTTGCCAGCGGCGAATTTGATGCGGTCATCTCGGCTGCGACCATTACCCCCGAACGTGAAGAAGAGGTAGACTTTTCCAATCCGTATTTCCTCGCGGGTCAAATCATTTCCGTGCGTGCTGCTGATGCCGAAAACGTTGCCACCCCCGATGATCTGGCGGGTCTGCGCGTTGGCGTGCAAACCGGAACAACGGGTGATACCTTTGCTACCGAAATCCCCGGCGTTGAAGTCGTGCGTTTTGACGAAGCGACCCTCGCCTTCCAAGCGTTGGGCAATGAAGAAATTGACGCGGTGATTGTAGATGCTCCCACCTCCGCCGACATCATTGCCAATAACCCCGATCTAAACCTAACGACGGTTGGCGAAACTCTGACGGATGAATTCTACGGCATTGCCATTCGACCCGATTTCCCAGAATTGTTGGATGCGGTCAATGCTTCTTTGGTGAATGTTATCGCGGATGGCACCTATGCCACCATTTTTGAAAGCTATTTTGGCACCCTGCCGAGCGAAGACTTCCAAGAAGGTGGTACGGGGGTAGTGCTGCTCGATACCTCTGACCCAGCCTCCGTGCTCAACTAC
This sequence comes from Anaerolineae bacterium, assembly GCA_019913005.1. GTDB lineage: Bacteria > Chloroflexota > Anaerolineae > Aggregatilineales > J027 > CFX10. The sequence continues at coordinate 43,708 of JAIOHL010000207.1, read as the reverse complement.
GTTTTGACGGCTACCTTCGCGGGTGATGCCGAAGCCATTGCGGAAGTTTCCTGCGCTGATGGTCAAGTGCCAAGCGCCGAGGATTTGGCTCAATATACTGGTCTGACGATTGACCTGTCTGACCTTGAATATACGGTCACAATTGATGGCGAAGCCGCTGAAGTGGCTGTTGGTGGCTCACTCCTAGTCGAAGGTACTGAAATCGCGGCTAGTGACATCTTCCCCGAACCCGCTCATTTTGTGCTGGAAGGTGAAGACTGGCTCTTTTGCGAAACTGCTTCTGAAGTTGCTCCCGAAGCGACAGCCGAAGCCAACTAGTTTTTCCGCTAGTTGGTGGAGTTTCAATAAACAGATTTACCGGGCGGGTGAACAACCCGCCTATTGTTTACTTAATAAATTTCTGAAGGAAAGAAAGATGGGTCAATCCACTAAGGCAAATGTACCGCCACCCGTCCCTGAGTTAATTCAAGAACCTCCGACTGTTCCCGACTTGCTGCTCGGTATGGCTCGCCGAGTTCCTTGGTGGGCTGTGTTGCTGTTCCTGCTCATTTTTTGGGTCGGCATTGATATGTTGAATGACCAAAATGATCGGGATATTCTGGACTGGTTAGCAGATCGCCCTGAAGTCAACACCGATGAACTCTATGATGTTGTTTACGAGGTCAAGACGGAAGTTCTACTGGTCAGCGAAACGGTGCGGGTACGCGGGTTAGATGACACTAGCGTGACCGTTCCAATTCAACAGGTCGTTTCACAAGAAGACGGGGTTATCAACTGCCCTGAAGACGCACCAGAAGGATGCCTCAGCCAGCGCGGAGTAGTCGTCACTTATCAAGATTTTGAAAACGCCAACCGTGAATCACCGAATGGGACGGTGGAAACGAAAGGGTTACGCACGGGGGTGGTTGGGCCGCTCGTTCGGGTGACTTTGGCGGATGGCGTACAGACCGTTGTCGCGCCGAATGACATTTTGAGCGAGGAAGAGGGGGTGTTGGCTTGTGATGCTATTGCTGTGCCGGACTGTGCATCACTCAGCGGCCAAATTGTCACGTTTAATCGCCCATATAGCCTACGTCAGGGGATTCGGGTACGGGCCGATGCACGGATTCGGCATTTAGAGGATGGTTATGAGATCACCATACGTCCCAATCGTATCTTGTCACGCCGCGAAGGGACTTTGGAGTGCTCTCCCAATGCTACACCCGATTGTGTACCCACCCCGGTTACTTATGTAGTCTATCCTGAAAAGATTATTGGGACGGAACTGCGTGGGGACGATGACAAAGAAGTTCAGGTGCGAACGGTTGAGCAGCAGACGGTACAGATTTCGCGCAGTCGGATCATCAATATGGAAGTTGGCACAGTGACATGTGACCGCTCCGAAGACCCGCGCTGCCAAGATTATGAAGGGACAATTGTCTCCGTCAGCGGTGAAACTTTTTCAGGCCGACTTAGCACGGAATCTGCCAGCCAATATGACATCATTTTGGAGGGCGATGCCGAGGCCACCGAATTTGAGCGCCGCGACATCCAAGAAGAAATACGCAACCCCGACGACTGTACGTCAACCGACGCAGATGGGTGTGAAATCACCATCACGATGAATGACAGTACGGTGGCGGGACGCATTATCGCGGATAACGACAGTGGGGTCACGATTGAAACCGTGCCGGAAAAGATTGTTACGCTGCGTAAAAGTGATATTTATTCGACCACTGCCCGTACCTATAAAACCTGCGCTCTCAATAACCCACGCGGTTGTAATGCGGGGATTTGGTTAACCATTATCGTCACGCTGTCGGCGTTTAGTTTGGCCTTATTGATTGGTTTGTTGATGGGCCTATTTCGTGTTTCTTCCAATCCCATTTTCTATCATCTCTCGACGTTTTATGTCGAATTGGTGCGTGGTGTACCATTGTTGGTAATTTTGCTCTACTTTGCGTTTGTGGTTAGCCCGCAAATGCGTGATGCGGATGGCATTATTGGGGATATTACCCATCCGATATATGATACCTTGACCAAGATTGAAGTACAGGTTTTGGGGAACGAGTCCTTCCTTGCCGAGGCCGTAATCGGTCTGGCGGTGGGTTATGGGGCGTTTCTGGCCGAAGTGTTTCGCGCTGGGATTCAATCGGTGTCCAGAGGGCAAACTGAGGCGGCCCGCAGTTTGGGCATGTCCTATTTCCAATCCATGCGGCATGTCATTTTGCCCCAAGCGATTCGCACTGTGTTACCCCCACTGGGCAATGATTTTATTGCGATGCTTAAAGATTCTTCGCTGATTGCAATTTTGGCCCTACCCGAATTGTTGCAGCAGGGCCGTCTCTATAGTACACGCACATTTCAAGCGATTCCGGCCTATAATGCCGTCGCCATTTTTTACATTGTGATGACGTTAAGCCTCTCGCTGATGGTGCGTGCGGTTGAACGCCGTTCCCGATTGCCCTGAGGAAGGTTAGCCATGACTTCACCAACCAAAAAAGATAAACAAATTGGCGATGTAATTATCCAGATTCGGAATATACATAAGCAATTTCGCACCCCACGCGGAGTAGTTCATGCCCTGCGTGATGTCTCACTAGATATTCGCACGGGCGAGGTGGTGACGGTTATCGGGCCAAGCGGTTCGGGTAAAAGTACCCTGCTGCGCTGCATTAATCGCCTTGAGACTTTTGATCGAGGCGATATTGTGGTAGATGGCATCCCACTGCACGGCGCGAAAAATATCAACCGCATCCGGGCCGAGGTCGGCATGGTGTTCCAGAGTTTTAATCTGTTTCCCCATCTCACCGTACTGGAAAATATCATGCTGGCCCAACGAGTGGTGCGAAAACGTGCCAACACTGCCTCCAAAGAAAAAGCGATGGAGTTATTAGGGCGGGTGGGGATTCCCGACAAGGCCGATGTCCACCCCAGTCAGCTTTCGGGTGGTCAGCAGCAGCGTGTGGCGATTGCACGGGCGTTGGCGATGGATCCCAAAATCATGTTGTTTGATGAACCGACATCAGCGCTTGACCCTGAAATGATTAACGAGGTGTTAGATGTCATGATGGCCCTTGCATTCGGCGGTATGACGATGGTGGTTGTCTCGCACGAAATGGGCTTTGCGCGGGCCGCCTCTGACCGCACCATCTTTATGGACAGCGGGATGATTGTCGAGCAAAACACGCCTGACAATCTGTTTGATAACCCCCAGCATGATCGGACGAAATTGTTCTTGAGCAAGATTCTCTAGTTCCTTTTAAGGGTGGGAGCAATCATCATGAAAAAGCTTGTGATACCCCTGCTGATAATTGGCATCATCGCGGGTAGCCATTGGTTTTTACCAGCCCAAGCACAAGGCGGCGATTGTGATCTCTCACCCGAAGATTGCGCCATTCTCGAAGCCCACGCCGCGAAAATGTTGGATACGACAACGCTGGCTATTGAAGATTTCGCCTTCAGTGGCTTGATTGATTTGCCTGATCCTATTGAATTCTCAGCACAGGGCGACGGCATCACTCATTTTGAGGTTAAGCAGGGGACCCGGTTGCTATTTGACATCTTAGGTGAGGGGGTTGAGGAAACAACCAAACAGGAGACCCGCGAAATTTTATTGCGGCGTTTAGCGACTCTGGGATTCGCTAATGCGTCGGTACAAATTATTGGAAATCAACTTGCCGTCGAGGTTCCCCTATCACCTTTGCCGGAATCGTTCGTCTCAGATTTGACAGCGCGGGGTGGCATTCTGCTGGAATTTGTGGATTTTTCGGAGACCCCGATGGATGTGACCGATGGGGCGTGCATTTTGACGGATGTGCAAATTGCACTCGGTTATCTAAATGGCTTATGCCCTCCTGAAAATCCCGGAATCGGCAGTAATGGTCAACCGGATGGCCCGCCGTTTCATAGTATTATGACCGGGGATGAGCTTGCGGATACTTGGGCTGAGGCAACGAGTTTCGGGAATTGGGTGATTTCATTTACTTTGACTCCCACAGGCCAACAGATTTTCGCCGATTACACTGCACAGCACATTGGGGATCGGCTGGCAATTGTGCTTGATGGAGTGGTTATTTCCGCTCCTACCATTCAAAACGCTATCACTGGGGAGCAGGGGCAAATCTCCGGAGATTTCAGTGAGACACAGGCGAACTCTTTAGCGGAACAACTACGTGATAAAGATGTGCTACCCCTCAAAGTCCTCTTGAATACTACGGAAGCTGGAAGCATTTTCCCAAACTTACAAATGCTCAGTCTGAACCTTAACCCATTTGTCTGTTGCACCTCGGATTCAAGAACCGAGACTAATCTGCTGCTTGGGATTTTCTCCAGTAACCTGAGCATCTCCGGCGGTAGCATAGCGATGATGATTATTGATTACGATGAAAACGCGATTACTGACTTGTGGCTAAGTCTCCTTGCTGCCGATAGCAACCTGTCGCGTATCGCCAACACAAAATCTACTGATTCATGTGCGGTTTTTCCGAGTGAGATTGCCCTCCAATCACTTTTTAGCAACGACTTCGTTGGTCGGCTATTGGCGGAATTTCTGGTTTATCTCTTGTTCAATGAAATAGATTTTGCAGCATACGGGTTGACCAGCGGTGAAGTCGTAGATTTTTTGGCGACAACATTGGCAGAGTTTCCAAGCGATGAAGCCTTGCAGGTGCGGCGCTATATTTCACTCGACGACTATTCGCTACGGAGGGTAGAGCTTTCAACCAGTTTTGAATTTCCCGTGCATCTACTGTCGGATACGCTTGGAATTCCACTTTTCGAGGATGTAAATGAAGTGTCTGTAATCCAATTTGAGCTACAGGCCGATCTTGATGAATAGAGCAGAAGGGCAGGGGGTCAATCTCCTGCCCTTTTCATTTAGAGCGGATTACTCAGTTGGGAAATTGAAGGTTGCCACAACGGGGTCGTGATCAGTTACCGCATAAAGGCTTGTTGCATCTTCGCTAAAGTGATACGGATAGTCTGAATTGACGTGCGCCACACCGACGGAGGCCAATAAATTTGCCAGCGCGGGTGTCACCAAAATCTGGTCGAGGGTTTGGGTTTGACCTTGATAGATATAGGTGTAGCGTGATACGGCGGGAATTTCATCCCATAGATTATTAAACACCGCATCAAACAGGCTGACTTCTGACGAATAGGGGTAGTTGTTGAGGTCGCCTGCTATGACAAAATAGGCATCAGGGTTGACCGCTAACACACTTTGTGCCAATTCGATGTTATAGGCCGCTTGCCCTTCACGCAGGACATTGCTGGCATCGGGATTGCTAATGAAATGGTTTGCCGACACGTAGACTTCGATATAGGGCGATTCTGGTGAGGTCATGCCTTCGGGGAAAATATAGAACAGCCCTACCAGCGGCGCACGGTCATATTGCGGCGTGCCAATCGCAAACATCCGGCTCAAGGACTTTGGATTGCTGATCTCTTGATTCATCGGAAATTTATCGGCGTTGGGGTCGTCTGGGCGTGGGCCAAGAATGGGGTCTTCTGGCGCAATCGGCATTGTTACACGGTCAGTGCGATAGAGGAATGCCTGTGTAATGCCACGCGTATCGGCGCTGTCCCGGTCAATCGCAGGTGTATAGATGACGGCGCTGTTGGTCAGCCGCGCGATCTCGATACTCAAATCTTCGAGTACATCGGGCAGACCATTGGCATTATCGGCATCCCCGCTGCATGTGCCATAGATCAACCCGCTGACACACACATCCTGATCTTCGACCTCTTGCAAGGCGATGGTGTCGGGCGAGTGCATCGCTTCCACAATTTGACGTGCCAATTTGGTGATATGGGTCTGATAGGCGTCAAGGGTGCGTGGCACATAGTTAAACGCCAAATTTTCGGGATTGTCGTTGATGTCAAAAGGATCATTATAAAAATCGTAGAGATTTTCGACATTAAACGTCGCTACGGTAAATTGAGTCGCAGGGTCAGCGGGGAAAATAGGCGTATTTTGGTCGGGCGCGACTCCGGCTTGCACTTCTGGCAGGGTATCAATTTGTAGCGTGTATCGAGCGAAGGCATACACCAAATTTCCAGTGAGCGGACTGGTGAAAACCTCATAAGTGGTGTAGGGGGGTAGATTGACGTTGTAATCATAGGCCAACCCCTTGAGGATGTTGGCCTCTACCGAGATACGATAGGGGTTATCATTATCTAAACCATCGTCTAAGGCTTCGGTGTCACGGAAGACACGCCGTTCGTAAAGATTTTCACGTTGGGCCACTGGCGCATCCCCACGCATCACATACACTTCGCTGTCGTTGCTGGAACTATATAGATGCGTGCCCGATATGGTGTAGCTCATTTCCGGCACAAATACCCGCATAGATTCAAGTCGTTCGCTCATTTGGGCAACTGTCAGTGCATCGCCTGTTGGATTATATTCGATGGCGGGAACGGCGGTATTCAAATCTTCGACTGCGCCATCCACACTCACGAGGGCAATTTCACGCAGGCGGGTCATCTCATAAAATTCTTCAACTTTGCCCTCCACTGTGATGGTGTCGCCTAGCACAGGCGTGTAATCATCAAAAGCAGTTTTCGCGCCAATCAAGACCTGAATGGCATCCGAGGTATCCGGGTCGCCGTCACTGTTTTCGGGTGTCTCTTGCAAGAAAAATAGGTTTAACTGGCGTCCACTGGTGTCAATCATCATCAGATTGGTGACAACACCCTGTACCCGTACACGGTCATCTTTATAGGGCGATTTAAAGGTTTGGGGTTCGGCCTGATCTTCGGCTACCGCTCCCTGTACCTCGCCGATCTTAAGCAGGGGAATGTCTTGTGAAAACGCTCGTGGGCTGGTCATTACAACCGGGGTAATCAAGATGGCAAAACACAACAAGAATACGACAAGATGACGTAAAGAGTGTTTCATTGGATAGAAATTATCTCCTCCCAGCATGTATCAATAAGCGCATCTATTTTAACAGGTTGGGCGCGGAAAAACGTATTGTGGAAATTTTTGACTACCTGATATACGCTAGAGGCGTTTTTCCAGTTTGAGAGATTTAGGTAGCAGGAGAATATTCAAAAACATGGCATTTAAGCGAGCAAGCGGTGTCTTGCTGCATCCCACCTCGCTCCCCGGACGACATGGTATTGGTGATTTGGGGGAGGCCGCCTACATTTTTATTGATTTCCTCGTCGCAAGTAAACAAGCTATCTGGCAAGTTTTACCGCTCGGCCCCACTGGGTATGGGGATTCACCCTATCAATGTTTTTCAGCGTTTGCTGGCAACCCGATGTTAATTAATCTGGATCGTTTGGTTGACGAGGGTCTCTTAACGGCTAACGATGTTGTGCCCGACCCTGCTTTTAGCCATGAACGGGTTAACTTTGGCCCGGTGATTGCCTATAAGACCGAACGCCTAAAACGAGCCTATGAAAAATTCAAAGCGGATGGGCATCGTGTCCGCCGCATGTATGATGAATTTATCCAACGGGAAGCCAGTTGGCTAAACGACTATGCTTTATTTATGGCGCTCAAGCTGGATTATGGCGGTGGCTCGTGGGTCGAATGGCCGACGGAACTCGTCCGCCGTGAACCCGACGCACTTGACACTGCCCAAAAACGTCTTGCCGACGCCATTGGGTATCAGAAATTCATTCAATGGTTATTTTTTGAACAGTGGCGTGATGTCAAACATACCGCCAATTCAAAAGGTATCCAGATTGTCGGGGATGTGCCGATTTTTGTTGCCCATGACAGCGCGGATGCGTGGGCCAATCCCCATCTGTTTTATCTGGATGAAGATGGACAGCCAACAGTGGTAGCGGGTGTCCCCCCGGATTATTTTAGCGCCACTGGTCAGCGTTGGGGCAATCCGCTCTATCGTTGGGATATTATGGCCCAAGACGGCTATGAATGGTGGATTCGCCGCATGAAGGCCACCTTGAATCTGGTAGATATTATCCGCATTGACCACTTCCGGGGATTTGAGGCCTATTGGGAAATTCCCGCCACCGAACCCACTGCTGTCAAAGGTCGCTGGATTGATGGCCCCAAAGCCCATTTCTTTGAAGCAGTCAAAAATGCGTTGGGTGGGCAAGTGCCCGTGATGGCGGAAAATTTGGGGGTTATCACACCGGGCGTCGAGAATCTGCGCAAACAGTTTGATATGCCGGGGATGCGGATTGTGCAATTTGGTTTTGGCTCCGGCCCTACTAACAATTTCCTGCCCCACAATTACGATAACAATACTGTCGTTTACACAGGCACGCACGATAACGAAACGGTTATGGGCTGGTATCTGCGCAAAGATACGACAGGTACAACCGATGACCCCGAAACGGTCAAACGGGAACGATTGTTTGCGACGCGCTATGCCAATATCAAAGACCCCGCCGATGCCCATTGGGATTTTATCCGACTGGCATGGATGTCGGTGGCAGATTTGGCGCTGGTGCCAATGCAGGATATTTTGGGACTGGGCAACGAAGCCCGTATGAACTATCCCAGCAGCGAAAGTGGCAATTGGCAGTGGCGCTATACCCCGGATCAACTCAAGGTTGAACACGCCGAACGTCTTGCTGAATTAACGCATATGTATTCACGCGATTAGGGTAAATTCAAAATGGGCAGCACAGCACATTTCACCATTTTGGATGGCGGGTCACTGCATATTGGAGACATTATAGGTGTGGCACGGCGAGGGCAGACGGTTGTGCTGCATCGTTCTGCCCGTGAAAAAATCGAAGCTGGGCATGAGGTGGTCAAAAACACAGTGGCGCAAGGCAAAGTGGCCTACGGCGTCAATACGGGTTTCGGCAGCCTCAATCGTGTGCGAATTGCTCCCGAACAAATCCGACAGGTACAGCGCAACCTGATTCGCAGTCACGCAGCGGGTATTGGCGATGTCTTGCCCGAAGAGGTAGTACGCGCTGTCATGATTGTGATGGCGGCCAGTTTGTGCAGGGGGTATTCGGGTGTCCGACCCGTTGTGGTTGAGACTCTTGTAAATGTCCTGAATGCGGGCATTACTCCTGTTGTGCCCTCGCGTGGGTCGGTTGGGGCGAGTGGCGATCTTGCACCCCTTTCGCATATCAGCCTCGTGTTGATTGGGGAAGGGGAGGCATGGTTTCAAGGCCAAATAATGAGCGGGGGAGAGGCGCTGGAACAAGCAGGTGTAGCCCCACTTGTTTTGGATGCCAAAGAAGGATTAGCCCTCATTAATGGCACGCATCTGATGTGTGCGATGGCGGCCTTGCTGATTGCGGATACCGAGCATCTTTTAGCATCAGCCATCACTGCCGCCGCGCTTTCGATTGATGCTTGCCGTGCCACCGATGCTTTTTTGGATGGTCGAGTGCATATGATTCGCCAACAGCAGGGGCAGATGCGCGTGGCGGATCGCTTGCGTACTTTGCTAGAAGGCAGCACCATTCTGCCTAGCCATAAAACCGATGATCCACGTGTCCAAGACCCCTATTCGCTGCGCTGTACGCCGCAGGTGCTTGGCGCGGCATGGGATATGTTGGAGTACGTGACGACCATCATCAACCGCGAACTGAGCGCCGTGACTGATAACCCGCTGGTGTTCCCCGACAATGGCGACATCATCAGCGCGGGCAATTTTCATGGGACGCCAATTGCGCTAGCTCTGGATGCTCTCAAAATAGCAGTGTCGCATATCGCAGGCATTAGCGAACGACGTGTTTACTTTTTGTTAAGCGCTTCCGACAGCGAAAATCCGCTCAATCCCCATCTTAGCCCGCAACCGGGGTTACACAGCGGCTTGATGATCGCGCAATATACTGCCGCCGCCGCCTGTAACGAAATCCAGACCCTTGCTGCTCCGGCGAGTGTGCATAACATCCCGACCAGCGCAGGCATGGAAGATTACAACAGCATGGGAGCGACGGCGGCCCATCAAGCATGGCAGGCGGTCAAATTGGCGACCCATGTCATCGCTATCGAATTGTTGTGTTCGGCAGAGGCGTTGGAATATCAGCGACCTCTAAAAAGCGGGGTCGGAGTCGAACGTGCCCATGCCCACATTCGCCAACAAGTGCCTCGGTTGACCGAAGACCGTCCGCCCAACCCCGACATTGAAAAAATTGTGCAACTCATTCGACAGGGAGTTTTTGATTAATATGACCCGTGTAATCCGTGCGCCGCGTGGTTCACAACTGCAATGCAAGGGGTGGTTGCAAGAGGCCGCCCTGCGTATGTTGATGAATAATCTTGATCCTGAAGTGGCTGAAGACCCCGCGAATCTGATTGTTTATGGGGGGCGTGGACAGGCTGCCCGCAGTTGGGAAGCCTTTGACGCGATTATTCGTACCCTGCAATCGCTAGAAAATGATGAAACCCTATTGGTGCAAAGTGGCAAACCAGTTGGTGTATTGAAAACCACCCCCGACGCGCCGCGTGTCCTCATCGCCAACAGCAACCTTGTGCCGCATTGGGCTACCCAAGAACATTTTGATGCCCTTGCCGCTAAGGGGCTTATCATGTACGGGCAAATGACGGCAGGCAGTTGGATTTATATCGGTACACAGGGCATTTTGCAGGGCACATATGAAACATTGGCGGAGGCGGCCCGGCGTCATTTTAACGGCACATTACGTGGCACACTCACGGTTACGGCGGGTCTCGGTGGCATGGGTGGCGCACAACCCCTAGCGGTGACGATGAATGAAGGGGTGTGTTTGATTGCCGAAGTAGACGAACATCGTATCCAGCGCCGCATCGAAACCCGTTATCTGGATGAATGGACAACCGATTTGGAGCAGGGGATTCAACGGGCACTGGAAGCCAAAAATCGCGGTGAAGCTATCAGTATTGGCGTATTGGCGAACGCCTCCGATCTATATGAGACCCTGCTCAATAGCAACATCATCCCCGAAGTTGTCACCGATCAGACGCCTGCCCACGACGTCATGATGTACGTCCCTACCCATATGCCTTATGAAGCTGCCGTCGAATTACGTACCTCCGACCCTGCTGCCTATCATGATGCCAGTTTAATGACCATGCGGCGTTCGGTAGAGGCGATGGTCGCCTTGCAAAAACGCGGCTCAGTGGTCTTCGATTATGGCAACAATATCCGTCAGCGGGCCTATGATGCCGGATTTGAGGAGGCATTTGCGTTTCCCGGTTTTGTACCTGCGTATGTCCGTCCCCTCTTTTGTGAAGGCAAAGGCCCATTTCGCTGGGTGGCCCTTTCCGGCGACCCGCAGGACATTTATCGTACCGATCAAGCCATCCTTGATTTATTTCCCAAAGACGTAGCCCTGCATCGCTGGATTAAAAAGGCGCAGGAGAGGGTAGCTTTTCAAGGACTGCCTGCACGCATTTGTTGGTTAGGGCAGGGGGCACGCGCCAAAGCAGGTCTGGCCTTTAATGAACTGGTCGCAAAAGGTGAGGTCAGCGCCCCAATTGTGATTGGCCGCGATCATCTGGATACGGGCAGTGTTGCCAGCCCCAACCGCGAAACGGAGTCTATGTTGGATGGCACAGATGCCGTCAGTGATTGGCCCTTGCTCAACTTAATGGTCAATGTTGCCAGCGGTGCGACATGGGTTAGTTTTCATCATGGCGGGGGTGTCGGGATTGGCTTTAGTCAACATGCTGGACAGGTGATTGTCGCCGATGGCACGCCACAAGCTGCCGCCCGTTTGCAGCGCGTTTTGACCAATGACCCGGCGATGGGGGTTTTGCGCCATGCTGACGCGGGCTATGAACTTGCGATTGAGACTGCGGGCAAGAATGGCCTTGTAATACCAGTGCGACAATAACTATTATGAAATCCATTCGCTATACCCTACGTGTCAATCTCCTGAATCTACGCCACAACTATTGGTTTGTCCCACTGTTGATGATGGTGGGAGCAATGTTATTAGCCTCGATCATGTTGGAACTGGATCGGCGGGTCAGCACCAAAACTCTTGAAGCATTGGGCCTGTTTTATGACGGCGATATTGATGGTGAGCGCCTCCTGCTGGCGACGATTGCCGGGTCAATGATTACCGTAGCCGGAGTCGTATTTTCGATAGTCATGGTCGCGTTGTCATTTACCTCGACGCAATCTGGCCCTCGCTTGCTTATCAACTTTATGCGAGATCGCGGTACGCAGATTGTACTTGGCGTCTTTACCGCAACGTTCATCTATAGCCTTCTAGTCTTACGTACCATCCGTGTGGCTGACTCTGAAAATGGCAATCTGCCACATCTGTCAGTCACTGTGGGCATTCTATTGGCCGTCCTAAGTTTTGGTGTCCTGATTTACTTCATCCATCACACTGCTGAAGCTATTCAAATCCCCAACCTCATTGCCCGGGTAGGGAGCGATTTACATGAAGCCGTCCATGCTAACTTCCCGCAATCTGCTGCGTCGCAATTGAATTCACCATACCCAACCATTGAGCAAACCATTGCCGACCTGTCATATCCACTTACTGAATTGATCAAGAGTCCGCGCAGTGGTTATCTACGACTGATTGACTTTGGGATGTTGGCAGAAATTGCCATCTCCCGCAATTACGTGATATGGGTACGCCATCACCCCGGGGACTTTGTTTCGGCAGGGGGTACATTGGCAAAAATCTGGTCGGAGAAGCCCATTGACCCAACAACTAAGACTGACCTTGAAATTGCCTTTGTGACGGATACCCATCGTTCACCAGATTACGATATGGAGTTTTTATTTAATGAATTGGTGGAGGTCGGTTTGCGGGCAATCTCACCTGCCATTAATGACCCCTTTACTGCGATGAGTTGTTTGGACTGGCTAGGAGCGGCGTTATGTCAAATTGCTGAACGTCAACTGCCATCCCCATATCATTATGATGAAAATGGCATACTACGCTTAATCTGTTACGCGCCTAGCTTCAAAGGCCTAATGGATGACGCTTTTAATCAACTGCGCCAATACGGACAATCCAGTGTGGCTGTAACCATTCGATTGCTCGAAACCTTACAAATGATCGCAGAACGGCTGTATCGAGTGGAGGATTTTGAGGTCGTCAAACGCCATGCTTCCATGACGCTGCATGGGTCAACCGTAACGCCGCTTGAAGCAACTGACCGTGAAGACATTGAGTCGGCGTATCAGGCTGTTATTGATACTCTTGAACACCGGAAAACTCTCGTTGGCTCCACAGAAGCATAATCAACCCCGGATATTGTTGAGGGAATAAGCCGGGGTTGGTCTTTTGGAAAAGTATCCAATGTAAACGTTCGGTGACTACTCGGAATAGCTATCAAGAATGGTGGCAGCACTTTCGATGTCACCCGCAATGAGTTTTGAAAATACCTCGTCTAGCTGGCTATCTTGCGAATGCGCTTTTCTCAAATTGAACAAACGCAAGGGGAGTTCCAACTGTTGAGTGGTAAAGGCGAAATCAGCCCCATCGAATGTGCGGCGAGTTTCTTGCAGCATTGCCAAATATTGATAACCAAACTCCTCAGTAGGTTCGATTATCGTTCCCTCCCCATAATCATTCCACGTGATGAGTTGGATGATGTCGGGGTTCTGATCGAGGGCCATTTGCAGCGTATAACGAAACGTCTCGCCGCCCTCAGCATCCAAATATCCATAGCTGTCACGCACACTAGCTTCGGCATAAATATCATGGAAGCCGGGGAATGCCCCACCCACGACATAATCCTTACGGGCAGCCTTGCGATAAAAATCACCGAGATAGGCTTCAATGGCAGCACGGTTATAGGTAACACCGCCTTGCATGGGGGGCCAAGGATAGCTGCATAGCGCGTTGGTGACATTATGTTTATCAAGTGTGATGAGTGCGGGTTGAGGTTCGAGTCCTGTAAACAGGGTTTCCCAATCGTCGGCACTTTTGAAATACTGCGGGCCAAAGGTAAACAATAACGGTTGACCACTGGCTTTGATATAGGTTTCTTTTGTGAACCACTGTTCCTGGGCAAAGACCATATCAGCTTGCCCATAGGTGAGCCGTTCGCTTTCCTCAATATGACCGCCTTCAACCATGTGCATGACTGTCTGGTCTTCGTAACAAAGGGAAAACAGCAGCCCTGCCTTCTCGATATATTCAAATAACTTAACAGTGGCATCGTTAAGGTCTGCATAGTCACGGAAATTTTCGACCCCATACCAATCTACAATGACCCCATCAATACCACTGAGTTTCATCAGCAGCACTTGATATTCCAACAAATCAGGGTCGCTGGAATCATACGGGCCAGTCAAGGGCATATAATGGGAAGCGATCTCTGGGCGGCCATTTTCATCGGTGATGCGCGGATTAAAATGCTCCATCGTCCAATGCCAACCCCAACGGAAACTGATTTCTGGCGTTTGGTACCATGGCATGTAATGAGCCATCAAAAGTGGACGACCTGCTGTTTGACGTATGTTTCGGGCAGCCTTTGGTTCGGGTGTCGAGAACGCATAGCCCGTATTGTAATGCAGGGCTTGTCCAACGAGCAGTGCTCCAGCCCCTTTAAAAAACGTTCGCCGTGAAATAGGCATAGTGATTTTCCTTCGTTCACGATTATATGAAAATACGCACCCACCGGGTTACGGGGTAGATTCTCGATAGCCTTCGGATGCCGTCCACAAATTGAGATAGTCAACTTGGGTGTGCCATTGCGTGTGGTGTACCTGCTCTTCATATGCTCCATGCCGCCATACGTTGACCGGAGGAGTAAAGGTTGTGAAACGTGGTAATACTCCGTTGGTGTGATTGGCTGCGCGTAAAAATCCAAAATGGAGATAGGCATCCCGATAGCGATAGGTAATAAAGGGATTCTCGGTATTGTTCCACATCACTACCTGTACGGGTTTGTCGGTGTCGGCGACGGTATATAACCCGGCCTCGCAAAGCACTTCAAAAAACACCCGACTCTGTAAATCCGACAGCGTGATGATATAGGGGGCTAATTGAGCAGGGTCGGCCATGATAGCATCTATCTCATCAGCTATGCGGTTGCGCACGCCCGTATGCAGCTTAAAGAACCGCAGGTGATGGAGCAAAGTTTCGCGTTTGCGAGAGCGACGAGAGAGTAGGGAATCCGATGAGCTTGCCAACATCAATTGTAGGCCCGTTTGTCGGTCTAGCTGAATCGCTGTTAGGTGGAGGGTCTCGGTGTCTACATCATAGCTCTGGTCAATGGAATGCCCATTGGCAGTGACCTTGACCCTTTCAGCGACCCCATGAATGTAAATATGGAAAAGTCGCTGTTCTGGAATGAGTGTAGTATCACCAGAGGGCGCGTCCATGACCAATTCCAGCTTATGACCGAGCCAACGCTGGGTAAAACGGGTCTCGCAAAAATGCCCCTCAGCGAATCTGCTGGTTTCACCATCATCCTCGTATAGGGTAAAGGTGTTATCCGCACCTGCGAAGATGTGGATATGCAGTTCATTTGGATTACCGACTCCATTGAGTCCATTCGCAAGGGGGATAATCGCTCCTGCTTTGGCAAATAATGGGATGTCACCTAATCTACCGTAGATCGCGTGCCAACGGTTTCCAGCAAAGTGTTCTCCGCTAAAGAAGTGAACCCAATCGCCTTCGGGCAACCATACCACTTGGCGACTCAGTTGGGTATCGGGGTCGGCGGGATGCACATACGGAGCCGCAATCAATTCTGTGCCAAACAGATATTGGTGTGGACAGTGATAGGCCTCCTCATTTTCGGGATACTCATAATACATCGGTTGCGTCAGGGGCAGGCTGTCTTGGTGGGCGCGGCGGGCCATTGTATAGAGATAAGGGATAAAGGCATGGCGTAATTGCAGGGCTTCGCGCAACACCTTTAAGACTTCGGCATCTTCAAAAGCCCAGGGCCGCTGGTCATAATATTCACCTTTGCCGACATGCAAGCGCATAATGGGGCTAAAGACGCCAAACTGCACCCATCGTACAAATAGCTCGCTGTCCTGCACGCCGCCCGTATGCCCGCCAATATCGTGACTCCACCAACCGTAAGCGATATTGGTTGCGGTGGGGGTCATATAGGTTTGGAAACGTAGCGAGTCCCATGTGCGGTAAGTGTCGCCGGAAAAGCCAATCGGATAACGTTGGTGGCCTTCGTTGCCCCAGCGTGAAAAGATAAACGGGCGACGGGAACCATCACGACCTAAATCATAAAAATGGAGATGATTAATTAGCCATAGTGGGTCAAGACCGGGTAGCGAGCATTTTTGCCCTTGCTGCCAATCTACCCACCAGAAATCAATGCCCATCTTCTCATACGGGTGATGCAGAACTTCAAAATAGGCTTTGGCAAATTCCGGGTTGGCAATATCAAAAGCGACTGGTTGCTTGGTGGTAGGGTCAATGCCCATACGCCGTGCCATTTCGGGATATTGGGCTTCGTGGTTATGGATGCCTTCCGCAGGATGAAGATTCAGGGCTGTTTTTAGGCCCTTACGATGGAAAAATTCAATCAGGCCGTTGGGGTCGGGGAATAACTCCCGATTCCATGTATAGCCTGTCCAGCCAGTACTGCCATTGTTGGTTACAGTGAGATGCCAATCCATGTCCACGATGCACACCGAGAAAGGCAATTGGTAATCCTCAAAATTTTCAATCAACTGCACAAGCTCGGCTTGGCTGTAATTCCAATAACGACTCCACCAATTTCCCAAAATCCAGCGTGGAATCATGGGCATTTGCCCGCTGATACGACAGTAATCGCGCAGGCAGGTTTTGTAATCGTGCCCATAGCCGAAAAAATACCAATCTGTTCCCCCGGCAGCACGTGGCTCAATCCAAAAATCGTCATTAAAGACAAAGGTGGTCGAATCGTCAAGCACCGACCAGCCCTGCCGGGACATTAAACCCTGTGTCAGCGGTGTATAGCCATTGATGAAATCGAGGGTACGGGTAGTGCCACCCAGATTTCCTTGTGGACTCTCACCGGGATGCCATACCACACCTGTTTCTTTGAGGGTGATTGTGAGATTATTCGTGCTGAATGATTCGCCGGCCTCGCAGTATTCGAGCCGCAGATGGGCCGTTTCGATTTCGACGGCGTTGGCTGTGAAGCGGGATGTAAATCCGGGTACAGGTTGATCTCGATACCAAAATGCTTGGCTTGCCCGGTCTTCAAAAATTCCGTCTGGGTGATACTCAAGTCGAATCAGACGATCCGTCAGCACAGAAAATCGCGCTGTGCCAAATTGGATGACGACCTCATCATTAGCGATGGGACTGAGATGGACATGAAAATGTTCGGGTAAAACCGACATAACGCTATTCTCCGAGAAAGTGGGTCGCTGCTGAATAATCACAACCGAGTTACCCCTTGATACTGCCCATTGTCAGGCCTGCTTTAAGATAACGCTGCATTAAAATGGCAATGAGCAGTGGCGGGAGCAGGGCCATAAACGCAGCCGCCATTTGCAGATTCACACCATAATCTTTGGCGACATAAAATAGGCGCACGGTGATGGGCTGGCGTTCGGGGTCACTTATGACCAGCAGTGGCAGAAGATAATCTTTCCAAATATTCATGAACGACAGAATACCCAAAATGATGATGATGGAGCGGGACAGGGGCAGGACGATGTAAACCAGCGTTTGAAATGAAGATGCTCCGTCAATCTTGGCGCTGTCGGTAATGTCTGGTGGAATCCGGTCAAAAAAGCTCTTGAGGACAAAAATCCCAAAGGCATCCGCCGCATAGGGTATCCACAGTCCCCAATAACTGTCCAAAATACTTTTATGCACAATGGGTAGGTTGCCCAATGTCACAAATAGGGGCACAAGATAGGCAATGCTGGGAATCATTAAGGTCAGCAGAAATGCCAGCATCACCAGTTGACGACCAAATGGCTTGAGTTGTGACAACGAATAGGCGGCCATGACGGAGACCGTCAACCGCAGCAAGACGCTCACCGTGACAATGATAAACGAGTTGCGGAACAACTTCAGCATTTTGAAGTCTTCCCATGCGTCCCGGTAATTGTGCCACTGGGCTTTCCGGGGGATAAGGTTGAGACCGGAGTTGAAGACCTCAAGACTCCCTTTCAGACCAGATGTGAACGCATAGACGAAGGGAAATAGCACAATCAGGGCTAAGATAGTGAGGATGACAACTGTGACCCCATAATAAATTCTGCCTTTGGGGGTCTTTAACTCGATACTGGATAAGAATCCGCGATCCATATGTGGCCTCCCCTAATTTTCTTGCCGAGCGGCGATACGGCGATTGACGATTTGATAGAAGGCGGAGAAGGCTACCAAGACAATGACTAGCACCACGCTCCATGCCGCTGCATACCCCATGTCGGCGCGGCCAAAGGCACGGTTATAAATGTGGAGCACTGGCGTTAATGTCTCACGTCGGCCCGGCCCTCCTTTGGTAAACAAGAAGGGTTCGGTGAATACCTGAACGACTGCCAAAATTTGCAGTACGAATAGCAGCGACATGATGGGGAAAAGATGGGGTAGGGTGATATGTCGAATCCGCATCAACGGCGATGCCCCATCCAATTCTGCTGCCTCATACAATTCAGTAGGAATATCAAGCAGACTAGACAAATAAATCAGGGTGGTCGTACCGAACGTTCCCCATGTCATGACCGCCACGATAGATGGCTTTGCCAATTTAGGGTCGTACAACCACAGTTGACCTTTGATGCCAAATAGCTCCAAAAATTCATTCAGTACGCCTGCATCAGGGTCATAAATAAAGCGCCACACAATTACCGCAATGGAAACGGGCACAACGCTGGGCAAGAAATAAACAATGCGAAAGAACCCTTTGCCAAAGCGCATTTCTCGCACCAGAATCGCTACAACGACTGGCACCGCATACCCCAACAAAATACTCCACGAGGCGAATTCGATGCTATTTTCAAAAATAATTTTGCGTGCAGGGTCTTTTTTCATGAGTTCATAGTTTTCAAACCCGACATTCTTAGATTCACCGATCAGGCTGACTTCTTGAAAACTCATCTGGAAGGCACGCACAATGGGATACCACGCCACCAGCGCAAATACGATAATGGCAGGTAGTAGGAACAAGTATCCATTGAGATGTCGAGTGAGACGATAGGGCAGCACCGAAAAAGGTCGTGTAATTGTGCGCGTAGTTTGCAGAGCGTAAGTAAGTTTCATAAGTGGTACTCCTTAAAAAAAGTCGGGCAGGACCCCTTCCTACCCGACCTCGGACATCTCTTAGCGATCAAGCACGAAGGCTTGGAATTCTTCGGCAACCTCAGCGAGGCGGCTTTCAGGGTCGCTGTTTTCATCGCTCAAGATCTCGCTGACCAGCACACCCAACTCCGCGTAGTAATCCTGCGCTGCGGCGGGCGGTTCGGCTTGCAAGGTCACTTCGCCAGCCTTAACTGCGTCATTGAACGCGGTATAGTTCTCAACGGGCAGCACATTGTATTGTGCTTCAAACGTCTCACGCGCGGCCTGATAGTCACCCACGTACAGCGGCAGAACGGGCTGACCAATGGCGCGGCCTTGTTCTGAAAGGGTGATCGTCGAGGTTTCATATTCAACAGGGTCGAATTGACGCCATGCTTGGAAGTAGAAAGCAGCTTCTTGTTCATCGACGGAAGCACTGCCATTGACCATCCACAAATTACCACCCGTCAGCGCCACGCGACCATTCGGGCCGGCAGGCATCGCAGCATAACCGAACTTGCTCAGATCGGCATCTGGGAATTGGTTGTTCATGAAGCCGAATTGATCGCCTGCATAAATCACCATTGCCACGCGCTCAGAAGCCAATGCTTCAGTGATCGTGCCCCAATCAAGGGTTGCGCCGGGCAGCACATCATATTCCCAGCGCAGGTCATGAACGAAATTGAGCGCATCAACCGTTGAGCCTTCGCCAAATTGAGCACTATACTCGCCATCACCTTCGGGCTTGATGATGCCTTCGGGGGTCGCACCAAAGCCGTAGGCGATATTGGTATAATGCCAGCCCGTCGCGCCGGAGCCGTCATTGATAAAGGCAAAACCCGCCACGCCATTGTCATGATCGGTCAAAGCAACTGCCATTTCGGCCAGTTCTTCCCATGTCGCAGGGGGAGCGTCAAAACCCGCATCGGCCAGCATCTGGATGTTATAGGCCAAGCCCAGTGAATAGGCAAAATCGGGAATTCCATAGACTTTGCCATCTTGACTGGCAATCGCTAGGACATTAGGATTAAATACGCTATTGAGACCAGTTGCTTCGTAATAGGTGGTTAAATCTGCTACCGCATTTTGACCAATGAATTTTTCGGGTTCGGTGAAGTAAGTCTTAAAGAGCGTAGGGAGTTGACCGCCTGCCACTAAAGCAAGATAGGCAATCGGATCATATTCTAGTTCCAAGCCTTCGATAGTCACATTGGGATACATCGCTTGGAATTTGGCGACCTGTGCTTCATAGACGGCTAGTTCTTCCGCAAGGTCAGCCGGGGGTTTGTTGCTCACGGCGATCTGAACGTCGCGGCCTTCCGCGATTTGGTCTGGCATGGTGAGAACGGCAGGGACTGACGGGCCATCTTGCCCACGAGTAGGGGCTATATGGAGGCTGGCGAGCGCCACAACTACGACCAAGAGTAGTGAAAACTTCAATTTCATAATCTTATTTCTCCTAAACTGATTATGATAGTGTTAGGTTGTTAGACTGATGCCGATAGTTTTTCACGGAAATTATCGGCACACGATCTTTTTTTGAGACGTCTCAAAAATAGTGTATACTCAGACTATAGGTTTGTCAAGCAACTCGCCCCGAAGATTTTTGGTATATTAGGCACCCACTAACGGCAGGAGAATTTCTATGGCGACATTAAAAGAGGTAGCAGATTCAGCAGGCGTGCCAATGCTGACTGCGTTTCAGGCCCTAAATCAACACGACACCGTAGACGAGGTAACACGCCGGTGTGTGCAAGAGGCCGCTGATAACCTCAATTACACTTTGAAAATCACGCAGATAGATATTGCTGATTTGGCAGGCGTCGCCAAAGGTACAGTGTCTTATGCCCTCAACAATAGCGAATTGATTAAGCCTGCCACGCGACAAAAAGTCTTGGAAGCGGCCCAAATGCTGGGGTACCATCTCAATATTTCGGCGCGAAATTTGCGCATGAACCGTACCGGGGTAGTGGGCTATTCATGGCACGTCGCGGACGACCCCAGCCGTATGAATAATTTGCTGGATCGGTTTATTTACCGCGTCACGATGGCAGCGGAGGAACGCAGCTTTCATCTCTTGACATTTGTGCAGCCGCAGAAGAATGCGGATCGAGTCTATGAGTCGTTAATTTCGACCAGTCGGGTGGACGGATTTATCATCTCGGATGTTACCTATAACGACCCACGCATTGCCCGCCTGACTGCTATGAGAGCACCCTTTGCAGCCTTCGGCGGGATGTATCTAGAAAATGCTGATTTTGCCTATGTAGATGTAGACGGCAAAAAAGGCATCCGATTAGTGATGGATCATTTATTAGAACAGGGACATGAACGTATCGGCCTCTTGGGTTGGCCGTCGGGTTGGCCTTTTGGTGATGCACGCGAGGCCAGTTATCGAGAGGCCATGCGTGATGCAGGTGTCCGTATCGAAAATGACTGGATAGCGTATACACATAATATCCTAGATTCGGCAGCGATGGCCGCACAACAAATTATGAATTCCAAATATCCACCAACGGCGCTCGTCTGTGCCAATGATCTGATGGCGTTCGGTGCAAAATCCTATCTGGATAGTGTGAATTTACGGATACCCGACGACGTGGCCCTAACAGGTTACGATGATGACCCCACTGCCCAGTTTCTTGGGATTACCTCAGTTCATCAGCCCATTGATGAGCTTGCCGAGGCCTTATTCGAAATCTTGTTGGGGGACATCAATCAAGAACCACTTCCCAACCGACAAATCATTTTCAACCCGGAGCTTGTCATTCGAAGAAGCACCCGATAGGCCATAGGAGCAAAAATGACCAGCCTCATTAACTTAGCAAAATCACTTGGTGGCATTGGTGGTCGCGGATTACCTTCACCCACCACGACCACCTTGTACTTGCTAAGTTTTGACCCACAGGAATTGGTTGCTCTCAACTGTTGATTTCCGCAAGCATCATGCCCGCTGCGTAGTCTGCCACCGTCATAATAGACAGTTGTGGGTTGACCTGTACCGATGTTGGGAAAACGCTGGCATCACTGACCCACACATTTTGTAGAGTATGGGAGCGCAGACTTTCGTTAATTACGCCCTTATCGGGGTCACGATTGATAGCATTGCCGCCTTGTGGGTGCGCTGACGCAAAATAGAGGTCTTCCGCCCGATGAATCTTTTCCTCTATCATTTGGGCAATCTTTTCGCTGTCATCTCCCGCCCGAAATTCCAAATCAACATAGGTCGAAGGCATCACCCGAATCGCCCCTGCCGCCAAATAGACCTCCGACATCAGCCGGATACCATCTTTCAAGGCCTGATAGGTCGTTGAATCCTTTTCCAGTGAGTAACTGAATCCGGGGAGATAACGACCCACAACGGGCAGAGGTGTTCGGACTTCTCCAATGGCGGCGCTCGGCACCATGATGCCACCGTTGGCAAGATAGGCATAGCGCTGCATGTTATGAAAGTGTTCCATAAACCACCCCGGCATTGCCATCGCAAATAGAGCAGGGGGATTAAACAGCGTTTCCAACATATACCCGTCGGCCTCAAGATAGCCACACATCTGTACCCCATCATAACCACGCACGGGTTGCGGGAATTCCGCACTGACCGCCGCGCCGATGTTAAAGGATAGCCCTTTTCCAACCGGGCCTTTTAGTCCACTGTTGAGAAACAGAAGAGATGAAGCAATCGTGCCACCCGCCACCACAAAATAATCGGCATGGACATAAAAATCATGCTGGTCATCCAATGTACACCGCAAGCCCACCGCTCGACCATCTTCCACGTCGAAACGCAGGGCCTTGCAATTGGCAATCACCGTGGCGCCGTATTTTTCGGCATCGGGGACATAGGTCTCCAACATGGATAGTTTTTTTCCATAACGACAGCCGATATTGCAGTATCCACAACCCACACAACCATCAAAATTCAGTTCAAACCATGCTGGTCCACTCTTGATGCGACCTTGATCTAGGCCATTTTGCTTCAAGAGATTTGCACCCTCAGCAAATTTGAATGACCCCGGCCCAATTACGGTCTCCGGAATAGGTTTGATGTTGAGGCGCTGACGAACACGCTGGGCAGACTCCTTCAACTTGCTGTTATCAAGACTTGCTCCCATCAATTTCCAATTTGCTACCACCTTGTCTGGCAGGTCGAAACAAATGCCGTTGTTATGAACCGTGCTGCCTCCTACACACGCTCCCTGCAAAACGGGCATGTTCAGTTCCATGCTGATTTGCATTCCGCCGTCTTTGTACAGGGCCGCGATCATGTCTGGTTCAGATTGCGTAAACTCTGATGCCCTGAGATAAGAACCCGCTTCCAAAATGGTTACTTCACCGGGGAATGCCTGTGCCAAACGTGCTGCGGCAACCGCGCCACCCGCCCCGCTTCCAATCACGCATATTTTGCAGTGGTGTTCTCGCTCTCGCACGACATTTAAGGCGTTTTCGGGTGGGGTTGCGGGGGTGATTGGAATGTCGGCGGTGACTAGGTTTTGGTAACGAGGTCGCTTTGGAAATGGCTCAAAGCCGACTTGGGGATAGGTGCGTGGGTCGGAATAATAGCCCAATACAATGAGTTGTTTAATCTGTATCATTGGACGATAAATGCCACGTCCTTGCCGAAAGACGTATTCGATGAACTGCCGCCGTTCCAAATAGCCCATACGCGACATAGAGAGGTGCAGACCCCACAGTGGCCTCAGAAAGGTCACGAAGAGTAGCGAAATCATGGCGCTCAATTTACGCGGCGAATGTACACGCGAAAGATAGCGGTCAACGTTCATAGCAACGGCTTGTGGGGTGACAACCTCAGTGATGCCGTCACTATCCCGCTGTTTTTCCGCCGAAAGTGGCCCTTCAATGATGACCTCCGCGAACGCCTCTAGCTCTCTGAATAGCCAGAATGGAATATATAGCCCTGAATAGACCGACTGCTCGGCGGCGAGACGCACCCCAATCGTGATGACGGTGAGCGCCAACATGAGCCACATCACCGTGTTAGCAGAATCCCCTGTCCAATCGAAGGCTGCCGCAATAAACAGGGTTGCCGTGCTGGTCACAAGAACCGTTACCAGCGTATCCCCCATCATCAAACGCCATTGAGGTCGCCATCGCACAAATAACCCCGATGCCATGACCAGCACCAACGCTATGGCACTGCCTGCCACGAAAAGGGGGTTGCCAATCCGACTCCATGCCTCGGATGAACCCAATTGCAGGGCGATAATCAAGCTGCTAGCAACTGCTCCAATGGCCGCAATCAACCCCGCCCATTGACCGAGCCGTTTTTGGGCAGGGGTTAGGGCGGCTTGGCTTTCACGTCTATAGGGAATGGGTTCGTGTGAAGTAAATCCCCTTCCAATACGGTAATCATAAATGGGTACTGCTAAAATCAATGTTAAGACGGCGCTTCCTAAACCGACCAATACCCCGATTCCCAGAAGTGTTTTGGTCAGGGTGTCATCGGTTACACGCAAAAAGAGCGCCATAATGACCGCTGCCAAAAGCGTTGTTCCGATAAGGATGTCTGCAAAATAGGCGTTTTCCCGCACCCCATCCCGCAGGGTTTGGATGGCATAGAACATCCCACTCAGGCCACCAATCGTCAGCGCAAAAAAAATCGGATTACCCAGATAGGTGGTGCTTTTTAAACCCAGAGCCGCGATGAGCAGTGTCCCAATGAGTACAATGCCGATATAAGTACCCCAAGCATTAATCCATTTTTTGAACGTTTTTTCGGGGGGTGTCAATTCATAAAATTTTGCCGACGTGTCCATTGAATCTGGCATACGACCTCCTATTCAAATCCTGATGGGCTGAATACCGACATAACTTGACGGATCATGGCATCATAATCACCGCCATAACGTGACACCTCATAGCAGCCAAGCGGGTTTTCAATCACGTTTGCCAAACACTTGTTGCAGTGGGTACAGGGTTTTTCGGGACGATCTTTGCCTTGCGCGAAAATCTTCACGAGATCGTTATTGGCGACCAACGCACGGGCGATACTGACCCCATCACACGCCCCGGTGTTAATCGCCTGACGGATAAACGAGGCGGTTTGGAAGCCACCCGTACAGAGGACTGGGATTTGAACATGCTTTTTGATCGCTCGGCTGTCTTCAAGATTTACCCCTTCAATCACCTTGCCACGTTGCCGGTTCCATAACAAGCGGAAGATGGGACGCAGTAGCCGATAGCGCATTAGAAGGAAATTGCGGAAGGTAAACACACCACTTGAAATCATGCTGTCATAAGTTTGGGCGATCATTTCGGCGGGTAGGCCACCAATCGGATTTCGAGGGTGGGGGAATAAGCTGCCCGTTGAAACATGAATGGCATCCGCGCCAGCCTCCTCAACCCAACGGCAAATCTGGAGCGTATCTTCGAGGGTGTTACCCTTTCTTTCCCACGGAATGACAGCGGCGTTATAATCTACTGCGCTGATTTTGACCTGCAAATGGAAATCGTTACCCACTTCGCGGCGAATGGCCCGAATAATATCCAACAGAAACCGCGCTCGATTCTCCAACGCCCCACCATATTCGTCCGTTCGGTCATTGACCCCCGAACTGAGAAATTGCGTAATCAGATAGCCGTTTGCTCCATGCAATTCCACGCCATCCAATCCGGCTTGACGGGCGCGTCTGGCCCCGTCGGCAAAATGCTGCACGGTCTCTTGAATTTCGGCGTGGGTCATGGCCTGTGGACGAAAACCATGAAAAGATTCGGTTTTGCCTGTTGAACTCAATGGCTTGCGTTTGAGATTTTCAACCCCGGCGATGTCTTGCTGCCGTCCAGAATGGCTCAACTGCATAATGAACTTGCAGTCGTATTCATGCACTTTTTCGCCCAGTTCGCGCCAAAATGGGATGCGTTCATCGCAGTCAATGGTGGCGTAATTGGGCACAATGCGCCCTCGGATGGACACAGGGACAAATGAGGAGATAATGCCGCCGACGCCGCCCCGCGCGAACTTTTCTTCCCAATTAATACGCGTTTGGGTGCCAGAACCATCATAGTTATCAAAGCGACCTGAGATATTGGAGCGAAAAATACGGTTTTTGACGGTGAGGTTACGAAAATTCAGCGGTTGAAAAATGATGTCGGGTTCCATGCGGCGCTCTCCAATGGCGATGTTTAGCCCTTATGCGATCTTTGCCCCCTAACATGTTTGACGGGTAAATAGAATGAATGTCTACTACCACGGCTTGTATTCAATTGGTTGGCGATGACCCAACAGGAAATAGCAATAAAAAACATTGAGCCGGGGCAAAAATTGGAGATACGCCTTGCAGAGAACAAGGCTGTGGTCGCCCTCATTGGGCAGCACTACAAAGTCGCGGATGACCCGAAAAATGAAATTGAAGCCCTTATTCATGGGGATGTTGTAGTTGTAATGCGCCAGATGTTGATAGGGTTGGCTCAGTTTTTGGGGTGGCTCATCTTGAACGAGCGAGGTGCGAAAATAACCGACTTGGATGGGCCGATTGTTTTTCATGCGAGATTGCCATTCGCCGCGATAGCCCTTGCCATCTTGGACAACCAGTTCATTATAGCCATACACTTTGTCATCTTTTTTGGAGAAGCCCTTCTTAAATTTTCTGCCGGAAAGCGTCCCGACCCATTCATGATTCCAGCCGCAGTAGATATAGCCATTCATTTGTTCCACGTCTGGGGGTTTTCCGGTGCGAAGGATTTGCTCAAGTGTAGAACGATTTGCTTGCGCGAGAGTTTCATAGGTCCATGTCTGTCCGAGTGCGGTCATCTTGTCCTCCGATGCTGCGTTGATGTCGTGAACCGACTGATGCTCCGAAGTCGCCTATGGATGATGGATTGATCTAATAGCAATAAATGTATGATAAACCCAAATTGTCACATCGTAAACAAAAGTAATCCAAGCGGTACTTATTTCTCAGCAGGAAACGTGCTGGAAAATGATGGGCTGACTGGAGTGGTTATGGGGAATACAGTTAAATTTAGGCTAATCCCAAGAGGATTCCGAGTGAGATAATTACCGCGAAGATCAATGCAGCAAGGTTAGCTACAAGACAGGCAATGGCTAAAACATTGTATCGAGTATGTGATTGGTTCATGGCATCGCCTAGTGTGAGACTACGTTTTCAATACTCTGAGGATAGGGCATCGCTTGTCTCGACCAAAGTACATTTCATCCGCCAAGAATGGATAGATGGCGCAAAAATCATACACCCTAGAGCGGAACATCTTGTTGGGGTGATTAGTCGATGGTAAATACAAGAGTCGAGACTGCCTACGAGTGCAGCTAAATCAGAAAACTTATGATTTC
This sequence comes from Anaerolineae bacterium, assembly GCA_019913005.1. Classification (GTDB taxonomy): domain Bacteria; phylum Chloroflexota; class Anaerolineae; order Aggregatilineales; family J027; genus CFX10. The sequence continues at coordinate 16,320 of JAIOHL010000207.1, read as the reverse complement.
CGTTGACATGCGTTCAAGTCTTGAGCGATGAACTGGATTTGCGTTGTCGGGTAACAGATAGCTTAGTAATTTGAAAAAGTATTCGATGTGCAGATCATATTCTTCGGTTAGGGTAGGATTATCCATCTCCTGCAATACTTCTTCAGCATTCTTTTTTGCAGATTCAATATCCACTGGTTGCTTATGCCAGCATTCAAATACAGCACCGGAAGGATGGTAGATGTAAATACGGAATTTAGCGACTATCTCATATGGAGAACGCGGTGCGATTTGTTGCGACTCAGGAATTGATCGGATTATGATTTTACCGTGAGGTGAATCAGCGAAAATACCATCTTCATCCGCAAATTGACTCCAATTTAGGGAATACCTTTGAGTTGGGAGTGCATCAAGGATGTTAAAAAAGAAAAGTTTGAGTTCTAGTTTATTATCTTGGGAACGTTTTTCCATACGCCCTTGTCTGAGCCATTCCTTAACATTGTCAATTCGTTGGAAATACAACGGCGGTGTATCTGAAGGAAGTAGCGTCTTGCAGTAATCCAAAGTTTGTAATTGTCGTTCAAGGGCTGTTTGAGGATCAGTAGCCTGATCAAGTTCCCCTATCATCACTGAAGCCCAATCTTCGACTATCTCACGACCTTCAAGTTCAGAGCCAAAATCAAAAGAGGCGAACTCTTTACCCTCGCTATTTTCTATATGGGCTAAATATCGAACACGCCCTTTTTTGCTTACCTGCTTCCGAAGCACCACTTTGCTGAAGCCAAAATCAACAATGGAATCGGACTCACGTTCTTGCCAATTTAGCTTTGACATGCTATTTCCCTCAATAAGCTATTTCAGCCAGAATACTGAATTGGCAGTTTCTTCAGAGCCATGATTTTCCGCGAAAAGCCCCAAAGCGGTTACCATCCCACCGATGTCATTTTGTTTGCCTGTCCAGCAAATAACACCAGTATGATTGGACAATTCAGTAGCTCGTCCTGCAAAGGGTCTATCTTGTGTCATTAGGGTGAGATTATGTTCCGTAGCATATCGCAAATGTTCGAGTAGATCGTCTTTGTCCACCATTTCAACATCTACTGCCATCACGACTTCAAAACCACGCTTCTGTAGCTGTTCGGCAACTTTGCGAGGCATCATTTCATCAAAGTAGAAGCTAATCTTGTTTGCCATACAGACGGTGCATTTCGTCAAGTTTGGCCTGTTCAGCGACCTCTAAGAGATCAATTTCCTCTTTATGTTCCTGATAATATAGAAGTGCTGCCAAAACTTGGGTTTCAGTGAGGGTAAATTGGAAGGCCAACTCGGATACGCTCCACTGTTCACCATCATAGGCATTATACGCAATACTGGCGACGGGAACACGGCGATCTCGAATATGAGGACGGTCTCCAAAGAACCGCCTTTCAATAAACTCTGTTAGGTCAATGGTAGCGACAGGGTTTTGATTGGTCATTAGCTCTGCTGACCTCATTCCAGCGGCTTGACTTCCGTCCGGGGCAGGGTGAAAAAGAAGGTTGAGCCAGCCCCCAATTTACTCTCCAGCCACATATTGCCTTCATGTGCTTCGACAATGCGCTTGGCAATCGCTAGGCCGAGACCTGTGCCCTGTGTATACCCGGCGGTATCCGGCACGCGGAAGAATTTATCAAACATGCGCTTCTGATTTTCCTCGGAAATGCCCAATCCGGTATCCTGCACGGCAATGCGCACGAATTTGATTTCGACCAACGCCTTTATATGGCAGTGAATTTCGCCACCCTCACGGTTATATTTGATGCCGTTGGTTAACAAATTCAGCAGCACTTGTTTAATCTTGCCACGATCCGCCAACACCGCCACCTCATCGCCCTGTGCATACAGATTGATATGCCGATCTTGGGCTTGGTGGCGCACTACATCAAGGCTTTCTTCAATCAATTCCTTAATACCGAATGCTTCGGTTTCAAGGCGAGTGCGACCCGATTCCAAACGCGCCAAATCGAGGAAATCAGTTGCCAGACGGCTAAGGCGTTCCGTCTCGCGCTGCATGGTCTGGATAATTTCGGTGCGGCGGTCATCCTGCATATTGGGCTTAAGCAGCAAAACCGTGCTGGCTTTGAGGGCCGCCAGTGGGGTGCGCAATTCATGCACCATCTCGGCAATAAAGTCACTCTGTTGGAACAGGCGGGCGTTTTCAATCGCAATCGCCGCTTGAGAGGCCAATGTACTGAGTGTGTTGATGTCGTCTTCTGTCCAAGGCGCATCGTCTACCTTATTGATGGCTTCCAACACGCCTATTGTTTTGCCATGCACAATCATTGGCACACCCAACAGGCTGCGTGTGTTAAAGCTCAAAATCTGGTCAACCTTGCTGAAGAACCGCTTGTCACTGCGGGTATCTTCCACCAGCACAGGTTCGCCGTTGGTTGCCACCCAACCTGCTAGACTGCCTTCCATCGGCACAGGCATGGACGCCATCGCCCCTGCTGTCAAGTTTGAGGACGCCTCAAAACGCAGTTCACCGCTGCTTGGGTCAACCAACAAGATAGAAGCCTGTTCAGTAGTCGTTAATTCCGTCGAGGCTCGAATAATGCGGGACAATAGGGTGCCAACGTCAAGCGTTGAATTTAATTGACGGCTAATTTCCATAAGACGTTCATAACGTGCCATCAATTGAAGATATTTACGCACCGGGTCATCATTTGAATAGGATGCGATTTGCGGGTCGCTGGTCATGAAGCCGCACCTTCCAGTTGGTTGACAATTCGCGGGAGGATGTCTGCGACATCGGCATGAATCACCACGTCTGCCATTTTATCATAACTTGTCGGCTCAAGATTAATCAACACCAGACTGCCCCCATGTTCCTTTACACGACGGGGTAAATCCGCCACGGGAAAAACTTCGAGTGACGACCCTGCAACGATCATCACATCCGCCCGTCGTGTATCTTGTTCGGCCCGCAGCAAAATTTGAGCCGGAAGCTGTTCCCCGAACAGGATCACATTTGGTTTCAACACCCCACCACACTTGGGACAGCGTGGAATATCGGCCTGATCATTACTTAAAAATGGGGGCAAAAAATCTTGGGCCGGATAGATCGTGAAACAAGAAATACAGGTGACTTCCCGGATATGACCATGCACTTCGTACACCGTTTTCGAGCCAGCCCTGCCATGTAAAAGATCAATATTTTGGGTAATCACACTTTTAAGAATGCCAATAGTTTCTAACCGTGCCAATGCTAAGTGGGCCGGATTGGGTTGGGCGTTAAGAATCAGGGTTGCGAGTGGGCGAATCCAATCATAGAAGCGGGCAGGTTGATAACGAAACCCTTGAATACTGCCTACTTCATAAGGATTGTGCCGTGACCACAATCCCGAATCAGGACTGCGATAATCAGGTATTCCCGATGGTCGGCTAATTCCAGCCCCTGTCAGCGCAACGGCATACACAGCATGATGTAATAATTCAACTATTTGTAAAATTTCTTTTTCATACATTGTCGTAAAACAGTCTCACCAAATTAGCAGTGTGGTGTATTATAGCCAAGAACACTGCAATTCGTGACACGCAATTTAGGGCTGGCTCAAAATTGTGTGCTTAGGCGAGTTCCCCCCTTGTCCGCTTGATGAGTTCCTCCACCAATTTAACATGCTGGCTTGCCATAATGGAATCTGGAGAGTACAGCACCATCGGTTCTGCCGCTTCGGTGGCTTCAAACGCCAAATCAGGATTTGAGGAAATCATGGCGGTAATCTCATGATCGAGAATTTGCTCGGCATCTTGCCAAGGGATTTGTGTGCTTGACGGGGCGCGTTGAATCACCACTACGCTAATGCTGGCAGGGTTAAGGCCTATCTGTTTAAGTTCCTGCAAAATCCCACGTGCCATAATGAGCGCAATGCGGCTGGGTTCAACCGTAACAATCACATGATCCACTTCACGCACCAAGCGGGCACTTAGACGATTTAAACCTGCTCCCAGATCAGCAATGACGTTTGTGGCGAGGTTGCGGAGATGGCCCAAAATTAATGCGGCTGCATCTTGGGACATATTTATCTGATTTTCACGCGGACGGGAGGTCGAAAGCAACAACTGCATTCCTGATTTGTGCCCGACGAGTTCCGACTCAACCTTTTGAGGAGTGATTTCGTTTGGGGGCAGGCTTAATAAATTGGCAAGCCCAGTAGATTTGACCTGACCCAAACCTAAGCCGATTGTGCCCTGCCCTAGTCGGAAATCGGTCACAATGGTTCTTTCGCGGGTTGCTAACAGTGCGCTAATATTTACGGCCAGCGTGCTAGTACCAAGTCCGCCCTTTGTCCCAAGTAAGGCAATCACGGTGGTTTGTGCTTCTCCACCGCCCGATTCTTTTTTGCGGGCGATGCTGCGAGCCAACACTGCTTTCACCCGCGAGGCCAGTTCAGCGGGGTGGGTGGGTTTGGTCAAATAGTCGTCCGCACCCGCTTCAAAACCCGCTACCTTGTCATCAATCAATGTTTTTGCTGTAAACATGATGATCGGAATATCCCGGGTGCGGCTCTCACTGCGAAGCTGCCGACAGACTTGATACCCATCCATATCTGGCATCATCACATCCAGAATAATGAGGTCGGGTTGCTCCGCACTAGCTTTTTCGATGGCTCTAAGCCCTGAATCAGCCGATATGACTTCATGTCCTTGACGTTGAAGCATCAAGGAAATCAACTTCAGACTATCTACATCATCATCAACGACTAGAATTGTGGTGCCCATAGATGCGCCTCTCTGAAATGAGAGTTTGCTGAATTTTGCTCTTGTTAACTATATTCTTATTGTGGGCAGTGTAGCATGGTTACTAGGAACGTGCAACACATTTGGCTTGCATTGGGAGCAGTCCGTGTGAATTGGGTTTGCCGACTTTAGTTATTTGCTCCATTGTCGAATGGCTGAGAATTTTGCAGAATTGCAAACGAGACGACAACCTTGTGGGTAAATCCATAAATGAGGCTTGTACTAAATCCATGAGAGGGGCTTATTTTGAAGATCGAATGTTTTACCACCGCAGCGGCATTTGATATTTTACGTGCGGAATGGTCTGAATTGTTGACCCATGTTCATCACAACCGGATTTTTTTGACATGGGAGTGGCAGTCTACATGGTGGACGGCCTATCACCCCGGCGATTTGTGGGTACTGGCGATACGCAATGATGAAGATCAATTGGTCGGCCTTGCTCCTTGGTTTATTGAACAGCGCGTCAAAACAGGTCGGACAATCCGCAGTGTGGGTTGTGTGGACGTGACTGACTATCTCGAAGTGATTGTACACCAAGATTATGCATCATCTGTCTTTGAAGCATTAGCGGCTTATGTGGATGAAAATCAATCGTGTTATGACTTCATTGACCTATGTAATATCCCAGAAGGCTCGCCTGTCTTGAAATACTTCCCCGCATTGCTTCAAGCACGTGGCCTTTCGGTAGAGATCAAACCCCAAGAAGTCTGCCCGGTCATCGAATTACCCTCTGAGTGGGATGCTTACCTTGAAAGTCTTGATAAGAAACAACGTCATGAACTCCGCCGCAAACTCCGCCGCAGTGAGGAAAGTGCCGCCGATTGGTATATTGTCGGGCCAGCACATGATCTGACGGCAGAAATCGATATTTTCCTGCGCTTGATGGCGAGTGCCTCCCCGGAAAAAGCGGAATTTCTGGCAAATCCTAAGAATGTAACTTTCTTTAAGCAGTTGGTTCCGCTGTTGATGGAGCGGGGGTGGTTGCAGATTGCCTTCCTGACGGTTGAGGGTCGCCATGCTGCTGCCTACATGAATTTCCTCTATAACAACGAGGTGCAAATCTACAATTCTGGCCTAGATGTTGAAGCCGCCAATGGCATAAGCGCGGGGATTGTGTTACTGGGTCGGCTCATTCAATATGCCATTGAGCACAGTTATCAGCGTTTTGATTTCCTTCGTGGTGACGAGGAATACAAATATCGCATGGGGGCGGTGGATACCCATGTCTTTATGCTGATGGCGGCTTATGCGGTAGTGCCCGCCACCTCTAATTAGTCATTGAGGGTCAGTTGTGAACGATCTTTTGATTCCATTAACCACATGCAGCTACCTCCCACGTCGCGTTGCCATGTTAAGCCTCCACACCTCACCGATGGCCTCATTGGGGGGCAAAAAAACGGGCGGCATGAATGTCTATGTCCGCGAAATCGCCTGCGCAATGGGGCGACGGGGCGTTAATGTAGATGTCTTTACCCGCGAAAATGCACCCGAAACCGTCGGAGCAATTGTGCCGATGGGCGAAAATGCACGGCTGATTTATCTGCCCGCTGGCCCAACCGAGGTGCTCGATCCCGATGCCGTCTACCCCTATTTATCCGATTTTCGGGATGCCTTGCTTGATTTTGCCCGTACTAATGGCCTCCACTATGACTTGATCTACAGCCACTATTGGTTGAGTGGAGTGGTGGCATACGAACTGAAACAGATTTGGAAAGTGCCCTCTATCCAAATGTTCCACACGCTGGGTCATATGAAAACCCGCATTGACACGCCGCGTCAGCCCTCCGCACGCACAACCCAAGTCTCTTTGCAGGCCAATCGGCGTGTCATGATGGAGACGGAGATTATCAATCAGGCGGATCGGCTTATTGCGGCCACCCCTGCCGAACGGATGCAAATGCTGTGGCTCTATCGGGCCAATCGCCGCCGGATCGAAACCGTGTCGCCGGGGGTAGATTTAGTCCGTTTTCATCCTCTGGATAAGGAATTGGCTCGTCAAAAAGTTGGCCTAAATCCGCATGAAAAAATGCTGCTGTTTGTCGGACGTATCGAGCCGCTCAAAGGTGTGGATACCATCTGTGAGGCATTGGCGCATCTAAAATTGAACGCGCCAGACACATTGCGAGACGTAAAAATGGTGATTATCGGCGGCGACCCAACGGATACGACCCATCAAGAAATGCAACGCATTCGCGCAAAATGTCGTGACTTAGACCTCGAGGAGACAATGGTTTTTATTGGGGCTAAAGATCAGGATGCCTTGCCCTACTATTACAACGCTGCCGAAGCCCTAATTATGCCATCCGATTATGAAAGTTTTGGCATGGTCGCATTGGAGGCGATGGCCTGTGGCACACCCGTGATCGCTTCGCAAGTTGGAGGGCTGGCGTTTTTGGTGCGCGACAGCGAAACAGGATATTTAGTACCGGTGCGCGAACCCGCCGCTTTAGCCGAGGCCATCTGCAAAATTGTGACCAACCCTGAGCATCGCGCCAAAATGAGTGAGGCTGCCGCCGAGGTTGCCGAGCAATATAGCTGGGGGCGGATTGTAGATCAACTGTTGGTGGTATTTTCCGAACTCTTGGAGCAAATGCGGCCTATTCCCTGTACGACCTGTGTCTGCGGGCAATAGGCCCTTTACTATCCACCGTAGGCTTGCACCGAGTTGATGCTTGACGCCTTGATATACGGCTCTTTAGTTTGAATCTCAAGTGCCTTTTCTTCGTCTATTAGTTGCTGACCCTTGTGATACAGCACATCCGTCACCACGTCATACGCATAACGGCGGTTGACCCAGCCATACTGCGGGTGCTGGAATACGATGTTGAAATAGAGGGTGTCAATATTCAACGCAGGTTCTTCTGTCACCAACCAAACCGGGGCATACTGCACAAAATGCTCATGTGACTTTTTGTCGCGGCCCTCTTTCATTGCTTTAATACGCTGTTTGTCTATCGTGGACTCTTTTGCCATAGTTTTATATCCCCGAATTTGCTGGATGCAATTTCGTCAAAAATTCGCAGTTCCTTGTGAAAAAACGCAATCACTTTTAGACTCAATAAAATATTGTAATCGGTGAGACGCAGTTAGCAAACTGCAAATTTTGCCTTTTAGCGAGATTTGCCAATCATATGCCAAAACGTTCTGGGATGGACTCACTCAATCTAGGTCAATTTAGGCCCATTTATTTGTGGGGCGGGCCGGGTACGCGGCGCATGTTGCGTATCAAATTTATGAACGCACCTGTAGACGACAAAATCTACGATCTCGCTCACTCGATTGAGGGGGCCGAGATGGTCGCGCAAATGGGGTTCAATTGGGCTTTTCTTGCCTTCAATTGGGGCTTTCCGCCAGAGATTGAAGAACAAGACTGGGAATCGTTTCGCTCGGCTGTGATCCATTATCACAAAGCCGGGGTGAAAATCTTTGGTTATGTCCAATCGTCCAATTGTGTTTATCAAGGCAGTTATATAGAAAAAGATTGGTATGCGCTTGATCCTTATGGGCGCAAAATTCCCTATTTTCGTGGCCGTTACTATACCTCTCTCTCCAATGCCACTTGGTTAGCCGAAGTGCGTGAGCGGGTACGGAAAATTATCGAAGCGGGAGTAGACGGCATCTTTTTTGATAACGCATGGGTTGGCGGCACGGGTATAGATGTTGCCGAAATGCCGCTTGGCCCGATTGGGGCGTATGACGAACACAGCCGTCGTGCCTATTCCAATGCGTTTAACGGTGCGGAAATTCCATTGGTCTTGGATACCCGCGATGCGGCTACCCGCCAATATTTGCGCTGGCGTGCCGATATTGCGGCGGCCGCTGTCCGCGATTGGTCGCAAACTGCCCGTGATCTCAACCCTTCCGTCGTTATCACTGCCAACAACTATGATGTGATTGCCAGCAACAGCTATGTGGCGATGGGTGTGGATATTGAAAACATGGCCTCCGTGCAGGATGTCATGATCGTGCCGAGTTTTGCCCTGCCGCGCCTCCAAGAAGATAATTCAGTAGTGGCAAACGCCATTACGATTGGTGCGGTGCAGTCGCGTGTGGGTAACAAACCCGTTGCCACCCTGCCACAACGTGATGGAGTGGGAGTTGAGCGCATGGCAACCGCCAAGCAGTTAAGCCGCGCAATGGCTGAATCTGCCGCCCTCAATGCACCAATGGTGGTCAACGGCACGGGTTATCTGCATCGCAATGAATTCACCTCGCTCCTGCACAGCCGCTATGAACCCCAGCGCCGTGTGATTGGCGCGATGAACCATTGGCTCACAGAACATCATGTGTGGTTAAGTGAGCGTGTGCCGATTAGCCCACTTGCCATCTATCATCCCTATGAGGCGGTGCGTTGGGATTGGATAAGAATCGCGCCTATCTTTTTTGCCGCGTGCGAGGCACTTATTCAAAATGGTTATCCCCTGCGTATCGTCAGTGACGATGATGACTGGTCAGGTGTCAAGATTTTGATTGTTCCCCCCGGTCAGATAGATGGCCTCGACCAGCATCTAGCCCAATTTGTTGAACAGGGTGGGCGGGTGATTGCGTTGGGTCAATCCCGTCCAGCCGCCACTAAAACAATTTGGGAAGGTTGGCGACCCCTGCGTCATCGCATTCCACACATCCGCCAATTACGAATTCGGGTCAATCAGGGCGCGATGATCTGTTGGCGGGCTTATCATCGACATCGGCTTTCGCGCTGGTTGGCAGTCCGACTAAAATTACAGGAGGCGATGAATCATTCGCCTTTATATATCCTGCCACCGCCAGCCCTGCAATCGGCTATATTGGATGCGATTGGGCGGGATTTCTATCCCCGTGTGGAAAGCGATGGCCCCATCTTGCTGACCCTATGGGAAGAAAAAGACGGGACGCACCAGTTACATTTGGTGAATTATCAGGATACGCCACAGCGGGTCACGATTCACCTAGACGAATTAACTGGAACGTGGGTCTATACCCCCGGCGTCAGTGAACCTCCCAACAAGGTCGTCGGCTCATCTATCATGTTGGGGGTGGATGTTGCGAAGGTGCTCCGTTCGCCTCATGAAGAAATCGAACAATAGTAGGAATAATTTGTGGATTCAGGAACTGATCTAGAAAATGCCCAGCGCTTGACGATGCGTAAACTCATGAGCGTGCTCAACACGACGGAGGAATTTACCCATCTCAATCTACGTGATGTCACCGAACTGGCGGAGGAAGTCTCGCGTATTTTGCCAGCCGGTAATGTGGTGACAATGGTCTGGTCACAACTTGCCAATATCAAGGGCCGCCGTGTTAATGAAAACGAGACGCGCAAAATGCTGGCTCTGCTCAATCAAGGCATGGCGACATTTTTGGATCGTGCCGCCTATTTGACGTTTTACACCACCCCTGCGATTTTAATCAGCGGCTACTCCAAAATGCTCCAAGCCGTAGGTCGTGACCCTAGCGAAGCCTTCCCGAATGGCACATGGCAGTTTTATTTGGAATTTGGCCTGCGCGAAGATACGGGCCGTCATGCCTGTGAAACGATTGGCTTTCAGCAGGCGGCGCGTCAAGAGCAGTTTTCTCCCAACGAGGCCGACGATTTAGCCGCGTGGATTCTTGCAGCGTCTGATTTAATGCTTTTATATGACGACCTCCTGTTGCAGGAATGGCATGAACGTAACCATTTGCATCGGCTCGATGAAAAAATTGGTGCGGGCAGTAACCTCATTTCTGAATGGGTCAAGCGCCGTCCCTATGGTGTTCCTGCACCCTTATCGCAGGATTATGTGACCTATCGCCAAGCCCAATTTCGCATCTTTGTACAGGAATCCTTGGAGCGCAAACTCAAGGGCGGGCAGATTGACAAAATTATTCAGGCATGGGAAAAAGACGAAACCATGCAAGTTGGACGACGCAGAGCCTATCAAGAGCAAATGTCGCTTTTGGCGATGCTCGATCCCGGTGAATTCAATGACACCCGTACCCCCATTTCCCTCGAATCGGCCCAAGTCGCGGTGCAGTATCACGGCGATTATTACCTGATTCCTGTACAGCATCGTGGACACCGCCTCGATACGGAGACCATTCGCGCCATTGCCCAATCTATCCTCAATGCCAAAACAGGCCGTGACAAAGCCACACTTGACCAATACCTTGTGGTCATTCCCCGTCAGCATCAGCGCGGGGTACGTAATCGTCTGCCCCGTGACATTGCCGATCAATTAGAACATCTGCGGTTTGCCCCTATTCTGATTAATTGGGATGAAGCCGATTCTACCCAAGCCCTCTCTGAAATTCGACGAGGGCGGCGCGGTATTGGCGACCATGCGCTAACCATTTTCCGCACCAACAAGAGCATGGTCTTTGACCAATCTCACATATTTTTTGATGCTATCTGGGGCATGGCGGTAGCGGAAATTTTGACCAATCAGGCTGTTACCACGCGCCGCAAGATGAACCATTTACCAGCGATTGAAAAGCCGAGTTTGCGTCCAGCGCAAGTCGAAATGGTTGCTCCTTCTGCGATTATGGCTCCGCTCCGCAAAGAGGCTGTTGAGCCGTTTGAGATGAACGCGGAAGTCACCCTACCGCTGGTACGCGACATCAATGAACTACGCCGTCTGCTGCTCAAGCGCAATCAAGAACTTAAGCTGACCGTCAACGATTTCCTAATACTCTATCGAGCACTCTACAACCAATATTACGAGCCGAGTCAAAATCTGCGGCAGGCCCTTGAGACTTTGGAATTGGGCAGCACCAATCAGCGTAAGGCCGTCGGGGGGATGCGGGATGCCCTACGTGAGCTTAATTTGGATGTCCCGGCCTTTCTGATTCCAATTGACGCCAGCGTGCATAATCCCCAAGATCGCATTTTTCCGGTCACATTCCGCCCCTTGCCCCCTTGGACAGACATTGGCCCCCAGCACGAAAAAACCTATGCGTGGATGTTGCAGGTCAACGATCCCAATAATGGCAACAAGAAGGGGGCTGCCAAAGAGTTTAACGAGGCACGCACCTATTACCTTGAAATGCTCAAAATGTTTTCGGCGCTGATAGCTCGCTACAAAGAGGTGGCTTTGATGGGGGAGAGCTTTAGCACCGTCACGCTCAAAATTCTGGCAAGTGTCCCCAAGAAATTACAGCCAATGCTCCGCAGCATCCCAGATCGCATTGATATTTTGAACGATATGCTGAAGGGGACAGAGGTGTTTAGCAACGTAGGGCAGGTCTCCTCAACTTCCTCTTTGACTCGTTTTATGACCGCTAAAGATGATAACGAGAAGAAAGTGCTGTGTTGGGGGATCATGACCCGCGCTGACGGCATGATGGTCATCTCCCTGCGTGATTTCCGTCCCCAAGTCGAAGCGCTGCATCGTGCCGGGGCAGGGGATGTGGCCCGCCTTGTTACCCAAGATTTTCTAAATGGCTATGCCGATGGGCTGCGCCGCTATATTTTTGAACTGATCGAAATCGTCCGCGTCAGAAGGTAATGCTCTTGAACGACTCCTTTGAACAATTCCAATCCCCGTTTAGTTGGCGCTATGGCTCGGCTGAAATGCGCCGTATTTGGAGCGAGGTGTATAAACGTCAGCTTTGGCGGCGGCTGTGGGTCGCCCTAGCCGAGGCACAAATTCCGGCAGGTTTTGTGACCCCGGCCCAAGTCGCCGAACTTCGAGCGCATGTGGACGACGTGGATATGACCCAAGCGCACGCCATTGAAGCCGAAATTCATCATGACCTGATGGCGGAAGTGCGGGTATTTGCCAGCCAATGTCCAACCGCTGGTGGCATTATCCATCTTGGCGCGACCAGCATGGATATTGAGGACAATGCGGATGCTCTTCGCCTGCGGGAAAGTCTGGCTTTGATAATCGAGGCGATGCGAAAACTGCTTGCAACGCTTTCGGCACAAGTCGAAATATATGCCGACACGCCCTGCATGGCTTACACCCACATCCAACCTGCCGAAATCACCACTGTGGGCTATCGACTGTCCCAATATGCCCAAGATTTGTTAGTAGATTTTGGCGAATTGCAACGTGTTCGGGCTGATATTCGAGGCAAGGGGTTTACCGGGGCAGTGGGCACATCGGCATCCTATCGGGAATTGATGGCGGGCACGCCTCTGATTCTGAGCCATTTTCAACAGGGGGTCATGCAATCCGCCGGAATCGAAGCCTTTGCCGTCTCGACCCAAACCTATCCTCGTAAACAAGATTGGCGGGTACTGACGGCGCTGGCCGGGGTCGCCTCAAGCCTCTATAAATTCGCCCTTGATTTGCGGATTTTGCAGTCCCCACCATTTGGCGAAATGGCCGAACCGTTTGGCGCAAAACAAGTCGGCTCATCCGCCATGCCTTTTAAGCGCAACCCGATCAATGCCGAGAAGATTTGCAGCTTGGGGCGATTGGTTGAGTCACAGGTGCAGGTCGCTTGGGAAAACGCCTCTCACTCAATATTGGAGCGCACATTGGATGATTCCGCTAATCGTCGCACTATGCTGCCAGAATCCTTTTTGGCGGTGGATGAAATGATCGCCGTCGCCACCCGGATTATCAAAAATCTGCGGGTAGATGAGACCACCATTGCGCGTAATTTAGGCGTCTATGGGCGATTCAGCGCAGTGGAGCGGGTATTGATGGCTTTGGGCAAGGTCGGGGCAAATCGCCAAGAGATGCACGAGGTTTTGCGTGAACATTCATTGGCGGCATGGTCAGCGATTTCGCAGGGCGCGGCGAATCCGTTAGTTGACCAATTGGCGAGTGATGAGCGTCTGTTACAATACCTGCCCCCTGATACCATCCGCCAGTTGATGGATTATAGTACCTATGTGGGGGATGCCCCGATCCGCGCTAAACGGATGGCAAAACAAACTTTGGACGCGCTTGTCGAGTAGAACCATTGTCGGTGATTCACTGCAACGGAGGAAATCAAATGCGAAAAATAGGCGTTTTTTTGTGGAGTACCTGCTTAATTTTGGGATTATTGCAGCTAACCCCGACTTTTGCCCAAGGGGGTGATGGCCCAACAGCCCCTCCCGATGGCACAGATTTGCCGCTGGTTGAGGTCGTCTATGAGGCCGATTTCACCGATGGCGACCAATGGCCCGAAGGCACGATTACGGGCATGGAACTTGCTGCTGCCGAGGGTGGCTATCAGATCACCAGTATCAATGCTGACGCCGGGATTGGCCTTGCTCCGCCGATTGCCCTTTCCATAGATAACTTTTACAGTGAGGTCAGTTTCACCATCGAAAGCTGCCAAATACCCGAAAGCGCCTTCCTCTTTTTAACGCGCCTGACACCGAATGCCCAAACCGCCGCACAGTTGGATACCTACGCCTATGTGCTGCAATGCTCCGGGGATTATCGTTCCCGCAGCATCACGGCAGGCAACCCCGGTGATATTGATGTGCAGGGACGCGCTCCGGCAGCATTGGATGAAGGGTCGCAGCACGTCTTGGGGGTTTTGATGGTCAATAACTCTGTGACGTGGTATCTCGATGGTACAGAACTCGCCACCTATGATGTCCTTTCCCCGCTACGTGTGGATGGCGTTTTGGCGATTGGGGCACAGCGCGGTTTAGGTTATGTTGCCACTTCTTGGCGGGTGTGGAGTCTGGATTCGACGACAGTCGTTGGTACCATTGAACCGGGCACCGACACGGGTACAACTACCGGTGGTGCATCGGAAGGCCCGTTGAGCGAATTGGGGGTAGGGGACTTAATTTATAATCCCGATTTGAACCAACCCGGTTCAATTTCCAGTGGATTAAGCCAACCCGTCGCTGCATTGTACTTGGCCGGGGGACAAGTGGGCATGTATAACCGCGAGAGTTCAGCGATTCTACCCTTTGAAGGGGTACAAGCCAGCGACTATTATGCCGAGATCGTCTTTGGGACTCGCGCTTGTGATGATGCCTCCCTCATCGGGGTGATTTGGCGTGCGGCGGGCGAATTTGGTTCCTATTACGCTTTCGGAATGCAGTGTGATGGCAGCTATCGGGCATGGCTAGAAACCCCTGATGGCCCAAGCGAGCCATTTGTGAGTGGTGAGGTAAGCCAACCCCCCGTTCCCGACACGGGTGCTCATTCATTGGGTGTCTACGTCAAAGGCGATACCGCATGGCTTTATTATGACGATACCGTTTTGGGGTCATTCTCCGATTCGACCTTAACCGAAGGCGAGGCGGGACTGCTGCTTCAATCCGACCCGGCAACGGCTAAGGCAATGGATATTGTCGCGGTAAGTTTAAGTGTCGCCGAGGCCAGATAGGATTTCGCAATGCTTTAGGAAGGTGTGCTGATAATTCAGTACACCTTTCAAGCTAGATTCAGCACGGCGGCTTTAGCCCTGTGTGATAATGAGTCTAGGTGCGTCCGAATTCTTTTTCCAACTGCTTATTGCTTAAATGAATCATAATCGGGCGACCATGTGGACAGGTGTGTGGATTTTCGCAGCGCTCCAACTGATGAATCAATCCCTGCATTTCAGTGTGGCTGAGAATCTGGCCTGCCTTAACCGCCGCCGCTTTGCACACCCGCCGCAATATTTTATCCTCAATCGTCTGCACGCCGGGGATTTTGCCACTTTCTGAATCTTGCAGTAGCATTTGCAGCACCTGATGGGGGTCTTGGTCAGCCAAAATCGCGGGAACACTTCGCACCCGATAGGTATTGACACCAAACGCCTCGATTTCAAACCCCATCTCGGCAAGGACGGGCCGAATTTCTTCGAGCAATTGTGCCTCGGTGGGATTTAAGCTGACACTTCCGCCATCCAATACCTGCTGCACGGTCAATTCACGCGCCTGATATTGCTCTAAAAACTGCTCGAATAATATGCGCTCATGGGCGGCGTGCTGGTCAATCAAATACATCCCGACTGGCCCTTCTGCTATGATGTAGCTGGCGCTGATTTGACCAACCACTCGCAAAATCGGCAGCGTGCGCGGTTTTTTGGGGCGACCTGTACCCTCAGGAATTGCGGTTGGGTCATCCGGCTGGGCGGTAGGGTGCATGGTCGGCGGCATCGGGGTTTCATAATGCGGATAGAAAGCGTCCGCATCGCTGTCTGAATCCGGCCCATACTCTGATTCAACTTCATCCGCAGGCCGCTGGTGGCTATACCGACCCGGCGCAGGTGTATCAAAATCAAAATCCATCTGAGCTGGATATTGGCGTGGCGGGGGCAAGCTGGCGGCTCGATTTTGCGGCACATCCTCATCCGCCGAATACGATGGGCTGTCTTCGTAATCGTCTGAGTAGTAAATCGCCGCTGTTCCCGCCTGTGAAATGACGGCCCGCCGTACTCCCCGCTGGACTGCGGTAAAGACTGCTTCGGGATGACGAAACCGGACTTCGGCTTTGGTGGGGTGAACATTGACATCCACATCTTCCGTCGGCACCTGAATCAACAGTACACTGACCGGATAGCGGCTGGCAGGCAGCAGGGTATGATAGGCCTGCACCACCGCAAAGGTGAGCCGTTGGTCATTGATGGCCCGCCCATTCACAAACAGTGTGATTTGTGCACGATTGGCGCGATGCAGGGCTGGGGTGGTGGTAAATCCAAACACCTCAATCG
>JAIOHL010000206.1 GCA_019913005.1 Anaerolineae bacterium | reverse complement strand
ATAATAGACTGAGCGGGGGACACAGATGAAGGGGAGGATACCATGCGCGGCTGGCGATTATGGACGGCGTTGGGACTGATAGTGACGTTTTTCATGGCGGCCTGCGGTAAGGAATCGAATGAGGCCAAAATCGAATCGGTGGGTAATGCCAGCCCCACACCGTCACTTACCGAAATGACTGAGACCCCTGCCCCACCCTCTGCAACCAACGACAACACCGCCCTTGCCGATTTCGAGAGCATCCGCCTCCCTGATGGGATTCAGCTAGAGGGCACGTTGCTCATGCTGCGTGACCCCGCCATTTACCATATCCCATTGGATGGCACGCCGCCCGAATTGCTCAATGGGGACATTCAGTGGAACGACCTGTCTATCGCACCCGACCATCAGCATATCGCCTATACCTTTTCCACGCCGGGGGTAGATGCTGGCCCAACACCGCCACCCGATTCCATGATTTATCTGCCCGTGCCGACCAGTCTGGCGATTTTGGATTTGACCAGCGGGGAATCGCGGCTGATTTATGCCTCAGACGGCGGCATAGGTATTGTTGGGTGGTCGCCGGATGGCACATGGTTGGCGTTCAGTGAGGCGATTTATCCCCCCTACGACCCGGCATTGGTAGCGACCTCCGAATATGGCGGGGACTTCACCTATTATCGGGCTAATCCCGAAACCAATCTGTTCGCGGCGGCGCTGCAACCCGACCTCCCATTGGCGCGGTTGGATGGGGGATCGAGTGGCTTGTGGCTGATGGATAACACACTGCTGGCGGTTTTGGAGACGCAAGTTGAAGGTGGCCTGACACAAGACCTCTATCAGTTCCTGCCAGACGAGAATCAGGCCTTGATGCTGGAAACTGATCAGGCATGGCAGATCATGAATGTGTTTTATAGCCTTGAAATGCGCCCCACCGCCCAACGCATTTTAGATGAGTTTGGCCTGACCCTCGCCCCCGTGACGGCCTATTCGCGTTATTATAATCGTACCCTATCGCCGGATGGCAGCCTGTATGTGGAAGCGATGAACAATTCGTCACCTGTGCCGGTGGGCACGGAACCTTCGGCGTGCAGCCTGCATCACATTGTCATACGGGGCATCGAACGGGCCGTCTTGCCGGAACCGATTGTCACACTGGATGACCCCGATATTATAGGCGTGCGTTTATATGCGTGGCTGCCCGTTGAAAATGACCCCGAAGCGGTGGAGTTGATTTATGTGGTGCGCCAATCGGCCACCTGCACATGGGAGGATTTTACAACGACGTTGGTGCATCGCCTACCCGATGGCACGCTTGAGGAATTGGCCGCACCGCCGACGGGATGGATCGCCGATGTGCTGGTGCCGCCTCAATCAAGGGTGATCCTGTGGATTTGGCAGGATCAGGACAACGGGCAGTCGTCGCTGAATCTATATGATCTGGCGACAGGCGAAAATCATGTACTCGCCGAATCGGAGGGTGAATTATTTAGTGCGCTGTGGTGGATTGGGTAAGCCAATCGTCGGAGATTCCGAGTGAAGCAGTGGGTTTAATTACCGTCCCCACCCCCAACCCCTCCCCAACGCATTAGGGAGGTAAAGGCAGTATTCAAGCCATTCCCGATCGTTTGGCGGGCATGTTAGACAATTGTAACGGTTATGTGGTTGAATAGGACTAACACACATCGTCAAACCACACGCGGTAGCAGTGAGAAGGAAGGGTGTACACAATGACGACTGAAATGGCAACACTCGGCGGCGGGTGTTTTTGGTGTTTGGAGGCCGTGTATGATGAACTGCGCGGGGTGCAGTCGGTTGAATCTGGCTATGCAGGTGGGCATGTATTGAACCCGACCTATCGAGAGGTCTGCAATGGCACGACGGGGCACGCCGAGGTAGTACAGATTACCTTTGACCCGGCGGAAATCAGTTTCAGCGACCTATTGGATGTGTTTTTTACCATCCACGACCCGACCACGCTGAATCGGCAGGGTAACGATGTCGGCCCGCAATATCGGTCAGCAATTTTCTACCATTCGCCGGAACAAAAGGCCGTCGCGGAGGAAAAAATCAAGACACTGACGGAGGCTAATCTCTTCCCCAAGCCGATTGTCACCGAGGTGACGCCGCTGGACAAGTTCTACATCGCGGAGGACTATCATCAGGAATATTTCGCCCACAATGCGGCCCAGCCCTATTGTCAGATAGTGGTGGCGCCAAAGGTGGCAAAGGCCCGCAAGGTGTTTGTGGAGCGATTGAAGAAGTAAGGACGGGGGTCGGTTCGTTGAGGGAGATTGACAAAGAGGGCATGAATAAACGGCTTTAGAATGGCGACAATCGCTGTTTCGTAGGGGCGGGTCGCCGTGCCCGCCCAATTGTGTTTGAAATACGGGATGGCACAGGGCCATCCCCTACGGATGACCTGTTGATTGCACTGTTGGCAAGTAAGCATGAGGGAGTATTCAAAAGTTCAAGCGCATAAACCCATCGGTCTAATCAATCCCATCAATGACCCGTTACACGCGGCAGGTGATATGCTAGGATAAGGCAAAAGCGACGACGTTAGGGGAGAAAGCGTGTCCGCTTGCTTAGGGATGGAAGAGGTTGCATGACGACTGCCGCTTACATGGTGGGGGATCGCTATATTCTGTTGGAGACGCTGGGCGCGGGCGGGATGGGCACGGTCTATGCCGCGCAGGATCGCCTTGAAGGGGAACGGGTCGCCCTCAAACGGGTGATCGCACCAAGCGGCTATCAGCCCGGCGAGTTCAGCGTCAGCAATCAAGATTTGCGGGTCGCCCTCACCCATGAATTCCGCACACTGGCGGGGCTGCGCCATCCCAACGTCATCCCGGTGTTGGATTACGGCTTCAGCACAGCGGGTCAGCCCTTTTTCACCATGCCGCTCATCAAAAACGCCCAGAACTTGCTGCAAGCGGCGGAAGACCTCGACCTGCCTGCCAAAATTGACCTGTTGCTGCAAATGTTAGGTGCGCTGGCCTATCTGCATCGGCGCGACATCTTGCACTGTGACCTCAAACCCGCCAATGTGCTGGTGGATGGGGAGGGGCATGTGCGCGTGCTGGATTTTGGCCTTGCTTCGTCGGGGGATTCGCGGGAGAGTGTGGTGGGCACGGTGCATTATCTCGCCCCGGAACTCTTCACCACCAACCGCCCCGGACGGCGCAGTGATATTTACGCGGCGGGTGTCTTGGCCTATGAGGTCTTGGTCGGGCGCTATCCCTACCCCGATGACGATATGCAGGAACTGGTTCAAACTATCCTGCTGGGCAAGGTAGATTGGGCGCCGTTGGAGGCCCTCGACCAGCAGATGCCTGTCGCGCGGATTGTGCGGAAAATGATGGCAACCCAGCCCGCCCACCGCTATGATTCGATTGAGCCAATTATCGCGGATTGGTGCGCCGCCGCAGATCGCCCC
>JAIOHL010000205.1 GCA_019913005.1 Anaerolineae bacterium | reverse complement strand
GAGGGTGTCGCAAAAGTCCAACCTCACCCCCCAGCCCCCTCTCCATCTGGCGAGGGGGAGTCGAATCTGGTCAATTGAAGCCCCTCTCTAATTGGGGAGGGGTTCGGGGTGAGGTCAAATTTCTGCTTTTTAGACACCCTCTGAGCCTGACCCTGCTTATAGATAGGACTTTGCAACACAGCATCTGAAGCCGACTGGGGAGGGACATAGGCTCATGAATTATATGGGATGCGAGGGAAATCTGTGACCATCCCTACGGAGACGCAGAGGTATTTTCGTAGGGAGGGTTTGATGCAGTTTAACCAAATGCCATCCCCAGCCCCTCCCCACTGAGTGGAGAGGGACGTGAAGTGTAGGTTTTTGCAGTTTAACAAATTAAGCCGGGTCTCGTAGGGGCAGGTCGCCGTGCCACCCGTTTTTGGGATGGCACAGGGCCATCCCCTACGAAATGTGCTGCGTCTCACAAAAAATCCGGTCAAAAGCCCCACCCCAAGCATAAGGACGGGAATAAGAGCCGTATGTGTTCGAGGAAGGGTTGGGGATGGGGTCAGCATTTAAAGGTAGTAAAGGAAAAAACGATGCGTCCACTTAAAGTTACTGTGATGGGGGGCGGCAGCACGTATACCCCTGAACTGATTGAAGGCTTTATCCGCCATTTTGATGAACTACCCATCGCGCAAATCGTGCTGATGGATATTTCCAACGAGCGCCTCAAAATTGTGGGTGATTTGGCCGAGCGCATGTTGGCAGGGCTGCCCATTGACCTCATCCGCACGACCAATCGCGTAGAGGCCATCTGTGACAGCGACTTTGTGATTACCCAACTGCGGATTGGCGGATTGACGGCGCGGACGCTGGATGAAGAAATCCCCATGCGACATGGCGTTTTGGGTCAGGAAACGACTGGCCCCGGCGGATTTGCCAAAGCCCTGCGCACCGTCCCGGTGATGCTGGACATCGCCCACGACATGGCGGTTTATGCGCCCCATGCTTGGTTGATTAATTTCACCAATCCGGCGGGCTTGATTACCGAAGCGGTTTTGCGCCATACCGATGTGCGGACGATTGGCCTGTGTAATGTGCCGATCAATATGCAGATGAGTATCGCGCAAGCCCTGAATGTACCCCCGTCCAGCGTGCAGTTGGATTATGTGGGCTTAAATCACCTCAGTTGGGCGCGGGTGTGGGTGGATGGACAGGATGTCACCCAAGAGGTATTGGAAACACATTGGGGCAGCAGCGGCGGGGATGTGGATAGCGATTTTTTGCGGGCGCTCGGTCTGATTCCCAATTACTACATCCGGTATTTTACCCATCCGGATCGCGTGTTGGCGGAGCAGTTACGGTCTGAAGAGGTGCGCGGGGAATATTTGCAGGGGGTCGAGGCTGAACTGCTGAAATTGTATGCCGACCCCAATCTGAAAGAAAAACCGGCCTTATTGGAGCAGCGGGGTGGAGCATACTATTCAACCGCCGCTGTCAATCTCATCCGGGCCATCGCGCTAGATCGGCATGAAGTCCATATCGTAAATGTGCGGAATGGGTCGGCGTTGCCCGATTTACCCGCTGATGCGGTGGTGGAAGTGCCATCGGTGATAAACAAAACGGGGGCACATCCACTGGTGGCTGGCAAATTGCCCCCGGCGATTCGCGGCCTAACGGCGGCGGTCAAAGCCTATGAGGAATTGACTATCGAGGCGGCAGTCACGGGCAATGAAGATACAGCAAAAATGGCGCTCTTTAGCCATCCATTAGTGCCGTCATGGGATGTGGCGCTGGCGATTTGGGCGGATATTAAACAGGCTCATCACACCTATCTGCCACAATTTAATGGCACTCCCCGACCTGCTCGGACACGGGGCTAAAGCCGCCGTGCTGAA
>JAIOHL010000204.1 GCA_019913005.1 Anaerolineae bacterium | reverse complement strand
CCCCTCCCCAAAGCATTAGGGAGGGGCTTCAAAAGGCGGTTTATCTATCACTCTAACAGGGATGCGGCGGGCGAAAGGTCAAATGTTGGTGGCGGGGTGAAATCGGCGGCGCAGGGGGGATATTAAAGTGGGCATGGTGATAAACGCAAGACCACCTAACAGTAACCCTGCCGTTGAATGGTGGGTTTCAGGTAAAGTAAACCATGTTGAAAGCCATTTCCCGCGTATTTCTCGGACGCTGAGAGTTGGTAGATGAACAATAATAGTGGAATTTAAATCTCGATTGTAGAATTCTGCATATTGACCGTCGGGCGAAGTCTCCAACGCGCCAAAGTAGCCATCAGGTAAACCCAAGAAGTCATAGGAAAGAGTTTGCAAATCTAAGCATATTAAGGATGGCCCGGCATCACCATGGTAACTTGTCGCCAGTAACCATTTCCCATCAGTGCTCAGATCAAAAAAGGCCCATGAATTGGGATTAAGTAATTGAAGAATCGTTTCTCGCTCCCCTGTCCGAACTTGAATTCTCTCCACCTTCAAACGGCCAACTGTATTGTCGGCAAGAGAGTCATCTGCAATGAGAGGATTAGTCACGAAAACCCACTCACCGTCAGGGGATGCCCCGATATAATCCGCGTATGAGATTGACCACATCACTTCTGGCGCGTCCTGAATGGATACACCAGACATAGTATAGGGCGTTTGTCCCATCGAATCTCGTGCGATGACAACGAGTAATTGGGCAAACCTATTCCAAGCTACCGCAGAGGTCCAAACATCAGCTTTGGGAAAAGTCAGGCGTCGCGGTGGCACACCATCAGTCGTGTACTGAAACAGCCCATCTCCTCCAGCTATAAACCAATCCTCCTTTTGAGGCCAATAATCTGTTACCATTCTGGTCTGGTCGGACGCTTCGAGACGTCGAGTCTCCCCCGTTTTTAGATCAGTGATGTAGCCATCCCACTGATCCTTTAGGTGATTACGAGCGTCGAATATAAGGAGCTTGCCATCACGAGAAAATTGGTAGGGCCATACAGATTGCTTGACAACATCGGGATAATCCGACAACAGATTTTGTGCATGGCTGCCATCCAAATCAGCCCCATACAACTTCCATCCCCCATGTTCATCTTCTAGAACATATAAGATGGATTTACTCGTCGGATCAATGGCAATTTCCAGTGTGTCCGCTGCTGATACATACACGTCCTTCAGGATTTTTTCCCGTCTGCCTGTCAATCTAAAGCGATAAACATTGCCAGTCCAATACGTCTCTTCAGCATAAAAGAACCATCCATCGGCATATCCAATTAGAACGCCTAGACCATCTACCGACTGAGCGAGAGGGAAAATACTCGCCTTCTCCGGCAAGCCCATATAAAAGTGGCTTTCGTCACGTAAAAGCATTGCGGTTCTGAATTGGTCGCCGCCGCGAACAAATTCCATCACCCCGACCATAACCAGCAGCAGCACGCCCATCAGCCCACTGGTGATTTTTAGTATCCGCGCCATCAGCCAAATTCCTTGATACTCACCTAGACAAACAAAAAACATCCCAGTGACGGGATATTCTAACGAGTCGGTGTCCGAGGTTGAAGGACGATCCGCCTATGAATCGTTGATGGATGGCTGAAATTTGGCTGATGCCCGTCCACATTGGAGAAGGGGCAGGGCGCAATCCGGAAGGGCAATGATAGCATGGTTGAAAATTGGGCGGGCACGGTGACCCGCCCCTACGAAACGGCATGGTGATGGGATTTCGTAGGGGATGGCCCTGTGCCAGCCCGCATTTCAAATACAATTGGGCGCACACGGGGTACGCCCCTACGAAATGGTGTGGTGATGGCTCATGCGGAATTCAGGTGAATGATGTCTGTTTGACCCCACCCCCTTACCC
>JAIOHL010000203.1 GCA_019913005.1 Anaerolineae bacterium | reverse complement strand
CCTCTCCACTCAGTGGGGAGGGGTTTGGGGTGGGGATACGTTTGGACAGGCTTTGTCATTCCACCACGCTAATTGTCACGCCCTGCCGATCTACGCCAAGAATCCACTGCCGCGCCTCCAATCCCGCCTCCTGAAAGGCCGAGACCATCACCTCCGCGATTTGGGTGTGGTGTGATTCGGCAACGGCGAGCACGGCTGGCCCACTTCCGGCCAGAATCACTGCGACGGCCCCAGCAGAATGGGCGGCTTCGGCGGCGGCGGCATATCCGGGGATGTGGGCAGTACGGGCGGTCTGGTGAACGTGATTTTTCATCACCTGCTTCATCAGGCGATAGTCACCTGCGCGGAGGGCCTCAATCAGTAAAGCGGTCTGCCCGATATGCGAAATTTCATCGGGGATAAGGGTATAGGAGGGCAGGTTATCCAATCGTGTCGGATAATTGGGCACTTCTGGCGCGACAATCACGACTCGCAGCGGCACAGTATCCACACTGCGATGGGCCACATGATGAGCGTCAATGCGGCTGGAAATGCTGACCCCGCCGCGCATGGCACTGGTAGTGTTTTCGTAACCCGCCCCCAAACTGTAGGCCATATCCAGAATTTGGTCATTCGTCAGGTTGCCATTAACCAGATTATTGGCGGCAAGGATGCCCCCCAACACAGCAGCGGGATGTGCCCCCAAGCCTATATGCCACGGGATTTGGCTGAGGATGTCTATCTGTAAGCCAGCGGGTGCGACCTCAAAATGTTGAAAGACATGCATCGCCGCCCGCAGCACCGGATTATCGAGGGTGGTGGGGAACATATCGCGGCTTTCACCCAATACGCTGATATGCAGGCGATCATCGGCCCGCACCTGCATTTCGATAGTCGTATGCAGCGCAAGGGCCATTCCCAAAACGCCGAGGCCGGGGCCAAGCGTGGTCGTGGTGGCGGGGACGGTCACGGTGACTTTATACATAACAGGGCGCTGCTCCCTACGCAGGTCAAATTTTCTCTATATATTCTATTGTCCTGTTGGATGGTGGAATTGGCAAGTTATTCGCCGACTGTTCATTTAGACTGATATTCTTTGATGTCCCTTGTCGCGGGGCAGGCTTTCGGCTAACATTCCCTCGCGTCCATTTGCCCAGTGATAGGAAACCAATTGCATGGGGACAACATCTCCTTCTGCTGAACTTTGGCGAGTCGAAACCCACTCCCACACCCATTACAGTCGTGACTGTGTAACGCATTTTAAGCAGGTGGTGAAGGTGTGTCGGGCCAAGGGCATTGATAAAATTGTGATTACCGACCATGACACCGCTGAGGGTGCGCTGGCCTTTGCCAAATTAGAGCCGGATTTGATTATCCCGGGTGAAGAAATTATGACCACCGAGGGCGAGATTTTGGCGTTTTTCGTTCAGGAGACCATCCCGCCCAAATTAACGCCGCAAGAGACGATTAAACGTCTACGCGATCAAGGGGCGTTTATCAGCGTGTCGCATCCATTTGACCGTCACCGCAAAGGGGCATGGGAAAAAGCATGGCTCGATCAGATTATCGGCCTCGTGGATGCGATTGAAGTCTTTAACGCCCGCTGTCTGCATATGGAAGACAACGAAAAATCGGCCAATTACGCTGTTCAACATAACGTTTTGGGCACAGCCGGCTCGGATGCCCATATTCCCTATGAATTGGGGAAAGCTAATTTGTTGATGCCGCCGTTTGAAGGTGCCAGTAGCTTCGCCGAATCGTTGCGAACCGCCCAACAAAAAGTGCAGTTGAGTCCGGCGTGGGTGCATGGCTTCAGCACACTCGCCAAATGGCAGCGCAAATATCTGAAGCGCCCCCAGCCGCTAACACATGGTAATGAGCTTTAAGTCAACGTAGTTTGTATTGGTATGGAATGATGTCGCGTCGAACTGCTGCCCTCTTGTTCTTGTTCGTGATGGTATGTCTGCTGCATTTTGGCTTACGTGCGCATCGGCCTACCCATCTTCCCCTGTTTATTGATGAAGACCGCCATCTGCGCCGCGCCGCCAATGTGGAAGATTTGTGGACACTGGGGTTGAATAGTCATGGCAAATATCTGCTCTATATTTTGATTGCCCCATTTAATACCGAGCGTTCCCAAGCATTGTGGGCTTCACGGGTGGCGGTTGCCTTATTCTCGCTAGTCGGATTAGCCGCGCTCTATCGTCTGACCGAAAAATTTTTTGGACGCTCGGCGGCATTTATTGCCATTGGATTTTATGCCATCGCCCCCTATGCCCTGTTTTATGAACGCATGGCATTAGCAGACGGGCCAGCGGGGGTCATGGCGACCTTGACCGCGCTTTACAGTTTGACCTTTGCCCAAAAGCCAACCTATCGGCGAGCGGCGGTGGTTGGATTGTTGGTCGGCTTGGCGGCACTGGCAAAATTGACCATGATGTTTATTGCCATCCTGCCTGTGATGGCGATTTTCTTCTTTAATCAAAATCACGCACCCCTGCCAGAACTGAAACTAGGTAATTTGCGTCAGATACTGGCTGTTTTTTATAAACAGTTCATGGCCCATTTCCGCTATTTGGTTGTAGCGGGAGCGGTGTGTATCGGGGTGTGGTTGCCTGTCCTGATTCCAGTTGGCACGGCGGTGGTCACGGGCGAAAAATATGTACTGGTAGACCGCTATCTGGCAGGCGATAACCTCATCAAACAGGGCAATTGGGATAAATTGGTTGGTATCTGGGACACCTTCCCAATGCTGCTGTCACCACTGATGGTCACGCTTATGCTGCTGTGTGTTGGATTGGCAATTTGGCAAGCGCCGCGCCGTGCCTCTTATGCCCTGCTCTGGTTAATCTTGGCCTATTTGCCCACTATTTTATTGGTGGGGTGGGTGCAAACGCGCTATTTCACACCGGGCATTTTCCCGCTGGCGATGCTGCTGGGGGCGGGGATTGTGATGACCAAAGAGATTCGCATCCCCAAAGTCTCACTGAAATATCCGCGATTGCTTCCAGCCACATTGACGGGATTGGTGCTGGTGTGGGGTGTGGTCTATGCGCTGCCCTTTGCTTATAACGCTGCCTATAATGCGCCAAAGATCGAATTGCCTGACCGCGACGAAAAGCAGTATTATCAAACGCGCTATAGTGCCTATGGGCTGTTGGATGCACTGGATTATCTGGAATCCAAAGGCAAACCTGTTGGTCAGCAGGTCGAGGTCATGGGCGTGATGTTTTTGTGCGAAAGCATGGATTTATATGCCTATCCTAAAGTGGATTTGACCTGCCTAAGTGATGGCTATACCAATAAAACCATTGACGCAGCATGGCAAAAGCTGACCGAACGCGCTCAACAAGAACAGCCCCTCTATCTGATCGTGGAGGATTACCGTGATATTCCGACCAATGAGCGTGACCTGACATGGCAGCGGATGCGCTCCATTCAGCGTCCCAAAGACGGGGTGTGGGTAACGGTGTGGGAAGTCTGCCCCCTCAACAGCCAAGTCAGCGTGTGTGGGGATAATGTTCAAGCGCCAATGTCCACCTCTGACGCCGATTCACCCCAATAACCTGAAAGAATACCGATGGCAAATCGAAATTTTTCGACCTATGGCTTAATTGTCCTCGTCCTGCTGCTCCATTTCTTTTTTCGTGCCCATCGGCCCACGCATCAACCTTTTTTTATTGACGAACACCGCCATATCGAACGCGCGGCGGGTATTGCCAATTTTGAGACCCACCCCGCCGAAAAAAGCCTCGGCAAATTCTTGCTCTATGTCTGGATAGCGCCATTCCATACCACCGACCCGACCCACGCTCTACATATGTCGCGTACCGCTGTCGCCCTATTCACCTTATTGGGGAGTGCAGCGCTGTATGCTACCACCCGCCGCTTATTTAACAGACGCGCAGCCCTCATCGCTATCATTTTTTATGCCCTGCTGCCCTATGCCCTGTTTTATGAACGCATGGTACTGGCGGATGGCGTTGCGGCGGCGTTAGGAGCGCTGACGGCGTGGCAGAGTGTCTATCTGGCGCAAAAACCCACCTATCAGCGGGCGGGAATAGTCGGTTTGTTGGTCGCGCTGGCTTCAATGGCGAAATTAACCATGATGTTCAGTGCATTAATCCCTGTCGCGGCGATTGTGTGCCTCGGCCAGTGGGGGCAGGATAAAATTCGTACTCAAATGAAGCACTATTTCAAATTTCTGGTGGTCGCTGGTGGTGCGACCTTGCTTCTATGGATTGTGCCTGTCCTGATTCCGGCGGCAATTGCCAAAACGCAGGGCCTCGAATATGTCTTGGTAGATCAATCTCTGTTGGATGAAAGCGTCTTTTCCAACGAAGACACGGGCAAACTTGAGGAAACGTGGAATAAGGCCGAACTATTGATTTCTGAACCAATGACGATTATCGGCTTGCTGGTTGTGGCGCTTGGTTTATGGAAAACCCGCCGGGCGACCTTGTTTGGGATTGCATGGCTGCTGATTATCTGGATACCCATCTTGATTTTGGTGGTGCGTATCCACAGCCGCTATCTGATGCCGGGCATGTTTCCGGTGGCGATGCTTATGGGGGGTGGATTGGCGACGTTTACCCAACTCCGCTTGCCCTCTATCCCATCCAAGCTGCAAGGGCAAGTGTGGCGGGCCGCTGTCGGGCTGATTTTGGCGATTTGGGCAATCACGTTCGCTTGGCCTTTCGCGGTCAACGCTTCCAACGATGCCCCGGCTCTCAAAATGCCCTATTTTGATAACCGTGATTATTTCCAGAGTCGCTTGAATGCCTATGGCCTGCTACCTGCATTGGGTTATGTGCAGCAAACGGGCCAGCGGGTGGATGGACAGATTGACGTCATGATGGTGGCCTATCTCTGTGATCGCCTCGAACTATATGCTCTTGAACCCATCCAACTCACTTGCTTGGGACAAGAATTGCACGGGCCAACCGTTACCCCCGACCTGTGGACACCCTTAATCGAACACAGCGCCAACACAGCGCCGATTTACGTCATTGTCGAGCAAGCCTTTGGCGAAACCGAACCTCTTGAAGATACCCCCGTCCAACTCGACGGCCTGACGTGGGAACGCCTTGCCATTTTCCGCCGCCCCAAAAATGGACTCTGGCTGACCGTGTGGCAGGTCACTCCCGTTATAACCAACCCTGTTTTCGGAAAAATCGCGCCAATAACAACCCACATAACATCATAATGCCAGTCAATAAGGTGAAAAATACCCACCCCGGCATTGGAATTTCTAGTTCTGGCTCTGTCGTAATGAAATTGAGGCTAAATAGGCTTACCAAAAAGGTCAGTGGCAGAAAAATAATCGAAATGATGGTGAGGCGGTTGACCGCTTCAGTCAGGTGAATAGATTCCTGATTTTGCAGCAAATCCAAAACATTATTCGATAAGTCCCGTTGGGCATCAATCACATCATAAATTCGCAGCAGGCGCTCATAGAGATGGGCAAACAAATCCCGGTTAGAAGGACTCTGGCTAATACGGTGCTCCCCGATCACATTCGACAGCACTTCACGTTGGGGCGAAATCATCTGACGCAAGGCGATAAGCTGTTGTTTGATGCGATAGACAGATTTTTGGGCAGCTTTGCCTTCCCCATTGCTTAACGTCTTTTCTTCTAACTCAAATAGCAGAATACTGATACGATCCAACAGTGGATAATAAGAGTCAATGACCGCCTGAATGACCAGATAGAGGAAATAAATCGTGCCCCGCCCCCATGCCTCTTCGTTTTGCGCTACCCGATTATAAACGCCCTCAATGGTGGTGCTGTTGGCTTTTCGGATGGTAAGAAAGAACGCGGTCCCGATAATGCAGTGAATTTCCTCACCCTTCACTTGCCCCACTGCCATCTGGGGCTGAAATAGCGATAAAAACATATATTCTGGGTAGACCACCAATGTTGGCCGGCGATCTTCGCGTTGTAAATCGGTCACCACAATCGGATGCAATTTAAATGTTTGTTGAAGCCACTGAATTTCCTCTGTATCCGGGTCAACAAAATCGAGCCAGACCAAAACTTCATCCCCTAACGCCGCTTCAAGATTTTCACGTGTCAGGTTGCGTTTAATGACTGGCGCATCAGCAGTTTCCTCGTCGGTAGATTTAGTTTGGGCATTGGCACGCGGGGCCAATAGCGAACGGATCATGGATTTACCCCCACCTCTAGTTTATGAATAGTTATGAATACAAATACTTGTCATTTGATTCTAGCTTAATCACCAATGAATTGGGGAAAAATAGGCCAAGTGGGTGGTTAGGCACAGGGCAGAGTGAAAACAAAGGTTGCCCCTTGACCCAGTACACTCTCGACCCGGATGCTGCCGCCGTGTGCCTCGATCAATTTACGGACAATCGCCAAGCCCAAGCCTGTGCCCTTAATTCGCACGTTTTCGTCGCTTTTGACGCGCACAAATTTATCAAAGATCGTATTGAGATATTCTGGCGGGATGCCGATGCCCGTATCTTGTATCCGCACCTCAACAAAATTTCCACCCCATACAAAGGCGGTCAGGGTGATTTTACCCCCAGTGGGTGTGTATTTGATCGCGTTACCAAGCAAATTATTCAACACCTGATTGATGCGTGATGGGTCAATCAAGACAAGCGGCAGATGGGGCGCAAGGACAATCTCGAGGGTTAGCTGCTTCTCCTCAAGGCGCATCCGGTTGGCGTCTTCCGCCTCAGCGATGACGGTTGCAAGGCGGATGGGTTTTAGATCGAGCGCAATCCCCGCTTCCAGTTTAGTCAAATGCAGGAGGTCATCAATCAGTTGGCTGATGTAGAAAGCGGCCCGTTCTGCCCGGCTGAGATTATCTTTGCCCCGCTGATTTAACTCTTGGGACATTTCTAGATAGCCGAGACTGCCAATAATTGTGCTGATGGGATTTTTGATGTCGTGCGAAAACATTTGCACAAAATCGGTCTTAAGCTGATCCAGTTCCTTAAATGGGGTGATGTCGTGCAGCACCAACGTGTAGCCTACATGCTGAACCGGCACCCGTGACACCTCAAAATTGCGACCTTGCAGGCTGATTTCAGCACGAACGATAGTATCGCGCAGGCCGTTTTCTTGATAGTAAATAGCATTGAGGGGGGTATGTTCAAACGTCTCAGCAAAAGTTAGCCGGGTATAGTCTTTATGTTCCTCCAAATTGAACAAATCAATCACCATCTGATTGACCAAAATAAGTTTGTCATCCCGATCTGTGACGATAACCCCTTCGCTGACGGCGGCCAACAGTGTGCGTAGTTTTTCGCGTTCACGCTGCGTTTCGGCAAAAAGTTGGGCATTGATAATCGCAATGGCGGCCCGACTGCACAACAATTCGATACGGCGGCGTTCTTCGACTGAAAACCCATCGGCCACTGTTTTTTCAAGACTGAGAATCGCAATGACCTCGGCCCCACGTTTGATCGGGGCGACCAGTTGTGAACGAATCCCTTTCACCAGCGGTAGGTAGTCTGGGTCTTGCAATACATCTGGTACATAGCAGATCTGCCCCGTGCGGGCGGCGCGTCCGGTGACCCCTTGCTGCCATGAAATGGGCATATTGAGGTCAATAGTGACGAGTTCGCGTGGATAGCCCTGATGTTTGCCCGTATGCAAAGTGCCATGTTGAGCATCCACCAACATTACAGCGGCGGTATCAGCAAAGGTAAAGCGGATAGCCCAATCCAAAATCAACGATAAGACACGCTCCACACTTAAGACACTGTGCAGCTCGCGGTCTATTCGTTGGGCATTTTCGAGCATTTCGACCTGCTCATCAGCCCGTAAATCGGCTTCACGTCGGGCGTATTCCTGTTCGCCGAGTGCCCGCCGCATCTGCAAGATAACGACCCAAATGACCGCGAAGAAGAATGGCGCAATGACCAATTGTGACAGGATAAAAATATCGCCAAATTGGACATCCAGCAGACTTAACAAAACACTCAATAGGAGGCCAATAGCGATGGCCCGTGAAGTATGTTGAGATTTTTCTTGCCAGCCGACTGTCCACTGATAGGTGATGTGTCGGTCAGTCGGGTCTTGTTGGGTAAATAAGCTGGTATTACGCCCCGTGATATTAGGGACTTCCTTGAGGACGGTTCGCAGCAGCGACTCCGTATCTCGCAGATAAAGGTCTTCATATTCTTGCTCAATCGGAATAAGGGCTTCGTCGGCAGTCCATATGGCCTCAAGCGTGCGTAATCCCACGTAGTTGAAATTGAGAAGGTTGATCGTTGCGGGTCGCAGCAGGGTGGGGAGTTGGCGATACAAAAACGCGGTTGGCAGCAACCGAGCCAACCACCGCTTTTCTGTGCCAATCAATCGGTTGGTCAGCATCTTCCAAAACTGAGCCGTGTCGCCGCTCAATTGGCTTGCATAATGTTCGGCTAACCAATGAAATTCATAACTATAGCGCAATCGTGAATTGACGACGTGCGCCAATGTTAATGGGGCGCTGTCGGGTGGAAGTGAGACATTGAGTAACCGCAGCCATTCACCCTCGGCGGCGGTTTGGGCAGCAGTGATTTCCGCATGGGGAACGGTTGGCTGAATCTGGCGGAGATGGAAAGCAACGGTATCGTACAGGGCCAAGCGGATGACTTTGAGATTGTGAAACGGTACGGCATAGGTTGAGGGATCACCCATCTGCCAGCCGACAGCCGGGCGCGTTAAGTGGCGAATTTTTAGAGATGGCGGCGTTGCTGTCATAGAGCGCTATTTGCCGGATACAAGTCTCGACCCTCAAGCTAAATCTGAAAAAAGTATAAATGTTTCACAAATTTTAGAAAGTTGAGTTAAGATAGTAAAGAGTAGGTGTATCGTTTGGATTCGGTTTTCATTTTTCTCCAATCATTAGGATGATAAAAGATCATTCCAATATAATATTATATCTCAGTCTAACACAAGGCGCTGTCTATAATCTGAAGTGAGCGTTACAGCTATTAACTATGACAAATCAAAAACAATTCTCAACTTCTTATGCCAAAAGCTGGGCGCTGGTGATCGGCATTGATCGCTACAAAAATGACAGCCTGCCACCGTTAGAAACTGCTGAATCCGGCGCGGTGACATTGGTAGATTTTCTCATCAAAGAACTCGGTTTCCCTGCCGATCATATTGTTTTATTGACGGGCCAACAAGCGACCAAAGCTGTTATTGAATCGGTGGTTGAAGATCACCTGACCGACACCCATCGTGTGGGCAAGGATGATCGCCTGCTAATTTACTACGCTGGACATGGCATCACCCGTGCGCGGACGGCGATGGGTAACGTTGGGTATATCGCGCCCTATGACGCTGAACAGGGCTTGTGGAGTACCTTCATCGAGATGGATGAGTTCATCCGCCAGACCGCCTTCATGCCCGCCAAACATGTGCTGTTTTTATTGGACGCCTGTTTTAGTGGCTTGGCCCTGATGCGTGGTTCAAGTGACCCCTATGCCGAATTTTTGCGGCGTTCGGCCCGCCAAATCATTACAGCGGGTACGGCTGACCAGATGATTTCGGATCGTCTTTCCGGTGAGGGCCATTCAATTTTTACCTATTTTTTGCTGCGGGGATTAAAGGGCCATGCCGCGAAAGATGGTATCTTGCGGGCCTCCCATCTCGGCATGTATCTGCAAGATCAGGTCAGCAGTTATACACATGGACGGCAAATTCCCCAAGTAGGCCGTCTGGTTGGGGATGGCGGTGGGGATTTCATTTTTAAGACCCTGTCGGTTGAAACCAAACGCCCTGCCTCGCGTCCACCCGATTTAGACCATACCCGTCTTCGTCCGGGGGTGCTGCGTAAAGGCGAGTATGAACAGACATTGGTGAATCGTCCGCCGCAGATGAATTACCACACGGCTGCCTTTGAACCGACTGTCCAAAGCAAAATCGCTTATGACTCTGAGCGCACAACCCTCTTGCGACCCCCCAGCCGGGCCAATCGTGCCAAACGCCGCCGCTTGTTTGCCCGACTCGCTGGATTTTGGTGAAGCATAAACGCAGAGAAGTCGTAGTTTACAAATCGAACTGACCACCGGATAATTCCTTGCTGTTTTTTCGGCGAATTATAGGGAATTTGTCCATGAAGCGGTCTCAGATTTTTGCAACGGCTGGCCTGTTAATTTTTGTAACGCTGGTCGTGTTCAGTCTCAACAGCGGCGTGACCAGTGCCCGACAAGGGTCAACGGTTACGGCCTTTCCGACCAATACCATTGAAGGTAGTGAAGATTTCCCGGTAGGGTCGACCCAAAACACCCCTACACCCAGCCTAACCCCATCACCGGAATCTACGGTGGTAGCGCTTGGCCCCTTTGAATATCCCGAAAATATTAACCCCCTGACCGGTTTGCCCTATCCCAATGAAGATGCCCGTGATCGGCGCAATCTGATTATCAAAATTAGCAACTACCCGCCGATTGTACGCCCTCAGTATGGCCTGAGTGCCGCCGATATTGTCTTTGAATATGAGGCTGAAGGAGGCGTTACCCGTTTTGCCGCGATATTCCGCAGTCACAGCCCCGGACGGGTCGGCAGTATACGTTCAGCGCGTCTAGTTGACCTCGAATTGGTGAATATGTTTCAAGGCTTGTTAGCCTACAGCGGTTCCAATGACTGGATTCGCAACTATATTTTAGAATCCGATTGGCGTTGGCGGGCCATTACCCCCCATTTTTCCAATTATCCCTGCCCAACCTTCTGCCGCTATCCCGAACCCGGCAAAGCCTTTGAACACACCCTGTTTGGTGATACCGATGGCATTTGGGCTGAGGCCGAACGCATTGACGTGAATCAGGGGATGCAGGCTGTAGGATTGGCTTTTTCCGAAACCCCCGATCCCGATGGCGATACCGCTAGTGACATTTCTATTGATTGGTACAGCCCGCAATCCGAGGTGCGCTGGCAATATAACCCCGCCGATGGCAAATATTATCGTTGGGATTCTGGTCTGCCCCATATTGATTTAGGCACGGGTGAGCAGATCACCACCGATAATCTCGTGATTTTAGAGGTCTGGCATACGGATCGCCCGGACGTTTATGAAAGTGAGGTCGGGGGGATCGCGCTAGAGCATCAACTCTGGGGCTATTCACGAGCATGGCTGTTCCGCGATGGTCAGTGGTATCAGGGTTGGTGGTATCGCAATCGGGAGTATGGATCCATCCAATTGCGCTTTAACTATAATGACCGTAACGACCCCATGCACCTCAAACCGGGCAATACATGGTTTGAAATTGTGCGAAAATTTGACCCCTATGTTACCGAAGGCCCGATGTTTAGCGTAACCGTCAGTGATGAACTGGTAGATGCACAGGCCACAGCTGAGGTCGTTTCGGCGACAGGCACGGCAGTGTGGGTTGCCACCTCGACCCAATTTGCCGAATGGAATGGCTCACCAACGCCCTTCCCAACTTCCACGCCTTTCCCAACCTTGACGCCGCTGCCCTAAATCATGAATTTATTGAGCCGTCTCCGCAAATCTTCATTTCAAAGCCTACCGAGCCAAAAGGCTTATGCTCAGTGGGCCAAAACCTATCCCGCCGAAGCCCACAATCTGCTAATGCGGGTCGAACAAGACACCTTATTGGATTTGATGCCGCCTTTGCAGGATAAACGGGTGCTCGACTTGGGCTGTGGCACGGGACGCTGGGGCAAGCTGGCATTATCCAAGGGGACAGCCGAAGTGATTGGCCTCGATAACAGTCTACCAATGTTGCAAGCGGGGGTGTTGGAAAGGATTGCCCAAGCGGAGATGTCCGACCTCCCGTTGGCCTCCAACTCGATAGATGTGATTCTTTGCGGGCTGGCGTTGGGCCATCTCACACCGACTGCCATGCGGCGGGCTATCTTAGAAATGGGGCGGATCTTAAAATCGAATGGGGTGGCCCTCATCAGCGATTTTCACCCGTTTCAGGCGTGGCAGGGTGGGCAGCGCACCTTTACCGGAGGTGATGGTCGCACCTATGCTGTTGAACATTATATCCACAGCTATGCCGATTATTTTGACGTTGGTCAGGCTACCGGATTGACATTGGACGCTGTTCGTGAACCTTGTCACCCTCAAGTACAAGGTGGCAAAATCCCCCTTATTCTGGCCCTGCGGTTCGTGAAATAAAAACAGCACCGTACTGGTGGGAGCACGATGCTGTCAGGAGTTAGCTAGATTAATGGGCGCTTATTCGACTTCGCCACACACCTTGTCGCCGTCCATCTTGAAGGTGACACTGGAGGCTTGCTCTTCATCCACTCCCTCAATGGCGATCTTGAAATCACATTTTACATTGTCGCCATCTTCCTCACACGAGATGTCTTTGAATTCCAGCCCTTCGGTGTCGCCTACGTTATCGCCTGCTAATTCGTCTTTTTTGTCATCGCAGACATATTTTTCCGCCTCGTCGCGGTCACCGTCAGCAACGGCTTTCATATATTTCTCGGCGTTACCAACCTTGTCGCCCCCGCAGGCCGCCAATAACATGGGGAGGGCGAGAACGACGACCAGAAGGAAGAGATTACGAATTTTCATGATGGTTCCTTTCGAATTGAGCCTATCGAATGAAATCAGCGGTTGATGATCTTAGAATATCACAAACCCGCGCCTTCCTATGACGCAAATCATCTCGAATAAGTTCCAAGATTTTGTAAACCTTTTAACAGGTGACTGTCAGATGAACGTAGCCCGAATTTGCGGCATTCTGCGGTAACATATTGGGGTGTTTTAGGTGTTGAAGAAGGGCGAATGTATGATGCAATTTCCCACCCCAAGCAACTATTGGTGGGCCTTTCTAGTGATCTGTATATGCAGCGGTTTGTTGTGGCAGCCAACCCGTGCCCAATCGCCCCAAGTCCGCATGGGTGCTCCTGTGATGGGCAATATTTCCGCCGACAATCCAGTGCAGTTGTGGGAATATGCCGCCGAAGCCAATGAACAAATCACCATTTTGGTCAATCGGGTTTCGGGTGATCTTGACCCCCAAGTGCG
The DNA here is from genome assembly GCA_019913005.1 of Anaerolineae bacterium. GTDB lineage: Bacteria > Chloroflexota > Anaerolineae > Aggregatilineales > J027 > CFX10. Next base: position 12,038 of record JAIOHL010000203.1, on the reverse strand, counting down.
TGTTTTGGATGTGGCCGGGGACGTGGTTGCTGAAAATGATGACCGCCTCGCGCCGTTGGTGGTGGACAGCAGCCTAGCCGTGACATTTCCTGATACTGCCACCTATATGATCGAAGTCGGTCAAAAGGACGGCAGCGGCGATTATCGAATGTGGCTCGTGCCGGGTTATAGCCGCGTCTGGGAAGATGAGGATTTTGAGGAAAACACCTCGCGCTGGGTCAATCGTTATGCCCAAGTTGAATCGGGTCGCCTGCAAATCCGGGGCGATATTGAATTCGCCGTCTATTCAACCGTCACAGGCCGCCTCCCCTTGACTGATTTTTATCTCCAAGCCGATTTTGAATGGCAGTCGGATATGGCGGACAGTGGTGCGACAACGGGCTTTGTCCTGCGGGTGAACGAAGATGGCACCCGCCGACCCCCCGGTTATTATTTTCTGATTACGCCGGACGGCACATGGCAGGTCTTGATCCGCCAGAACGACACCTTTGTGGAATTGCAGCCACCAACAACCGTCGAGGCCCTTGCACAAAAACGGGTCACATTGGGGGCATGGCTAGAAGGCGATACGCTGCGATTTTATGGCAATGGTGAACTGTTAGGAGAGTTGAATGACAGCACCTTTGCCGAAGGGACTTGGGGTTTTCAGGTGCGCGGGGACACGGCTCCAGCGCAGGTAGCATTCGACCATGTGCTGCTGACCGTGCCCGATACTCAAATGCCGCGCCTGCCCGCCGAAGTGAACACATGGCAGTCATCCCAACCCAGTGAAATTACAGAAGAGTTTGAACGTCTGCGCCTCATCCCGACAGGTGGTGAACGGGTGCTGACGGTGGAAACGCAAAATTACGAAATCATCCCGCGCTACACCCGTGTTTTTCTGCAAGGTGAAGAGGATGACCTTTTTACCGATATGCTGGTCAGTGTGGATGTGCGAGTCTTGGCAGGGCAAAATGTCGCGTGTGGCTTGGCCCTTCGTAGTATAGATGAAGGCAATCAGGTCGTCGCCTATTCCGATTCCGACGGTGGGGCGGGTTTGTTGTATGCGCGTGATGGAGTGGTCCAACGTCACACTTACGATCTGCTGCCTGAAATTGACGATCCGGTGCTGCCCAATACGACCCGCATTCTGGTACTGCTGCGCGGCGATTTGGTGACGATGTACGTCAATGGGCAGCTTTTCACCACCGAATTTATGCCACCTGCCATTGGAAATATTGGCGTAATTTTGCTAAATTATGCCACCGATAATCCCAGTTGTCGGTTTGACGATCTGTGGGTCTGGCGCTGGCCTTAAACCTCAGTGTATGATGTATAGCGTAGGTGGGGAAATGTGGTTCATTGTGAGATAGATCAAATGCAGGAGCAGGTATGGAACCCGGTATCCCTTCACCTCTTGACCAAGCCATTTTAATGACCCTCTTATATGCCGATGTATTCAGTTTTCCAATGACGGCCCGTGAAGTCCATCATTTTCTGATTGGGTGTGCGGCCTCAGTGGAAGAAACCGAATGCGCCATTTCTAACCCCTCGGCATGGCTAACCCAATACATTGAAGTCGGCACGTTCAACCAACAACCAATTTACACCATTCGCAAAGCCGATAACACAACGGTTTTTGAAACACGCCAACAGCGCGAATTTGCTTCGATGGAATTATGGCCCAAAGCGCGGCGCTACGGGGTATTGCTGGGGCATCTCCCCTTTGTGCGGATGGTGGCAATTACCGGGGCGCTGGCGATGCGCAACGCCGGCAGTCCGCAAGACGATCTAGATTATCTTTTGGTGGTCAAACAGGACCGGGTCTGGCTGGCCCGGTTGGGGGCGGTGGTCATGGTCAGGGTCTGCAAAGTGTTCGGCGTGATGCTTTGCCCCAATTATGTGCTGGCGGACACGGCCCTTGAGCAAAATCGCCATGATTTGTTTATGGCCCACGAACTGACGCAAATGATCCCACTGACCGGGCAAGGCATCTATCAGCAAATGCGCTCATTAAATCAATGGGCTGATGCCATGCTGCCGAACGCCCAAGCGCCTTTTTACCCCGAAATGGACGCTGCGCCACATCGGGTCGGACGCTGGATACAGGCTGCATTAGAACTGCTTTTATCCGGCCCAATCGGTCATCGTTTGGAAGATTGGGAGCGCCACCGCAAGATGAGCAAATTTCACAGCCAAGCCACCCAGTCAACCGATACCGTGTTAGACGCCGAGCATGTCAAAGGCCATTTTTTTGATTATGGCAGCCGTACCCTACACCGTTTTGAGGAGTCGCTGAAAGCCTATAATCTGGTCAGTGGGTTTGAAGTGGAGCAGGCGGGAGAGATGTTTTCCCCCGCCGCTGATTAACGGGTCTGTTCAATTGCTTCCGCTAAATCACAGACCAGATTGAGCCGAATGAGGGCTTCTTCCGGTTTACCAAAACTGCGTGGACTCTTGGGTTCTTCAACATAATAGATCATGCCGCCAAACGCCTCAATCGAGTTGTTGTTGACTTTGGCTTCGGCCAAGCGATCCCCCATGACGGAGTGCGTAGAAAAAAGTTGCCCTGCGAATGGTTCGGGGATGGCTTTAATCTTGAAACGTTTATCAATCCCCCGATGCCCGGTTTTGACGTCTGGCGCATTGGCATTTTTAACCGTATCGCTAAATTTACGCCCATTGACTAGCCCCAATAAACGGCCAGCCGGGTCATTCACACCGACATCCACCCGCAGATAATAACCACGCCCTTTGGCTTTTTGGTCCATGACAAAGCCCAAGCGCACTGGACGGCCACGATAATTGCCGTCCATGTAGGGCAGGGTGCTGCTAAAATCCACAAAATCCACTTTGACCGAATATTTGCCGGGGCGATAATTAAGGCCAAGCTGGTTGGCGAAATCGGCCCACTTGGAACTATTGCGTTTGTTCATTTTACGGACAAAATAGGCCATCACCAACAAATACAGAAATGCCAATGGGATGGCAATCAGATAGTAGTTTTCCATTTTATATAATATCCTTCCTATGGGTATGCCAAAAACATCATAGCAGATTTCAGGCCTGAAATTTTGGCCTAATCGTAAAAGTGCTTAAAACCCCCCTCATTTCAGGGGTGATACAATCTCAAAAGGTTTTAATCTAGTAATAGGTAATAATATGACCGGAACACTTCGACTAGCGCGACCCGAAGACACGCCGATGATTCAGGCGTTGGTGAGTCAGATATATGGAGAATACGGCCTTAGCCTGTATTTGGATGAAGAGCCGCATTGGATAGACCCCTGCACCTATTTTCGAGCCGATGGGGGTGAATTTTGGGTCGTCGAGGTAGAGGATGTGGTAAAGGCAATGGTGGCCGTACAACTGCATTCTGACCAGTCGTGTGAACTAAAATGCCTCTACGTCCATTCCTCGCTGCGTGGTCAAGGCATTGCCCCAACACTGATTCGTAAAGCGATAGATCATGCGGTGGCGGCGGGTAAAAATCATATGGCGCTGTGGTCGGATACTCGTTTTACAACCGCTCACCATCTCTATCGCAAACTCGGTTTTCAACAAACAGGGTTTCGTGACTGCCAAGATTCCAATCAATCGCTCGAATATGGGTTTGAGATGTCCATCGCATAACCATTTACGAAAAATTCATACGGTATTGAGAGATGCAAATGTAGACGAGAAGCCCATCAATATCAGCTAAATGACCATTTCTGGGTTGGTGTGTGGTTAAGGGAATTCAAACCGAATTTAAATTGCCCTGCGCTAGTGTTGAGAATAATATTTATATAATAACGGTTGGCTAAGGTTTGTCACTTATGGCAGAAATTGGTGAAATCAACAACAATGGGGTCAAGCAGGAATGGTTATATGATGGCCGAATTGCTGCATTTTGTCTGGAAAATACCTCCCCCGCAGCGATAGATGCTTGGTATGAAGCCTCGCGCGAGGTCATCCAAAACTGGCCGGAAACAAGGCCCTATCTGATCCTTGAACGGTTTACCAATTTGGGTCTAACCCCTTACAATCGCCAGCGTGCCGAAGAATTGGCAACCGTCATCCCCGAGCAAATGGATGGACGGGTGGCAGTGGTAATTAGCCGAGGTGTGCTCGGCTATGGCATTCGTATGTTTGGTGCTAACCGCCTAAAGGCCTTGATCCCCAACATCACCTTTGAATTCTTTTTTGAAGAAGCGAAGGCTCTTGAATGGCTTGAAGAAGCATTATGAACTAGCGCCGTTTCCATTCGGCGGGTCGCCGTTCAATGGCAGCTTGTACTCCTTCTTGAAGGTCACGTGTCTTAAAGAGAGGCGCTTGTTCAATGGCCTCCAATTGTAGCCCGGCAGCCTCATCCGCAATCCCTTGAATTACTCGTTTTGCTGCCGCCACCGCTAAGGGAGCGCATCCAGCAATTTGTTCAGCCAGTGCTGCCGCCGCGTTTTCCAAATCCGCTTCTGGCATCACATAATGCACCAAGCCCCAGCGTTCAGCAGTGGTAGTGTCAATGCGTTTGGCAGTAAAGATCATTTCTTTGGCGCGTGCCATGCCAATTAACCCAACCAAGCGTGTCGTGCCACCAGCATCAGGAATTAAACCCAAGCGAGTTTCTTCGAGACTGAGTTTGCTGCCTTCAGCGGCATAGCGGAAATCGCACGCCAGCGCCAATTCTAGACCTGCCCCCAAGCAGTAGCCATGAATCAGGGCAATCGTTGGCAAGGTGGATTCGGTCAAACGGCTGATCGTGCGCTGCCAGTGACGGGTAATGAGATGTGGGTATTCGATCCAATCCGGGCCGAACATTTCCAGATTACCACCCATTGCCATCAAATCCAGACCCGCGCTAAAGGCTTTACCCGCCCCCCGCAGCACAATCAGACGAGCATCTGGGTGTTTTTCGGCTTCTCCCACCGCGTCGGCTAACTCACTTAGCAGTTGCGCGTGGATAGCATTGCGTTTATCGGGCCGATTCAGGGTGATTTCAAAAATTGGGCCTTTGGGTTTCGTCAAAATCAGGTTTTCGGTCATGAGGCTTTCCTATAGGTAATCAAGAGTGTCTACCCTGAATTGTGCAGACCGCTGCTGAAATTTGCAAATGGGTTGACCATCGGCAAGGCGGGGCGCTACACTCTGTGGAGGAAGTTCCTGTTTAAAACTTGTGGGGAGTGCAGCGTGGAAATTACACAGCGGGCCTTAGAAATTGGCCCATTTGATATTTTGGGCATGACCATCAACCCGACCATTCATTGGTATGGGCTAATTATCGTCATTGGGATTTTGGCCGCGACCTCAATGGTAGCATGGCTGGCAAAACGTGATGGCGATAATCCCGATTTGGTATGGGATGGCGTCATCTGGGTGGTACTCATCGCTGTATTAGGAGCGCGGCTGTGGTCGGTGATTTTTCCGGCGGGGGACGCGGGCCAAAATCGTGAACTGAGCCTCGACTATTTGCTGGATTTTAACGACGGCCCTCTGGCGATTTGGAGCGGCGGCCTCTCAATTTTTGGGGCGGTACTCGGTGGAGCGCTTGGGGTGCTGTGGGTCGCCTATCGCAAAAAATTAGCCCTGCCAGTTTGGATTGACCGCGCCGCCCTTACGGTCCCGATTGGGCAGGCCATTGGGCGTTGGGGCAATTATGTCAATCAAGAATTGTATGGGCGTCCAACCGACTTGCCGTGGGGCATCAAAATTGACTATCCCGAATCACCGTACACCAGTGCAGACCGTTTCCATCCTTTGTTTCTCTATGAATCCCTTGCTTCATGGGTGCTGTTTGGCCTGCTGTTTTATCTCTATACCCGTCGGCGCGACAAATTTCAGCGTTGGGATTTTCTGTTGATGTACTTAATGGGCTATTCGTTGGTGCGCTTCTTGTTGGAATTCATCCGGGTGGAAATTCCCAAAGTGGGTGAGTTGAATGTTTCACAGGTCGTCACGGCCATCACTTTTGTCTTAGCCTTGTGGATTTTGCTGATGCGTCATCGTTTTGGTCGGTTCATGGCCGCCGTTTATCCCCCCTTTGGAAAATTGCTGGAAAAAGCCGGAACCTCCACCAATAAGTCGCAGAAATCAAAACAACCGCAAAAAGCCTAAGTTAATGGGGTGGTCACATCGGCTGCCCCTTTGAATTTCTCTCTCCATAGACAAGTGGCCTACCGTACATTCCCCAAGTGACCCCTTTTAAAACTAGACCGCTTACTCATGCTGACCCAGAAGTCCTTTTCTATACTTCCTTGTAAATAACTGCGAATTCAAGTTTTCTGTACGGCTATCATGGAGGTGTCCGAATGTTAGAACTAGCTCTATTGTTGTTGGTTATTGCTGTCATAGCGGCCCTCTTAGGCTTTGGGGGTATTGCTGGTACAGCCGCAGCGGGAGCACAACTCATATTTGTGATCTTCTTGGTATTGTTCATCGGTGCCCTTGTGTTGGGTTCACGAGTAGTCACTTAAGGAGCAACGACGATGCAAAACCGTACCCAAGTGCAAAGACGCCTCAATAGATTAAACGTTATCGGGCGGGAGCAAGTTACTGTAAGTGAACGTCCCCCCCTTGAAAGTCGTGTTTCATGGGGTGCGATTTTGGCCGGAATTGCGGTTGCGGCTGTTACCCAAATTGCCCTCAATATGCTCGGCCTTGCGATTGGTGCATCCGCGATTGATGTAGCAGAGGGCGAAATCATCGGCATGGAATTTGAGACAGCCACTATCGTGTGGATGTCAGCCAGCATTCTCATTTCCCTATTTGTTGGGGGATGGGTAGCAGGACGCTTGGCAGGCACCGCCGATGAAACTGATGGCGCATTGCATGGCCTCACCGTTTGGGCCGTCAGTGGTATTCTCTCATTTTTGCTGCTGACGCTGCTTCTGGGAAGCATTCTTAATGGCGTATCCAATGTGGTTGGACGCGGCCTGTCGCTTGCTGGGAGCACGGTTGAGGCATTTGGGCCAGAAGTCGCGGAGGCTACTGATTTGCGAGATTCCACTCGTGAGAGTATTCGGGAAGAAATCCGTACCTTGCGTAATTCGCCCAACGAATTTGACCTAACCGCCTTGTTTGTTAGCCTAGACCGTCTGTTGCGTGATGACAACGATGTCCGACGTCAGGAACTCATTGATTTGCTGGTCGAGCAAGGTGGAGTAACTCTCGAAGATGCGACTGCGGCAGTCGCCCGTTGGGAAGAGGCCTATCGCAATGCAGCGAACAACCTTGAAGAAGTCACGGAACGATACGCCGATGACGCGGCTGATACAACGGCGGAAGCGGCTGGCCTCTCATTTATTGGCATGATTCTCGGCGCTTTTGCCGCCAGCGCTGGTGGAATGATCGGGGCGCAAAATCAACGGTATATTGTGTACACCCGCAATATCGTCAGCACTGCTACTGCCCCCGGTGCTGCCGACTAAGGGTCAACACTGCCCCAATTTTGCGAAAGAAGAGGCTGGATTATTGTACCCCACGCCTCTTCTTTTATTTTGGATTCAACTTAGCCAGCCCCAACCGATTTGTCCCCAGCAATCCGAATTGCTGTAACCTTTCCTTCTGCCGTAACCATCCCCGCCGGGCCAAGCATACAGCGCACAATGGATTTTTTACCCTGCATTTCTTCGACAGTCGCCGAAAGCAGCAGCGGTTGGTCAAGTGGGGTGGGTTTTAGGAACTTGACTTCCAATGTGCCCGTGACATAACTGATGGCGGGCGGTTCTCCATGTGGGCGACTCTCCGCACGATACGCATAGGCGATGGCCGTCCAGACGCTGTGACAATCAATCAGCGAGGCCACCAATCCCCCATAAATCACATTGTCAAATCCGGCGTTATATTCGGGGCGAGGCATAAATTCTGCCACCACCGCGCTGCCATCGGATGCCCAGTAGCTTTTGATTTGTAGCCCATTGGGGTTAGCTGGCCCGCAGCCATAACAGGTGGCGTTGGGCCAAATATCTTGCAAGGGACTACCTTGAACTTTTATCAAATCACTCAAAATTGTTTGCCCTACCCAATCACCCAACGGGCTGCGCGTTGAGCCACGCTTCATTGATAAAGAAGTTCATGCCCCAGAACACGTTGTCGGCGGTACGACCCGAAATCGAAACGGTGCGGGTATCAATCGCCAGACCATCCGGCCACGCATTCGGCAGGACAACCGTCGTGGAAAATGTTCCGGTAGCATCTGTCTTCACCGAGGTCAAAATATTGCTCTTGCGGTTCAGACTTGGCTTTTCCAGATAGAGATTAATGGTCGTATTGGGTGGATAGTTATACCCACGTACCGTCACCGTGTCGCCGGGGCCAGCCAAATCGGGTTGAATGCTGATGGCGGGCACAGAGCCGGGCACAGGGGCAGAAGGTGTCGCGGGTGGAATCAAAATCCGCTGTCCGGTGACAATCAAATTCGCGTTGGGGATGCTATTGACCGCCGCGAGTTGCGCCGCCGTCACCCCGAACGCCAAGCCGATGCGGAAGAGGGTATCGCCACGCTGAATATTATAATAGCCCGCCGCGTCTGTCGCATACGTGCGGCCAGACAAATTCACCGATTGTGAACCACCACCGATCAACGGAGGGGTGGCAGGAGTTTGGGGCGTGGTTGGACCACCTGTCGCGGGCGGTGGTACTGGCTGACCGGGTGCAGGTTGACTGGGTGTGGGTTGCGCCGAAACCAGCCCATCCAGACACAGCACGTCCCCAATCTTGATAAATCGTGGATTGGTAACGCCATTCGCCGCTGCGAGTTCGTAGGGGTCAACCCGATATTTCTGCGCGATCCCTAAAATCGTATCTCCATCCCACACCATATGTTTATTAATACAGCTAGTTTGGGCACTGGCGGTTTTGCCATGCAGGGGTAGGAAAGCTATGACCAATGTTAAGGCCAGCGCCAGAATTTTACTGGTTGTTCTCCAAGAGAGTAAGTTTCTCATGTAGCGGTCTCCTTATGGAGTCTGAATCATTATTTGCTTTTGTTTTTCTTCTTTATCTTTTTAGTGTATTCCAGATTTAAAAATGCTGAAAGTCTACTCCCCTGCTTTTGAGCGCCTCCAAAGAAAATGCCCCGAATAGCGGGTATAATTTCGCTACATTCCTAGAGCAGAGAGATATTTTAAGGAGCAGTCAGTCATGGTCGTCAGCATTGCGCCCTCTGGGCCAAGTCTGAAATTGAGCGAAGAACAGGAATCCATCCGTCAGATGGCCCGCAGTTTTGCCCAAAAAGAAATCGCCCCCATCGCCGCCGAATTTGATGAAAGTGGTGAATTTCCATTGGACACCATCAAGAAAATGGGGCGTTTGGGGTTTATGGGCATCGAAGTCCCTGAAGAATATGGCGGTCAGGGGATGGACACCGTAGCCTATGTACTGGCGATGGAAGAAATCGCCAAAGCCGATGTCAGCCACAGCACCATCATGAGCGTGAACAATTCCCTCTATTGTCACGGCCTCATGAAATTTGGCACCGAAGAACAGAAACAAAAATACCTCGTCCCAATTGCCACCGGTGAAAAAATCGGCGCGTATTCCCTCACCGAGCCGATGAGTGGGTCAGATGCAGGCACGATGAAATCACGGGCTGTCCTCAGCGCCGACGGATCCCATTACATCATCAATGGCACAAAAAGTTGGGTCACCAGCGGCCCGGTTGCCGATTACATTGTGCTGTTCACGATGACCGAGCCGGAGAAAAAGCACAACGGCATCACTGCCTTTATGATTGATGCCGCCCGCCCCGGTTTTGTGCGTGGCAAAAAAGAGCCCAAATTGGGTATCCGGGCCAGCGCCACCAGCGAAATCTATTTTGAAGATTACCAAGCCCCAATCGAAGATGTATTGGGGGAGGTCGGTAAAGGTTTCAAAATCGCCATGACGGTTTTGGACGCGGGGCGTATCGGCATCGCGTCACAGGCGTTGGGTGTCTCGGTGGCGGCCTATGAAGCCAGCGTGCAATATGCTCGTGAGCGTATCGCTTTTGGTCAGCCGATTGGTTCATTTCAGATGATCCAGCAAAAAATCGCCGATATGAAAACCCGTATCGAAGCGGCCCGTCTGCTGATTTGGAACGCGGCGTTGGCAAAGATGGCAGCCCATGAAGATGGCGGACGCTACAGCACCGAGGCGAGTATGGCGAAATTGTTTGCCAGCGAAACCGCGATGTACGTCACCCATCAAGCGGTTCAGATTCATGGTGGCATGGGCTATAGCAAAGAAATGCCGTTGGAGCGTTTCTTCCGTGATGCCAAGATTACCGAAATCTACGAAGGCACCAGCGAAATTCAACGCTTGGTGATTGCGCGGAATGAATTGGGCCTACGGTAATTGTTAAATAATACTGGGGGCGGTCATTGGCTGCCCCTTAAAAATGATGACAGATAATTTTCCACAACCAGATGCCTCGGAACTGCTAGATTACCTTGTATGGCATGAAAAGGGGTTTAGCCTTCTTGATTTTGCCCGTCAAAATCTTTCACCTGATTTGGCAATCAGTATAACTAAAATATTCTGGCCCGATTTTGTTCTCGATGAAGGGCGAGTTTTTAGGAAAGAGGCTTTTGACGTTTCAAATTTTGAGAAATGGAAGCAAAGCACGAATGCTGATTTGATTGCAATTCAGAAGGTTATGAATCATATTCATCTTGCCTCTGATTTTCTCTATAAGACTTTCGAAAATCTAAGCTATGCCAATATTCTCTATTTCGGCACAATTCTTACCCATATTTGGAAATGTGCATTAGAGACAACTTACCCAGATTTACAATTTGAAGTCAGCATTGAAAAAGACCTTGATTTCGATGATGTCGTTATTACCTTTTGGCAACCGAATCTTGACCTATAAAACTCATTGATCGTGACATGGTGTTGGATTGTGACCGAAATTCAGCGGTTGGTGATTGCACGCAACGAATTGGGCTTGTGGTAGAAATAAATCCTGTAAGGGGCGATCACATCCATCACCCTATTTTTTCATTTTGATTTCTTATGCCTATCTGATAAAAGCGGTCTTTCTGTCACTAAGTCATATCCTAATGATTCGCTGACTTCTCTTGCTTGCTTCCCAATCATTTTGGCAACAGCCCAAACGATTTCCATAGCCACTGCCATTGGTACAGTTTCAGCCTGCCCTAGTTTTTCCGTTGCAACTTCTTCGGCTAGTCTTGTGTAAATTAAGGCGTATTTCCCAAAATGATCTCGTGGGTTTACCTTGTTGTTTATTTCAAGATCACCTCTGAGTTGGGCCGTTGTACGATCCCATAAGCCTTTGTAGAGTTTCTCTGTCGCTTCCATGTAAATAGTTGGAGGCGCGTTAAGGACAGCAGATTTCAGTGCCTCAACGAAATTTTTACGTGTGACGATTCCTTGTATTCTTGCCTCAATCCAGCCTTCAGATTTGCCCGCTATACGGTACTGCTCTATGGCTCGGTCAAAGGAACGAAATAGGCTAAGTTCGGGGTCTGCACTTTCATCGAGTCTCTCTTTTCCAACTTGTGCTAACCACAACTTCAATGGCTCAACACTAGGCGACGGAATTGATTGAATGAGGCGTAATATCTCCTCAGTATTCATTACATCGGTAAGATAGCGTTTGCCATCTACAGCCACGAGTTTCAGTCTCTTACAATTTGTAAGAGACTCATTTCCTTCCCGTCGGAGCCGCCCTTTTAAAACGTGGTAGTAGTTTTGGGCTTTCTTTTGGTCGGCGTCTAATAATACGGCGATAACATCTATAACGCTGTAGTACCATTCATCCTCATACCATTCGCGGCGTATTCGGTTGCCATCAATTTCGCTGGTCGGTATTATGTCACTCATAAAACCTCACTTATCTGAAAATACGAGTTAACTGAGATTATAAGTTAGCTGAGTTGTTTTTGCAAATCACTTTATATTTCGCCGTTACGGGGCTGTAACTGCGCGTTCATAGTTTCCTTACACTTGGAGGGCATCATAGAAAACATAAGATCAACAAATGCGCTGGGATAGAGATGATGGAAGTTCAAGACCAGCGCACGAACATCAACCCAAAATCTAAAAGGAGAAGGAACTCATGCTCAAGAAAATCGCACTAC
>JAIOHL010000202.1 GCA_019913005.1 Anaerolineae bacterium | reverse complement strand
GGGGTGGGGTTGGATTTCATCAGTTAATCGGTTACCACTACCGATTGTGATTCCAATTCCTAGAGGAGATTAAGATGCGCTTCAAGCATGTACTGGCCGTTGTGCTGTTCATGGTGGGTGGAACACTGCCGCATGTCACCCATGCCCAAGACGGAACGGGTATCGAATTTCCCGTCCCATCCGGCCCGTATGCAGTGGGGCGGGTGGATGTTGAATGGGTGGATGCAAGCCGCCCCGAACTTTTCACCGATGACCCCAATGACGTGCGTGACCTGTTGGTGACGATCTATTACCCCGCCGATGTGCTAACGGATGCCGTGCCCGCACCCTATGTCGGCACTGAAATCGCTGCTGCCGTCGGGTTGCCCTCGGTGTTGATTGAACAGATGCACACCCATGTTTTTGCCGATGTGCCTGCTGTTGATGCGACCTTTCCGGTGTTGCTTTTTTCGCCGGGGATGGAGATGCTGCCCGTCTTCTATTCCTCGCTGCTGACCGAGCTAACCAGTCAGGGCTACGTCGTTGTGGCGATCTGGCATCCCTACAGCGTGGCCGTGACGCCTTACCCCGATGGTCGTTTGGTGGCGATCAATGAAGCTGGCATCCCCAGTTTTGCGGATGACCCCGCTGCCGAAGCCGAACGGGTGGGTGCGGTTTGGGTCGGTGACATGCGTTTTGTCCTCGATCAACTCCCTCAATTCAACATTGAGGATGATCGGTTGGCGGGTCGGCTCGATTTGGAACGGATTGGTGCGTTTGGGCATTCCTTTGGCGGGGCGACTTCGGTGCAGGCCGCTTTTGAAGATGAGCGGATTGACGCGGCGATTAACATGGACGGCACGATGTTTGGCGATGTTGTGGCGCAGGGGTCGCGGGTGCCATTTTTGATGCTGCAATCCAAAATCGCTGATACCCCGACTGAGGCGGAATTGGCGGCGGCAGGCATCACTCCCGAAGAATATCAAGCCATCCTAGACCGCTACAGTCAATCGGTGGCGGATATTCTTGCTAAAAGTGCCAACGCCACTGGCTATGTGCTGGAAGGCAGTGTGCATAATACCTATACCGCCGATTTTTTGGTGCTGGCCCGTGCGCTGCCGGGGTTGCTGACCGCCGCCGAAATTGGCACGATTGACTCAATGGAGGCCTATCAGCAAATTGTGACGTGGGTCAGTGATTTTATGGCCGACAATGTGATGGGTCATTGACCGGACGAGGCGCGGCAACACCCCTTTAACGGACGGCCCTATCTCGGTTTATGCGAGATTCGCGTAAAGGCGAACCCCATCCCCAACCCTTCCCCGCAAGCGAGGCAGGGCGTTTTCCCCTCACCGTTTACGGGGCAAGGAGGATGGGGTTGACCCGTCATTATTCAGCCAAATAATGCGAATCTATGGTCTCAAAGTGTGCAAAAGTTTTCCTGTTTGGGTTTCCCATAGTCTTGCAGTACCATCATACGCACATGTTAAAATGAATGCTCCGTCTGACGAAAAGACCGCTTTAGGTATAACCCCTTTATGCCCTATGAACTTTTGTACGAATCGCTCTTCTTGTAGATTCCAGAGTAAAACTGAATAGTCGGTGCTGACCAATAAAACGTACTCCGAATCTGGGGAAATTACCCCATGAGTAAATTCTTGGTCAGATTGCAGGGGCTGAATGCTCATAATTTGTTGATAGTTGTCTCTATCCCAAAGATAACATTTGTCACTTATAGTGATAAAGTATTTTTCGTTCGGCGATAGAGCAACTTCCAGAATTGCAAGATTATGTTCGATCTTATGGCTTAACTGACCGCTCTCAATATCCCAGATATTGACTCCACCCCAAAAATGACTAGCGAAGATCTGATTCTTATTAGGAGAGAAATCAATCGATAAGACGGCACCTATCTCTACATCGGCGAATTCTCTTATCAGGTCTCCATTTTCTCGATTCCAAAGGAAAATCTTCCCAAATGGACTTCCTGCAAAAATGAATTTGTCATCCGGCGTAAAATCTGCGATTGAAATCAACTTCTCGCAAAAATACTGTTCCGTTAGGGCACCAGTCACGGCATCCCAGACTCTTATACCATCTTTGTTGCTTACGCTAAGGATATTTTCGTCGTCATGGGAACTTGAAACGTATCCTATTTCATCAGTACGATTGCCCAGCACACGTACAAGAGTACCTGTTTGAGCATCCCAGACCTTAAGTGGACTAGTTCTACCCACAGTGACGACGAATTCGCCATTGGAAAAATAAGCAATGCTATTTACAAATTTGCTGTCAAATCGGCGAGGTTGCTCTGCTGGCATACACCAATATCCCTTGAAAACCTCACCCGCCGCTGGGTTCGTCGGTTGCTTCCGGCATGGGCACATAATCTAGTGTGCCATTGATGGACAGCGACAAAATGAGACTATCCAGCGCCGGGAGGGTCGGATCGAATAATTCCGGGTCGTGTTCCCCCAATAGCGCCGCGACCCCCTGCATATAGCCCGAATAGTTGTCCAAATCAGCATCAGGGTCATATTCGGTGGGCAGCAAGCCACTGCTAATCGGGAACTGCACCGCGACATAGGTGCTGCCGTCGTCACTGATGCCCTGAAACGTATACAGCAAATCTTGTTCACGTACTTCGGCGATGCCCTGTGTGAAATAGGTGATATAGCGCACGCCCCACCCATCATCAAATGGGATGTACTCGGCCTGTGTGCGGAACACCTGCCCGGCGTATTGGGGGGGCAAAAACGGCAGGGTCAGCGCGTCGGGGGTCGTGATGAGCGTTGGGTCGGTATACAGCGTCAAATCGGGTCGTTCGTCCAGCAGCGCCGTTAAGGTGTCCAGTTCGACGCCATACCCAAATGGATCGTCGTCCCGGATCGTGAAGGCTTCAAAATCAGCCGTCGGGTAGATCGAAATCATGGGCAGTTGGCGAGTCTCTTCCACCACCGGAAAATCCTCGAATACAAACTCGGTGTGGGCCGGATTTGATCCATAAATCGGACTCCCGTCTTCGAACGGCATGGCTTCGACGGCGGTCTCCGTGATGCTGCTTGCCAGTTCAGTGGGATAGACAAATCGCACATCCCCGGAGGTAAATTCAGTCAATTCGCCCCCGTCTTGGGCATGAGAGGGAATAGGGGCAATCGTGGCAGCGACAATCAACAAGAAGATAAACAAAGTGGATTTCATCAAACGCATAGATTTTGCTCCTCGTTAGGGAAAAAAGGTAACACCCGATCCCACCATTATAGCTGTTCATGAAATCGGGTGTTGGTGCTCTGTTGCAAGGTGGGCGGGTCATAGACCACGCCCCTACAAGGCCGTTTTCCACGGTAGGGTCAAGACTCAGACTTGCCCTGTTTTGAACTTTGCAACAGAGCAGGTGTTGGAATCTACTCCATCGCCAGCGCCCGCCGACCCGCTTCTTTTAACTGCTCCATCAAGTGCCGATACGGATAGGGGCCATGACTAATCCGCGCCACACCCGCTTCGGCTAATTCTTTGGCAGTAGCGGTGACACGTGGCAATAAGATGATATTCACAGGCAGGGTGGAGGCGGCACACAATTTGGCGATGCGAGAGGGATCGGCCAGACCGGGCGCAAAAAATCCATCCGCACCCGCCTCGGCATAAGCATGGGCACGCGCAATCGCCTCATCCAACAGGGCATCGGTCTCGGCATTTTTCAGGAAAATATCCGTGCGGGCATTGATAAATAGGGGGATACCCATCGCGTCTGCCGTCCGTCGAATCCCACGAATCCGCGCTGTTTGCACATCCACCGCATACAGCCCCTCGCCGCCGATCACCTGATCTTCAAAGTTGATGCCAATCGCGCCGGCCTCAATCGCCTGTCGGACGGATGCGCCTACCTCATCAGGACTGACGCCATAGCCTCCCTCAAAATCAATCGAGACGGGTAAATCCACACTGGCGACAATCCGCCGCAGATTCGCCAATGCCAAATCGAGCGGTAATGCTTCGCCGTCCGCATAACCAAATGCGGCGGCGACTGACCAACTGCCTGTCGCTAAGGCTTTGGCCCCAGCCTCTTGGATAGCTTTGGCGCTCCCCGCGTCCCAAATATTGTACAGAATCAGCGGGTTGCCTTTGACGTGTAGGCTCTTAAAAAGTTGGGCGCGTTCAATCTGCATGGTCATGTTGTCCTCCCGGATGTGCCCCACAACGAAAAAAGCCAATTATAACGAGGCCGTGCGATTTCGCCGCCGATTTTTGGACACGGACAACGCCATAATAGCGAGGTCATGAATCTTCTACCATGCTTGAATAGCGGGCAAAATCGGTGAAACATAGGCCCAATTATTCCAAAAAAGAGACCGCTGTCCCTATGGGAACTTTTGGGCGATCCATTGGTGATACTAAGGTGGAGGGTGTGCTTGGCGGATTTCGCAGGGGCGTACCCCGTGTGCGCCCGCTTGTGGGATGACACAGGGTCATCTCCTACGCCTCCATTGCATGGTTCAGACTCCGACAGTCTTTCGGGAAGGGTATGAATGGGCATTTCTGGGATAGTTTACCTCACCCCCCGGCCCCCTCTCCATCTGGCGAGGGGGCGTCGAATCTGGCGGATTCAAGCCCCTCTCACGTGGGAGAGGGGTTGGGGTGAGGTCGGTTCTTCCTCCATCCGCCCAAAAGTGTCGGAGTGTGAACATTGCATGAGGAGAGGCTTAAACAGACTGTTTTGCTCCCCCTCGCTACGTACAAAGTATTATTGTAACATCCCTTAGCATGGGGGATGCTTGGTCTTACGGGGTATAGATACAGTCGGTTTTTTGGATGCCATACACCGCGACTGTCCCGAAGGTCTGCACATACTTGAGAGGGGGGACTTCGCAGGCGGCTTCAATGCGGAGGTAGAGAGCCTCGATGTAGGCTACGATGTCTTCCGTCAGCCATTCATTATGGATGAACATATAGTCAATGTCGTGGGCGAGCAGTAGATTGATCGAGTTCATACCAAGAAACTCGTTCCAAGGCATCTGCCCGTACCTTGCGGGATAGAAACTGCCCGACCCATTAAAGATGGGATGTTGGTGAATCCGCAGCATATAAAGATAGTTGTAGGTCATCGGAAACCCTTCTGGAAACTCAACAATAGCGACATCGGCAGGTTGTGCGGCCAACCAGTCATAGGCCGGACTATCGCCTTGAAAGGGCTGTGTAGCGAAAGTGCGCAAATCTTCGGGAATATCGGCGGCCCTGCGAATATTGGCCGGATTCCCGCCGTTATAAGGCACCAGTTCGAGGAACAACGCCGCCACGACTATTCCCATCACAACGGCATAGTTGGCGCGGCGCAGGCGATATTCCAAGACGGTCAAAAAATAGCCGCTGAACAAGGCCGTAGCGGTAATCGCCAGCACAATGTAGCGGGCCGTCACGCGGACGTTGGAGAAAAAGGGCAGTTGATAGAGGAGCACAGCGGGACCGGGCAGCAGGTCTTGACCATTCCACCGAATCACCGGGCCGAGACTCAACACCATGCCTATCAAGATCGTGATACCATAGATGGATAGACCTTCGCGCACCGAAAGCACGGCAGAGTCGTCGGCAAATGGCTCCATTGCATCCGCCGATTTCCGCGCCCGCCACGCCAAAAGGGTGAGGATCCATGGGACAAAACCGAGAAAGATGGCCTGCTCGCCCATGAAGTCCACCGCCTTCATTTGGGAGTAAACGAGTGAGACGCCAGTCCCCCAGCCTTCAATCGGCGCGGAATAGGTGTCGAACAGGTCATAATCAACCCCCTTGCTAAATTCCTCATTGCCCAAGCGGAACGGCAAAAAGGGCAGCACGAGCAGGATAAATAGACCTGCGGCAGCCCCCAAACGCATCATGCGCCGCCGATCCAGCACGTCGGGCCGCTTGACGATCAAATAGACCATAATGACCAGACCTGTCACCACAAACATCGCGGCAAAATAACCACTGGTGAGGAACGTGAGCCAAAAAGCCAGTGCCGTTGCCACCACCCAGCGCCACGACGTTTTTTCCAGCAGCATGTGGAAGGCATATAACCCAAAAATATAGAACTGGAACGATTGGTTTTCGATTTGCGTAAAATGGGCAAAACGATATTGGCAGAAGGTCAGCATCAGCGCCGCGATGATCGCTGGTAGGGGGCGTGCTTTGACGACCTGCCGTACCAACAGATAGGCGGCAAGGGCCGTCATGGGGAGGGTCAGGAAGAGATAAACATTGTAGGTGATGAAGATATTTTCGCCCGACAGCACATAGAGGGGCATCGTAAAAATGGCAATGCCATAGGGGGCAATCGTATAGCCGAGGCTGTTGGGATTGTTATGGAACATCAGAGAATAGCCGAGGTCGGTGGGGCGATTTTGCAGATTTTCCAGCGCTTGCCATAGGGCATAACTGTTCAGATATTCGTCGTAACGCCATCCCCAAAAGATTTTGTCTGCTTGTAAGAAATCTACACCTACCCAGTTAAAAGCCAGTCCTGCTAATAGGGTAGACAAAACAATAATTGAAATTGAACCCCACCAGCGGAGGAGCAGCGATTTGGCCCCAGCGAGGCGCGAAACACTTGTCATGGGAAACCTTCCATTGGAAAAAATAGCCTTGTAAGGAGGGTTGAATTAGTGCGGAGTGTAACAGGGCAGGGGGTAGATTTCAAGACCCTGCGAACGGTGTATGCCCGATGGATAGGCCTATCATTGGGCGCGTTCAATCTGCGTAGTCATGTTGCCCTCCCGGATGTGCCCCACAACGAAAAAAGCCAATTATAACGAGGCCGTGCGATTTCGCCGCCGATTTTTGGACAGCGACG
Organism: Anaerolineae bacterium; assembly: GCA_019913005.1. Taxonomy (GTDB): domain Bacteria; phylum Chloroflexota; class Anaerolineae; order Aggregatilineales; family J027; genus CFX10. Next base: position 1,214 of record JAIOHL010000202.1, on the reverse strand, counting down.
TTTCAATTTGCCCAAATTTCTATCCAACGCTTTAATAGACGAATGGATAACTTGAGGAGGATCAACATGCCTGTCCACCAACCGACTCGCGTCACCCGCCGATTTTTGGTCATCGTGGTGCTCTTGCTCTGCGTGGTTCGTGTCCCCGTTCAGCCCATCAGCGCCAACTTTGCCCAGCCAAAATTCGACCCGTCCGCACAGTTTGGCAATCACGAGGGCGGGGTCATCGGGGCGCAGTTTAATCACGATGAAAGCCGACTGCTCTCTTGGTCATATGATGACACCGCGCGGGTCTGGGACACCGAAAACGGCGACCAACTCCTTATTTTGCAGCACAAGAATAATGTAACTGGCGCGAGGTGGAACACCAACGAATCGCAAATCTTAACGCGCTCCGATGATACGACGGCGCAAGTATGGGATGCCGCCACTGGCGAGAAGCGGTTAACCCTCGATCATCATGCGCCTGTGAAGGGTGCGACTTGGAACGGCGATGAGTCCAAAATCCTGTCGTGGGCCGAAGATGGAACCGTGCAGGTGTGGGATGCACTCACGGGTGAAAGGCTGTTGGAGGTGCGCCATGATGATGGTGTGGTGGGGGCAAGGTGGAATGCCGCTGAGTCCAAAATCCTGTCGTGGGCCGAAGATGGAACCGTGCAGGTGTGGGATACCTCCACTGGCGATATGCTCGTGGTGGCGGCCCATGACAGCTTCGTGGTAGAAGCGGCTTGGAACAGCGATGAAACTCAAATCCTTTCACGATCATGGGACGGCACGGCACGGGTCTGGGATGCCACCACTGGCGCGGCCCGCTTGACTTTGACGCATCAACGCGATGTGAATGTCGCGGTATGGAACGGCATTGAATCCAAAATTCTCACCTGCGCCAGTGATGCGGTGGTTCGGGTCTGGGATGCCAAAACGGGCGAGGCCCTCTTTACCAAAAAACACGGCGGTTATGTGCTGGGTGCAAGCTGGAATCGTCGGGAGACGCATGTTCTGGCGTGGTCAGACGACGGTGCGATCATTCTGTGGGATACGGCAACGGGGGAGGCAGGGTTTACCGCCCAACATGGCGATTGGGTATCGGGGGCACGCTGGAACGCCGACGAATCCCAAATCCTCTCGTGGTCAGGTGACCTAACCGTGCAGGTGTGGGACGTGGCTACCGGACGTTCGCTGCTCACAATGACTCATGCTGAACCGATCATAGG
>JAIOHL010000201.1 GCA_019913005.1 Anaerolineae bacterium | reverse complement strand
CCCATTGTTAGGGGAAGGGTTGGGGATGGGGTGGTTTTGACCGCGTGCCGTGTTTGGGGAACGGTTTGCCCGAATCAACGTCTACACCGTTTCCCAAACATGTTCCCCGGCGAGAATACGGGCCAGTTGGTCGGGGAATTTTTCCATATTCAGCGGCTTGCCGAGGAAACTGTGAAAGCCTAATTTGTGGGCGACGGTGATTTCACTGACATGCACGGTATAAGCGACCACTGGCACTTCGCTGAAGCGTGGATTTGCTTTGATGATCTCCAAGACCTCATAGCCGTTCAAGCCCGGCATTTCAAGGTCAAGAAAAATCACATCCAGCCCCTCGATCTCTTCCAGCATGGGTTCGAGCATGATCGGGCGGGGGACTTCAATCGTTTCGGCACCTTCGGAGGCCAGCATCTTGGCAAGAATCTGAAGGTTTTTGGGATTATCGTCAATTACCATTGCCTGAATCATAGCGTTAGCCTCTTGTTCTTCTAATTTGCGAGGAAAAGCGGTTCGCCGTTGATGATTTTCAGAATCTGCGCCGCAAACGATTCAAACTCAACGGGCTTTGGAATAAACCCCATAAAGCCCTTATCACGGGTTTTGGGGATGGCTTCGGCGGGATAGGCAGCCGACACCGCCACAATCGGTACCGTCTTGTACGCCTCCACTGCACGAATCTCGTCGAACAAATCATAGCCCGTCACGTTGTTGGGGAACATCAGATCCAACAAAATGACATCAATGGGTGAAAAAGCCTCAAGGCGTTCAAATGTCGTTTTGCCCCAGCGCTCAAACCCGACCAATGCACCCTCTCGCTCCAATAGGATTTTCATGATGGCAAGGTTGGCTGCATTGTCCTCAATGATAAAAATCTTCTTGCGATAGAGGATCATCTCGCCTCCAATACGTTCCAGATACGCTCACCCGTCAAGACACGATCCAACAAGCTGGGGAAGGTATCAATATCAATCGGCTTGGCGATAATGCTGTCAAAACCAGCGGTGCGCAGTTTCTCCACTTCTTCATTCATGACGCTGGCCGTCAGCGCGACAATTGGTATACCCTTGTACTGCGGCAAATCGCGCAGCATGGTCAGCATCTCAAAACCATTATGTGGCGGGACATGAATATCCAATAGAACAATGGTCGGCTTGGGGTCGAGGGCGGTGGCACGGCTGACAAAATCGCGGCTGTCCTCAAATAGATAGACATGCGGCAAGTCCATTGTGCCCTTGAGCAGCAGTTCCATCACCCGCCGATTGCGCAGATCGTCCTCGACATACAAAATGACCGGTTGGGTTGTCATGATTTTCCTTCCACTTGAACAGGCGTCAGGATGGCGGACTGAATGGGCAGTTCGACAAAAAACGTCGCGCCTTGACCGGGGGTACTCTCTAGCCACATTTTGCCACCATGCGCCTCGGTTAGATTCTTCGAAATCGGCATCCCCAAACCAGTCCCTCCACCCTGTCGCAGACCCGTGCGGGTTTGTTTAAAGGGTTCAAAAACCAGCCCTTGATCTTCAGGAGCAATCCCGGGGCCAGAGTCTTGGATACTAATGCTGATAGAGCCGTTGTGCTGGGCCGCCCGCACGCTGATCTGGCCCTGTTCGGTAAACTTGCAGGCATTGGACATAATGTTGAGTAGGATTTGTAGCAGGCGCTGACGATCCCCTCGTATGGACGGCAGCGTTCCATCAATGGTGGTGGTAATCTGCACCGGGCGGTCTACGATCAAGCTCTTGCCGGTAGACACCACCTGATCCAACACCGCCTGAATATTCACGTTGTCTTCCACAAACAGGCGCAGCGATCCCGATTCAATCTTGGACATATCGAGCACGTCGTTAATCAGATTCAGTAGATGTTTGGCGCTGTCAATCACTTCGTTGAGGGTTTGTACCTGCTCGTCCGTGACCGGCCCCATCATGCCCTTGACCACAAACTTGGTGAAATTGATGACCGAGTTCAGCGGGGTGCGTAGTTCGTGCGACATGCTGGCAAGGAAAGCCGATTTTACTTGGTCGGAACGTTCGGCAGCTTCACGGGCTTTTTGGGTCTCCGCGATCTCTTTTTCCAGATTGGCAAAGGAGGTCTGAAGTTGTTCAGCCATGCTGTTAAAGGTTCGGCTCAGGTCGCCAATTTCGTCTTGGCTGTGGAGGGCCACTCGTTCCGAAAGCTGACCGTCCGCCATCTTGCGCGAGGCTTCCTTCACCTTGCGAATGGGGGTCAGCACCATCCAGTGGGTACTCAGCGCCCCAAGTCCTAACGCTACCAGACCCAAAACACTCACCAGTGCCAGTGAGGAGCGCGACAAACTGCTTTGGGCATTCAACACCGTATCAAGCTCAATGAGGGCGACCACATAACCGTGTAGCTCGTCGGCAACGCGAAGGGGGACATAGGCCACCGCGTCGGGCGTAGTGTCGGCATCTTCACGGGGGCTACCGAGGTTTATCACTTCGCCCCGCCGCATCCGATCCGCAATGGCACTAGTGATTTCAAAGTCATCGAATTCTTCGGGCTTCGAAGAATCACGCGCCATAAGCTTACCATCCACCACGAAAGCAAGGTGAACGTGTTCTCGCGCAAAGTTGAGTTCGGTCATAAAGGCTTCATCAATATGTCGCGCCACCAGAATGGTCGCAATCACCTGCCCCGCCGTGTTTTTCACGGGCACAGCGGCTTGCAACACGGCCTCATCATCATGGATGGCAAATCCGGTGGTGGCAGAACCCGTCAACGCAACGGCAGCAATTTCGGCTTCTTGTTCGTCCGTATGGGCTGCATCTTCGGCGATGGTCAGCAGTCGTTCGTTGAGGCGATTGAAAACCACAATATTTTCAATCTCGAGCGGGGCGGCCTGTAACAAGATGAGCACGCGCAGTTGATTGATGTCGCCGGTCTCAATAAGCGACGCGATTCCGGTTGCCAGCGAAACCTGATGGCCTGCGTTGAGGATCGAGGCCTCCATATCGGCAAAATGTTGCTGTACCAACTGGGCTTCCTGATCGGCTTGGTCTTCACCCACCTCACCAACGAGGGTCTCAAAGACGGAATTGACAATGAAGGTAATCGCAATAAAGAGCACGACGAAAATCAGCAGCAATATTGCGTTGAGTTTGACATTCAGACTACGAAAATTGAAAGTTCGCTGCATGGATACTCCCTGACAGACTAACAGAACCCCACCGATTCCGATGAGGTTCTGTGAGATAGTGGTCTAGTTTTGAAGCACCACCACACCCAGTTCAACGAGGCGGGTTTGCCCTTGCTCCGATGCAAACCAATCGAGCAGGGGCTGGACATCGGCTTGGGTTGCTTGGAGATACCCAAACCCTAACGGCTGAGTGATGGCATAGCCAAATTCTTGGGGCAGCACCCCATTGAGTTTCAACGGTTTTACATCCGCCCCACGCGCCACGATACCCGACCAAGTTCCAAATCCAAAGCTGCCGGGTGTGCCTTCAACCACCGTGACCATATCGCCTGCGCTGGTCAGCACGGCAGTCGTCGTTTCGGCAAAGGCTGCATCACCGAAGAGCAGATCACGCAGTGCCCCCGTCGCCGAGTCTTCTTCATCCCGCACATACAGCACAATGGGCAAATCTTGGCCGCCTACTTCAGCCCAATTGGTGATCTCGCCAGACAAAATACCCACCACCTGTTCAGAGGCAAGACCTTCGACTTCCACATCGGGATGGACAATAAAGCCCACGCCGGAAAAGCCGAATGGGGTATACAACAAGCCTTGTTCAAGTTCGGTGTCGCGGGGTTCCCTTGAGGCACCCACAACGTCCAACGTTCCGGCAAAAACGCCCTCAATCGCAGCCGAAGTGCCCGTCCCATCGAGAATATTGAGATCAGTATTGGGGTTGGCGGCTTCAAATTCGGCCTCAACCGCCTTCAGGATATTGACCATCGTCCCAGAGCCGCTGAAATCAAGGGTCACTTTGGCGGGGGCATCGGCGTTTGACGAAGCATCATCACCCGGCTTGTCGTCGTCATCAGCGTTACAGCCAATCAGGACAAGACTCAGCAAAACCAAGAGCATTACAACAGGAAGATAACGTGATCGTTTCATGGGTTCCCTTTTTTTACTCGGCGCAACAAAACGCCTTCATCAAATTAACCATAAAGGCCCATCCAAATATATCTAAGGCTATAATTAACGAATCCTCAATCCTTGCCGCTGGTCAGACTGACCCAAATACAGGGGCATCGGGTTCGATGGATAGGCTTGAAGCAGGCCAGTCCAAGACTTGGCCTTATCCAACAAATCTTCTTTAGTCTATTACTAATTCGGGCATTCCTCATAAAAAACAAATTAAAATCCATGAATTCTTCGTGAATCTCGTACAGGCGATTTCTCTTGACACTGCGTTTGTGACAGGAGTAGAGTAGACGGGGTTTGTTCATTGAAAGGACGCCTGTACCATGAAGATCTTCGTCAGCTATGCCCGCGACGACAAACCCGCCATCACCGGAATCATCCAAGCCCTCGGCGCTCATCAGGTCTGGTACGACGAAAAACTGCACGTCGGCCAAGAGTGGTGGAAAGAGATCGAGCACCAGATTGCTGCCAGCCATTGTGTGATGGCAATTCTCTCTCCCCACTCCACTGAATCCGACTTCTGCAAAAAAGAAATCGAATTTGCCCAAAAACTCGGCAAGCCCATCGCCCCGGTCATCATCAAACACTGCGCCGTTCCCACCACCCTCGATAAATATGAGGTCATCGCGCTCGAAGGCGGCCTGACCCCCGACGCGATTGTGCGGCTGCTCAACGGCCTGTTTCAGATTGAGCGTCTAGTGGTCAACCCCTTTCATCCGCCGGACAGCGAAAACGCCCCCATTTTGGCGGTCAGCGATCTGAATTTTGTCACGACGAGCGACTATAAACGGGTGGCCTATGAACAAATTTTGGGTGTGCCGCTGAAGACCGTGCCGATTCAGGTCGAGGACATTCAACATCTGGACGCGGGGGAAGTCGCGTTGAGCAAGGCCCGGCGTGCCTTCGCCATCCTCAAAAAACCCGTGTTTGTGGAGCAGTCGGCCCTGCAAATCAAGGCGTGGGGTGGGTTGCCGGGTGGCCTAACGACGAGTTTTATTTCGCCGATTGGTCTAAATAATGTCTGCAAGATGATGCAGGCTTTTGAGGATTGGAGCGCCGAAGCGGTGGCGGTGATCGCCTTTACCGATGGCAACATCTGTCGCAAATTTACGGGGGTGCTGCCGGGCACGATTACCGACAAACCCGCCAATCACGGGTATAGCTGGGACAACATTTTTATTCCACAGGATTTTCGCAAGACCCTTGCCGAGATGACCGAAGACGAGCGCACCTCCATTTCCATGCGCCGGCGGGCCATTCTCGATTTTATGGCGTTTTTGCAGGCCAATTATGACGTGCGGTAATCAAGGGAACTCAGCTATAATACATTTGGACCGAGATGAGAGGATTTGCACATGACTGATGTAGCGCCAACCCTCTGGGATGAAATACTGGATTTTTTGGTGGATGTCGCCTCACCCGAACAGGTCATTGGATTTCAAGCCTCGCCCGCTTTGCAGGCACGCGCCAGTGAGTTGCTAGAGCGCAACCGTGAAAACACCCTTACACCCGCCGAACAAGCCGAACTAGAAGAATTTTCACGCATGAACCATCTGGTCAGTATGCTCAAGATTCGTGCTCGCAAGAAACTGGCATTTTTGCAGTTCAATTAGGACGTGAGGTGAGGTTCGATTTCCGGTGGGCGTTCACCCGTATAGGCCAGCAAGATTTTTTCGCGTGGGATGCCTGCTGCCACCAAGCGCCGTACAAGGGGACGGTCAGTGGTATCGGCCTCGATAATGACCGTCTCATCAACGATCCGCGCCATAATCACGACACGGGCCGGACGTGGCTGCGGTGAGGTATCCACCACATTGACCGCATAGATTTGGGCCGCGTCATCGGATATAGCATACAGTTTGGTGTGTGTGCCACTCCCCGCATAGGTTTTCATTTCCTGTTTGACGACATCCGCTAGGTGTCCCATTGCACAATTACCTCTTGTTCAAGGTCTACAATCACTAATTTTACACCAGTTTGAATAAAGAGCATTAGGAAGATCGGTTCAGACTTAAATCGTTCATAGGCAACTTCGGGCAGTGCGAGATACAACGGGATAAATTGATCACCAAGCGCATCCATCGCCAAACGATACATAAGGTATTGACCTGTTGCATGGTAAATCTCTGCGAGATCATCATCGGGATTATTGAAGCACTTCACTTCAATGACTACTATTTCTCGCAAATTGTCGGCGCTTCGAAGCCGCAAATCTGCAAATAGGTCACGGTTATTGAGCGCAATATGATGGGGCTTGTCATCTACAAACCAACCTGCTCGTTCAAAAGCTCGGATTATTTCTGGTTCACAACTGTCAAGTGCCATATGTTCTCTAGGGTTAGGCCAAATACGCAATGGGGCGATACTGAGATATACCATATACCATATCAATTAAAGCCCCATCCAACAAGACCGCCAAGATAATGTATCCCGGCAGACCCATTCGATGGGGCTTTTTTCCACTAGCCGTAGGGTTTGACCCTATGGCGACAATGCCACGATTTTTTTACCAACAACCAGTCTAGGCTACGCAGGCTCAAACCGCGCTTGGAAGAACCGCAGATACTTCGGTTCATAACACATCTTCAGGCCACGTGCCGATTCCCGCGCATCATAGACGGCCTTCACCGACTCCGCCACGACATCCATGTGGGCTTGAGTATAGACCCGGCGCGGAATGGTCAAACGGGTCAGTTCCAATGTCGGGTAGCGATGATCGCCTGTTTGCGGATCACGCCCCGCGCTGACGACCCCGCGTTCCATCGAACGGATACCCGAATCAAGGTAGAGTTCCGCCGCCAACGTTTGGGCCGGGAATAGATTCTGGGGCATATGGGCATACATGGCTTTGGCATCAAGGAAAATGGCATGGCCGCCGACAGGCTGTACAATCGGGATGTCCCACGCCGTCAATAACTCACCCAGATAACGCACCTGCCCAATGCGTGAGCGTACATGGTCGTCCTGCACGGATTCGACAATGCCAATCGCCATCGCCTCCATATCGCGCCCCGCCAACCCGCCATAGGTGTGCAGGCCCTCATAGACCACCACCAGATTACTGGCTTCCTCAAACACATCGTCGTGATTAACCGCCAGCCACCCGCCGATATTCACCAAGCTATCCTTCTTGGCGCTGATCCATGCCCCATCGGTGTAGCTGCAAAATTCGCGCAGGATTTCGGCGATAGATTTATGGGCATATCCCGGTTCGCGTTCCTGAATGAAAAAGGCATTTTCGACCATGCGCGTCGCGTCCAAATAAATACGGATGCCGTGTTTATCACAAAAGTCCCGCAGTGCCCGCACATTTTCCATGCTGACGGGTTGCCCACCGGCCATGTTGACCGTTCCGGCGAGGCTGATATACGGGATTTTGGCCGCGCCGACCTTCTCCACCAGCGCCTGCATCTTGTCCAAATCCACATTGCCCTTAAAGGGGTG
>JAIOHL010000200.1 GCA_019913005.1 Anaerolineae bacterium | reverse complement strand
GCCCCCGCCCCTGCCAATCCATACCCCTCGATTTTACAATCCCCCCACTGATTGATTCCACGCACCCACTCGGAGGCGAACCCACATGCGGCGTATCATTTTCGGCACGATCTGGCTGACCGGATTTTTGGCTGTCCTGCTCGCATGGGGCATGATGTGGGGTCGCGCTCAGGGCGAGGGGCCGAGCCGGATGATTGCAAGGAAATACGATGGGGCATATAGTTGCCAAACGGGAATAACAATGCCTGAATTACTGCATTGGTGGCAGCCTATTGTCGGTGAATACTCTCCATGTTGGATTTTGGGTTGGTCTGCTGACAACCATTGGCTTTTTTACACTTCTCGCGGCAAAGGCGATAGAACAGAAATCAATAACTATATTATTGGTAGGATCGATGCAAGTTTTCGCTATAACGAAATCTTAGTTGGTAAAACTAGTGGCTTTGTTTACCTTTCGCCCCACTCTAGTAAATTAGTTTTCTCTGTCCTATCCCATGATGCAAAGGGAAACACTCTGCTCAATTGGTCTAGTATCACGATGGATGGGAAGAATCGGCAAAATCTGACAAATAAATTCCGACTGATAACAGGTAACGTTTTCTATACGGGCGAACCCATCATCAGCCCTAGTGGTGACTGGATCATTGCAAATGGGCCACATACTTACACGAGTTATGGAAGGCTGTACCGCTTTGCTACTGACGGTCATGCGGTTGAAGGAATAACAAACTTGCCTAGTCAGCAAAGCTTAGTGGTTCTATGGTCAGACGCACCCGAATGGTTGGTCCTTCGAAATAACCACAATCTATACAGAATTCGGCCCGATGGCAGCGGTTTGACTCGGCTAACCGCATCGGAGAAGGGCATCTATGATACTGGGTGGGCACATCACAGTGGAGTTATCGGGCTGATTGAAGGCGACCTTTTTAGTGCTTTGTGGGTAGACACTAATGAAATACTTTGGCAACTCAAAGGAGTACAAGAGGTCTTGATTGGTAAGGAGGTAGGTAATCCCACTTATCTCGATGAGAATTGGCTTTACTTCCGAATGACTGACGGGCGATATGCACGATGTCGGCTTGATGGAAGCTCCCTAACCTATTACGTCTCTCCCAACTTTCCAATATTGAGCGTGCGGGGATGGTCGTCTGATGGGCAGTGGCTTTGGTTTGAGACCAGTGCAACCGACCCAAATAAAGTCGACGCTATGCGGGTGCAAGCTGATACAGGTAAAGTCGAGTTGATGGTTGACGAGATGACTCCTGCCGCTTCGCTGACATGGACGCCCGATAATCGGTGGGCATACTATTACGATTCCGACAGGCAGCATGTCGTTAGAATCAGGTTGGACGATAATCGACAATCAGAAATTGTTTCGAATAATGCGGTCCCGTATTCATGGACACCCCCCTACCAAGCCGAGTGGCAACCGACCCATACCCTCACCATCGGCATCGGCCTGATGTCCTTTAGCACCCTCACCCTCATCGTACTATGGAGGCGTAGACACAAACCGCGCACGACATAGCATTTTTTAGGGGAGGGAACAACCATGCCAGAAGTATTGGGGCCACAAACGATTTTGAGCAAGGCACTGCCCACCGGGGTTGACGCGGCGACGGTGGCACAGGTCATGCTGCGCGACGGCAGTGATTTCGGCGCATTTCTGAACGATCTCGCGCTGGCGATTGGCGATTTTAATCAGGGCTTCGTCGAAAAATGGGGCGGCTTATTCAGCATCACCGACGAGCCGTATCTGGAATATCCCGATGGTGGCGCGGTGACTCGCATGAACGCCCTGACCGATGTCAGCGACCCGGATGCCGTCCACAGCACCACCGCCGGACACATGCTGGACATCAAACCCTATGGTGGCGCGTTGGGGGGCAGTTGGCGCTTTTTCCGCGATGCCCGCCGCGCTCAATTGGAGGCCATGATCCGCACCATCATGCGCCAAGCCGAAGATCGCCTCGAATGGGAATTGCTCAACCGCCTGTTCGTGGATACCGAATATGCGGTGGGCACAGCGGGGTATAATGTCGGCCTTGTGCGGACGGGGGGCAATGTCAGCTACACCCCGCCCAAATATGCCGGACGCGATTTCAGCAATCACACCCATTTTTATGGCTTCGACAGCGATACCGCCCCCATCAAAACATTGGCCGATGTGCTGAATGATTTGGCGGATAGCGTGGCGGAACATGGGCATGAACCCCCCTTCACCGCGATTGTCGCCCGTCTCGATTTCCCGACCTATCGCGGCTTGGACAATTATGTGGATTTTGTCGCCCCGGTCATTCAAATGGTGGATAAGGGTGGGGCAACCTCTGGTGCCTCGTTTTTTGCTACCGGACAGCCAGCCATCGCCAACGGGGTCGCGGGGTATTATCAAGCGCCTGCCGGGTTGGTCGAAATTCGAGCGACGGCGCGAGTGCCTGCCGGGTATGCGGCGGTTTATAAGAGCTATGGGCAAAACGACCCGCGTAATCCATTGGCGGTACGTGTACACCCGAATCAGGGTTTCGGCGCGTTCATCGTCAGTGAGGCCGCCGACAATCGCCAATACCCCATTCAGAAGGTGACGATTGAAATGGAGTTCGGCGTCAGCGTGGGGGTAGATCGCACTAACGGCGCGGTGGGCTATCTCAGCACAGCGGGGTCGTGGTCGAATCCGACGATTGGGTAATGAGAGCAGTTCGGGAATTCTACAATTACGCCTTGTCCGATACTTGGATCGGGCGTATTTTGTTTTGACACTCAGAAGATAATGTCTATAATTAGCTGCATTTACTTTCCAATGAATCACGATGGCATTTTCTATATATGCGAGAATTTCATCCCTAAATATAAGATTGGCCTAGACAGTATAGGTGCAATCTTTATAGTGTCAGTAGTCGTCACTTCGCCAATCTACATTATGCTTTTGCACTAACAAAGAGAATATCTTCAAAGAGAGGTGGTTATGTCCGAGCCGTATATAGTTCCTGAATTTCAGAACAGTGCGTTTCACTGTCCTCATTGCGGGGTTTATGCCCATCAGAAGTGGCATAATTTGGAGTTTACGGGAAAATCGCCTCGTTACTTTCTTAGCAAATGTGAACATTGTCAAAAATCAGGGCTATGGATTGCTGCTGAGAATGAAATCGGGCAACTCGTCTATCCACAGAATTCAGCGTCTGTGCCTCCTCCCTTAGAAGATATACCTTCCGATGTTAAAGATGACTACGAAGAAGCGCGAAAGATTGTAGATCTTTCACCAAGAGGTTCTACTGCCTTGCTTCGTTTAGCTCTTGCAAAACTTATGATTCATCTTGGAGAAGATGGCAAAAATCTTAATGACAACATAAGAAATCTTGTCAGGAAAGGTTTACCCGAAAGGGTACAAAAATCCCTTGATACTGTCCGTGTGATTGGCAACGACGCGGTTCATCCGGGCACACTAGACCTTCGGGACAATGTCGAGATTGCCACAGCGTTGTTTAGGCTTATCAACGTTATTGTGGATACTATGCTTATTCAACCTCGTGAGATTGATGAAATCTACAAAAGACTTCCACCAACTACTCACGATGCCATAAATAAGCGCGATGGGAAAGTATAGGTGCAAAAAATGGCAACAAAAATGAAACCTTAAACGATAGAACCCACCCTCATTCGATCAGGTTTTTTTACCCCTCGCCAGATGGTTTGACCGTCCAAATATTTAGGGAAAGCCGCTGCTGATTTTCCCTAAATTTCGATTGCGAAAAACACCCCGCCCCGCGATAATGAACGGGGAAAGCGGGGAGCCTCGATATGCCTAGATCGCTAAAAATCTTCAAGTGGATAATCCTTATTGGGTGCAATGTGTACATTGTGGCGGCTCTGGGTGTTCCCTTCTATCATGATTACACTGATGCGACAAGCGAATACAAAAAACTCAATGATGAAGGCATTGAAACCACCGCCAAAGTAACCCATATGCGGATATCTAGGGTCAAGAATACAAGCTACGAAATCACGTATGTATTTGAGGCCAATGGCGTCCCCTATACGGAGGTTACATGGGCCAATACACGGCGCAATAAATCATTAACCGAGGGTGATCTTGTCCAAATTCGATATGCCGCCAGCGACCCGACCATTTCAGAAATCATTGGCAATGAGCAAGACCTGAGTTTGCCCTTTAGACCGTATTCCTATGGCGTCCTTGCTTGTTTTGGGATTCTCATTTTGTCAGTACCGCTCCTCGATTTAATGGATTGGCGACAAAAGCGGGCCGCCGCACGCCGAGCCGCACGCCCTATCATCGAGCAGTAGGGCAACCACCCATCGTGCAATACCCTTTATCCGCGTATTTCATTTGCCGAGTGGGGACAATGACCCCTCTTTGAGCCGCTTCCTGCTGCTCTGTTGCGAGGTTCAAAATTAGGCGGGTCGTGGTGCGATTCAGATTTGGGCAGGTCTTAGCCCTGCCCCTACCAAATGGCGTTACAATGCGATTCTGTAGGGGTTGGGCTACGACCAACCCGGCCTTTGAAACCGAACCTTGCAACAGAGCACTTCCTGATGTTTGGAGGGATGGGGCGCTTCGATGTTTTATCACCGCCCCACCCAAACACCTGAGCTGACAGGCAGCCCTATTGAATCGCGGGGAACGCATCAAAATTGTTGGCGAATTCGCTGGGGGGTGCCCACACCAAACTCAACGCGCCGATGCTGTCGGGGGCCTCATACATCCACGTCATGCTGGCCGCGCCGTTGGCAATCCGCACTAATTGAACATTGTAGGCCTGACCTTCGGCCTGCGGATAATTCGCGGTGAATTCCAGATAGCCGTTTGTGGTATCGGTCACATTGAGATAGCCCACCGCCGGAGTAAACTCGACTTGGCTGCCATCGCGTCCGAGCAGCACATACCGCACAGTCTGTTCGGGGTTGGTTTCATCAAACGACGAGAACATCAGCATCGCCACCTGCTGACCGCCATTGACCCATGCCACATCGTAAATGACCCAATCAGGGCTGTAGAAAATCGTGCTGACGTTGCCATCCCGATCCGCATAACGTACCACATTCGCCGCGATCATCGGGCCACCGGGGTTGCCAGCGGGCAGGGTTGCATCGGCTTCCGGCCACACCATCTCACCCGTATAGGGCAGCACATCCACGCCAAAATTGCCCAAATTGGCGACAGGGGTCAACTCACCCACCAGCGGCCACGCATAGGCCTGCACATTGATGGGCCCGCCGATGCCGTAAGGGATGACGCCGAACGTCACGGCCTGCGAATCATTGCCGTAGATGTAGGGCAGCATCGGGCCACCATACGGTTCAATCACCGCCGCTTCGGGCATGGCGGCATCCAGCGTAAACATGGTCGTACCGCCAAACGGCTCAACAGCCCGCAGCTCCCATGCCGGGCGACCATTGCTGGGGTCATTGGCGAGGCCGACATAGACCATCATGCCGCCCATGCCCAAGCCATTTTTGCCCACCCGACAGCCGATGTATTCACCCAATTCAACATCTATCGCCGTCGTCTGGGTACTGAGATCGCGTACCACCAAATGGGCGATACTGCCTGTGTCGGTATTTTGCAGATAACAGAAGACCACCACCGCGCCATTGTAGCTAAAGGCCATGTCGTCGCCGTTGGCATAGACACCTTCCGGCAGGCCAAGCGGGACGATTTCATGAGACCCGTCGGCATTGACCTTGATAAATTCCTGTTTGGCGCTGTTAAACACATAAGCAAACCAATCGTCCTGCGCGGCGGCGGGGCGAAGATTCAGTGCAGGGGTGAGCAGTGCGGCCACCAGCAGCAGCCAAGCAAATTTCAGTCGTTTCAAGTTGATACTCCTTATGGATGGTAATGGGAGAGGAACTGGGCCTATCCTATCACACCCCCCTGCCCTATCCACTCCGACCAAAGACGGATTTTGGTCGCAGCGCAGAGCAGAGGGAGGTTGGGCGTGGATTATTCCAATGTCACGGTCAGCGTATACGGCCCGACCAGATTTGTAATTCGCAGGGTGTATTCGCCGGGGAAATACAGCGGGTAATGCTGCACAATAGAGGTGTCCCCCGTCTCGGTCTGGCTGTGGTCAAGGATCAGATAGCGTGGGTCGCCTTCACCCGGTACTTGGACTTCCATATAGATACGATTGCCTGCGGTCTGGGTCGGGTCAAATTCCACCCGGATCGCCAGATCGCCGTCGGTATCGGCCCGAAAGGTATAGGACAAAAGCCGCGCATCGCCTGTATCGCCACTGACCACCTCCCCCAAATTCAGTGGTTGGGCAGCCGGAAACACCTCTGGGGCGACAGGCCGGATTTCCAGTCGGTAAGTGGGCTGATTGGGGGTGATTTGTAAATGGCAGGGGCACAAGCCATCCAATTGATACGCAGCATAACTCGTGTATGGCCCTTCAAAGCCAAAGTAGACATAATCAATCCACTGCCCCGTATCATCCGACAAACGGAATGAACGGATGTCGTTCAACAACACCGCAATGGTCTGACCTGCCTCGACAGATGGGAGGGTGTACACCAACGTTTGCCCATCTTGCGCGGTACCTTCAACCGATTGCCCAACCGCGATTTCACCCGCATCTGTCCGCAGGGTATCCCCTTCAGTCACGCTTAAGGTGTAGGCACTGGTTGCTTCAATTTCCATGAAGTAGGGCGCGGGTTTTGGCAGATAAAAGAGCGCCTGATAACGACCCTGTGCCTCGTCGCGGGACTCGGCAATCGGGAACACCATACTGTCGGCGGCATCGTTCAGATAAACCCGATTGATGCTCAGGTTATCGTTGGCAGTGGTCTGAATGGTCACCCAATCGCCCTCGGCGGCATCCAGCACATAGCGCGTCTCGCCGATATTCGCCACTTCTAGTGAATCCCCCGCCCGAATTGAGGGTATACCTTCCAGATATGGCCCTTGAACCATCGTTAGGGTGTAATCAGTGTCGGTCTGCACGTACAAATCATATGGGCCAGCCTCGTCTACATAGAAGGTTCTGTATACACCATTGGGGGTTGACCCATCACCGGCCCACTCCAAGATGGCACCCTTTGCGGCGCGGGTTTCAAAATAGGCATCCCATCCGGCGGTGCTGTCTACCACAAATGTCAACACATCGCCCGGTGTCGCCTCAAAAGAGTAGCGGTCAGATTTCCCAACCGTGCCCGTCCCCGCTGTGGGCGTATCCGGCGCGAGTGTGCCCTTGTCCACCGACAGATCATTGCCTTCGATAATGGTCAGCGTGTATTCGCCCTCGTTCATCCGTACCAAAATTTGATGTGGGCCAGCCAGCGCCGCCGGAATGATATAATACTGTGCATACGTCCCATCCCCATACCGATCTACTTGCAGGGCATCGCGCAGGCCGGGCAGCAACAAAATGGGGAGCGAAGCCCTACCCTCGCTTTGGAGGCGCACGGTGAATTCGGTATCGGCGGGCAAATCAATCGAATAGGCATCCACGCCCATCTCTGACGCGGTGCCCGTCACGGTGTCCCCAAACGCGATTGGCCCACGATCTGCACTGAGCGTATCCCCCTGCATCAGCGAAACCGTTGCCGCGCCGTCCCCCATGACGGTTAGCAAATAGGGGCCGGGTAGGTCGGCAGTAAAGACATATAGGGTGGTCGTGTCGTTCTGTTTCCAATTAAAGGGAAGGACTTCAGTGCTAGGTGAGACATTCAGTTGGGTTGAGCTACGTCCGTTACTCTGAACATTCACCGTAAAGGTATCCCCCGGCGTGACATCCAACCACAGCCCGGTGGTCGCCCCACCCACGAGGGTGACATCCAGCGATGCCCCATACGCGAGGTGGGGTGTTTTGGGG
>JAIOHL010000199.1 GCA_019913005.1 Anaerolineae bacterium | reverse complement strand
TCCAAACAGCTTGAAGTTGAAGTGCAGTCCCAATCAGCCCTCGCTAAAGTTGCCCCTACTGTTGATCTGATCGTCAATACGACCCCCGTTGGCATGTGGCCCAATGTGGACGAGTCCCCATGGCCGGAGAATGTGCCGATTCCAAGCAGGGCGGTAATCTACGATCTGATTTATCGCCCCATGCAAACCAAGTTTATGCAGCAGGCCAAAGCCGCGGGCGCACGGGCTATTGGCGGCTTGGGGATGTTGGTACATCAAGGCGCAGCCGCTTTTGAATTGTGGACAGGCCAACAAGCCCCGGCGGATGTCATGCGGTTGGCAGCCCTCGAAGCACTGAAATAGTGCGAATAGGCGGCTTCAGGTATCATTAGGAAGGTATGGACTAGAGTGCGATTAAGGAGCATGTATGGCCCGTATCACCCGTGATGATGTCATTGCAATTTTGAAACGTGACCGTGATCTCACTGGTCTCAACCTTTCGATGCTCAAGCTGAATGGGCTAGATATGACCGAGGCCAATTTAGCCGAAGCCAACTTATTTTATTGCGACTTATCCAATACCAATCTCACGGGTGCGATTATGCAAAATGCCAATTTAATGAACGCCCGTTTGCCCGAAGCTAAGATGGATTACGCCTATCTTGCGGGGGCCAAGCTCAACCATGCCCGTCTCTATCGTACCTCGTTGATACAGGCGATTTTTCAGTTGGCCGTGCTGGATTATTGCAATCTTACCCACGCCCGTTTGACCGGGGCGGATTTCACTCGTGCCCGTATGGATAGCTGTTATCTGATCGGGGCGGATTTGACGGGGGGGTGTCTGCGGGAGGCTTCATTGATGTCTGCCAATCTCACCGACTCGCTATTGGCTCAGGTAGATGCTGAGGCCGCGAATTTTCAAGCTGCCAACCTGACCAGAGCGCGGTGTGAACGCAGTTATTTGGTCGGGGCGATTCTGGCGGACGCGAACCTGACAAATACCAATTTTGTGGAGGCTGATTTGTCAGCGGCGACGCTTTCACGGGCGACGATTGAGGAAACGGATTTCAGTTATGCCAACCTCAGTATCGCCCGTTTTACCGATGCCAAACTCCGCAGTCCTAACTTTACTGGCGCAACGATGGATGGTGTAGAAGGTTTATGATTCGATTTTTGACAGCGGGGGAGAGTCATGGCCCGCTTTTAACTGGAATTTTGGAGGGGATGCCCGCCGGATTGTCCCTGACACAAGAACAACTGAATCTCGATCTCGCCCGTCGGCAGCAGGGATATGGCAGCGGCGGTAGAATGCAGATCGAGTGTGATGAGGTACGCATCACCGGCGGGGTGATGGCGGGTAAAACCACTGGTGGCCCGATTAGCCTCATTATCGAAAACCGCGATTGGAAAAATTGGGCGGAAAAAGACATCCCCCCCATGACCACGCCGCGTCCGGGTCACGCCGATTTAACAGGCACGCTTAAATATGGCTATGATGATTTGCGCATCGCCCTCGAACGTTCCAGCGCCCGCGAAACGGCGGTGCGGGTCGCGGTGGGTGCGATTTGCAAACGCCTCTTGGGTGAATTTGGCGTTGTCGTTGGCGGTTATGTCACCGAGATTGGCGGGGTGGTTGCTGATTTGCCCGAACCGCCGGATTATCCTGCGCGATTTGCCGCCGCCGAAGAATCGGATGTGCGCTGCCCCGACCCCATCGCCTCCGAAGGTATTCGGGAAGCCATCCGCCAATGCAAAATTGATAAAGACACGTTGGGCGGGGTGATTGAAGTCGTCACCCTGCATTTACCCCCCGGCTTAGGCTCCCATGTCCATTATGACCGCCGCTTGAGTGGTCGTTTAGTCGGCGCGGTGTGCAGTATCCAAAGCATCAAGGGCGCGGAAATTGGTGCCGCCTTTGCCAATACCCGCAAACCCGGTACACAGGTTCACGACCAGATTTTGCTCGGTGAAAACGGCAAGCTGACCCGTCAAACCAATCGCTCCGGCGGTTTGGAAGGCGGCATGACGACGGGCGAACCTTTGATTGTCCGCGCTGCTATGAAGCCGATTAGTACCACCCTAACCCCGCTGGCCTCAGTCAATTTGGCGACGGGTGAATCCGAAGGCACGACCTATGAACGCAGCGATTTTTGTGCCACCCCCCGCGCCGTCCCCGTGATTGAAGCGATGGTGGCGATTGTGCTGGCAGATGCCCTGCTGGAAAAACTGGGAGGCGATTCGCTGGCGGAAATGCGTCCCCGCTATGATGCGCTCAAACGCGGCGAACTGAGCGACTTTGCGATGCACAATACGACTTGGCGGTTCGGTTATGTCTGATACCCCCCAACGTAAACTGGTTCTAACAGGCTTCATGGGCACAGGCAAAACCACCCTCGGACGGCTTGTGGCTGAAAAAGTCGGCGTGCCATTCGTTGACCTTGATGATGTCATCGTGCAAAAAGTCGGCCTCAGCATCCCCGAAATTTTTGAAAAATACGGTGAGGCAGGTTTCCGTGCATGGGAATCTGCTGTTTGTGCCGAAGTCGCCGCCGACCCGCGTGTGATGGTTGTGGCGACGGGTGGAGGGGCGTTGCTGAATCCTACCAACCGTCAAGCATGTGAAAAGGATATAGTTATCTGTCTGTTTGCCTCTCCTGAAACGATCTATGAGCGCCTTAAAGATCAAACAGACCGCCCCTTGTTGCAGGTCGAAAATCCACAGGAGCGTATCGCTCAACTCATTAAGCAGCGCGAATCAATTTATCAAAGTTTTACAAACGGACTTTTTATAAGCTCTAGAGGTCATCACCAAACAGTCGAAGACCATTTAAATGAATTGCGCGATGGGCTAATTAAATGGTGGCACGGTATTGATGAAAGGCGACAAGATGAGTTGCGAGTACGGACACCTGAAGGCAGCTATCCGATCAAAATTGGGAATGGTTTGCTGCAAAGTACACGAGATTTAATAGTAACCTACATAGATGATCTAAGATGGTATCTTGGGATTGTTGCAGATAGCAATACGGCGGAGTTGTATGGAGAGCAGGTTGCTGAACATTTGCTTGAACCTTGGGGTTGTCTAGTAACTATGCCTGCTGGTGAGTCGCATAAAAACTTAGATACTGTTGCACAATTGTGCAGAGATTTTGGGAAATATAGTCTTGATAGAGGCAGTATTGTGGTTGCTTTAGGCGGCGGGGTGGTGGGTGATACAGCAGGTTTTGCGGCGGCGACCTACATGCGCGGTGTCAAATTGGTGCAAATCCCGACGACCCTCTTGGCAATGGTGGATTCTTCCGTCGGCGGCAAGGTCGGGGTGGATATTCCACAGGGCAAAAATCTGGTCGGGGCCTTCAAACAACCCGATTTAGTGATTATTGACCCCGAAGTTCTCAAAACGCTCCCCCCTGAAGAAATGAGCGCGGGCATGGCGGAGGTCATCAAACACGGCCTTATAGCTAATCCCGCCCTGTTGGATGAGAACATGCCGCTGGTCGAAAAAATCAAAGCCGCCGTGCAGGTCAAAATTGATATTGTCCAGCGCGACCCCTATGAACAAGGTGAACGTGCCCATTTGAATCTCGGCCATACCTTTGCCCATGCCATTGAGCAGGTCAGCGGTTATACGTGGCGGCATGGTTTCGCGGTGGGGGTAGGGCTGGTCGGCGCGGCCATGCTCTCGCAAAAATTGGGCTATCTGGATGGGGATGATGTTGGCTTCATTGAACATAAAGTGAAATCGGCAGGACTGCCCATTCGCTATCAGGGATTATCGCCGGACGCTCTGTGGGAAGCGATGAAACTCGACAAAAAATGGCGGGGTGGTCGTTCGCATTTTGTCATTTTAAAAGGTATTGGCAACCCGGCAGTCGTGTCGGACGTGCCGCGTGAAACCATACTTGAAATATTGGAGATGCTGCGTGATGGCTAATATTCAACCGATGACGTTTTTGGTGCTGCATGGCCCCAACCTGAATTTATTAGGCACACGCGAACCGGAGATGTATGGCAGCATCACGCTTGATCACATCAATGCTGCCCTGCATGATGCGGCTGCGCCCCATGCGATTTCGTTGCAAATTCATCAGTCGAATCACGAAGGGCAGTTGATTGATTGGATTCAAGATGCGCGGGGGTGGGCAGCGGGCCTGATTATCAATCCCGGCGGGTATACCCACACCTCCGTTGCCTTGCGCGATGCAATTTCGGGGGTAGGTCTGCCTACCGTTGAATGCCATCTGTCCAATATTCATGCGCGTGAGCCGTTCCGCCATACCTCGTTGATTGCCCCGGTCTGCATTGGACAGATTTGCGGCTTTGGCTGGCGCAGTTATCTGCTTGCCCTCGAAGCCCTCCGCGCCCATCTTCAAGACAAATAACCCAAACGTTTTTTGTAGGGGCGATGCCACAGACTCGCCCTGTTTTAAACGAATCCCTTGCTGATTGTCTGTGTTTTCTGACAGCCATCAACAGGTGAAACGTGGGTTGAATCGGAATTTTTTCTGGTAAAATAACAACCCACATTACAGCAATCATCAAGGTTTTGGATCGTTAAGTAGGTTGTTTTTGGAGATAATGGGCTATGCAAATTCGCCGGGATCGTTCCGCGCTTCATTTTGGCCGACGCGCCCGCCGCCGAGGGCCTAGCTGGTTTTTCGGATTTTGGTTTTTTTCGATGGCTGCCGCCGTATTGGTGGTGTGGCAGATGGATCGTGTCCAACCGGAAGTCTTAGCGGTGGTGATGGGGCCGCCCACACCGACTACCGATGCTGTGACCCTTGCCCAACTCGCCGAAGAAGCCTATTGGCAGGGCGATCTGGATAACAGCATCCTCTATTATTCCCAAGCCTATGAACTGACCCCCAATGACATGGGCATCATGTTTGAATACGTACGGAATCTCGTCTATGGCAGTTATGATGGACGTGGTTTTGGTTTCCGCTCAGAACGTGCCCTCGAAGTTGCCGAAGAAGCAGTGGACAATTACCCCAATGACCCACGTGCACTGGCGGCCTATACGTTGGCACTGGTGTCGGAGGGGCGGGGGGAAGAAGCAGCCTCAGCCGGGATTAAAGCGGTAGACCGTGCGCCGGATTGGGCCGAACCGCGTGCCTATCTTTCGATGGCCTATCGTGCACAGGAGCGCTGGCTAAATGCGCAAGAAACCGGACAAAAAGCCGTCGAATTGAATCCAAACAGCATAGACGCCCGCCGCGCACTGGCATTGGCAATGGCCTTTACCGGACAATTTGATATTGCCATTGGTCAATTTGAGCAGGCCATCCAAGCACATCCACGCCTCAATGTGCTGTATTTCGAACTTGCACCTTACTACATTAATAAACAAAATTTTGAAGCCGCCATCCAAGCCTATGACCGCGTATTAGCTAACGATTCTACCAATGTGAAGGCATGGACACGCAAATGTGAGACGTTCTTCCAACAACGTAATGATATCAGCGCCCGTGAATCGTGCGAACAAGCCGTCGCGCTTGACCCGACCTATCCCGATGCGTGGAAACAATTGGGGATGGTACGTTATACCAGCCGCAACTATGAAGGGGCAGTCGAAGCCTTCCAGACTTGTATTAACCTCATGACCCAAGCCGGATTGAAGTTGGAAGACCAACTAGGTGAATGTTATACCTATCAAGGGTTGGCATACCAGATATTAGCCCAATGCGACCTTGCTATGCCCGTTTTTGAGATCGGGCTGCACACCGACCCCAGCGACTTCTTAAAAAATAACATCTATATCGGCATGGATTACTGTATCAAGGGCGACACCAATTATTCGGGCTATCAAGTACCGACTGCTGTGCCGCCGACTGAAATTCCGCCGGAACCAATCGGGATTTACTGATAGACGATTATGCAATTACGGGTTCCCAAGAAATACCAAGCCTCCAAGCGCCATCGCCGCCGCCTCTTTCGTTCACGTCGGTGGATGGTGCTTTGGTTGGTGACCTTTACCGTTGCCTATGGAGGCTATTGGATTCTACAAAATCCGACATTGACCCGCGACTATATGGACAATTTTCGAGAGAATGTCGGGAATGAGATTGGCGATGCGCAAACTCGCTATTTCCCCGACCCACCAACCCCCACGCCCGATGTACGGGATGAATCGGTGGAGGCCGAAAATGCTTATCGGCTGGGGGATTATGAACAGGCGATAGAACTTTACCGTGAGGTGGTCAAAGGCAAACCTAATGATGTTGGGATTCACTTTCGGTTGACCTACCTGCTGCTGATTACCTCCGGTTCGGGCAGCGATACCGTCAAGATTAATGAGGCGCTTGAGATGGCACAAGCGACCATTTCTGCCAATCCCGAATCGCCATTGGGGTGGACGATTCAAGCAATGGCGTTGGATTGGGGTTTGCAACACAACCGGGCACTCGCATCGGCTCAACGGGCGTTAGAAATTGACCCTAGCTCGATTTTTGCAAAGGCCGTCTTGGGCAATATCTATCGCAATTTGGGGGATTTGGGATTATCGAAAGCGACCTTTGATGAGGCGATTGCCCAAATCCAGCGGAACGGTGCGGATAATGAGACCGTCGCCCAAGTTTATCGCAACTATGGCCGCTACCTGTCGAGTCAGGCGGATTACGAGGGGGCCGCCGTTGCTTATCAGCGAGCACGTCAAGCCATGCCTTCTTCGACCTATATCACGCTCGAATTAGCAACTTTTGTCTATTTGCCGCTTGGAAGCGAAAATCCTTCCCAAGTCCAAACAGCGATTGATTTGTTGGAAGAAACGCTTGCTACTGCCCCGCGTGACACGGCTGTCCTCTATCAGTTAGGGTTGCTGTATCGTAATCAAGGCAATCCTGAACGTTCGAGTGAGCGTTTTCAACAGTGTGTGATTGTTAACGAAATCTACTGGCCTTGTTATTCGGAACTGGGATGGGCGGAATTTTGGGTGAATAACGATTACGTCAAGACAATCGAATTTATGACGAAAGCCACTCAGCTTGGCTCGGATGATCCCTACGATTACTTCTTGTTAGCGCGTTCCTACTATCGGTTACAGCCGCCCCAATGCGATCAAGCATCACAACCCTTACGTGATGGTCTAGCCTTGATTGACCAAAATGGCGAACCCCCTACCGTCACCAGAAGCGATTTTCTCCAAGCATTTAGTGATTGTGGGTTAGCCCAACCGCAGGCCGCTCCCCAAGTGACACCTACCACCGAAACGGTTGCAACCACCCCCGAAGCGACCATCGCCCCCCAATAAAACAAACAGGCCGATTTTACAAGTCGGCCTCGTGGAGTTTTGAATCTCACTGCCTATCGTTTATAGGGCGTCATCTCATACCAGTTTTTGCCAATACGGGCATCGGCGCGGAGGGGGGCTTTGAGTTCGTAGGCATTTTGCATCACCTCAACCACCAGCGGCGTCACGACCTCGACTTCATCTTCCGGCACTTCCAATACCAGTTCGTCATGCACCTGCAAAATCATTGCCGCATGGCAGTTGCGTGCCTTTAATTCCCGCCCCAGATTCAACATGGCGATTTTCATGATGTCCGCAGCAGTGCCTTGAATCGGCATATTGATGGCTTCCCGTTCAATGCGCTGGCGTGTCACGGCATCGGTAGTGGTTTGTAGGCCGGGGAAATAGCGTTTGCGACCAAGCAGGGTAGTCAGATAGCCCTGCTGACGGGCCAATTCCTTGCTGCCATCCAGATAGGCTTTGACGCCGGGGAAACGCGCAAAATATTCGTTGATAAACGCAGTGGCCTCGGCGAGGGTCAGATTGGAATCACGGGCTAAGCGGAACGCTCCCATGCCATACATCAATCCAAAATTGACCGATTTGGCGAAAGCCCGCTGTTCATAGGTCACGTCTTTAATATCAATGCGGTGTACGGCGGCGGCGGTGCTGGCGTGAATATCCAAACCCCGCTTAAACGCATCCAAGAGGGCGGGGTCCCCGGAATAATGCGCCAGAATCCGCAGTTCCACCTGTGAATAGTCGGCGGAAACCAAGACATGACCTTCGGGCGCGATAAACGCCTTGCGTACTTTACGACCCTCTTCATTGCGAATCGGGATATTTTGTAGATTGGGGTCATTCGACGAGACGCGCCCTGTCGAAGTGCCCGTAATGTTAAATGAGGTATGCACACGACCCGTGTAGCGATTGACCAGTGCGGGCAGGGCATCCACGTAGGTGCTGCGTAGTTTTTGTACTTGCCGATACTCCAAAATCAATGGAATCACCGGATGCTGGTCGCGCATATCTTCCAACACATCGGCGGTTAAGGAGAAATTCTTGGTCTTTTTGGTTTTTTTCAGTCCGGCGGTGTCCAATCCCAATTTACCAAACAGCACATCACTCAACTGGGGCAGGCTGTTGATATTAAACTTACCATAGCCACAGGTTAGATAGATATTGTCCTCTAACTGAGCTAATCGCTCACCTAGTTCATTCCCAAATGTTTTCAGGAAGGGTATATCCAGCAAAACACCGTGCATCTCAATATCGGCCAGTAGGGGCACGAGTGGCATTTCCATCTCGTCAAGCAGGCCGCGTAGCTCTCGCTGTTTTAAATCCTCTTCCAATTGTTCCTTCAGCGGCAAGACGACCACCGCATCGGCGACGGCATAAGGGGCCGCTTTTTCAATTACCACCCGCGCAAAGGAGATTTGATTTTTGCCTGTACCGATTAATTCTTCGATCTTTTGCATCTGTACATTGAGTCGCTGTGCTGCCAAATCTTTCAACCCCAAAAAGCGCGAGGACGTGTTAGTCAGCCATTCGGCGATCATCGTGTCAAAGACGAGTGGGGTGACTTCTAACCCATAGCGCCGCAGCATGACAAAATCGTAATTGGCATTATGGGCTACCTTGCCAATAGTGGGATTGGTCAGAGCGGGGCGGATAGCTTCAATCACTTGATGTAGGGGCAGTTGGTCGGGGGTGTAGCCTTCCAACAAATCTTCTTGATGCGGGCCGCCATTCTGTGAACGGTTTTGGAACACAGTTGGGTCAACTCCTAGTGGCGTGCCAAGTGGCGCATTGGCCGGGACATGCCCAACAGGGATGTAATAGCCCCGTGTGCCGTCTATTGCCAGTGAAATGCCCACCAGACTTTCCGCCATCTTATCAAGGCCGGTTGTCTCGGTATCAAATCCGATAAATGTCGCGTTGTTGAGCGCCTCCGCCAATTCCGCCAACTGTGCCTCGGTGGTCACAATGATGGTTTCATATGGGGCGATGGTCACGGGTTCAGGTGCGGCAGGAGCTTCAACGACATCGCCAAACATGCTCATTTGCTGCTGACCCGATGGACTGGGATGGGCCGAGGTCGAACCCTGCCGATTGGTCAATTTTTGCAGCCGACTGAGCATCGTGCGAAATTCGACCTGACGGAAGACCTCATTGACCACCTGTGGGTCAAAGTCATGGGTGACACAGGCGGGTAAATTCAGCGTAATTGGTGCGTCGCGCTTGATGGTCGCCAATGTCTTGCTCAAAAAAGCCATGTCACGGCCTGCGATGAGTTTGTCCTTCTGGTTGCCTTTTAGCTCATGGATGTGTTCATACACCCCTTCCACCGAGCCAAAGGCTTGCACCAACGCCAATGCGCCTTTTTCGCCTATGCCTGCCACGCCGGGGATATTATCGGAGTTATCGCCCATAAAGGCTTTTAAATCCACCAGTTGATGGGGTAGCAGCGCTGGATATTTGATCGCATAGGCATCCAGATCATAAATGACATCTTCGGCTGGCCCTTTTCCCGGCCCACCACGTTGGGGAAGCTGCACATGGGTATGTTCGCTGACCAATTGGAGCAAGTCCTTGTCACCTGTCACAATCAGCACATCGCAGCCCGCATCTTCGGCCTGTTGAGTAACAGTTCCAATAATATCGTCGGCTTCATACCCCTCTAATGCCAAAACGGGGATGTTAAAGGCCCGTACAATTTCTTCAATGCGATTCAACTGGATGGCAAGTTCATCCGGCATTTTTTCGCGTGTGCCTTTGTAATCGGGGTAAAGTTGATCGCGCTCACTCAGCCCTTTGTCAAAACTGATAGCGAAATATTCAGGGGCATCTTCTAAAATATCCAAAATCGTGCGTGTAAATCCGAATGTGGCATTGGTGGGTTCGCCGCTGGTGGTAAAAAAGTGGCTGTTTTCCAGTTTGATCGAGAAAAAAGCTCGATACGCGACGGCATGACCATCTACCAAGACCAGCAGTGGGCGTTGATTGCTTTGTTCAGACATGGGCTTCCCCTGTAATGAGAACGAACACCTGTGCGAAAAATTATACCGCAGGAAAGGCAAACAGGAAATATGGACGATATAAAACAGCGTACCCAAGCGCAATTTGGGGCAACCGCCGCCAATTATGTCAGTAGCGGCACATTTTCCAAAGGGGAAGATTTGCACCGCCTGTTTGAAGTGGTACAGCCACAACCAGATTGGCGCGTCTTGGACATTGCGACGGGTGGGGGGCATACCGCTGGATTATTCGCACCCCATGTGCAGCAGGTTATCGCTACCGATTTGACGGAACCGATGTTGGTGGCGGCACGGATACATCTGCAAAATACATTAGGCGATAATGGGGGGCAGTTGGATTATGCCCGGACTGACGCCGAACACCTGCCTTTCCCAAATGACACCTTTGATTTAGTCACTTGTCGCCTTGCCGCCCATCATTTTCCGAATGTGCCCGGATTTATGGCGGAATGTGCGCGGGTGGCGCGTCCGGGAGGCATCGTGGCGATTGTAGATATGCTGTCGCCTTCGGATGAAAAAGTCGCCAAATACATCAATGCGATGGATGTGCTGCGCGACCCGTCGCATGTGTGGGCCTATAGTTTGGCGGAATGGAAACGATTTTTTGCTGGGGCAGGCCTAAAAATGGAACATGCGGAAGTCGGCGATAATCCGCAAAATTTAGCAGATTGGGCGCGGCGTATGGGCTGTGATGGCCCAACCACGATGCGGCTGCGCGTGATGTTAACCCAAGCGCCTGATTCCGTGCAGGCATGGTGGAAAATCCGCCTTCCCATCGCGGGCAGTGGTGAGGAGATTCAGTTTTTTATTCAGCAGGCGGTCATGGTGGGGCGGAAATAACTTTTTCTAAATACTCTGAAACCAGTCCCGATCAATTGTAATCTGCTCATATTCGATTCGCTGAGTTTTTACACCGAGGCTCAGTTCTTTTAGCTTGTCTACGAGCTGATCGCCATCAACCAAATCTATCGCAGGCGCACCGTCTCTGGTCGCCTCTTTGATAGCATCTTTTGTGAAATTGCCTGTGGTGATAAGGAGGCCTTTATCTGCTCTCCCAACCATTGCGCCGCGAAAGTCTCGTACTTGCCCTGACGAGACGGAACCTTGATAACGTTTGCATTGAAAAATGACATGAAAACTTAGCAGGCCGCCTAGACGCATGATACCCTTACCATCTATGCCACCGTCGCCACTTCTGCCTGTAACTTCTACTTGAATAAATCCGGATTCGCGGAGTAATCTTTGGATTAGACGTTCAAATGCTGATGGGTGCATCGCTAGGACAGCACCCAATAATTCGGTTTTCCAAGTGTTTTCTTCTTCTACATTGTCATTTGCAGTCGCAGTAATCGGTACGTTTTCTTCACGTAGCTCACGCACAAATTTTTTGACATGTTGTGGGTTAACTTCGTCTATTTGAGACCCTTTTGCTGTGAGTGCCCAAACTCCCCTGCTCGAATTTTCAAGCACTCCATACTTTTTTAAATAAGTTCTTGCCCATGCCAGCCGATATTCCACCTCAGTTTGAGAACCCTTTTCGGCATCATGAAGGGCTTCAAGCTGCTCATTTGATAAGTTGTAGATTTCATATACCTTGTTATTGATTTCCTCAATCGTTCCCGACCCACCGAGAGTTTGTAAAGCATGAATGATGGGGTTCATAAAAGCGTCATATGGTGGAATCTCGATTTTAGACATCCGTAACCTCAGACTTTTTTGTGACGGCTAATAACTTAGATTATAAAACAAGCAAGGGACTTGCCAACTCGATGACAAGTCCCTTTTAGCAGAGAAAATCAAATGCTATTCGATCCCCAACGTCGCATAACAGCCCTGCGGTGGCATGGCAAATTCAACAGCACCCTCATTGATAGCGGTTGGTAGCAGTTCAATTGTCAGTGAACCATCGAAATTGGCAAAATTGGCGATTTGCGGGTCAATGGTGCTGATGAGTTCATCATCAATGATCTGGTTTTCGCCAATCGCAAAGGTCATACGATAGCCAATAAGCATGGATTCGTCGCTTGTCCACCACAAATCCGCTTTGAGATCACCCGTCGGTTCATAGTTGTCCGGTGTGCCCACCCCCAAGAGTTGATAATGTACGCCAGCGATACCCGCTACTCCGTTGTTATCCACAATCCCGAAAACCGTGCCTTCTCGAATTTCGTTAAAGAAACCGGTATTGCCATCGTCTACAAGATTGACGAGATCATCGGCAATATCTTCGACGCCCATATCGGCACCCACGTCCACACAGACATCCACGAGGCCGGAATGGACATAATTACGCCCTTGATAAGCGCCTAACGTGATCGGCAGGGCATCGGTTAATGTGGCAATATCATCCTCACCCGCTACCAGATCGAGAAATACTCCCGTCAAATCCATCGTCAGACGGTTTTGGGCAGGGTCGGAGGATTGGGCGTAATAAATGACCAGCGTGCTTTCATAGGGGTTGCCATCCGCCGTGCCGATGATGGCAATGTTGAAGCCATAGGCGTAGGCGGTGACATCCGGCAGATTGGCATAATTGACCACAAAACGATTGGGCAGGGGCGATGGCGTAACCGGGCCGCTGCTGCCTGCCGAACTGGTTCCGTCGCTGGCGGTATTGCCGTCTGTTCCAGTGCCGCTGTCGGCAATCGCGGTGGGGCTAATCGGGGTTGCACTGTTGCCAACACTGCCAAGACCACCTGTCCCCCCTGTGGAAGCGATGGGGGTGGGTAGGATTGGCCCTTGCACCACTGGTAAAGCACTGACGCTGCCCACAATCTGGACGGCTTGTAAGGAAACCCATCCCAATCCGGTTGGACTGCCTTCGTAGCGTACTTGCAGCCACAAGCCATCCGGTGAAATCGCGGTGACGACCAGCGCCGTATTGCTGTCCACCGCCCCGACTGCACCAAAGGCTTCGGCTGGCCCTTCCCGCACCACACCCAAATAACCTACTGCATAGGCAACAGGTGGGCCGGGGGTGTAGGTCGGGCTTGGAATAAGCGTGGGAATGTCTGGCGTAAAGGTCGCCGATGGAGTGGGGGAGAGGGTCGGCGCGACGGCTACCGCGATGCCCGTCAATCCACCGCCTGTCAATTGCAAGTCTGCCCCTTCCACAAATCCATCTACAATCTTACCATCGGGGTCTTCATAGGTGACTCTAAACCATAGGCCATCGGCGGAGGTGGAGATAATTTCAACCGGGGTATCCTGCCGCACGAGGGTCACAACCGGATATTCGTCTCCCGGCCCCAGACGCACCGTAGCGATGATTGGTAGTACCCGTGCTTGTGGAGTCGCTGGGGTGGATGTGGTCGTTACCGTCGCGGTGGGGGAGGGTAGCGATGTCGGCGTATAGGTGGCTGTTGGCGGAATAGGGGTGGGTGTAGAGGTCAGGGTCGGGTAATTTTCTGCAACGGCTACCCCCGCCAAACTTCCACCTGTGATTTGAATCAAATCCGGTCGGACAAAACCCGTCTGCGCCTCGCCGTCTATCCCAAAGCTGATTTGCAGCCAGTTGCCATCTTCACTGTAGCCAATGATTTCAACCGGGGTATCTTGGAGCAGGGTCGCAACCGTCGGATATTCGTCCCCCGGACCCAAACGTACCGTAGCCGTGACGGGCAAAATTTGTGCCTGCGGAATTTCGGGCGTGGCGGTGCTGGTTGCTTCAGGGGTATTCGATGGGGTGGCGGTAAAAGCCTGCACCACCGCTGTGCCTGTGCTGTTGGCTTCTTCCGCACTGCGGGTGATGGCTTTTAGCGTTTCATCGGCATTTTTTTCCTCAGCGGAACTGCCAAAATAATAACCAACCGCTGTCCAACTAATCCCAACGATGGCAATCGTAATGATGGGAAGAGCTACTCTTTTTAGATTTGCCAAAAGAGTAGCACTTCTATTTTTAGGGGGACTTGAGGCGCTGGTGTTTGGGGTGGGTGCGTCGCTCACAAGAAGTCTCCAATCCAATAATAAAAAACCTATTTACCAAGATTATAGGCCAGTTGACCCGGATAGGAAATTAAAAATAGGGGAGAGTGTTCACCCCTTCCCCTATTTTTACTCAGTGCGATGGCAAATGGATTTATACAAACAACGGCGCAAGCACCAATGTGATCGTCGCCAGCAGCTTGATCAACACATGCAAGCTGGGGCCAGCAGTATCTTTAAAGGGATCGCCAACCGTGTCGCCGACGACAGCGGCTTTGTGGGCTTCGGACTTCTTCTTATGCACCACGCCGTTTTCGTCGGTAAATTCACCGGATTCGATGTACTTTTTGGCATTATCCCAAGCGCCACCGCCATTGTTCATGACCAGCGCCAGCAAAATACCAGAGATAGTTGCGCTCATCAGGAAACCAGCGGTTGCTTCGGCCCCCAACAAAACACCGACGATCACAGGTGTACCAACTGCCAACATGCCGGGCAGTACCATCGCACGCAAAGCGCCCTGTGTGGTGATGTCTACCGCCTTGCCATAATCGGCCTTCGCATTGGGATCACCCGCCAGCAAGCCGGGGATTTCCTTGAATTGACGGCGGACTTCTTCAATGACCTTTTCGGCGACCTGTGCCACCGCACGCATGGCGATGGACGAGAACAAGTAAACTAACATCGCGCCCAACAACGCCCCAACAAAGACTTCCATCTTGCCCATATTGACGGCATGGACACCATCTACAATCTTGACATTTTCAATCAGTTTTTCGGGGTCGTCTTTAAATTTATCAAACTGAACAAGGGCCACCTTATCCAGATAGGCGCTGAATAGAAGGAAAGCCGCCAATGCCGCTGACCCAATCGCATAACCTTTGGTGAGGGCTTTGGTCGTATTCCCCGCTGCGTCAAGCGCGTCTGTCCCTGCTCGGATTTCCTCCGACGCCCCGGACATTTCGACAATACCGCCTGCGTTGTCCACAATCGGGCCGAAGGTGTCCATTGCCAGCACAAAGCCAGCCGTCATCAACATGCCCATCGCAGCGACAGCCGTCCCATAAATACCGCCGACAAAATCGGGGTCAAGGGCGACCAACAACTGCTCATGGAGTTCAGGTTCTTCTCCGGCGGCTCTTTCGGCAATAATCTTATCTTCCATCCGCGCCCAATCTCTTTGCAGGTCAAGAGCCTCGGCGCCTTGTGTCCCCAACCAATAGGAACTCAGCAGCCCAATTGCCACCGCAATGGCGGGCAGGGCCGTGTTTTCAAAACCCATCGCTAGGCCGGTGATGATATTTGGGCCACTGCCGCGCAAACTGGATTTGGCAATCATCTTGACGGGGCGGAAACGATGCTCGGTGTAGTACATCGTAATGGCGACAAATGCCAGACTTACCAGTACACCGCTTAACCCCGCAAGGAAGAACCAAAAATCTTCCAGCATAATCATGACAATGGCGAACATGGCAATAATGCAGATGCCAGCGGTCAGGGCATAGCCACGATACATCGGATTCATGGGGGATTCCCCCGGGTCTAGCTTGATGCCGGGGACATTGAGTGCGGCCCAGACACCAATGATACTGGCGATGAGGCCAAATGCACGAATGACGAGTGGGAAGATAATCCATTCTTCGCGTCCGGTTGCCACATACAACCCGACACCCAAAATCATCGCTCCGATATTTTCTGCGACGGTAGATTCAAACAGGTCAGCACCACGACCCGCGCAGTCACCCACATTGTCGCCCACAAGGTCGGCGACCACACCCGCGTTACGGGGGTCGTCTTCGGGGATGCCCGCTTCCACTTTACCTACAAGGTCAGCGCCCACGTCGGCTGCTTTGGTGTAAATGCCGCCGCCCAGTTGGGCAAACAGCGCCACAAAACTCGCGCCAAAACCCATGCCAGCGATCAAGAACGGTGCGTCTTTGACCCCGTTATCAGTCAAACCGCCGAACAAAACAAACATGGTAAACACGCTTAGGGAGGACAGGGCGACCACGATAAAGCCAGCCACCGCCCCCCCATTGAGCGCAACCCGCAGCGCAGGTTCAACGCCTTCACGGGCCGCTGAAGCCACACGTTGGTTGGTCTGTACCGATACGTACATGCCAATAATCCCACTGACCGCCGAGGCTGCCGCACCCACCAAGAACGACAAAGCGGTGCGCCACGCCAAATCAAAACCTGTAATGCCTGTTTCTGAGCCTTGTGTAAACGATCCAACGATAGCGGCGACAATGACTGCGGTCACTATTGCCAATATCGCAATCGTGCTATATTGACGCGAAATAAAAGCAACTGCCCCCTTATAAATGGCGCTGCCGACTTCTTGCATTTTTTCTGTACCGCGATCCCGCCCCATGACGTCTCGGATCAAATACACCAAGAACGCGATGGTGAGCAGGCTCGACAGCGGCACTACCCAAATAAGACCCATTGTGTGTTTTACTCCTAGATGTTGCGAAATTTCTGTGCTGGAAATAGCTGGCGTGATATTATTCACTAAAGTTTTGATAAAATCAATCAATTCAAATAGAAAACACCTTGCAGTATCGTTAGGAAAGGTGGCAAGCCATGAGCAGTCTATCCCGGAGAGCCGACCCTATCCGTTTGATCGCCACCCGATTGGGGCAGGGCGAATTAAAGCAGTTGACCAACGAACCCACCGTCAGCGAGGCCCTGCGCGTCAGCATTCACTATCATGAGGAAGATGCCCCCAACAGTGTGGCGACTTTGCGGCGTGGGCATGGCGACGACTGCCAATTGCAGGTGGTTTATGATAAAGCCCCCAAGCCTGTCAAATTTGAATTTGAGGTGGCGGTAGACACCTATCGGGAATTGATGAAGGCTATCCGCCAAGCCAAATTTGACACATTGGACGATGAAGAAAACCTGCCCTTTTTTGGCGTGGATATGTGGTTAATCGAGCGCGTGGCAGGCAGCTTTTATCACGACATTGTATTATGCCCGACCAGCGCACGAGGTCATCATCGGGAACTGGTGCTGGCGATTAAAGAACTTTTGCCTCAAAGTGTCCGAAAGGGCGCAGGCTGAACAGGATGAATCCTTTAACCACAGGCCTGCTCATCTGGATAGGATTAGGTGGCTTGGGGCTGTTGCTCACCATGTTGGCCGCCAAGAAAAATCCGGGTTCGGCGGTTGGGCAGCGTTTGAATGGTCTGTTTACGCGGAATAATTCCTATGCTGAACGGCGTGCTAGAAATAATGCTCTTGTTGTGTTGACTTGCTTGCTGGGGCCGTTAATGTTTGCATTGGCGCTGATTATTTACACTGGCTATGGACAGGACGATCATCCGTGAAAAATTATCGCGGCATTTTAAACACCCCCCGACCCGATAAGCCCGTCGAAAATCCCAAAGTTGTCCTGATTACCGGGGCGACCAGCGGCATCGGGTGGGCCACCACGCTATTATTGACCTCGTTGGGCCATAAGGTCATTGCCATCGGACGGCGCGAAGATCGGCTTCAAGAATTACAGGCCGCGACTAAGGGCATGTTGGGCGAAGTCCTGACTCTGCAAGGGGACGTGACCGACGGTGAAAAAATGCTGCAATTGATGGCGGAGGGCCTCGCGCATTTTGGGCGATTGGATGTGCTGATTGCCAATGCGGGCATTGCCCATCGTGGCCCACTGGTCGAGTCCAATTGGGCTGATTTGGAAACCGTGCTGCGTACCAATATTGATGGCGTGCTGCACAGCGTTCGCGCTTGTGTGCCTGCGATGCGGGCCAGCGGTGGGGGACATATTATCACCATTAGCAGTGTCACAGCGGTAGCGACTGGCCCCGGTGCGGGCATTTACAGCGCCAGCAAATCGGCGGTGGATGCGATTGCCCGTGCCTTAAGGGTCGAATTAGAGGCTGACCACATCTGGGTCACGAATATTTGGCTGGGGCAGACCCATACCGAATTGGCCCAACGCCGTTTAGGGACGCCCGGTAAAGTTGCCAGCAAATTACCCACCATGACCCCTGAAAAAGTAGCAGCACGGATTGTTTGGGCAATGGAACGCCGCCAGCGGGTGATTATCTTGCGCCCGCTTGACCGCCTAATTATTTGGGGAGGGCGCTTGTTCCCGCGCCTATTGGAAAAAATCATGTATCGGGTTTATCGCTAAAGGCTACGCTTGGACAACTTTTCCTAAAAATTCGCGTAAAACAAGTTATGCCCGGTTATAATCAATTACATTGCAGCGAAGTGAGTTTCCGACCAATATACGTCCGTACTCGGAGGAGGAATTTAAGGAAACCATGAAAAATTCAGTTAGTCGCGGGTTGTTGAGCCTGCTGCTCGTTATTACCCTAGTCACCATCGCGGTATCACCGTTTGGTTTATCTACTGCTCGCGCTCAAGGTGGGGGTTGTCCTCTCTCGCCCGAAGATTGTGCGCTGTTGGCTGCTGCTGCTGAGGCGGCTAGCGAACAAACCTCCGTCAACGTCAAATCGTTTAACTTGGATTTAGCGGGTGGCATGGGCGATCAACAGTCCAGCCTGTCGGCGACGGGTTTTGGCCCAATCGTCTTTGATGAAGGCAATGATACATTTGCCATTGACCTGACCTTTACCGATGCCACCTTGATCACCCCTGACGAAACCCAAACTGGGCCGGGTGCTTTCCGCTTTGTGGACGGTGATGTTTATTTCGGTAGCGGTGAGGGCGATGCCATTGAATGGCAGGGTACCGAGCTAGATTCGGGTGATGCCGAAGCCCAATTAGATGAACTCGGCCTCGACATTAATGATATTCAAAATTTCCCGCTTCTGGGGGCCCTCCAAGCGCTCAATGACTTGCCGGGGGTGGTCACATGGTCGCGTGGTGAGGATATGACGCTGGAAGATGGTCGCACGGTGGCCGTCTTTACATTTGATCTTGACCTTGCCTCATTGGTCGGTTCACAAGAATTTGTAAATGCCCTAAGTGAAGCTCTCCTGCCGCTGGTTGCTCAGATGGGCGGTGAGGGGGGTGATATGTTTAGTGACCCCTCGACCATCTCATTCATCCTCAGCTTGGTGCTGTCACAATTGAGCGACCAACTCAGCGCCTCGACTGCCCAATTGAGCGTGTGGATTTCGCCGGAAGATAACCTCATTTATGGCCTATCCAGTGTTGTTGATGTCACCCTTGATCTTGGCTTTTTGATGAGCCTTGCCCCCGGTGCGGCGGATAGCGGTAGCGCCTCCACTGGCCCAATTACCTTCGCATTGGATTTCCAAGCGGTTTTGGATCAGCACAATGGCAGTTTTACTGTCGAAGCTCCTGCCGAATTTGAACCACTAGATACCAGCAGTCTCAACTTCGATTTGAGCAATATTTTGGGAAATGCCGGTGTTTCTTTAGGGGGTGGAGAGGATACTGAACCCAGTGCGCCGACAGCGGATACGGCTGAATTTGACATTACGGCGGGTCAGGAATCAACGGGTGCTTTGAGTGATGACAATCCCAACGACCTCTATCGCTTTGAGGGGACAGCAGGCACAGCGGTCACGATCACCATGAAGAAGACCGATGATTCCAGTAATCTTGATCCTTACCTGAAGTTGTATGATGCCGATGGTAATCTGTTGGCCGAGAATGATGATGCGACGGATGTGGTGGAGGGTTTGGGTTTCCTCGATTCCCAAATTGCCCAATTCACCCTACCGTCGGATGGAATTTATGTAATCGAGGTTTCGGCGCTGTTTATTCCCGATAACGGGGACTACAGCTTGTTGGTAGAGACAAACTAGGCCGGAACTTGGCCTTGGATTATAAGTGCAAAGGGCAGGTTCCTAAAAATCTGCCCTTTTTGGAATTACCCATGAAAAAAACTGAATATTGCGGATTATGATTGAATTTAAATCCTAATTTAATCCCGTTCCCTTAAACTGAAGATTGAGTTTGATGTAAAGGAAGTCATGTAATGGTGCAAAAAGGCGATAAACCAATGATACAGACTCTATTCAATGAGTTTGTAGAATTGCGCCGTTCGGGTCGTTCACCAGAGGAGGCATGGCAGCAAATTTTGGAAAAAAGCAAAACGCTATCCAAGTCTGATCGCCAGCAATTGGGGGTGATGGCCCAGCAATGGGAATACAAACAACGTTCAGCCCGCCCCGGTGAAGATACTATAGATACGTTTGATACACTGAATCGCCCATCATCAGCACGGCCCCCCTATCAAGAGGGCACGGCCTCTAGCCCAGATGCTTCGGATGTTGCCGAGGGAGTGCCAGCAGGACTTGAACCACGTCACTTTTTTGGGGCGGGAACGGTGCTCTTGCTCTATCCACAAAATGTGGACAAGCCGCTATCCGTCAACATTGAGAGTGGTGACGAGGCCCTTATTGGTCGGCTGGCACCCAACACGATTCTTGTACCGCATGTTGACCTAGAACCCTATGGTGGATTGGCGGCAGGGGTTTCGCGTGTTCATGCCAGCCTAAAACATCAGGCGAATGCGCTGCTTGTCGCCGACATGGGCAGTCGCAACGGGACCTATATCAACGGTCATCGCTTGCACGAGAAAGAATTGCGCTTGCTGCAAGATGGGGATGAATTACGGGTTGGGCAGTTGACTTTAATTGTGCGCTTTATGCGTCCGGTCAGATAATAGAATATCGGGGAATAAAAACAGGGCGACCACCTATGAGTCACCCTGTTTTTGTTTGGCTAGTTGAAACTGCTAATTTGCGGCGGAGACTTCCATCGCCGCTTCACGTTCGGCTTTGGAGGGGATCAAGTCCATATTTTCGCCGACCACCTCCAAGACTTGAAGGGCTTTTTCAAGCTGTTCAAAGGTGTGAGTAGCGATATAGCTGGTACGCAGGAGGCTTTGGGGGACGCCGGGGGGCACAACGGGATTAGTATAGACCCCATTATCCACCAATGCCCGCCACGCCAACGCCATCCGCACATCGTCGCCGATAATCAGCGGAATGATGGGGGTGGTGCTGGTGCCGGTGTTATAACCGAGGCGTTTTAAGCCAGCCCGCATATATTCGGTATTATCCCACAACCGCTGAACGTGTTCCGGCTCATTTTCAATAATGTCGAGCGCAGCCAGAACAGTGGCGGTATTGGCGGCGGGGAGGGCGGCGGAGAATATCAGTGACCGAGCATGATGTTGGATGTAATGGATAATATCGGCACTACCGGCGAGGAATCCGCCCACTGATGCAAATGATTTACTAAAGGTTCCCATAATCAAATCGGCTTGATTGGTCAGCCCAAAATGCGCGGCTGTTCCACGTCCCGCACCCATTATGCCGATGCCGTGTGCGTCGTCTATCAACAAACGGGCTTCGTAACGGCGGCAGATTTCGATGATTTCGGGTAGGGGGGCTACATCACCATCCATGCTGTAGACACCATCAATCACGACCAATTTGCCCGCGCTATCGGGAATTTTGGCGAGGACGCTTTCCAAACTCTTGACATCATTATGGTTAAAGCGCTTGAGTTCGGCCTCGGACATCATCACACCGTCTACTACGCAGGCATGGGCGCGTTTGTCCAGAACCGCATAGTCGCCGCGATGCAATAGGGCCGATACAGCACCCAAATTCGTTTGGTAGCCTGTTGGGAAAACAAGGGCGGCTTCCTTGCCGACAAAATTGGCAAGGCGTCGTTCGAGTTCGAGATGAAGTTCAAGTGTGCCATTCAAAAAGCGGCTGCCCGTGCAGCTTGTGCCATAACGGTCAATGGCATCTTTGGCGGCGGCCCGAACTTTGGGGTGAGTGGTCAAACCGAGGTAGTTGTTTGAGCCGAGCATAATGACTTTACGCCCGTTGAAGGTGGCAACCGACCCCTCAGAGTCGGTAAATGGCAAAAAGTAGGGGTAAAATCCTGCGGCCATTGCTTCTTTGGCAATGGTGAAACTCTTGGTGCGTTCAAATAAATCCATAGCTTTGTATATCCTTGACTGCCAATGCGTGCTTGTTCGACTAGTTGTAACCCCAACTTGGGCAATTATTCCCGCAAAAAACAAAAAATAGTTTAGGCGAGTTTATACAACTCGCTGAAGATTTGCCATATTCGGTTTAACCAAATGCCGAAGAATTTAGTCTACGGGCATCAGTATAGCACAAGTTGAAACAACCCCGACGGGTTGAATCGTGGCATTGGAATCCCCTAGAATATCGGTTTCGTTGGTATGGTAGGTCGAAGCCAGCAGTACGTGGGTACGCATACAGAAGCCCGTGTAGCCATCGTCCCCTTCACCCACACTCAACACCCAAGGGGTATCTTCGAGGGGCACACCGTCATCATAAACGTAGGTGTAGACGGGGGGTAGGGCGGCATCAGGCGGTAGGTCGGGGCGATCTATGCGGGTGATATAGTAGGCGGTATCCTTGAGGTAGCCGATGGTCATGTTTTCGGCGCGAATCACGGGGCAGTTAATCACATTCTCCGATTCTGCCATGGGATAGCCACTTTCTATAATCTGTTCATAGGAACGAATGCTGTTCGGCACGGTATCTTCGGGCACCGTTACAAAAAAGACCTGCCAGAAATCGGAGTAACCGGGATCGTCATGGAGTTGGCGGATAATCGGCCCGTCTTGACCGGGGAGGCGAATGGCCGAACCAGTGGCGT
Organism: Anaerolineae bacterium; assembly: GCA_019913005.1. Taxonomy (GTDB): domain Bacteria; phylum Chloroflexota; class Anaerolineae; order Aggregatilineales; family J027; genus CFX10. Next base: position 5,459 of record JAIOHL010000199.1, on the reverse strand, counting down.
CATAGCCTGTAATCAAGACCCAAATCGGCGCGGTTTGGGCCGGGGTTTCCCCAAAATCAAAGGCCTGACGTTCCTCCCCATTGATCCAAATCGAAATCGGGTCATAATCGTGACCCTGAAGCTGAGTGCCTGTACGGACAATGGGTATATTGTGATTTTTGCCTGTACGGGCTTGAGGCCAGTCTTGAGCCAATAAATCTTCGACGCTGGTGGTTGAATTGGCCTCGTAATCTTCCGGTACAGTCACTTCGATGATTTCGCGCAGATCGCTGTACCCGTTGTCGTAGGGGCCAGCTTCGATGAGATCATATTGGCCTTCAATCGGGTTGCCCTCGGCATCCACCAGCCGATATTGTTCCCCCACCGCAACCACAGCACCCTTATCTAAAATGGGTGTGCCGTTGAAAAAGGTGTAATAAAAGACCTGCTGGCCTTCATAAAAACCGGGGGTGACGGTTTGGGTGATTTTGATGCCCTGTGCATAGGTTGAATGGGATGGCGCAATTAAGCCACAAGCGACGATGATTGTTAGTGCAAGCACGAGTCTGTGAAAGGTCATAATTGTCTGTTCCTCATGAGCCATTAGCTACCGCATACTATAATATAATCTAGTGTCCGGTCAAAAGATTACACGAGGATAACCTTGAACCGACGCCAATTTTTCAAAGCCAGCCTCGCCGCTGCTACTTTTACACTGATGAGACCCCAGATGGTTCAAGCCGGAGTGCGACGACGGGTGCGCTGTCCGGTTTTGATGTACCACTATGTCAGCCCGTTGCCAGCCGATGCGGACAAATATCGCCTTGACTTGACGGTGCTGCCAGAGAATTTTCAGGCCCATTGTGAATATCTGGCGGAAAATAATTATCGCACCGTGACGATGGGGCAGTTATATGCGGCGCTGATGCGGGGCGAAAAATTACCCCCCCGGCGCGTGGTCATGACGTTTGATGATGGCTATGCCGACGCCTATACCGAAGCGTTTCCGGTTTTGCGACAGTTTGGTATGACCGGGACGTTTTTTGTGGTGCGTGATTTTATGGGGCAGGCGGGATACATGACGTGGGCACAGGCGGGGGAGATGCTGGCGGCGGGTATGGAGATTGAGAACCACAGCGTCAGCCACATTGATTTGCGCGGCCTTGACCGTGACAGCATGGTCTATCAGATTGGGGCGGCTGCGGACGAGATTCAAAATCAATTGGGGCGGCGACCTCGCTTTTTTTGTTATCCGGGGGGGCGCTATGACCCATTGGCGGTGCAGGTTGTTCAAGAAACTGGGCATCTGATGGCGGTGACGACGGTAGATGGTTTGGTGCATACCAGCAGCGATGCTTTGCGGATGGCACGGGCACGGGTAAGGGGGTCAACGGGTGTGGAGGGCTTGGAATGGCTGATTGGGCGGTAAAAGGCCGTAAAAGATGTCCGTTGCGATGACCCACAGCCATAAATCCGTAACCACGGTTACGAATTCAAAAAATAGCCATATTGCTACGAAATATAGAACTTATGTTCGTATAATTGTGGGCTATACGCGCTGCAATAAGACGATGGTGTTGCCATCCGGGTCAATGATGCCGATGGCCTTCATGCCGTCTTCCTCGGTGGCGTTGTCCATCACTTGACCGTTATTTTGGCGAACTTGGGGTAGGGTGGCTTCCAAATTATCCACGATGAAATGAAACTGCTGGCGATTTTTCTCAGCTTGGATTTGGGGGATGGTGTTGGAGCAGAAAAATAGCTTACATCCGGCGAGTGTGCCTATGTAAAATAAGGGACTTCCGGCTTGGGTGAGGTTGGCAGCGAAGACATGGTTATAAAACTGCACCATTGCTTCCATGTTGTTGACGGCGATAGTGATGCGGTGGAGGTGCATAAAAAACCTTCCTGTTATTTGCTAACTTCGTCGTCCCAAGATTTTTGCTCTAGCGTATACTGAATGTTGTAAAACCCTTTTGTTTCCAACCATCTGATGATTTCCTGAAGCTCTGTTAGCTCATAAAAGCCAAGTTCATAGAAATTGACGATTAATCCATTCTGGTCTACACCGCGTTCATGTTTAGAGATTGTAAACGGATTAACAAGATAACCCCAATGCAACCTCTCGTTTAAGAAAGGCTCTTTTTCCGCCTCCATTTTTAGCCGCTGTCGAGTGGGCCATATATCATCCAATTGAGTTTGAAGTGACTTGGCTAAATCATCATCACCTTTTGAGACAGCCTCTTCAAGTTGAGGACGCAGGCTATACTCCGCTGCACCGTAATTCCGATTTTCTTCATGATCTTGCAATTCGTATATGGCATTTGCGCGATCAAATAGTTCAAAAGCTACAATTTTGTTTGGCGCGGTGCATGTCAAATCGAAAGTTATGGAACGAGGGCCTGCTTCCTCACTTATCAAGGTAAGTTGAGAAAAGTAGTGCATCAAATCCTCTACGACAGTGGGCGGTTGGTAAGTGACGTCCCCCCACATCTTATAGTGATTGGTGACGATAAGATGGTTATCAAAGAGGCGAACTTCTCTTGCGTGCAACCAATCTAGGGCTTCTTTCCAAGATTGAATGCCATATTTTTGACTAAATTCAATTTCGGGAGGGGTAGGCGGTATTCCACGTTCACGGGGAAATTGTCCAGTCTGCATTTGCCATTCTTCGATTGAGTCAAAAATATCCTTAAATTCAGTCGCCGCTCTTTGGGCTAACTCTGGAGACTCAAATTTTCCAACGACTGTGAAATTTGAACTATGGTTGCTGCTAAATTGCTGCCAGAGGGATATACGCACTGGATAAGCCTCCTTTATTTAATCCACGTTGGGGGAGTCGAGCACAACCGCCGATGATGGCGGCCTGTCGCGTGGAGCGGCGCTGTTCCCAAATGGCCCGTAAATCGGATACAGTGTCAAACGGAATGCCTGTCGGGGTCAACTGGAATGAGCAGGCTTTGATGTGTTTATCGCTGGTGATGGATAGAAAATCATCGCCTGCGCCGCAATCGCCTGTGCCAAAAAGACGCGGGACATCCGGCAAGGCATCACCCCAACAGACATCCAATTTCAGCGTGACCAGCGACCCCAATTGGCTATGGATTTTTTTGAGGAAGGCCGAAAATGGGGCGTAATGTTCGGGGCGTAAATGCAGGGTGGGGTCGTCGCCTTTATAACTGAGCACCAGAAAATCGCGCACGCCCATGCTCAATAAATGCAAAAATTTCGTTTCGAGGGTCGGCAGTTCGGCGGGGGTGATGAGCCAGTTGATGCCGAAACGGGCCTGGCAGCGGGTGAGCAAGTGGAGGGTGTCGGCCCAATGGTTATCTTCATAAATTGAGACGCGGATTTGCCCATATTTTCCGGCGATGGCCCGCAAAAAATCCTCGGATAGCAGTGTGCCGTTGGTGGTGAAATTGAGGCAGAGGCGGGTGGTGGCATGGAGTTCGTTGATAAACTCGGCCCAATTGGGAAAGAGCATGGGTTCGCCGCCGCCAAAGGCCACCTCTAACACGCCCCATTCATCAATCTCGCGGCAGAATTGGAGCAGGGTGTCATAGCGCCATAGGCTGCACGATTCGAGATCACGATAGCAAAACGAGCAGGTCATGTTGCAGGCGTTGGTGATAGCGACGAGCAGGGTGCGCGGGGCAAGGCGGGTTAGATGGTCGGTTTCCTCGCCTTCCAACAGCACATTCAGCCCTGTGTCGCGCTCAAAGAGGAGCAGTTTGCCGTCAAGCGGGTGGGCCTGCCAATTGAGGTCGCGCAAGGGTGGGGGGAGATGAGAAAGAAAATCCGTGTAGGCTTCAGGTATCATTCGTATTCACCTTCCTGCCGAATTGTATAGCGGATGCCTGTGCAGCTATTGTCTTTTAGCCAAGCAATGATCGCAGGTAGACCTGTTACGAGATTTACGATGAACCAGATATTTGTGATTTCCAAGCGAGTACCGTTCAACATGACACTGGCTTGAATGACAGTGCCTTGATTATTCTCAATACTCAATCTGCAAACGCATTTGCTCCGAGCAAGCCTGACACGGGATTCATCGTCGGGAGTTAGGGCGGGTAAATTTTTTAATCTTCGCTGAATATCCGCCCTGTTGTTGCCGAAAACAGCCTTGATAATTCTTGACCGCAAATTGTTATTGACAGGATTATAAGACGATTTGATTTGCTCACGGGCAGAAAAAAATTTATCTAATCGCTCTAGCTCTTCGGCGTCAGTTGCACGCTGGCCCGAATGATAAGCGATCCAAGGAATAGGGGATTGTGCATAGGGAAACGCATTTTCTGCCGCCATAAATTCCAAGAGCGTTTGTCGCAGATTTGTCGCAGTCGCTTCATTTGGACATTCACAGACAATATCTACTAAGAGCAATGTGTCGCTAAATGCTCCTTCAAGTCTGACCGTTGCGCCTAATTTGACCAAAATTTGATCAAGTGGTTCGTGAGGTGACCAAGTTTCTTCGGATATGATGATTATGCGATTATCCAAGACGCTAACCACTTCCCCAACAGTCCGGCCCGGAAGCCAATCATGGCGCAATTCCCATTCAACCCCATAGGATTTCCCAATGGCTAATTCTGGCGGAATAGGGTCAGCATTGAACTCAATTTCAGGGTTTGTATCATACCAATCGAGAATTGGCTGCAAGGAGGCCCGCAGTTTGTCGGCGGCATTTTGGGCGTCTTCTACCGATTCGAATTCACCAACGACTGTAAAACTATTGCTGTGGTTGCTTGCGAACTGCTGCCAGATGGAGATACGCATGTATCAAAATCCTTTCGTCAGGAGCTTAGGTCCGTGTCGCGCTCAAAGAGGAGCAGTTTGCCATCGAGTGGGTGAGCCTGCCAATTGAGGTCACGCAGGGGCGGGGGGAGGTAGTGTGTGAATGAATTTTCCATTGCTATTTACATTCCGCTAAACCATGCACCACCTTGATGAAAGGTGTAAGTGATTTCAGTGAAAGCGTTTTCCTTCAAATATTTTAGAAGAGCCTCCAAAACATATGGCATATCGACGCTCTGTATGTGTAGGGATATGTTTTGACCCTCCCGGTAAATATCCCCATAGATAAATTCGTCATAATTTCTTCCTGATTTCCATAGTGGGAGCTTAATGAGACTATTTTTATCATGTCTCAAAAATTCTGCGGTAGGCTCACAAAATGAGATTGCACTTTCCTCGCTAGGGGCTTTGGCTCTTAAGTGTACAGATAGGTACAAGAACTCATCTTCAGCAAAATGTACGATACGAGCGCCTATCTTCCACATCAATCCCACAAAAGGTATTGGTGAACCTGTTACTTCTACTGCGGAGATGAAAAAAACAACTTTACCTTGATTGCTAGTTGACGTTCATGCTGGCAACGCTCCACAATCGTAGTCACCAAACACACGAGCGGAGCGCAGAACAGCATGAACGAGCATCTAATTGTAACCATCTACACGGTGATTGACGACCTACTGCGGGCA
>JAIOHL010000198.1 GCA_019913005.1 Anaerolineae bacterium | reverse complement strand
TCACATACATCCACAAGCAAAAATCATCAAAATCTTCTATGATCATGCCATCTCTCGCTGGACTCGGTTCTTGTTTGCAACCTTAACCTTATCCAACGAGAGATTTTTTGCCTATCCCAATTTATCTAGCATAACGCCCTAGTAGTGGCCCGTTTGTTTTTACAGCGGATGGCGAAAAACTGATAGCGGGTAATGCGGCTTACACATTTGGGGGAGAGTTCGATACTGGGCAAATGTGGAACGTTAGCCACATTACGAAACCTGCCCTTATTGGAGGTGGTCTATTATCTGCTGGCGAGCGGGCATTTGTAGAGATTTTAGGTGGTTTTGATGTTGGGAATATAACGAGTTTGTCGCGGGATGTGAGGGGGGCATGGATAACTGCCACGACTTTATTTGGATCTGATGCTGTTTTTTGGGATACCACAACTGATACGATGAAGTTTGTGGAAATCGGAGTAAGTGACAGCCAAGTCTTGATAAGCCCGGATGGTGAATTGACCGCCATAATAATTCCAAGTCTGGATGGCCCTATCCTTATTTTTGAGACAAAGACCCTTTTGGCCTATCCATCTAATATCGATTTTTTTCAAGATATAGAACCCTATATGCAGATCGACCACGCTTATAAAATCGCCTTCAGTCCCGATAGTCGCACAATCGTAACTATCCATTCCGATCACATCCTGCATTATTGGGATATTGCTACAAAACAAAAAATCAATGATTTGGAAGGTCTCTTGGTTCAAAAACTCGGTGGGGAATTATGGGCAGCGGCCTTTAATCATGCTGGTAGTTTGCTGGCTATCGGCGGATGTTCTTACAGGCAAGATGCCGAACTTTGTGGAGAAGGATTTATTGGGCTGATTGATATGGCGACCTATTCAATCGTGAGGCGTATACAAACCGGTTCCGAAACCGTGAATGTGATTAGTTTTAGCCCCGATGATACGCTGTTAGTGTTAGGTAGTGGGACGTTACATTACTATATGGATAAATCGGTAAACCCCGACAATGGTTTACAAGTCTGGGGTGTACCAACGCATGATTGAAGCCCAACAACTCGCCAAGCAGTTCAAAAAATTCCAAGCGGTCAAAAATGTCACCTTCCAAGCCCGCGAGGGGGAAGTTTTTGGTTTATTAGGGCCGAATGGGGCTGGCAAAACGACTACCCTGCGGATGCTGTCCACCGTCGTCGAACATTAACGAAACGCCAACTTGTTCTCGCCTATACCTGTTATATAATTTTTCTTATAGCACTCCTATTCGCTGAATGGCTCATAATGTACCTGACGGTAAACAAAATTTTATTAGGCGACTGCCTTGAGAGTTTAGCCACCATTCCAAACAACACCATTGATGTCTGTTTTGCCGACCCGCCTTTTAACCTCGATAAAAAATACGGCTCAAGCAATGACCGTCTCCCTCTCGACGATTACATAGAGTGGTGTGAGAAGTGGCTTCTGGAATTAGTGCGTGTCACAAAACCAACAGGCTCAATTTTGGTGCATAACATCCCCAAATGGCTAACGTATTATGCTACTATCCTCAACAAACATGCCCATTTTCGGCATTGGATTGCGTGGGATGCCATGAGCGCCCCACTCGGTAAAACGCTGCTGCCTGCTCATTATGGCATTTTGTTTTATAGCAAAGAGCCAAAGGGTACGAAATTTTATGAAATCCGCGCCCCGCATAAAAAATGTCGGGTATGTGATGCCTATCTAAAAGACTACGGTGGCAAAAAAGACCAGATGCACCCATTTGGTTTTCTGGTCAGTGATGTTTGGACGGATATTCACCGCATCCGTCACGCCAGCCGCCGCGATGAACATCCCTGCCAATTGCCCATTCATCTGCTAGAGCGATTGGTTTTGATGACGACGGACGTTGGGGATGTGGTCTTGGATCCGTTTTTGGGAACGGGTACGACTGCGATTGCCGCTAAAAAACTGCAACGCAATTATATCGGCATTGAACTGGATCCGTTTTATTATGGGGTGGCCCAGAAAAAACTGGATGAAATCAAAGAACCGACACTCTATCAAGGCTATCCGGTTTCGATGTTTCTAGGCAAAATCCAAAGCATCCGGGATTGTGATGCCGCCGAATTATTCCCCAAGCAGTTAACTTCGACTGAGAAGAAACGCAAAAAGTCGGCTGCAAACGGCGATAATGGACACGAATCTACCGAAACCGAACCGACTATTCAATTAACATGGCCCTTCTAACCGACTATGATTGAAGCTCAACAACTCGCCAAGCAGTTCAAAAAATTTCAAGCGGTCAAAAATGCCACCTTCCAAGCGCGTGAAGGCGAGGTTTTTGGTTTATTAGGGCCAAATGGGGCGGGCAAAACCACCACCCTGCGGATGCTGTCCACCGTCGTCGAACCGAGCGATGGTACGGCTGTCATTGATGGCTTTGATATTCGCTACCAAAAAGATAAGGTCCGGTCACGGTTGGGGATTTTGGTGGAAAGCGCCGGATTGTACGCTCATTCCACCACCCGCGAACATTTACGGTATATCGGCAACCTACATGGGCTTGATGGTGCGGGATTGGAAAGCCACATTGATTACCTCATTGGGGCACTCGAAATGCGTGATTTTGCGGATCGCCGGGCCAAAGGATTTTCGCGCGGCATGGTGCGGAAGGTTGTCATGGGCATGGCGCTGATTCACAATCCGCCCAATGTTATTTTGGATGAACCGACACAGGGCCTTGATGTGGTCAGCACGCGGGCGGTGCGTGAGATTATTCTAAAATTCAAGTCCGAAGGTCGCTGTGTCATCCTCAGCACCCACCATATGGATGAAGTGGAGCGCTTGTGTGACCGGGTCGCCATTATCCATCGTGGCGAGATTTTGGAATCGGGCACGCCTGCCGAACTAACCGAAAAATATCAAGCCGCTGATTTGGAGGCCGCTTTTGTCCAGATTGTGGGCGCGGAAGCCTTGTTACAAGAAGCCGAACGCGAAGCTGCTGATAAAAAGAGAAAGCACAAGTCGGAATAAATTATGAGACTGCGTAGTGTCTACCGCATCGTTTTTCGCAAGGAATTTCGAGAACTGCTTCGTGACCGCCGTTCATTGTTTTGGCTGTTTGCGCCGCCGATTCTCCTGCCCGGTTTGGCGATTTGCGCGGGGTTGTTCATCGGGACACAGGTGATTCGCATTGCTAATGAGGGCTTCCCCATCTTTATCGAAAACAGCGACCAAGCGCCTGAATTGGTCGAGCGTTTAAAAAAAGAAGACGCCATCAAGGTGTTGGACGAAAATTCTGCTGATGAGGCCATCGTCATTGTGGCCCTCCCCGAAGATTTTAAGGCTCAATTGGAGGGCAACGGTACAGCCAATTTAGAGGTCATCACCAAAGATAATTCGATCATCACTTTTTTTGGGCGTTCGGCGGTACGCGGTGTCATTGAAGGCTACAGCGATGATTTGCTGGATCAACGCTTGGCTTCACAGGGGCTAGATCGGGACTGGCTGGAACCCATCCAGATTGGCGAGGCCACCCAACGCACGGAAGCCTCCGTCGGCACATCCGCTGATGAAGATGGCAACAGCATTTTTGGTACGATTTTTCTTCCTCTAGCAGTTACCTCATGGCTGCTTGGCGGGGGTATGGGCTTGATTTTGGATACTACCGTCGGTGAAAAAGAACGCCAGACCGTTGAAAACCTCTTGGTGACACCCGCCAGCCGTGTTGGGATTGTCATGGGCAAAATGACGGTGGTGTTTATCGCATCCATGGCGGTCATGAGCATGTGGCTAACCGAGGGTTTATTGTTAAGCGCCTTCAGCGATGCCAGTCCACAATTTTCCAATGCCGACAGCCTGACAACAGGGGATGCCATCAAAATTTTGGCGGAAAGCGGCAGCGGAGTGCTAGGTTTATTAGCGGCGTTGGTCGTCATGATTATCCCCTTCACGGTCATGCTCAACGGCCTAGTGATGGCGTGGTGTGCCTATGCTGCCAATTACCGCGAGGCCAATTTGTTTATGGCGCTGGTGCAACTTGGTTTACCGGCGACGGTGCTGCTGACGATTTTCAGTATGCCTGCCAATGTCGCTGATGTGGTGTATGCCATCCCCCTGTTTGGCACGATTGTGGCGATTCGTGACTTGTTTAGTGAATCACTCTCAACGGGCGGCCTGACGATCAATTTCATCAGCGGCCTAATTTATGCGGCGGGTGGCATTGGTGTGGCGGCGTGGATGTTCGGGCGTGAATGGTCGTTGACGCGCGGGCTACAATAAAACTGACCTATCCATTTTTCTAGTATCTTTGGCGGTCTGAAATCGTTATATTTCAGGCCGTTTTCATTTCAATTTTTCGAGGTCGGCCAATGTACCCCCCGGATACCGAATCGGATGTCAAAGAGACTGGGCGAGTAGAAGCCTTTAGCGACGGCGTGATTGCGATTGCCATTACCCTGCTGGTACTGGAAATTCGTGTGCCGCATTTGGAAGAAGGGCAGCGATTAGCCGATGGGCTGTGGGATATTTGGCCCGCCTATCTCGCCTATATCATCAGTTTTTTTACGATTGGCATTATGTGGATTAATCATCATCGGCTGTTTCGTTTGATTAAGCGGGTAGATGACGCCTTTTTGGGGCTGAATACCCTGCTGTTGATGATGATTACGTTCGTCAATTTCCCCACCTCATTGTTAGCCGATCATCTGGACAACCCGGATGAACGCCGGACAGCCGCTTTGGTCTACAGTGGTACATTTGTCGTGACGGCGATTGCGTTTAATGGCCTGTGGCGCTATGCCTCCCACCACAACCGCCTGATTGACCGAAAAACGGATTTGACGCAGGTCAATGCTATTACCCAACAGTATAATTATGGGCCATTGATGTATCTGGCTGCGTTTCTCGCCGCGTTTCTCAGTGTGCCGCTCAGTCTTGCCATTAATTTTGGGCTGGCACTCTTTTTTGCTCTGCCGGGCCGGGCCAAAAAAGAGCATCAATCCAGAAACAAAAAGGGCGACTCATGATGAATCGCCCTGTATTTTAGAATTTAAACATTGGATTACGAGCCTTGCGCGGCTAGTTTCGCGGCCATATCAACATTACGCGAATCCCAATGGCTGCCACCTGACAAGCCATCGGTATCAAATGGGCCAGTGTACCAATCTTGGTACATCACATAGGCTCCGGGAGTGTATAAGGGGATGAATGGGAATTCACCCTCTTCACCAAAGAACAGGTCTTCAATTTCAGCGTACAATTGCGTGCGGATTCCGGGATCACTTTCCGCCGCTGCTTCTGCAATGAGATCGTCCACTTCACTGCATGGGCGCAGGAAACGATTTGCCACATTGCAGCTTAACACGTCGCCGACAAAGTTGTGCGAATCCAGATAATCCGCATACCAGTTGCTGAACCACATATTGGGTCGGTCAGAAGAAGGACTTTGTGGGCTAGTCAATTCTTGTTGCACCGAAAATTCGACCTGCTCGGCGGTGAAAATGCTGGGGTCGCAGCCGAGGTGTTCTTCAACCGCTGCCAGCAAAAATTCGACAGCAGGGCCACGTCGGGCGGTGGACAGAATTCGAATATTCGGGAAGCCCTCACAGTCCGGATAGCCCGCTTCGGCAAGTTGGGCTTTGGCGTATTCCACATCAAAACCTACTCCAACTTCGTTAATGGGTGGAGCACCGAACATAGAAGGGGGGGTGAAGTGAATCATCGGCACGCCCTGACCAGCGGCGACTTCTTCTACCATTTTTACACGGTCAATCGAAGCACTAAAGGCACGACGGGCATGAACATCATCAAAGGGGGCTTTGCCGTAGTCGAAGCCGAAAAAATTAGTCGCCAAGTCGAAGAACTGCTTAACCTGTTGTGAGCGTTCTGAATCATTCAGTACGCTTTCCAGTTCAGCATCAGGAATACCCGCCGTGTCCAATTGACCGGACAGGTAGAGCGCATAGGTTGTGCCTTCGTCTTCAATAAAAGTGGCGCGTACCATCTCGATATTGCCACCATCGCCCAAATCAGCCGGGAGGGCATCATTGCGAACAAAGGTACGCTGGACACCCGTAACGACTTCTTTCACAAAATAAGGGCCGTTAGTCACGATATTGCCGGGGTCAGTCCAATCGTCGCCAAATTCCTCGATTGTTTCTTGGGGCAGAGGACGAATCATCCACATGGGAGTCATGGAGAAGAAATAGCCCGCCGCAAATTGCAGTTCAATGACGACGGTAGAGTCATCGGGTGCGGAGACTTTGGTGGTGTCCCCATAGACCTGATCGTCGGTCATAGCGTCACTGCTGGTCTGGTTAATCAGATCGCAGCCCGCAATGACGGTTGAGGCGATGCTGCCATAATAGCTGGCAATACGTGGGTCGCAGGCGCGTTTGATGGCATATACAAAGTCTCCCGCCACGACTGGGCGCACCACTTCGGCGGTGTCGCTGGTGGGGTCATAGCGCATCCAATTGACATCATTGCGCAGTGTAAATGTCCATGTGAGGCCGTCTTCGCTAATCGTCCAAGAGGTGGCTAGTTCCGGCACGACTTCATTGGTAAAAGCGTCGAGATCGGTCAAGCCTAGAAACAGGTTTTCATAGACTTCAATCGAGACCACATCAGTGCCGAGTTGGGGGTCAAGCGAGCTAATTTCGGTAGTGGTTGCGGTGTCGAGCGTAACAGGGGTATCTTGACGATAGAGGGCCACGACGGTGAATTCGGTATCACTCGCCGCTGCAAAACCACTAGGGAGAATAGATACGATAAGCGCCAACAACAAAATCAGCGCAGGCAGATAACGAAAAGTTCTCTTACGCATCAAAAACACTCCTATGGGTACTTTTAAATAAATTATGGAGAGGGGACTCCCAAAGTTGAACGTTTCACCGGATTTTATTTTTTATGAGGTCTCCTGTCAAATTTTGTGGTAAGCGTTTTAAGAAAGTTCTTGTCGTAATAAATCATCCCATGTTTCGCGCCGCCGTACCACCCGCCATTGGTCGCCTTCCACCAAGATTTCCGCCGGACGAGTTCGCATATTGTAATTGGAGGCCATGACCATGCCATAAGCTCCAGCGACCATTACCGCCAATAAATCACCTGTTTGCAAAGTTGGCAGCATCGCCTCACGATTCAGCACATCGGTAGATTCACAGACTGGCCCCACGATAATCATTTTTTGGGTGACTGGCGCGTTTTTCATCGGCAAAATCGGGTGGACGGCTTCATAGAGGGCGGGGCGGATCAATTCGGTCATGCTGCCATCGGTAATGGCAAAATGTTGACCCGCTTGATCTTTGAGATACAGCACTGAAATCAGCAGCGCCCCTGCATCAGCGACAATTGAACGTCCCGGCTCCATCATCACCTGCCACCCACTTAATATTGGGGCAAGTGCGTGGGCAAAATGTTCGGGTTGGGGGTATTCATCGCGTTCCACATAACGCACCGGAAAACCGCCGCCGATATTGAGGGTGCGTAAATCGGGATAGGGGTCGGCGATTTGTTGGGCACGACGCACGGCCTCAACGGTCTCGTTCACATCCCCCAATTGACTGCCGATATGCACATGCAGGCCGTGAATATTAAGATGGGGAGTCTCGGCGCGGTGGGCCAAAATATGGGCAATCGTTTCGGCGCTCATGCCAAATTTGGCTCCAAAATGTCCGGTGGCAATGTGATGATGGGTTTTGGCTTGCACATCGGGATTGAGGCGCAGGGCCACCGACGGGTACTTTTTCAACGCCCCTGCTAACTGATTGAGTAGGTGCAATTCACCGTGACTTTCAACATTAAACCAGCCGACTCCAACTTGCAGCGCATAGGTCAATTCTTCACGGGTTTTGCCGACCCCGGCAAAGACGATATGCGATGGGTCAACCCCGGCTTGTTGGGCACGATAAATTTCTCCGGCGCTGACGGCATCCATGCCCAAACCGAGACCTGCCAGTAAACGAATAATCGCAAGATTATTGTTGGCTTTTAGGCTGTAATGCAGGGTCGCACCGAGGGGGGCAAAGGCTTGTTGCAGACGTTGGGCATTTTGTATCAGGCGGTTGGCGCTGTAGACATACGTCGGTGTTCCCTGTGATGCTGTAATCTCACGCAGGAGAACACCGTCGCAGGTTAATTCGCCATTCTGATAACGAAAAGAGTCATTCAACAAGGCGTTCTACTCCTAAGCCGGGTAGGGTGGGGAGGGTTAACTTACCGTGAATATTGAGTGCCCCCCGATACGGGTCATTGGTGATTAATAAATTGCCGTCCAAATCCGCATAATCGACCAGAGGGGTCAGGGTTGCTGCTGCTGAAATCGCTACCGAGCTTTCGACCATGCAGCCAATCATGATCCGCAGCCCCAACGCACGCGCCAGCATTATCATGTGTTGGGCGGGTCGCAGGCCGCCGCATTTCGCCAATTTGATATTGATGCCGTCCACCAATCCTGCCAAGGGGAGAATGCTTTCCACCCCCTGCACCGATTCATCAGCAATCAAGGGGGGCATATCTGCCGGAAGCTGTTGCCGCAAAGTACGCCAACCCTCGAAATTGGCTTTGGCGACAGGCTGCTCCACAAACATTACTCCCATTTCGGCAAGGCGGGGAATGATGGTAAGCGCGTCTTGGGCCGACCATCCGCCATTGGCATCTACACAGATTTGTGCCGATAGTGTGCTCATGGCTAGGCGGGTGAATTGCAAATCAGTATCAATGCTGCCACTGCCTAATTTCAATTTGACCACCGGATAATCGCAAGCCGTTTCCAGCAGTTTACGATAGGCGGGTTCATCATCGGCAAGGGCAACGGTGTAGGAACTCGTGGCGCAGCGATCAGGATTCAACCCCCACAGCCGATAGAGGGGCTGACCGAGTTTTTTAGCCCACAGGTCATGCAGGGCCATGTCAAGGGCTGCGCGTGCCGCTGAGGATGCCGATTCGGGTAATCGGTTAAGGGTATCTTCCAACAACCACATGTCATCGCCAATCGCATCCGGTAAGGCCGGGTCTTCAAAATAGGCGCAGACCCGTTCGGGTGTTTCGCCATAGTAGGGTACTACGGCGGCCTCGCCAATCCCGGTCAACTCGCCATCGTGGATATGGACGAGCACATTTTGGCGGGAAGTCGTTGCACCATAGGAAATTTTGAATGGGTTTTCGAGTTGCAGGGATAATTTTTCGCTGCGGATGTGCATCATTAATCTTCAGGCCCTTCAAAGATGACAATATACCCACTGGGGGATTTGATTTTGACTGTCCATTCGCCCCATGCCTGCACGGTAGGTTCTTCGACGATTTCCAAATAAGCGTTCTTGCCGATCTCATGCACCTCTCGCACACTCGTTGTGCCGATTTGCCAGATCATTGGGACGTTTTCGTTCATCCGAAAATCGGGTTTATCTAACAGGCCAAATTGGACACAATCGGCAAACGAGATGGCAACAAAATCATCCGACTCATACGATACATCAAACCCCAATTTAAGATAGAATTCTTTTTCGGCTATCAAATTACTCACAAATAGAAGTGGTTGCAAGCGAGTATATATGTTCATAATCGGTGTTTTCGCCTCAACAATCTAACGGAAACTCTAGCCATGTTAAATATTTTTGCACTTGAACGGCATATTGTATCGCAAATGCAGGCGCATCAAGTACCCGGCTTGGCGCTGGCATTGGTCGAAGGCGAAGAAATCTTCTATGCACGTGGTTTTGGTGTGACGAGTGTCGAGGATGGCGGTGTACCCGTGACGCCGCAAACGCTGTTTCGCATCGGCTCGATCACCAAACCGATGACGGGTACACTGATTATGCGTTTGGTTGAAATGGGCAAATTAGAGCTAGATGCCCTCGCGCAAAAATACCTGCCAGATTTGAGGTTCAGTGAGGCAGGGGCAGCCGAAAAAATCACCCTACGGATGTTATTGAGTCATACATCAGGATTACCAACCAGCCATGAACCTTTTGGGCGACGTGATCCGGCGGGTCTGTGGGATTACATCCGCGAACAGATGCCACGTTATGAAATGATCGCCCCTCCCGGCAAACTCTATTCCTACAGCAACCCCGGCATCCGTTTGTTAGGGTATATTGCGGAGGTGGTCTGCGGCAAACCCTATACCCAATTGATGCAGGAATACATTTTTGACCCGCTGGCGATGTGCTGCAGCACATTTGACCCCACTGTCGCCATGACGTATGCACTGGCCCATTCGCATGATTTGAATGATGATGGCTCTTTAAGTGTGCAGCATCGTTTTGGCGATAACGTAGCGGGCTATTCTTCCGGATCGGTGATTTCCAATGTCACGGATTTGGCCCATTTTGCCATGATGCTGATTCATGAAGGACGCTTTGGAAATCAGCACATTATTTCAACTGAATCCATTCGACAGATGCAAACGATTCACGGGGATATGATGACCGTCAGCGGGGCGAGCTATGGCTTAACCCTCAGCCTTGACTATGCACAAGGACTAC
>JAIOHL010000197.1 GCA_019913005.1 Anaerolineae bacterium | reverse complement strand
GGCGGTCAAGTCGGGTGGGTAGTTGCAGGTGGTATTGGCGGTGACGCCGGACGTGCCAGTTGTCATCGTGACCGGGCCAGAGAGGTTATTGACGGTGAAGGTCTGGGTGCCATTGGCAGCGAGTTGGAAGGATTGGGTGAGCACGACGTTATTATTGAGATCGCGGATGGTGACGGTATCCGGGTCAGGCATGGGGCCGCCAGCGTTGGTGATGGTGAAGGAGGCGACCCGATAAGCCGAGCAAGTGCCATTGGCGGTCAAGTCCGGTGGGTAGTTACAGGTTGTGTTGGCGGTGACGCCCGACGTGCCAGTGGACATGGTGACTGGGCCAGAGAGGTTATTGACGGTAAAGGTCTGGGTGCCATTGGCCGCGAGTTGGAAGGATTGGGTGAGCACGACGTTATTATTGAGATCGCGGATGGTAACGGTATCGGGATCAGGCATGGGGCCGCCAGCGTTGGTGATGGTGAAGGAGGCGACCCGATAAGCCGAGCAAGTGCCATTGGCCGTCAAGTCGGGTGGGTAGTTACAGGTCGTGTTGGCGGTTAGGCCGAAGTCCAACGAGCTGAACGTTACTGCACCGGACAAATTGGAGACGGTGAAGGTCTGGCTTTGATTCGCACCCAATAAGATTGCGTCTGTGAGTACCACTACGCCATTCAAATCACGGATGGTGATCTGATCGGGTGTAACCATAGCATCGCCCGTATTGGTCACGGTGAAGGAGGCCACACGATAGGCCGAGCAGACGCCGCTTACATTGAGGGCCGGAACTGGGTTCGGGTTACTGAGATTGACAACCACTGGGCGTGTGATGATACCCGTCGTGGTGCCGTTGGTGATGTGCATACTCACCTGATAGGTGCCCGATGACGCGAAGTTGTGACAAATCGTGTTTTGGGCCGGGCCAGTTGTGGTATCACCAAAGTCCCAACTGGTTACGCTTACTCCAACAGGCAGAACAGCGGTAAAGCAGAAATTCGCCGTGCCATTGGGCGTGATCGTGAAGGTGGCGGAGGCTTCCAGTGGGTTATAGGTGCGAATCTGGTTGGTCGCAGTACCGTCAAGGCCGCTCACATCACTGTGGATATTCAGTGTCACTGGGAAGGTACCACCGGGGGTGGTATAGCTCGTGCAGATGGACGCAGGAATGCTGGAATTGGTGTAGACCAACGTCTGCCCATTGCCAAAATCCCATGCCCAATCGGTGATGTTATTGCCCGTGCTGGTATCAGTAAAACACACGGTCATGGGTGCTTGGCCCGCATAGAGCGATGGGGTAAACGACGCGCTGATGCTGTTGATGTCAATCAGCGTAAATTGCAGGCTGGCTGAGGTTGCGCCGAGCGGGCCATTTCCATCAACAACAACCGTATAGAGTCCGGGAGTGGCAAAGAAACGAGTGACACTGCCATTTTGCGGGACATTGTTGACTGTCCACAGGAGATTATTGGCGGCATCATACCCGCGCCATCGCAGATTGCCCGTCAAATTGGTGGCAATTGCATTGAACGTTTGGTTGGTTCCAGCGAAGTTGCTGCCTGTGCGATTGATGGCAAGGCTCTGGGCGGGATACACATTAAACGTGACACTAAATGGATTGGCAGCGTTGGTGCGTGAGCCGGATGGATTGGTGCCAACCAGTGTGACGTTATACGTGCCCGCTGCATTAAAGCTAAGGCAGAGGGGAGGGTCAGCTAGAGCATACGTGCTGGTGAGTGTACCGAGGGTGGTATTCGCCGTCCCAAAATTCCACAGATAGGTTAGGCCGCCAATGCCGTCAAAGCTAGTGCCCGACATGTTGGTGAAGCAGACGGATTGGCCGACTGCAATTGCACTGGCGGTGCCCGTATAGGTATAGCTCACGTTGAATGTGCCAATCGCCAGCGCATGTTCGAGGTAGCAGGTATCCGTAGTTTGACCGGACGAATCCGTCACATCCACGCGCAAAGTAAAATTATCTACGCCAACAGGGGCGAGAAATGCGCTATTGAAGGCAAAAGCTGGGCTGGCAAAGACCCCATTGTTGGGCAGGATAATGGGGGTATTGACCGAATCGGCAAGCACCTGATTGTACCCACCGGGGCCGAGCAATCGCCATGTATAACGTAGTGGCAACGCATTCCCGTTGTCAATGTCAATGTTGTAGGCATAGTTACCGGGGTTGTCTGGGCTATAGTCGTTACCACCGCCCCAACCATCGCAGGCGAAGCTGACGCCAGTCGTGCCTTGAACGGTCAGAACTCGCCAAGGGGACGGAGTGCAGGTTTCGCCGGGAATAGAGCCATTCGCGGCTGCGGTAGCCGTATAACGCAGGCGATATTGTTCTCCAACATTCGGGAATGTGATGTTATACGGATTGGTCGCGCTGGTTGCAAATGGAACATAAGCCGTCCCATTCCAAATTTCCAGTTCCCAAGCATAGGTAATCGCCCGTCCATAAGGATTAACAATGTTCGGTGTGTAGCCAACGGTTTCGCCTACCACTGGTGTTGTATCACCACCGGGTGCATTGCAGGTCAGGTGATTATATTGGACGGCGATGTTTCGGGTCATTGCACAATTGCTCAGTTCGGTGGTGCCGCTCATATCATACACCCTGACGATTACGCTAATCGCGTCGTCTGCCGCCGCCGGGGCTATCTGACCAGCAATTGTATTCCAGCGAACGGTGGCCTGATTACTCGCCCCAACGACTGGCGGATCGATAGGATTCGGATTGGGCGCAATAATCGTTCCATCCGAAATTGTCCAAGTATAGCTAATCCGACGACCCGCGACAGTGTTGGGATCAATGTTGGCCGTATACGTCCGATTGGCCGCACTACCATTAGTGTTCACTGGTACGACTGGACTTGGGCCTCCAATGTCGGTGCAGCTTAATGTCGGCCATGCTACACGGGTAACTATTTGTTCCTCAAAGCAGGTCGAAATGGCAGGGGTGTACCCAGCACCGTTGTCCACATCTACTTCGTAACGAATCGTAACGTTGCCCGGTGTGGAGTCCGTATTGGCCCATGCAAAGGTTGGCCCTGTTTGCCCTGCAATTGGTGGCCCACCATTGACATACCAGCGATAGGTCAAGGGGGTACGACCATTCAGGTTTTGCACATTAGCACTGAATGTATAGGTCTGGTTATCGGGATAGAGTGGAATGGGCAGGGGGGGGGTGGTCGTCGTACCCATCAGGCAGTTTAAGGGCGGCCATGAGCGGGTCACAGTTTGGCTGTCGGCACACGACGCGCCATCGGGGGTAGTTGCGGTAAATTCCAATTGGAATGAACCAAAACCAATCGCGGCCCAATCCACATTGATGGTCGCGCCTGATCCGGTCATGGGCAGGCCTGCACCAACGCCCGTGACCGTCCAGTTATAGGTGACGGTGCGACCATTGATATTGCCCACATTGCTGTCGTAGGTCTGGGCCGGGTCGCCGGGCAGAATATCGAAATCGCCCGTAATGTCACAGGTCAATTGCAGTAAATTGACCGTAATCGTCATCTCGGCATAGGAACTTCCACCGGGGCCTGTTACGGTAAGCCGAATGGGATTACCACCCAACGTGATATTGCCGAGGATGTTGCCAACGGGAATGTTGATGGGATTTTGAAGGTTGCTATCTTCAACACCATCACCATTAAAGTCCCATGACCATGCCGTAATCGCGCCTGTGCTGGTATCGGTGAAGTTAACGTTGGTGCCCCATGTGATCGCGCCGCTTGGGTTTGAAGTGAAGCTGGCAATTGGCGCGGACACAACACTCAGCGTTTGAGTATCGGTGGAACTGGCGGGGGTGGGTGTTCCACCATCGTCAACCGTCAAAATGACGGTGAATAGGCCTTGATTGGCAAAAAGATGGCAAACGATGGTGTTGTTATCTTCGGTAACGGGCGTGCCGTCGCCAAAATTCCAACGATTGTGCAGGATAGGGCCACTGCTGGTGTTGGTAAAGCAGACCTCAATTTGTCCACCGGGGTTATTGCCCGTGAATTGATAGGTAAAACTGGCAACAACCACCTGACCGGAAGGATAGACACCAACCTGTCGTGTCACTGTACCGCTTCCACCGGGGCCAGTATACGTCATGACCACATCATAGGTGCCATTGGGCAGCGGGCCATTTGCCGTATAGGTATGATTAAACGGTGCGGGAGCAGTCGCCTGAGTGAATGTTTGGACAGGCGTGCCATCGCCGAAATCAAATGACCATGAGGTAATCGGGCCTGTGCCCAAATCTTCCGGCACAATGGTGACAGTCAGGGGTGCAGTCCCATCAGAGGGCACCATCGAGAAGTTGGCCGAAGGTTGCGGAGCGTTTAAGGCCACCGAACGGCTAAGGATTGAAAACAGCCCAGCACCATCGGTCACAGTTAGTTGAATGGTATAGGCGCCATAATAGCTGAATGACCACGAGGCGTTTTGGGTGGTCGCACTGGCATAAACCGTTGGATCACCAACAGGTTGGGCCGTGACTTGCCATAGATAGGTCAATCCGCTAGGGGTGCTGGAGTTAAAGGTTTGGACGGTAATTGGCAGCAAACCCGTATAATTGCTTGGATTGAGTGTAAAGGCGGCATTGGGCGGTGTCGTGATTGAAATGCTGCCGGTCAATACAGGTAGGGTGATCGTCGCCGTCCTGCATGTCAGTGTGATTGCTTTCGTGCCCGCTGCGGTGTAAGTGATGGTTTGAGGGCCGGGGCCAGTCGCCACGAAGCCATCATCAAAGTCCCAATCGTAATTGACAATATCTGGTGAATGCAGCGCCGTGAAGCTATAGGTGTAGGGATTGGTATCGTTATTATTGCCAATATCCATTTGACAATAGGTCTGTTGCGCTTGGATACCACCTTCATCTTCTGATGCTGCCGGATCAACCGAGATGACGCCCTCAGTGGGTTCTGCTACCGGGGTTTCAGTGGTCGTGGTTGGATCAGTTGTGCCATCTCCCTCGTTACCATCAGTTGGCGGAGGTGGTTCGGGAGTGGGTGTTTGTGTGGGTGGGTCATCGGCGAGGGCAGTCTGGGGTTGGCTGTCCTTCAACAGACCCTGCACTCCTCCCAATGTTCCAGTGACGAGAATGGTTAGAATAATTAACAAATTAAAGAACAAGCGCTTATAGCTATATCGCATAGTGCTTAGATCCTCCACCTTATAGCTGATGAAATGGCAGCATGGGATGAACTTTAGACAAACCTTCCATAAATCACATTATATAAGAAAGAATTGCATGACAAAGCGCCTTGGCGTGAATTTTTCCGAAAGGGAAATGGTTTGTATACTAACTTTGAATCTATATTAGAGACTTTATTGTCTATTGGTGGACTTCTTCCCCTTGTTAGAGGCCCTTGTTAGAAATGTGTGTGAGGGAATTAAAAGATTTTAATTCCCAAATTTGTAAACCCCGCCAACATCTCGTAAACTACAAAGCTAGGCATCGAGAGTCCACTCACAAGTGGTAAAATACCCATTTACCTCATTTAAGACATCAGACCCCCGTTCGATGGGGAGGCACTAATGACTGGAAACTCCGCAGCAACGCTCATTGGAAAGCGATACCAGCTACATGAATCTCTTGGACGTGGGGCCATGGGGGCGGTTTATCGGGCTACTGACCGCTTGACAGCACAAACGGTTGCGGTCAAGCGTGTGACCACTGTGTTTGAAAGCCGCCCTTTGGATTCTAGTACCGAAAGATTCGATATCCGTCTGGCGTTGGCCCGCGAGTTTAAAGTATTGGCTTCGCTGCGTCACCCCCATATTATCAGTGTCCTTGACTATGGGTTTGATGAGGTTGGACAGCCATTTGTGACGATGGAACTGCTGCAAGAAGCACGTCCCTTTGTACTGGCCGGACAAGGGGAGTCGCTGGAACGAAAAATCGAGATGCTGGTCGAATTGCTTCAAGCATTGGCCTATTTGCATCGGCGCGGCATTTTGCATCGTGACCTGAAGCCGGGCAATGTCTTGGTGGACGCGAATGGTCAGGTCAAAGTATTGGATTTTGGGTTAGCGGCGAAATCGGAACAAGCCAAAGAAATTGCGGGCACAATAGCCTATATGGCCCCCGAAGTGTTGCAGGGAAAACAAGTCACTGTCGCTTCAGATTTATACGCGGTTGGCGTGATGGCCTATGAACTCATCGCAGGCCGTCATCCATTTGATGTCCGGGATACCAATCATTTAGTACGGGCCATTTTAAACATCAATCCTGATTTGGAACTGCTTTATGCCCAAACTTTTTATGGGGAGATTGTTCCGGAGTTGGATGGTGAATTGGGGGATACGCTTCATTTCGAGGGGAATCAGCCCCCTACTGCGGCACTGGACAGCCAAGAAGATAAAACCATCACGGATGAAAATCGAATTGTACTATTGGATGATACACAGCATTTAAATAACCCTCCCCTCAAGGGTGATGTAGAGTTTGAGACTTTGCCAGACACGCCGAACGAACGTTATATTTTGGCCTCCATTATTGGACGATTGTTAGCGAAATCTCCTGCTGACCGTTATTACGATGCCTATGATGTTATTCAAGAATTATGCGCCGCTATTGGTCAAGAAGTTCCGGCTGAATCCCCTGCCATCCGGGAGAGCTTTTTGCAGGCAGCCGAATTTGTTGGACGGCATACCGAACTTGGGCAGCTTACAAAGGCCCTAAGCCAATCCTTATCAGGACAAGGCAGCGCGTGGTTGGTCGGCGGAGAAAGTGGCGTTGGCAAATCTCGCCTATTGGATGAACTACGTACCCATGCACTGGTTGAAGGTGTCATGCTGCTGCGCGGTCAGGCCGTATCCGAAGGGGGACTGCCCTACGAAATCTGGCATGATCCACTGCGACGATTGGTATTGACCTCTGATGTCACGGATGTTGAGGCGGGCATTCTCAAGGACTTGATCTCCGATATTGAAGACCTCATCGGGCGAAAAGTGCCAGACGCGGTGAAATTGGAGGGTACAGCCTATCAGCAGCGGCTATTGGGCACGATTGCTAGTATTTTCCAACGTCAACAGCAGCCCGTTTTACTGCTACTGGAAGATTTGCAGTGGGTGTCGAATGAGAGCCTAGAAATTGTTAAGCGTCTGGCGGGTATGATCGGTGAACTGCCGATATTGATTGTGGGCAGTTATCGTACAGAAGATCGTCCACAGCTTGCAGAAGAACTCCCCGAAATGACGCTGCTCAAACTCGAACGTCTTTCGACAGAGGGGATTGCTGAACTCAGTGTTTCGATGCTCGGTGAGACGGGCCGCCAGCCTCAAGTGCTAGAATTGCTGCAACGTGAGACCGAAGGCAATGTTTTTTTTATGGTCGAGGTGGTACGGGCACTGGCCGAAGAAGCGGGGCGGCTTGACCAAATTGGGCGGGTTGATCTCCCACAACATATTTTCGCTGGGGGTATTCAGACGGTCATTAAGCGGCGGTTGGATCGTGTTCCTGCCGAAGGTCAAATTTTGCTGCAATTAGCAGCAGTATTGGGGCGCGAACTGGATTTGGCGGTTTTGGAGCAGGTGAAGGACAGCCTTAACCTTGATGAATGGCTCATCATCTGTGCTAATCGGGCCGTATTGGAAGTACAGGAAGGCGAATGGCGGTTTACTCACGACAAACTGCGTGCTGCTGCTTTGAACGCCATCCCTTCGGAGCAACAGTCAAGCTATCATCGCAAGATTGCCGAGGCGATTGAAAAGGTTTATCCGAATGCTTTAGATCAAGCTGCAACGATGGCCCAACATTGGCGCGTGGTAGGGGATGTGGATAAGGAACGTTTCTATTCCCAACGCGCGGGTGAACATGCTCTGAAAATCAGCGCCTTTTCGGACGCGATTACCCATTTTGAACGGGCATTGGAACTGCTGCCAAGCCAATCGGCGGAACGTATCGAGGCGGAACTTCACACCAAACTGGGTGAAACGCTGCAATACATCGGCGACTACGTGAACGCAATTCGTCGGTTGGAAAAAGGCCTGCAAATCGCCCGCGCCATTGATGACCAGACGGGGGCGGCCCGCGCTCTCAACTTGATGGGCGATGCCTATTGGGGACAAGGGGATTATCCCAAAGCCGCCGCGATTTGCGAGGAGGGCTTAACCATTTCACGGGCTATTGACGATCAACGGGGTATTGCACGATCACTCAATCGTTTGGGGATGGTATCTGCTGAGACGGGTGATTATGCGACGGCGGTGCAGCGTTTGGAAGAAAGTCTGCGCTACGTGGGTGAGATTAATGACCTAGAGGGCTGCGCGATTGTCATTAACAATCTGGGTACGGTATCCTATGCTCAAGGTGATTACCCCGGTGCTCGGCGCTATTTTTCCGAGAGTCTGACGATCTGGCAGACAGTTGGGGATCGCCGCCAAGCCGCCATCTCGCTGATGAACTTGGGTAGTGTGGCAGGTGAACAAGGTGATTTTGACAGTGCTACCCGTTACTTCCAAGAAACCCTCGAAACCTGCCGCGCCATTGGCAATCGGCGGGGAGTAGCGATGGCCCTTGATAATTTAGGGTTTGTCGCTGAACTTAAAGGGGATTACCCCGGCGCCACCCGTTATTTTGAGGCCAGCCTTGCGCTTGCTCGTGCGATTGGCAATCGGCGGGGGATGGCAACGACCTTAGTCAATTTGGGGCATGTGGCACGTGCGGAAAAGAGCCTTGAACGGGCGGCTGATTATTATTATCAAGCCCTCAGTTTGGCTCGTGAAATTCAGGCTATCCCAACCTTAATGGAAGCCTTGATTGGACTTGCTGATGTGATTCCAGACCGTATTCGTGCCTTAACATGGCTCGGCTTGGTCATGCACCATTCGGCGACTTCCGAAGGCACGAAGAAACTAGCCGCTCCCGTCTTGGAAAAACTCAAATCAGCGGTATCGCCTCAAAATGCCGATGCCGCCGCCGAAAAAGGGGTCGCGCTCGATTTGGAAACGGTGGTGGCCGAAGCGCTGCAAGAACGCGCCAATATGCTGCTGCAAATGATGGGTCGGGTATAGAGCAGTAAAAAAGCCATCTGGGTTTAGAGATGGCCTTTTTATATGAGCGGCAATATTAAAGGGGATGGATAGACCCCATCCCCGTTTGGGTGCTAGTCATTGACCGCCGCGTAGAAGGCATCAATGGCGACTGTGCCATAGGCCGGAACAATCTTTACAGTGTGTGGACCGGGGGTAAGATAGTTGATGACCTCAGTCTTGCCATATTCCGTCTTATAAGAATAGGTATTCACTGTGCGAACCGCTACTCCATCCACAACAATGGTGAATGTGCCCAGTTTCGGCCCTGAGATGTAAATGACTTCCAATTTTTCACCTTCAAACTCGAAAGTCAAATAGGTGTTTCGGGCGCGGGTGGCATAGAGATAGCTACCTCCACTGGCACTTCCTGTGCTGACATTGGCCCATGATCCTGAGCGTGCCACAATCGGGTCATTCGATTCAATCAAACGCCATTCTGCGGAAGAGCGATCAGGCAGGCAGTTATAGGGGCCAGCAACTCCCGGCACGAACGCGGCATTTAGGTCTTTGCCAAGCGCGTTTTCAGTCAGGGGTGGATACTGCCCATCGTAAATGCAGGCTTTGGGATAGGTCAGCCATTGAGCACCGACCATGCTGACATAGGGTGCGGCAAAGGACGTTCCGGCAAGGAAGGTGTTATCACCATATGGGAAGCCTGCACCGGGGGCAATCACATTACCATCATGGGAGAACTGCCACAGCGGGCCATTATTGCCGAGGGTCGCGCCAGTTGCAACCACCTCCGGCCAGCGGGCGGGCGACAGCGGCCACGATCCCAACCAAGGACGGAAATTACCGGAAGAGGCCACAGGGATTACCGCGAATTCACCATCAGACTCGGCACTACGCTCCAGATATTCCTTCAACAAACCCCGGAAATCGGCGAGTTGGGCTTCATCATCTGCTGATTGCGTCAGTTTGAAGAGGTAATAATCTAGCTTGTCTTCTGGCACGCCCAATTGATCGGTCAAGTAGTCACTCAATCCAACCCCCATTTCATCCGAGCAGGGTGGGGAATACTTGTTGGCGATTACCCGATAATAGTTGCCATCAGGTGATTTCAATTTCCACGTGAGGTCACTACCGTTAAAATTGACCCGGAAGACGTCATTGTGGGCGCCCGGCAGGAAGGTAATGGTCTGTTTACGATCTTGGGGATTTGGAATCACATAATTGTTGTTTCCAACCGGGACAGTGACAGAGACCGTATTGTGGTTTTCATAACCAAACCGTGCAACAAAGACACCATCACCTGCGTCGGCAACGCAGTTAACGATAGGTTTGACCGCGTTCGTTGGGTTAGCAGGAACGCTTTCGCAGGGGGTAGAATATTTGTTGGCACTCACCGTTCGCTCTACACCATCCGGCCCTTTGAGTTTCCACACCAGTGTCGTTCCATGACTAAACTTAACTGAGAAAACTTTGTGCCAATCGCCGGGTTCAAACACTCGTGGTTGCTGCCGATCTGTCGGGGTCGGGTTAAAACGGTTGTTTGTTCCTACCGGGGTGTTGACCATCACATCATTGGTGTTGTCATAACCAAACCACGCCACGTATTTGCCATCTGTTTGCCGAGCAACACAATCGAGGGTTGGGACAACCGCGCCATTGGTGACAGGCTCATACTCATCAATCCACGACACTGCTTCGTCAAATTTGAACGGTGGAATGGGCGTGTCATCAATTATCATGCCGGGGTCTTCGCACGGGATAATCCCAAAACTCATATTGATGACAAAATGCTTGTAGCCCTGATCTATCAACCCGCCCGGCCCATCAATGGTGTTGTAAACCACCGCTTTGAGGTCTTCGGTGCGATAACCTGTGTTGCCGCCACCAATGTCAATCGGGACGAGCAGGATTTTGGACATGTCCACGACACTGGCGAGATCATTAAACACCGCCAGCACTTCATTCCCGTGTGAGGTGGGGGTGCTGAAATCGTCCAAAATGAGGATCGCCACATGGGTCGTGTTAAAATCTGACCCTGTGGTAATGTCTGGTTGCAAATCCAGCAACCACTGGTTCGAGATAGGGTTATCGCGGATTTCTTGGGCAACTTGGGCAGGGTCAAGCCCGAGGCCGGAGACAGAAAAGCCGAGACCCGAGACTGAGAAACCAAGCCCCGAGACAGAAAAGCCGAGGCCAGAAACCGAGAACCCAAGCCCTGAGACTGAGAAACCTTGCCCACCGAGGATTTCTGGCGTTAATACGCAGGATTCACCGGAGGTTGTTTCTTGGCCTTTGGTTTTTGGAACATCATTAAAAAACAGGATACTGGAAGAGAGAATTAAAAAAATTATTAGAAATAAGACCCATTTCAGCGTTCGTCGAAGGCGCATAGATGATTCCCCCATAGCCTAGTGAAACGTTGATTACTGTGACCTCAACCTTTGCCGATAGAGGTGTAAGAGTTCTAATGAGAAAACGAATGAAAGTATCATGCCATTAATATTATATGAAATTCCGCATTGCATTTACCTTACAATCCTCGAAAACTTCATGAAATTTCCGTGAATATCGTAAATTCGTGCGGTTTTCCAACCAACAGTCAACAGTTAATAGATCATAAACAGGTTGGTTGATATGTTGGGTCGTGTGTAGGGGAAATTTAGGGTTGGTGATCTACAAAATTCCTCTCCCTATATTTTTGAGTAGTGAACCCCCTACTAGGATTTGTAGCAGGAATTTTCGTGGGGGCGTGTACAATCTTTCTAAGATTGCAAAAGATTTCACGATTGACAGAAAGAAAGGACGCTAGAGAATGCAGTTGCTTGCCGATATTCAGGTCATAGGTCAAACCTCCCCCGCCTACCATGAGATTTTGACCCCGGAGGCGCTGGCATTGGTTGCCAAGTTGCAGCGGGCCTTTGGGGGTCGTCGTCGTGAACTTTTGCAGCGCCGCAAAGAAGTACAACGTCGTTTGCATCAAGGCATTATGCCGACCTTTCTGGCCGAAACTGAGCAGGTTCGTACCAGCGAATGGCAGGTCGCGCCGATTCCCGATGATTTACAACGCCGTTGGGTCGAAATCACTGGCCCAACCGAGCGCAAAATGATGATTAACGCCCTTAATTCGGGTGCGGATGTGTTCATGGCAGATTTAGAGGATGCCAATACCCCCGCGTGGTCAAACGTGGTGGAGGGCCAGATTAATCTGCGGGATGCGATTGACGGCACGATTACTTTTACCAACCCCGACGGTAAAGCATATCGCTTGAATGAACAGACGGCCCTTTTGATGGTGCGTCCGCGTGGTTGGCATTTGGATGAGAAGCATGTATTGGTGGATGGCGAGCCTATATCAGGGTCGTTGTTCGACTTTGGCATGTATTTTTTCCATAATGCCCGCCGTCTCTTGGCAAAAGGCACTGGCCCCTATTTTTATCTACCGAAAATGGAGAGCCACCTTGAAGCACGTCTGTGGAATGACGTGTTTGTCATGGCCCAAAATGAACTTGGTCTACCCATTGGCACGATCAAAGTCACCGCCCTGCTCGAACACATCCTGTTATCGTTTGAAATCGAAGAAGTTCTGTATGAACTGCGCGATCACATTGCCGGGATCAACGCGGGTCGTTGGGATTATATTTTTAGCTGTATCAAGAAATTCCGCAGTCAGCCCGATTTCCTGCTGCCAGATCGTGCCCAAGTGACCATGACCGTGCCGTTTATGCGGGCCTATACCCAATTGTTGGTGCAGACTTGCCATCGGCGCGGTGCTCATACTATGGGCGGCATGGCGGCCTTTATCCCCAGTCGGCGGGATGCGGCGGTTAATGAGGTTGCTCTCACCAAAGTACGGGAGGATAAATTGCGCGAGGTCAATGATGGTTTTGATGGCACATGGGTTGCCCATCCCGATCTCGTGCCCGTCGCCCGCCCTATTTTTGAGGAAGGGTTGCAGGGCCGGGCTAACCAAAAAGGGCGCATTCCTGAAGTGGATGTGAAGCCGAGCGACCTGATTAACTTCAGAATCCCCGGCGGTCAAATCACCGAGGTTGGGGTGCGGAATAATGTCAGTGTGGCGCTGCAATATGTTGAGGCGTGGCTACGAGGGAATGGCGCAGTGGCGATCTTTAACCTGATGGAAGACGCCGCAACCGCCGAAATCTCCCGTTCACAGCTTTGGCAGTGGGTCCATCACCCCGATGGCAAGTTGAATGATGGCCGCAAAGTGGATGTCGCCATGATCCGCCAGATCATTCAAGAGGAATTGGGCAAGATTAAGGAAATGGTCGGGGAGAAAGCCTTTACCAATGGACGCTATACCGACGCCGAAAGAATCCTCGATCAATTGGTTGCCAACGATGAGTATCCCGAATTTTTGACCGTCATCGCCTACGATTACATTTAGCCCACTTGTGTTTAATGGATGGGGTGATTCGTTGCCCTACCCATTTTCCTCTGGTCAACTCTCTGCGGTATAATTCAAATAACTAAATTTTGAAATATTGTCTTTCACTACGCTTAAAATTTATTGGAGTAGTGTTTATGGTCGCAGCCCCCATGCTCTCCCCAGACCACACTGTCCGTACCACCTGTCCCTACTGCGGTGTGGGGTGTCAGATGAATTTGCACATCAAAGATGATGTCATTTACCGTGTGAGTGCTCCGTTTGATTCCGCACCCAATTATGGCAATCTGTGTGTCAAAGGTCGTTTTGGGCTGGACTTTACGACCCACCCCCGCCGCCTCAAGACACCCTTGATTCGTAATGGTGGCCCCGGTGAATTTCGAGAAGCCACTTGGGAAGAAGCCCTCACGCTCATCGCCGAAAAACTCAGCCAGATTGTGCGCGAAAGCGGTGGGGATAGCATTGCCACCTATGCCTGCGCCAAAGCCACCAATGAAGACAACTATGTGTTCCAAAAATGGGTGCGGGCCGTCCTCAAAACAAATAATGTGGATCATTGTGCGCGGCTATGCCATGCTGGAAGTGTGACCGGGCTGCAACTCGCCATCGGGTCGAGCGCCATGAGCAACAGTATCGCCGAAATGGAGCATCTCGACACTTTTATTGTCACGGGCAGCAACACCACCGAAACCCACCCGGTGATTAGCCTATTTCTCAAACGGGCCGTGCGACAAAATGGCGCCAAATTGATTGTGATTGACCCGCGCCAAATCGAATTGACCGATTTTGCTACGCTGTGGCTGCGGCAAAAACCGGGGACAGATGTGGCGGTCTATCAAGCAATGGCGCATGTCATTGTCGCCGAGAAACTCTATAACGAGGATTTTATCAGCCGCCGCACCGAAGATTTTAACGACTATATTGAATCCCTAGAGCAATTTACGCCGGAATTGGCCGAAGAAATTAGTGGAGTGCCCGCCGAGCAAATTCGTCAAGCCGCCCGCATGTATGCCCAAGCGGATTGCGCCGCCTTTTATTGGGGCATGGGTATTAGCCAAAGCACACATGGTACGGATAACGCCCTTGCCTTGACTAATCTGGCCTTGTTAACCGGGCATATCGGCAAACCGAGTACAGGCCTCAACCCGCTACGTGGTCAAAATAATGTACAGGGCTGTTCCGACAGTGGCGGCCTGCCCAATGTATTCACCGCCTATCAAAAGATCACCGATCCGGCCATTCGCGGCAAATTTGAATCCGCATGGCACACTGCCCTTTCGCCTGACCCCGGCCTGACCGTGACCGAAATGGTGGATGGAGCACTGCTGGGCAAAATCCGTGCAATGGTTGTGATGGGAGAGAATCCCCTCATGAGCGAACCTAATCTAGCCCATGCCCGCCACGCGATGGAACATCTCGATTTTACGATGTGCATTGATATTTTCATGAACGAAACGGGTGAACTGGCCGATGTGATTTTGCCCTCCGCCAGCTTTGCCGAAAAAGACGGCACATTTACCAATAGTGACCGCCGTATCCAGCGGGTTCGACAGGCTTTACCTGCCTATGGGGAGTCGCGTCCCGATTGGCAGATTGTGTGTGAAATCGCCACCCGCATGGAACACCTAATGGGTGTCGAACACAGCGCTGGATTTGATTACGTGGATGCGGAGGCCATCTGGGAAGAAATGCGTTTCCTAACGCCTGATTTTTATGGCATTACCTATGAACGGCTGGAACGCGAAGGGGGTGTGCATTGGCCCTGCCCATCCCTTGACCACCCCGGCACACCCTATCTGTTTGAACACGATTTTCCACGCGGCAGAGGGAAATTCTGGGCATTGGAATATGGTACGGACAGCGAACTCCCCGACGCCGAATACCCCTATCATTTGACGACGGGCCGTGTCTTGTTCCATTGGCACGGCGGCACGATGACCCGCCCCTCCAAACTCAACGAGATTTTCCCGGAGCCGATTTTGGAGATGCACCCCGACGATGCCCATACTCTTGAATTGGTGTCAGGGGATTGGGTGGAGGTCAGTTCGCGGCGGGGCAGTGTCGTCTGTCGGGTGATGGTAACAGGGCGCTCTCCGGTGGGGACGGTGTTTCTACCCTTCCATTTTGTCGAGGCGGCAGCGAATTTGCTCACGCTCGATAAGATTGACCCCCGCGCCAAAATCCCGGACTTTAAAATGGCGGCGGTGCGCTTACGCAAAACGGATGCGCCAATGCGGGAAGGGGCCGATATTGCATTAGATGAACGGGGCACGATCAAAGACCCCACCACCTATGTGCATTAAAAGGGGCAAGTCATGAGCCTGACCCTAGCGATTATGGCGGGCGGCAAAAGTTCGCGCATGGGCACGGACAAATCGTTTGTCACCATGCTCGGCAAGCCCCTCATTGAACATTTGTTGGATCGGCTGGCTGACTTGGGTGAAGATGAGCGCATTCTGATCACCAACCGCCCTAATGATTACGCCACGCTGGGTCTGCCCATGTTCGCCGATGTCCTGCCTGATAAGGGATCGTTGGGGGGAATCTATACCGCGATTACCTATAGTCAGTCTGAATATACATTGGTGATCGCCTGCGATATGCCTTTTGCCAATCCCGCCCTGCTGAAATATATGATGGGGCTATGTGATGGAACACACGACGTGATTGTGCCGCGTGTAGACAACTATCCCGAAGGATTGCACGCGATTTACAGCCAAGCCTGCCTTGCCCCCATTCGCAAACGATTGGACGCCGACCAGCTTAAGGTAATGGGTTTTTACGGCGACGTGCGGGTGCACTATCTGGACGAGGCCGAATATCAATCCTTTGACCCCAAAGGTCTGTCGTTCTTTAATGTCAACACACCGCAGGAACTTGAGGAAGCGCGGCGGTTGGCAGGTGAATGATTATTCAAATGGCATAGGAAATTGGAATGGACTCCCTTTCAATCGCTGAAATTTTAGTTCCCTATCAAGGTCGCCAGAGGGACGCTTTGCTGCCTGTCTTGTGGGATATGCAGACCGCCTTTGGGCATATTGGGCCGGACGCGGTGCGCCAAATATCCCATACCCTGCATGTGCCTGAAGCCGATATTTATGGCGTGATGAGCTTCTACAGTCTGTTTTCCTCAGAACCAACTGCCAAGACAGTCATTCGCATTTGTACCGATCCGGTATGTGGGTTGGCTGGCGCAGATGAGGCTATCCATAACTTCTGCCGTCGTCTGAATATTCATCACGACGAAATTACTCCCGACGGAAAGTACGCGGTTAGTCATACGACCTGTTTGGGCTTATGCGACCACGCTCCCGCCGCCTTAATTAGTCAGCGCGGACAATCGGAAACCGCTATAGCCCCACTGACACCCGAAACGGATTTTTCAGAACTCCTCACCCTTTCTCCCTATCAAAGCATCGTTCGGGGGGACATCCTATTAAAAGGTGTGGATGGTGGGAATGTCGAATCCCTTGCCGATTATGGAAATTACCGCGCTCTACATCACGCCATCACCATATTAGGGCCAGACGGGGTAATCGGGGAAGTCGAAAAATCGGGTCTCATTGGGCGGGGTGGTGCGGCCTTCCCAACAGCGACCAAATGGAAAATGACCCGTCAAGCCACTGGTCAGCCCAAATATGTAGTGTGTAACGCCGACGAAAGCGAACCCGGCACATTTAAAGACCGCGTGTTGATGGAAGCCCGTCCGCATCTCATTTTAGAGGGAGTGGCACTGTGTGCCTTTGCCATTGGCGCGACGAAAGCTTATCTCTTTGTGCGTGGGGAATATCCTGAATCCGCATGGCGACTGCAAAGGGCGATTGATGAAGCGACCCACGCAGGTTTGCTTGGTGCCAATATTTTGGGCAGCGAGTTCTCTCTCGATATTGAAATTCGGCGCGGCGGTGGGGCCTATATCTGTGGTGAGGAAACGGCCCTGTTTGAAGCGATTGAGGGAAATCGTGGCTTTCCGCGCATCAAGCCCCCCTATCCAACCACACATGGTTTATTTCAGAAGCCAACCGTTGTTAACAATGTCGAAACCCTGAGTACCATCCCCGGCATCGTAGAGCATGGCGGCGATTGGTTTAGGCAGTGGGGTACAGAAAAAAGTACCGGACCAAAATTGGTATCGGTCAGTGGGCATGTGCAGCGCCCCGGCGTCTATGAAATCAACCCCGGCATAACCCTGCGCCAGTTGTTAGAGGGTTTTTGCGGCGGGGTGATTGGCGACCTGCAAATGGTGTTGATGGGTGGGGCAGCAGGCACATTCTTGACCCCCGATCAATTGGATGTGCGCCTGACTTTTGAGGATTTACGGGCCATCCGCAGTACCTTTGGCTCAGGGGCGATTATGGTCTTTAATGAAACCGCCGATATACGCGATATATTGCGACGGCTGGGACGCTTTTTTAAACATGAAAGCTGCGGCAAATGTTTCCCCTGCCAATTGGGCACCCAGCGCCAAATGGAAATATTGGAACGGGCCGATACTCCGCTGGTAGGTGATCGGGAACGGTTGCGCGATATTGGCTTGACCATGACCGAATCATCGTTATGTGGCTTGGGGCAGACGGCGGCTTCGGCAGTTCTAAGCGCCCTCGAAAAATGGCCCGATTTGTTCGCCGTGAAAGGTCAGCCTGTATGAGTGATACCGTTACCCTGACGATTGATGGTCAAGAAATTACCGTCCCCGCCGGAACGACCCTGCTCGAAGCGGCGGCCCAGTTGGGCATTGAAGTCCCAGTGATTTGTTATCATGATGCGACCACCTCCAACGGGTTGTGTCGGGTGTGTGTGGTGGATGTCAATAATGGGCGGTTGCTGCAAGCGGCTTGTGTCACGACCTGCGCCAATGGCAGTACAGTTGAAACCCGCAATGATCGGGTCGAACGCAGCCGACGCACCATCTTGGAAATGCTGAATTCAGCGGTAGATTTGCAGCACGCCCCGGCCATTCAAACCCTTATGAATGATTATGACGCCGACCCCGCCCGTTTTCCCAATGCTGAACGCCGCGAACATGCCCTTTTGGATGACAACCCGTTTTATGTGCGCGATTACAGCCAATGTGTATTATGCTGGCGTTGTGTGCAGGTCTGTGCCGACGATGCCCAATATACCTTCGCCCTGACGTTCGGCGGACGCGGCTTTGATACACACATCGCCACCGCCTTTGATATTCCCATGCCCGAATCACCCTGCGTGTTTTGTGGGCAGTGTGTTGGGGTGTGCCCGACGGGCGCACTCAAGCCGAAAATTCAGTGGGGCATGGAGCAGGGTATGACGCCAGAGCAAATTCGACAAAGCACCCGCCGACGCAAACATCGTGTAGAATATGAAGACTAGGATATTCCTCCATATTATCGGTTGGAGTTTAGCTCTTCATGATTCTAAAAAGACTTGTCATTGAGGGATATGGGCCGTTTGCTTTGCCGGCCACTTTAGATGTCGACCAGAATGTAACTATTCTGACAGGCCAAAACGATGTTGGAAAATCGGCTGTTCTTCGGTTAATTCAAAGAATTTGTCAAAGAGAGGCGATTCTAGAAGATGACTACAATGTGGATCGTACTGTTGATGCAGGTACAACTTGGGACAGGGATGCCGATGTAAAATGTATTGCTACATTCGTTACTTCTGAGTACCTTCAACACTATACGCCGTCAAATAATCTGGTTGCAGGCGACGAAATTGACATAGAGTTTTTACTAACCCTCAATCGAGCGCAATGTGTAACCGCTAGGCGGGGAGTAGTGAATTTTAGCCATCATGTTCCAAATATCTCACATATGCCAAATGTCCTATGGCTTCCTACAGAGCT
The DNA here is from genome assembly GCA_019913005.1 of Anaerolineae bacterium. Classification (GTDB taxonomy): domain Bacteria; phylum Chloroflexota; class Anaerolineae; order Aggregatilineales; family J027; genus CFX10. The sequence continues at coordinate 29,274 of JAIOHL010000197.1, read as the reverse complement.
AGAGGTTAATTCAATTATAGATACTACTTCACTAAATTCTTTGGAACAAAGTATCCTTCTCACCGCTTTCGGGCCTGAAGGAGTTTCTAAACTCGCTGCACATAACGATGTTAGGCGAAGAAGAGAATTGCGAAGTGGGAATGATCGCCTAAATGAGGAATTAAGCAAGCTCCTACCATTTTCTATGGGCTTGAAACTTGTTCTTGATGTTCTGGAGGTTAATCCCTATAAATTCTCTCTGGGTTTCGAGGATCAACACGGAGGAGATACACCCGTAAACTTACGGGGTTCAGGTGTCCGAAAAATGCTAACTTTAATAGCTTTACTCTTGGACAAACGTATCTCTGAGTCAAGGCATCATTATATACTGTTTGATGAACCAGAAAATTCACTTCACGCTGATGCACAACATAGATTGCGGTCATTACTCGAAGCACTAGCAATGAACAAAAGTATTCAAGTCATTTATGCAACCCATTCTCCATCAATGATAAATACTGTTAATTGCAGTGGTTTACGCCTGTTGCGACGGACAAACATAAATGGCAAAGCAACTACTGAAATTGATAATCAGCCTATTAAGGACAATTTTCTTCCAATTCGTACGAGTCTAGGTCTTTCACCTAGCGATTCACTTCTCTATGCCCCTATCACCATTGTAGTTGAAGGAGATACAGAGATAGCTACAATCGCAACATTACTTCAAAGGTTATCCAAGGAATCAATTCAAGGTTTCGAGCAAGCGATACATCTGTTGTCCCAAAGTCACTTTATCAATGGTCAAGGGGACAGCTTTGAGTATTGGTGTCGCCTAGCCAAATCTCAAGGGTCAAAGGTAATCATATTTGTTGATGGCGATAAAATACGCCGAGTCAAGCAGCAGGACGTTAGTGGCAAACACCCGGATGTGCCAATTATTACTCTAAAAGAAGGTCAAGAACTCGAAGATTTGATACCAAGAGAATGCTACTTCCAAGCACTTAGTGAAATAACAGGAGAAGCTCAAGCCCAAGAGCTATTTGAGATTTGGCATGAAAGGACTGTCTTGCCTCCCAAAATGATGTTTTCAAAGCGGGTCGAAAGATGGTTACAAGACGGCCTTCCTGACTTCACATACTACAAGGCAGTAGTCATGAAGCGGGCATTGGAAATGACCGAAACCTCTCAAATTGACCTGAATCCAATGCGTCAGCTTGTTGAGGTCATGAGAACTTCTTTGAAAAGTGAGTGAACATATGGATCTAACGGTGCATGGCGTAGTTCCCTATACCTACTGGACGGTTGATCTCGAAAAAACGGAACTAACCGAAGGTGGGGTGATCGAAGAATCGCTGGTTAGCATCTTTGTCAACGGGCAGGAATTGGCGACGGTCATGTGCAGTCCCCTTGACCAAGAAGCATTGTCGCTCGGCTTTCTTTATAACGAAGGCGTCATCGAATCGCTGGCGGAAATCAGACTGGTTCAAGCGAATGTTACATATACAGCGGTGGACGTGTTTTTGAATCGGGCCGAATTTAATCCCCCGCGCCGCATGATTTTGACCTCTGGCTGTGGTGGGGGTATCAGCTTGCAGGATTTGACCGCCATCCACCCGCCGCTAGAAACCAATTTTGCCATTACCCCCGATGTCATTTGGCAGCGCATGGGTGATTTACAAGGGGCGGCTCAACTCTATAATGCCGTGCGTGGTGTCCATACCTCGATTCTGGCAAATGAAGCGGGGATGCTGGTCAGCGCCGAGGACGTGGGGCGACACAACACGATTGATAAAATTGCAGGCAAGGCGTTGCAGGCAGGCATTGATACCCACAACTGCCTATTGTTGAGCAGTGGGCGCATCAGTTCTGAGATGTTGGGCAAGGCGCGGCGCATGGGGGTTCCGTTGGTCGCCAGCCGTACCGCCCCGACCAGCATTAGCGTGCAGTTGGCGACGGCATGGGGCATTTGTATTGTGGGCTATGTGCGGCGTGGCGGAATGCGTGTTTATACCCACCCCGAACGACTTGGCCTGCCCGAAATTTCACCTATTTCCGAACAGACTGTCCCTCAACCTTGATATGAGTGCCGAATTTTTTAATGTCGTTACCGTGCAGGTGAGTTTGGAAAAGCTCTATTCGCATTGGTCGCCGAATCGCCAGACCAGCATCATTGACCCGCGCTCTGCATTGGGCCGTGTGTTAGCCGAGCCGATTTACTCTCCCGAACGCTTACCCTATTTCCCACGCAGCACAATGGATGGCTATGCTGTCCGTGCTTCCGATACCTTTGGGGCGACCCAATCCCTCCCCGCTTATCTAACCTGTATTGGTTCAATTTATATGGGTCAAGCCGCCGATATTTCGATTCAGATAGGGCAGTGTGTCGAGATGTTTACAGGCGCGATGCTGCCAGCCCATGCTGATGCCGTTGTGATGGTGGAGCGTACCCAAAAACTTGGGGAGGCCGAAATTGAAATCCTTGCCCCCGTTGCCCCCGGTGAAAATGTGGTGCAGATTGGCGAAGATATTAAAACGGGCGAATTGATTTTGCCCGCTGGACATCAGCTTCGCCCCGAAGATATAGGCGGATTGTTGGCGGTGGGAGTGTTAGCCATCAAGGTCATTCAGCCGCCGCGTGTGGGCATTTTGAGTTGCGGTGATGAATTAGTACCCGCCGAAGCGATTCCTGCCCCCGGTCAAATCCGCGACATTAATGGGCCGATGTTGGCAGCATTGGTACAAGCGGCGGGCGGACATCCAATTTTATTGGGAATTGCCCAAGATGACGCCGATGATTATCACACCCGCGCCCGTGCTGGATTTGACGAAGTGGATATGCTGCTGATGACGGCGGGGAGTTCCGTGTCTAGCCGCGACCTGACCCGTGATGTGATTACCCGTTTGGGTCAACCGGGGATTTTGCAGCATGGCTTGGCAGTCAAACCGGGCAAACCGAGCATATTGGCGGTCTGCGACGGCAAACCCGTCATCGGTCTACCGGGAAATCCCGTATCGGCCCTCTTGGTAGCGCGGCAAATCGTCGTCCCCTTGATTCGTTACGCTTTGGGTCAAAAATCACCCCGCCCGATGTTTGTCCAAGCGACCCTGACCCACAATATCGCCTCGGTGACAGGCCGGGAAGATACCATTCCTGTGCGGTTAATTGAGTGCGAGGGTGGTTGGCAGGCCAAACCGTTGTTTGGTAAGTCGAATCTTATTTTTACGCTGGTACGGGCCGATGGTGTGGTGCATATCCCGCTGAATAGCAACGGCCTTAAAGCGGGTTCGCCCGTCGAAGTGATGGTGTTTAATGGCTGAACGTAACATCTACCTTGAAGATATTCCGCTAGATGAGGCGCAGGCCAAATTGATGCTGGCCCTTGATCAAGTCGGCAAAGCATCGCCATTGGCAGGTGAAGAAATCGCCTTAGCACAGGCACTGGGCCGGATCACCGCCGCCGCTGTGTGGGCTAGACTTTCATCCCCCCATTATCACAGCGCCGCGATGGATGGCTATGCGGTTCAGGCCGAAGATACCCTGCACGCCACCGAGACTCGCCCGATTATTTTGCAGGTGGGCCAACAAGCCTTCGCTATCAATACAGGTGATCCGCTACCGCCTGATACCAATGCCGTTATCAAAATCGAGGACGTGCAGGCACTTGCCCCCGACAAGATTGAAATTCGGGCCAGCGTCGTACCCCGCCAGCATGTGCGGCTGATGGGAGAGGATATGGTCGTCAGCGAATTGGTGCTGCCTGCCAATCACAAAATCCGTCCGGTAGATTTGGGTGCGATGGCGGGGTGCGGGTATTCAACGGTGTCGGTACGCCGTCAGCCGCGTGTTCAGATTATCCCGACGGGCAGTGAGCTTGTCCCCATCACCCAGACCCCTAAACCGGGCCAGATTATCGAATACAACAGCTTGGTGCTGGCGGGTCAGATTCAAGAATCGGGTGCGCTTGCCACCATTACCGACATCGTGCCGGATACGCCCGACAAAATCCGTGCAGCATTGGAACAGGACATCCAACAGCAGCCCGATTTGATTTTGGTGCTCTCTGGCTCATCGGCGGGCAGCAAAGATTTCACCGCCTCGATTATTCGAGAAATGGGCCAATTGTTGGTACATGGCATTGCGGTCAGACCGGGCCATCCCGTGATTATCGGCCAGATTGAAAACATCCCCGTGATGGGTGTCCCCGGTTATCCGGTTAGTGCCGCGTTGACAGGCGAAATTTTTATTCAGCCCATCCTCGCAAATTGGTTGGGGCAGCCCTCGGCTATATCTACCCGTCCACGTGTCCAAGCCATCGTGACGCGCAAATTATTATCCCCCATCGGTGATGATGATTTTGTACGGGTGACATTGGCACAGGTGGGTGAACGGTTGCTGGCAAGTCCTTTAAATCGCGGTGCGGGGGTGATTACATCACTGGTCAAAGCGGATGGCCTCGCGCATATTCCACGTTTCAGCGAAGGGGTAGATATGGGCCAACTGATGGATGTGCGGCTCTATCGCCCCTTGCACGAGATTCAGCAAACCATTTTGGCGATGGGCAGTCATGACCCGATGCTCGATTTATTGGCGGAATTTCTAGCGACCCACTATCCGGGTTATCGGCTGACCTCGGCGAATGTTGGGTCAATTGGTGGTTTGGTGGCCCTGCGTCGTCAAGAGGCCCATTTCGCTGGAATTCATCTGCTTGACCCCCAAACAGGTGCATACAACATCCCCTATCTTGGCAAATATCTGCCCAACGAAGCGGTGACGCTGGTCAATTTTGCGCATCGTGAACAGGGGTTTATCGTGGCGGCGGGTAATCCTCATCACATTTATGGAGTTGCTGATTTAACACGAGTCCGGTTTGTCAATCGTCAGCGCGGGGCAGGAACACGTTTGCTGTTGGATTACGAATTGCAACGGCAGGGGATTTCGCCAGAAGCTATCGCAGGTTATGACCATGAAGAAGTTACCCATCTGGCAGTCGCGGCGGCGGTTGCTTCGGGGGTGGCGGATTGCGGGATGGGGGTACGGAGTGCGGCATCTGCGATGGGGTTGGATTTTATCCCGTTTGGCTGGGAGCAGTACGATTTAGTGATCCCCGATGTTTACCAATCACACCTCGGCATCCAAAATCTTCTTGCCGCCTTGCATGACCCCCGTTTTCATCAATTATTGGGTAAACAGCCCGGTTATGATACACGCCAAACCGGGCAGGTAGTGTTTCCCTAAAGATGCTCAATCAAATGACGCAGTACAGCTACCGCTTTATCATATTCGGCATGGGGCAAATGTTCATTGGGCGTGTGGTCAAGATTGCTATCCCCCGGCCCATACGCCACAATCGGACAGTTCCATTTCGCGCCGACCACATTCATATCGCTGGTGCCTGTTTTTAAAACAAAGGCCGGACGCGCCCCCTGACCTCGAATAGCACCCAGCATCCTCCGTACCAACACGTTATTTTTATCCCCCTGATAGGCCTGTTCCATGCTATAAGGGTGGAGGGCGGCATCCGGTGGGGCGAATCGGCTGATTTCGGCAAATACGCTGGCCGGGGTGTGATGGGGTGGCAATCGAAAACCGACGGTCAAGCGCACGGTATCCTGAAAGCCATCCGACTCGGTATTGATGCTGCGGAGATGTGGCGTAACCTGATCAAAATGGGCGGTACGGCCTTCATTTTGTACCCAGCACCAAGTTAAAACATCATTCCAAAAGGCTGTCCCAATCGCCCCGACACTGGGTTCAGGCCGTGCGGTATGCGCGAGGGGCCGGGTCAGTGAGAAATCCACCAACAGCCGCCCCTTATAACCTAATGTAATCCGGTCAGCGCCACTGGGTTCGCCGATGATGCACAAATCTGGGCAAAATTGGTCACGGATATGGTGTGCGCCTTTGCTGGTGGCAATTTCCTCCTCGACTGCGCCCACGACGATCACCTGCCACCCATCGGGAATCGTCGCAAGGGCAGCAGCATCGGCAAAGGCACACAATGACCCTTTGGCGTCCACACTGCCACGCCCGTATAGGAGACCATCTTCTATCCTCACCGGAATCTCCCCCGGCACGGTGTCTATATGCCCTAGCAGTATTAAGGTATGGAGTGCATCGGCTGACCCCCGTCGCCCAAAAGCGTTGCCGACCTCATCTATGTGCGCTTCAAACCCATGCGCTTGCATCCATGCCACCAAATATTCGACGGCGGAGGTTTCATAACGAGATGGGCTGTAGCGGCTGACCAATTCCACTAATAATTCACTTGGCATGGACGGCAACCTCTAGCAATTGGTGGATGATGGCTTGTGTCGTGGCTTGGGTTGTCCCTTGATGAGCCGTTTGATAAGTAATCTGCCGTACCTGTTCGGCGATTTTGGTGTAGCCAAGATAATCAAGCATCATAGCGCTGCTGAGGATGGCGGCACGCGGGTCGGCGATGCCCTGTCCGGCAATATCGGGGGCGCTGCCATGCACAGGTTCAAAGACCGCAGGCCGTCCGACGCCGATATTCGCGGATGGGGCAATGCCTAACCCACCCGTTAATCCTGCCGCTAAATCGCTCAGAATATCGCCAAACAGGTTGGTGGTGACAATGACATCAAAATTTTGCGGAGACTGCACCAACTTCATTGCTGCCGTATCCACCAATAATTCATTCACAGTCAAATCGGGGAATTCCTTGACAACCTCAAACGCCACCCGCCGAAATAAGCCACAGGTCTCCGAAAGGACATTGGCTTTATGCACGATGGTCAGTTGTCGGCGACGCTGCGTGGCTTGTTGACAGGCTACCCGTATAATGCGCTCCGAGGCACGGGCGGTAATGACCCGTTCGGCAATGGCGGTTTGCCCATTATCCTCAACCCGTTCGCGCCGACTATATAACCCTTCGGTATTTTCACGCACAATCAGTAAGTCAATATTTTCACTGACTGCCGGACGCAGATTGGCGAATAAATCAAAATGGCGGCGCAGGGTCAAAATCGGACTTTGATAGCCGGGGGTCTTGGTCATGGGTGAACTGGTTGCCCCAAACAACACCGCATCACTTTGCTGACATAAGGCTAAAGTTTCAGGTGGCAGGGCGTTCCCTGTTTTTTCAAATGTGCCAAAACCCGCCTCTGCCTCTCGAAATTCCAGCGGTAAGCCCAGACTTTCGACCACCTGACGGGCGGCAGGAATCACTTCTTGACCGATGCCGTCGCCATTGATATAGGTAATGATCTGGGTCATGTTTAGTTTTCTCCTGCGAAACGACGCTGCAACATGGGAACCAACCCGCCCGCGTCCAAAATGGCTTGCACAGAGGGGGATAGGCGTGGGAAGGTAAAAGTTTGCCCCGCCGCGTGAATTTGTCCATTGGTTATATCAATTTCAATGGTGTCTCCGGTTTGCACCAGTGTATTCAGGTTGGGGCAGACAATCGGCAGCACGCCTTGATTGATGCAGTTACGAAAATAGATGCGACTGAACGAAGCGGCGATGATAATATCTACCCCAGCATATTTGGGTGCGGTGACACCTTGTTCGCGGCTACTGCCACAGCCCCAATTTTGCCCCGCGACGATCACATCTCCGTGACGTACATTAGCGGCAAAGGTTGTATCAAGGTCTTCCAGCGCATGGGCCGCGATTTCTTCCGGCGTCTTGAGGGTATACGTATATTTGCCGGGGAAAATGACATCCGTATTGACGTTATCTCCATAAACCCAACAGCGGTGAATGCTCATGATAAAAACTCCCTCGGATCGGCAATGACTCCACAAATGGCACTGGCGGCGACGACATACGGGCTGGCGAGATAAACAGGTGCTTCGGGTGTACCCATGCGACCCTTAAAATTGCGATTGGCGCTGCTGATGGTGGCTTCATTTGGCGCGGGGATACCCATATGATTGCCCATACATGGCCCACAACCGGGGGTGGCAATGGTCGCTCCTGCCATCAACAAAGTCTCGATAATGCCGGAACGGGCCGCTTCTAATAACACCTGCGAACTGGCGGGAATGACCACCAACCGACAAGCCACTTGATGACCACGCAAGACGTCCGCTGCCGCCTGCAAATCTTCCAGTCGCCCATTGGTACACGTGCCGATAAATGCCTGCTGGACAGGTTCACCAATCGCATCCGACAACCGCACGACGTTATCGGGTTGGTGAGGAAGCGCGATTTGGGGTTCGAGTTGGCTGACATCCAGCGCATATTCGACTTCATAATGCGCGTCAGGGTCAGGATACAGCGGCGTATAATCGCGGGTGCGGCGGGCCTCCAAATAATTGAATACTACTTCGTCGGGCGGCATATAGGCATTTTTCGCGCCAAATTCGGCCATGACATTCGGCAGGACGGGCCGTTCATCCAATGAGAGGGTGCTGAGGGTATCCCCAGCGAATTCCACTGAACGATAGAGGCCACCTTCGACACCCCTATCCCCCAAAATTCGCAAGCTGATGTCTTTGGCGGTGACGCCGGGTTGCAAGCGGCCCGTCAGCGTTACGCGCATGGCTTCCGGCACACGTAGCCAGAGTTCACCTGTTGCCCATAATGCTGCCATTTCTGTCCGACCTACACCTGCTCCAAATGCCCCTAACCAGCCAAAATGGGTGCTGTGGCTGTCTGCTCCTAAGATGACTTCGCCGGGTAGAATCAGCGCTTCTTCGCTAATCACCTGATGGCAAATGCCGCGCCCTACCTCAAAAAAATGTTGGATACTCTGCTGCTTAATCCATTCACGGATTTCGGCATGGTTTTGGGCGTGCTGCGTGGTTGGGGCGGGAACGGCATGGTCGAGCGTAATGGCTATCCGGTCGGGCCGTGCCATATTTTTCGCCCCGATTTTTTCAAAAATGCGGCGGATGGCAGCCGAATTATCATGGCTGAAAATCATGTCTGGCCGCACATCCAAAATGTCCCCGGCGCTGGCCTCACTGACCCCGGCGGCACGGGCTAATGCTTTCTCGACAAAGGTCTTGCCACTCATACGTTTGCCGCCTCCCTAATGAGCGCATCTACTTCAGGCAAGGTCAGGGGGCGTACATCGGCACGACGCTTGATGTCTTGGGTAATGGCTTGCAGGGTCGCGTTTTCCAAACTAACCCCTAAAGACAGCGCCCGTTCTCGGATGGCATTCCATCCTGTCAGCCGATGCCCAATCGCCACTTCCCGATTTAGCCCAAATTCTTCAGGGCACAAAATTTCATAGGTAGTGGGATCAGCCAGCACCGCTTTGGCATGAATCCCGGCCTTGTGGATAAAGGCGCTGGCCCCGGTGATGTAATTGTTAAAGGGGATGCCTATTTCACAAATATCCGCGATGAGCCGATCCAATTGGGGCAGCAGGCGGAGGTTATATTTGGTCACATAATTTCGATTGAGGGTGTACAACCGCGCCACGAGGCCGCCCAATGGCGTGATGCCATTACGTTCGCCGATGCCCAAAATGGTGGTATCAATATGGGTTGCTCCCCCTTCCAACGCGGCACACGCATTGGCAATCGCGCAGCCGCTGTCATTATGTCCATGAAATTCGACATCTAACCCGGTCAGCCGTACCAGTTGATTGACCATCTGATACACCTGCTGTGGCATGGCGACCCCGACGGTATCCGCCACGCCCAAGCGATTAACCATGCCGAGATCGGCAACGGCGAGATACACCCGCAGCAAATCGGCTTCTCGACTGCGGAAGGTATCCTCGGTGCTGAAGCGCAGGATAATCTCTGGGGCTTGTTCGCGGATAAAGCACATCACATCGGCGGCAAGGTCAATAATCTGGTTGATGTTCTTGCCATGACTGTGCTGCATGAGTTGGGGCGACGTGCCGATCACAATATCCAGTCCATGCACACCCGTATCCAATGCACGAATCGCATCATCCCGATTGCAGCGGATGTGGGTCAAAATACGGGCGTTTAATCCTAGATTACTGACGGCGCGAATATCGGCCTCACTTTGAGGGGAGGCACAAGGGGAGGTCATTTCGATCATTTCGACCCCAAAATCATCCAGCAGTCCAGCGATTTCCAGCTTTTGCGCGGTGGAAAAAGTCGCCGTGCTAAACTGCTCCCCTTCGCGTAAGGTACTTTCAATAATGGCAAATTGGTTAAGCGGCATCGGTCAACACCCTTTCGATAATCGAAATGACTTCCCATAAATCGGATTCACTAATCACAAGTGGGGGTAGCAGTCGTAAAACAGTTGGGCCAGCGGTCAGTACCAACACGCCCTCCTCTTGTAGTCGGCGCAAAAATGGTGCGGCTTTATCGCGGAGTTCAATCCCAATCAACAACCCTCGTCCACGCACCTCGCGTATCACGCTTTCGGGGAGAGTATTCCGTAAATATTCCATCACGGCAGTGCCACGCTGACGGGCCTGTTCAATCACATCCGTGTTTTGCAGGACATCAAGGGTCGCCAGTGCCGCCGCACACGCCAACGGATTGCCGCCAAACGTGCTGCTGTGGAGCGATGGGGCAAGTGTATTCACCCGTTCGCCAATCAAGACCGCCCCCATTGGCAAGCCCCCTGCGATACTCTTGGCGAGGCACAGCAAATCGGGTGTGATGCCGTCCTGCTGATGAGCAAAGAGGCTTCCGGTGCGCCCAAATCCGGTTTGCACCTCGTCTACAATCAATAGTGACCCGTTTTCCCGGCATGATTCTTGAACGGCCTGCAAATACCCTTGTTCGGCTGGATAGACGCCGCCTTCGCCCTGCATAACTTCAACAATTACCGCCGCCACCGAATCATTCAGCGCAGCCTGCAAGCGCTCGATATTATTGAACGGCACAAAATTAATCCCCGGCACAAGCGGTTCAACGGGTTCACGATACGACTTGTTCCATGTGACACTGAGCGCCCCAAACGTGCGCCCATGAAAGCCGCGCATGGTCGAAATAATGCCCGTCCGTCCAGTGCTGGCCCGTGCAAACTTGATGGCGGCCTCCACCGACTCTGCCCCGCTGTTGCATAGAAACACGCGATTCATGCCAGCGGCCTCACACAAGGCGGCTTGGTACTGCGCCCGTATCGGGTTGTGGAAAAGTTCGGGGCATGAAATGAGTTCGGCGGCCTGCCGTTGAATGGCAGTGACAATCGTGGGGTGGGCATGGCCTAAATTGGCCGTCCCCTGCCCCCCAACGCAATCTATATAACGCCGACCTGATGGGTCATAAAGATAAGCCCCTTCACCGCGTACAATTTGCAGGTCGCGCTTCATGTAGACGCCGCTGGTGTGGGCTTGTTCAAGGGCAAGAGTATCAAGCGTGGTGTCCAACATGCTGCCCCTCCCGCCAAATATGTGTGCCCGCACCCGCAAGTGCCGTGTCAATCGGATTTTCTAGGCGAGAATCAGCCAAGATAACCTGCTCAACCGTTGCTTCCCGCGCCGCCAATAACTTCTTCTTCATGCGCCCCGCTGCGAAATTCTCATAACGCTCGATTTCGTGTAAGGCGAAATGCTCAATCACCGAGGTCGGGTCATTTACATCACGCAGCAAGCCGGGCACATTGCTTAAAATCATGAGCAAATCGGTATTAAGCGAACGGGCAGCGGTGGCGGCGATTAAATCACCGTCTACATTTAACGACTCACCCGCTTCTCCAATCGCCAAAGGTGCGATGACCGGGGTGTAGCCTGCATCCAATAACGATTCAAGCAAATCATGGTCAATGCCTGTAATGCGGCCCGAAAAATCATCCCGAATGACGACAGGTCGCCCATTTTGAATAGCGCGGATGGCCTGCTTACGTTGGGCCGTGATGGCAGTTGGACCAGTTAATCCCGCGACCCGCACGCCATATCCCGATAATTCGGAACACAGTTGCTGATTCACCGAGGCGGCTGCCATCCCATAAATGCCGATCATTTGGGCATCTGTGTAGCGGCTGACATGCCCGCCGGGGCTGGTGATAGTACGCACTTCAACCCCCATACGGACGGCTAATTCGTTGGCGGCGGCACTGGTGCCATGTACCAAAACCCAGCGTTCGCCAGCTTGAATGCGTTCGGCTAAATTGCGGATGACGGCGTGTTGGTCAACCCCTGCGCCGCCCCCGATCTTCAATACGTATGTCATGGATAAATTCCCCCAAAGGTCAATGCGGTTGTTTCGTCGAATCCACACATCAAATTCATACATTGCACAGCGCTTCCCGCCGCGCCCTTACCCAGATTGTCAATTGCCGCCAGCAACACCGTCCGTCCGGTAGTAGGGTCATATTCCCAACCAATATCGGCATAATTCGTCCCTGCCAATAGACGTGGTTCCGGGTGACGATGCAGGCCGTCTTGTTCATGCACGATACGGACAAACGACTCCCCCTTCCATGCGCCGCGATACGCCTGCCACAAATCCCGTTCACGTAGTCCGGTAGGGAGGGTGATATGCGCCGCCACTGCCACCCCGCGCACCATTTCGACACTCGTCACCGCCATCCGTACATCAAAATCCCCACACTCATGTAGGGCCTGCCGCACTTCAGCCTCATGCCGATGTCCGGTGAGTTGGAAGGGGCGCACGATGCCACTGCGGGCGGGGTGATGGCTGGCGGGGGTCGGTGTGCTGCCTGCTTCACTGCTGCCCACCTTAATATCGGCAAAAATCGGTTGGTCGGCATTCAAAATTCCAGCCTTGACTAATGCCCACAGCGCCAATGTGGTCGCCGTCGCGTTGCAGCCGACCCCGCTGGCGTAATTCGTGCCGATTAAGGCTTGGCGGTTAATTTCCGGTAGACCGTACACAAAACGGTCTAACCATGTCGGTGCATGATGGTCATGGGCATAGGTGGTGGCGTAATCGGTGGGGTTGCGGAGGCGGAAATCGGCACTGAGATCAATGATACGCGGGGCGAGGGTGGCGTAGTGTTCGATAGACTGTTGGGCTTGTCCATGTGGCAGTGCGAGAAACAATATATCACAGGGTTGCAGACCCTCATCCGCGATAAATTGCAGATTCAACTGACCCCGCAAATGGGGATGGACGTTGTGGACAAACTTGCCCACATTCCGTCCCGCCGTCACCTGCATAACCTCTACCTGCGGGTGCTGACTGAGCAACCGTAATAACTCCCCGCCGGTATAGCCCGATGCCCCAACGATGCCAACTTGCAACCGGCTCATCGCACCACCTCGACGCCGTTCAGCACAAACTGGGCCATACGTAGCGGGATATTGACTCCCGTTGTATCAATGCTGTTGCGGAATTCCATCGTGTGATTGACTTCGCAGACCAGCAAACCGCGTTCGGGGTCTTCCAGCAAGTCAATCGCCAAGATGCCCCCTTGACCGCCGCTGACTGCCAACGCCGCGTTTTGGCAAATTTCGGCAATATCATCGGTGATGGGGCAGTTGCTGGCCTTGCCGCCGCGTGCCGTGTTGGTTATCCAGTGGAGTGAGTTGCGGTAGATTGCGCAGATGGTTTCAGTGCCGATGACAAAAGCGCGGATGTCACGGGCGGGCTTTTCGATATATTCCTGAATGTAATAAATCTGGTGACTGACCCCGCCGAGCGTTTCTTTATGTTCAAGGATGGCTTCGGCGGCGTCCCGATCATTGACCCGTGCCAACAAACGCCCCCATGAGCCAATCGGGGGCTTGAGGACAACCGGATAGCCCATCTGCTCAATCGCGGCAAGGGCGGATTCGGCACTCATGGCGACTTCGGTAATCGGCTGCGGTACGCCCTGTTGAGCCAGCGCAATCGTGGTGCGAATCTTATCGGCGCAGGTACTGGCGGTGGCATGGCTATTGATGACGGGGATATGGGCCGCTTCCAACAATTGGGCCGCGACCAATCCCGCCGAGGTGCTGATGCTGCGTTCCAACACCACATCCACTTCCGGGGCAAATTCGCCGATCCGTGCAATCATCTCACGTTCGTCCAACCGCACAGGATTGATGCCCAATTCTTCAAAGGCCGCGAACAACAGCTTTTCTTCGATGCGGACGCGGCTGCACAAAATTCCGATTCTGGCGCTCATTCGCCCCAGTCCTCCATTTCCATCGGCGCGAGGTCAATGGTCAGGGGGTTCAGTTCAGTGACTTCTAGCTCAATGCCACAGTCCCCACACTTCAAAATTTCACCCTGCATCACATTGCCGGGCACTCGTACATCTGCACCACATTCCAGACATTCGACATTGTTATTGCTCATTTTGAAACGCTCCTATTGATTGAACACTTGGCTATGAAACAAAAACGCCCCCTCTGGCGATATTCCAGAGAGGGCGCGGTGGTTGATTTCACTCAATCCAGCATCAAGCGCACTGTCGGGCTAATCGCCGCCAGCGGGTGTTCGGTTTTTTCGCTTTTTTGCTGATGCTGTCTATAAAAATCATGCTAATTTCCCTGTTACCTATGACCCCTAAAAACAAAAAACCACCGCGTTGGGTGGCATTCAGTATCTGCTTTTTGGCTGTGCCCTTGTTGGCAAAACACAAAAACCACCCGTTAGGTGTGATTCGGTTTTTTGCCTTTTTTCAAAGTCACAGATGAAATGGTCATGTTGATTAATTGCTCGTTGATACTTTGTAAGTGGGCAAAAAGATAACGCAGTCCAATTTTTCTGTCAATACATTTGGATGAAATAACCAACTATTCTTCTAAGTTTTCTGGTTTTTCCTGTTCGGGCAGTTCTTTTTTCCAATCGCGGAACAAGTCGAGAAGTTCATCTTTGGCCCCGGAACTCAAGTGTGATTCGGAAAGCCGACCCACCAGACGGATGGTAAACCGCATCTGGTCGAAATAATGATGACAATCATGACAACCGGAGAGGTGTTCCTCAAAACGCTTGAACTGCGTTTCAGGCAATGCCCCTTCCAAATAATCCGTAACCAGTTCTACCAATTCTTGGCAGGTTAAATCGTGTTCGTCCATAGTTGCGCCTTATCGCTCCAAATATCCTTCCAATGCCTGCCGTACTTTGGCCCGTGCTCGATGTAGCAAAACCCGCTGATTAGACTCACTAATCCCTAAGATGTTACAGGCTTCTTCCGACGACAGCATTTCAATATCACGCAGGGTAATCACTTCGCGCTGGTTTGGGGACAGACCATCAATCGCGGCTAAAATCACCTTTTGGGTCTCATCCGATAGTAATTTGTCTTCGGGGAGGTCACCCCAGTCTGATGGGCCGTTCAACCAATGATGCGGATAGGGGTGATCGTCGTCTGGGTGAAACCGATCTACTGGTACGGACGGCTCGTTTGATTCCGGTTGCTCATCCAGCGATAGTGTCAAGTTATTATAGCGGCCTTCATGTTGTGCGACGGTTTTGGCTCGATTGATGAGGATGCTGTATATCCATGTTTTGAGTGCCGAACGACCCTCAAAGCGATGTATGCCTTTTAAGACCGCCAGCCATGTCTCTTGGACAATTTCTTCGGCAAGGCGCTGGTCGGCGGCATACATCAATGCCAAGCGGAGCAGTGAGTTTTGATAGCCATCAAACAGGGATGCAAAGACACTCTCATCACCACGTCGAAGTCCTTGAATGATGTCCGCGTCCTCAATCGTTAACATGGATTTCCCCCATTACAATTCGACTGAGCCACCCTGTTGAAAAAACCACGCGGCGGCCTCAGTGCGATTGGTGACTCTCAATTTCTCAAAAATATTTTTCAGGTGAAAACGCACGGTATTTTCGCTGACATTCAACTGACCCGCAATTTCTGGATTGGTCAGCCCACGTGCTACTTGTTTCAAGACATCCGATTCACGCGGCGACAGCAGGCTTTCGGCTTGAATCTGAGGCTTCTGCTGTACTGCCAACCAGCGTTGGGCAGCACGCGGAAAGACTAACCGCCCCTGTGCCACCTGTCGAATCGCCTCGACTGTCTGTGTCGGGGATTCTGTTTTAAGGGCGAACCCCTCCGCCTCCAATTCAAGCGCTGACCGGATGCTATCCCCATCCCCAAAAGCGGTCAGTACCAGCACATGCACCGCCATGCCACGTTTGCGGATTTCCGCCAGCGCCGTCAGCCCGTGATAGGGCATCTGTAAATCCATGACCACTACATCAACTTGTTGCTGGCCTAAGAGGTTCAATAGCTCGTCGCCATTATGGGCCGTCGCCACGACTTCCATATCCGGGATTTGTTCAAGCAGAGTGGTTAATCCCTGCAATACCAGCGCATGGTCATCGGCAAGCATGAGACGAATTTTTTCAGACATAGGCGGGTATCTTCACTAAAATTTGAGTCCCTTTACCGGGGCTGCTGGTCAATTGAAATGTGCCGTCAAGCAGGGCCACGCGGTCACGCATCCCGCGCAGGCCGATATGGGCTTCCTGTTCGGTGGCGGTTGGGCCTTCAAGTGGTGGTGGGTCAAAACCTTTGCCCTCATCTATCACCTCCAAACAAATCATGTTGCCCTCACTCCATAATTTTACCCACTGGCGGTCTACCCCGGCATGGCGAAATCCGTTCGAAAGTGCTTCCTGAAAAATCCGATACAGTGCGATTTTGCTGGGCAGGGAAATGTTTTCTGGGAGGGGCAATATATTCAACTCGACGGTGCAACCTGTCCATTCCTCATGCTGATACACCAACCCCTCGGCAATCGAAGCCAGTGTTCGGCGGTGGAATTCGGGTGGACGAAAAGTCCCCAAAAAGAATTTTATTTCGTGCAGCGAGTTTTCAATCAATTTCTCCACTTGCCCCACAATTGGGATAAGTTCGCCAACTCCTGCTGATTGTAATTGCTCAAAGGACAGATGGGAAATCTCGTTTTGTAGGCGGGTAATGAGCGAGAGGGCCGCGAACAAATTCTGGACTGGCCCATCATGAATATCTAAGACGATGCGGCTTAATTCTTCCTCTGTGACTGAGAGAATCCGCCGCGAGGCAAGTTCATTTTTCGGGGGCAATTTATCTAACCTCACAAAACTCCAAAAGCGATACCTTACCTCAAAACGGCGATCTGTGAAATCCTACACAACCGGGTGGGGAGTATTGACCGACTGACCTACCCATCTGCTTTTCAAAAACTATCGAAAGATGCGTTTTAACCCATAATCCGAATTTGTACCATTATTCACAATAGATCGGGATTCACCAAATTTCCAATAATTGAATTCATGTGAGAGGACGCCATGCCAAAAACTACCATCCAACAGCAAGAGCAGCAACTAGAACGTGAGTGGCAAACCAATCCGCGTTGGCAGGGTATTCAACGCCCCTATAGTGCAATGGATGTGCTTCGGTTGCGTGCTTCGATTTTGGTCGAACACACCTTAGCACAGGTTGGGGCCGAACGGTTGTGGTCATTGTTACGAGATGAACCCTATATCCACACATTGGGCGCAATGACCGGGGCACAAGCGGTTCAGATGGTACGTGCTGGTTTGAAAGCCATTTACCTGAGTGGGTGGCAGGTCGCCGCCGATGCTAATTTAGCCGGGCAGACCTATCCTGACCAGAGCCTCTATCCCTCCAATAGTGTCCCGAATTTGATTAAGCGCCTCAACAACGCCTTGACCCGCGCTGACCAGATTCATCGGGCCGAGGGCGATGACAGCACCTATTGGTATGCCCCGATTGTGGCTGATGCTGAAGCGGGTTTTGGTGGCCCTCTCCATGCGTTTGAATTGATGAAATCCATGATCGAAGCAGGGGCGTCTGGCGTTCATTTTGAAGATCAATTGGCGGCGGAGAAAAAATGTGGGCATCTAGGTGGCAAGGTTTTGATTCCGACCTCTCAATTTATCCGTACCCTCACCGCCGCGCGTTTAGCCGCCGATGTATTGGATGTGCCGACGGTTTTGATCGCCCGTACTGATGCTAATAGTGCGACCCTTTTGATGAGTGATATTGATCCTTACGACCATCAATTCACGACGGGGCAGCGCACCCCCGAAGGCTATTTTATGGTGCGACCCGGTATCGAATCTGCGATTGCACGGGGCTTGGCCTATGCCCCCTATGCGGATTTGATTTGGTGCGAGACCTCCATGCCCGATTTGGATGAAGCCCGTCAATTTGCTGAGGCTATTCACACACAGTACCCCGATAAGATGTTGGCCTATAACTGCTCCCCATCTTTCAATTGGAAACGTCGTTTGGATGACCTCACGATCATTCGGTTTCAGCGCGAACTGGGAGCGATGGGCTACAAATTCCAATTTATCACATTGGCGGGCTGGCACTCGATCAATTATCACACCTTCGACTTGGCGCAACGCTACGCCCAATCCGGGATGAGCGCCTATGTCGAATTGCAGCAGCAAGAATTCGCTGCCGAGCAATATGGCTATTCCGGGACACGCCATCAACGGGAATCGGGTACGGGATATTTTGATCAGGTACTCTTGACCATCACGAGTGGGGCGACTTCGACAGCGGCTCTGGCAGGATCAACCGAGACGGCCCAATTTGAAATGCACTGATTGATCCAAATCGAATGAAAAAGAGGCAACCGCATCATAACAAATTGCCTCTTTGGTATTCTATTTCTTGTTAAACATCTATAGTTTAGCGTCCCGTAAAACCATAGCGTCCAAAAAGCGGCACAAACATCACCGGGATTAGGCGTTCAATGTGCCAAGTATCGCCTGTGCGCCAGACCCGCTCCAAATATTGGCTTTCCATCGAGCCAACTGGAATTGTCATCCGTCCGTTATCGCGCATCTGAGCACGGAGGGGGCCGGGAATCGAGGGGGAACAGGCACTGACGATAATTGCATCAAACGGAGCCATATCTGCCAAACCCTGACTGCCATCGCCGGGTAGGACTTCGACATTGTGATAACCGAGGTCGGCCAAGCGTTCGCCTGCTCTTTCGGCAAGATCGAGATTGCGCTCTAGCGAATAGACAAAAGCACCCAATTCCGCCAATAATGCAGTTTGATAGCCTGACCCGGTACCGATTTCCAGAATGATTTCATGCCCGCTCAATTGAAGCAGTTCAAGCATCAACGCCACGATGTAGGGCTGGGAAATCGTTTGTTCATGTCCAATGGGGAGGGGGCGGTCACGGTAAGCAGCAAACTGGAGATTATCGGGAACGAAAGCATGGCGAGGAACACGGCGCATGGCATCTAATACTCGTGGGTCACTGATATTGCGGTCAATCAGTTGTTCCCGTACCATATGCTCGCGTTCAAGGGCAAAATCTTGGTCGGTCAGCATAGCATGAGTCCCAATCGCTGATAGCTTGTTGATACTTAACGACTATTATAGGACGCTACAGCGGGGTGTCTAGGGAGTTTTCAACTAAATTTCCTTGACAAATCGCACACGATGTTCCCCCGCCCCATCATAGTTGGGGGATGCCGGAACCCCCGACTCACTGACCAATGTGCCGGGTTCGGCGACAAATCCCATCCGGGTATGGAAGGCAATCGAGGTATGGTTGATGGGTGAGGTGACACAGCGCACGATTTGGCGGTCATGCTGACGAACCACTTCAAAAAAACGCTCGTACAGGAGCTTGCCCACGCCTTTCTTCCGAAAATCGGGATGTACCCCCACAAAATGAATATACGCCTCATTCGGAAACGTTTGCGATAAGAAGCCAATGAGGAATCCTGCAATTTGGTCGTTCTCAATAGCAATAAAGCTGGTGTCCTGAAAATGCACAAAAAACAGCTTGGGCAGCATATCACTCATCTGGCGACCACCCCACCAGTCATTTATAACCTTGATAATTGGCGCATAATCGTCAGGGGTCGCGTGGCGAATTTCCATAAGATTTCCCTAAATTTTCCCTATGCGTCTAGCTCAATATAGAGCCGTTTATTGGCCTTGCCCTTGCTTTGATAGTCGGTGATGCGGATGTGCCCGACTTCCGACGTATTGTGGACATGGGTGCCGCCGTCCGCCTGCAAATCTAATCCTACAAGCTCCACTGTACGAACTTGTTGGATTTGCGGAGGCAGCAGGTTGATTTTGGTGCGAATGAGGTCGGGGATTTGAAAGGCTTCATCACGAGGCAGAATCGCTACCCGCACTGGACGCGCCGCCGCTACTTCGGCATTGATGTCGCCCTCAATTTCGGCTATCGTGTCACGGGTCAGTTCGCCAAATTCAAAATCCATGCGCCCTTTGAGCAATTCCATATTACCTCCCGTCACACTGACGCCAAATTTGCGCCAGATCACCCCACACAGGATGTGCATGGCGGTGTGAGTACGCATGGCGGCATAACGCCGCTCCCAATCCAATACCCCTTTGACCGTTGTACCGACAGCAGGACGCACCTCTCCTTCGATTAAATGAAGCACGGTATCGCCATTTTTCTTGGCTTGGCTGACGACATACCGAACATCCCCTGCGATCAACACCCCGGCATCGGGTTGCTGACCCCCGCCACCCGGATAGAAAGCTGTTTTATCAAGAATGACACCCTTCGTTTCGGGGTCAATTGCAGTAACGACAGCCTCAAATTCACGTAGATACGCATCGAGTTGATAGAGGAGTTCGGTCATGCGTCACCTCGTTGGGATAAAATGTGGGTAGGTAGCAATAAGGGCTATTTGATTTTTAGGAAATTCCGCAGCGTCTCCAAGAAGAGGTCGGGGGTATCCAGCATGGGGAAATGTCCCGCATCCTCAATATAGACAACTTTGGCATGGGGTACACCTTTTGCCAAGAGATGGCGCTGATTGGGATTTACAATGATGTCACGTTTGCCATAAATCCCCAGTGTCGGCATGGTAATTTTGTTGAGTTGATCGGTGAGGTTGGTCTCACGCAGGGTACCAATGCTTTGGAAGAATGATTCCATGGTGACCTGCGACACATCTTGGTTAATCATCGCCGCCATCTTTTTGCCGTCTTTTGCCATAAAGCGGCTGTAGATGCGTAAGAACATTCGCAGCAGCGGGGGGAAGCGCCACACAATAAAGGCAAAGGCGGGTACACCGGAGAGCTTGAGCAGCAAGTTTAAGGAATTCCCGTTGATGGGGGAGCCTATACAGCAGGCTTTCACAACCTTATCGGGGTACTTGATCCCTGTGTTCAGCGAGACCGTCCCCCCCATACTGTGTCCAACCACGGCGGCTTTGGGGATGCCCAATTTATCCATAAATTGGCTGACCATCTCGACGAAGCTATCTACCTGAAAAGACTGGAGATTAGCCGAGTTTTCGCCCGAGCCGCGACTTTCGCCAAAGCCCCAAAAATCTAGGGAATAGGTTTTATATTCTTGACCCAACGCTTCAATGGTGGGACGCCACAAAGCCCATGAGCCGAGCCATCCGTGTAAAAACAAAACTGGACGACCCCGACCATAAGTTTCATAATGGATAATACCGGGATTAGGCGCTTCAGTTACCAATAAAGGCACAGCAATAATCCTAGCGATTGCATTGGTGATTAAAAGATAAAAATTGTTTGCTGCCCCTCGCCAATTGCAAGGATTATTTTGGCGCGTCCATCTCTTCCAAAATTGAATAGAGCAGTTCCAACAGAACTTCTTTGACGCTTTCTTTGTTCTTGGCAACACAGGACAGCAGTTTCACGTTTTCGTCCTCAATACGGAGGGCGATGCGCAAGTCTTCTGGTTTCCATGCGTCTTCGTGGTCTTGTTTGTTAGCGGCCACTACATACGGCGTTGGGGCATAGGCACGGAACGTTTCCAAGATGCTGCGGGCTTCACGGAACGTTTCTGGCTTGGAGCTATCCACCATGACCACGAAACCCAACATGCCTTCTGCCAAAATTTCCCACATAAAGTCGAAACGGCGCTGGCCGGGGGTACCAAACAAATACAGCACTAAATCGTCGTCCACTGTGATACGGCCAAAGTCCATCGCAACGGTGGTATTGGCTTTCTCCATTGATTCCGGCGAATCTTTAGCGATAGGGCTTTCCGTCGAGACAACCTCGATCTCGCTAATGGATTTAATAAATTCAGTTTTGCCCGAACTAAAAGGGCCAGTGATAACCATTTTTACAGTTTGCATAGGTGTCTCGTTACTCGCATTTCTACCATGAAAGCCGGGAGTAACCCCCTCCCTAGCACGGATGATAAAAAATGATGACTAAACTAGGTATTCTTAATTTTTACAATCAGACGCTGAATGACATCACGCTCAATTCGGGTATTGGCGGGCTGCTGCCGTTTCAGGTCTGTGCCACGTTTGGGTTGTTCTGCCGATTGGGGTCGAATCATCTGAACCAAACCAGCCTGCAACAAGCCATAAACAATCCGGCGGATTTCGGTATCGGTCATGTTACACGCCTTGCCGATCTGCCGAATGGTATTTTTACCGTTGATGAACCCCACTACACGCCATTCATTCGTGCCAAGCTGCACGTTCTTGAACTTTTCACCCGGATTCTCTGGGAATTTTAACGCAAAATCGAGATTTTCGATTTCTTCTTCCAGATGTTTTTGCTCGGTGATAATGCGTGTGCCTTCGATAATAACGTTTTTTAGGTCAATCGGCACGAGAATGTGACTATCGGGTGGGGCGATATTTTCTTTAAATTCGAAGGGTTCTTGTTTCCACGTCATCAGGTCAAAGACAATGCTGACGGCGTGTTTTTGGATGCTGCGGACGATATCATTTTTGGTCACATAGTTGGCATTGATGAGGCGCAACGCCAGCCCTTTATCGTTGAGCGAGGCGGCTTTCTCGCGGATAGTGCGGGCTTGTTCTTCATTCAATTTCCCGGCTCGCTGCAAAATACTGGCAAGATGACCGTCCTTACCGTTCATTTGAGCAAATACCAGCATCCCCTGTTGAAAATTGAGATTGGCGACTTCTTTGCCGGGAGCGACTTCATCAATTTGGGTAAGACCGTCCCCCATGATCAATTTTTTACCCGTTTTGTGACCTTCGTAGATGGTAAGGACTCCAGATTTCTTTGACAGGTTAATTAAGTTGAGCAATTGCGTGGTTGTAAAAACCGCTAGATTACCTTTAAGCGCCATTGACGTGTAATGCTCCTGGAGTCGCTAGAAACTAGCCTTGACGGTGTGTTAATGCAATATCAATGAATCAGCCAACCTTCATTGGGATTATACTCTTGTCCTATAGGCAAGTCAACTAGCGCAAAATGGCTAAAAGGCCTATCTACAATGTTTTGACATGGGCCTCTTCGCCACGTATAATCTTTCGGCGAGATTGAAAATTTTAATGAATAATTCACGAAGGAGGACACTTCAGGCGCAAGATTTATTGCCCCTGACTACTCTTATGGCACAAGTGCATGTGTCCAAACACCCCCTTTTGCAGCACAAACTTGCCTTGCTTCGAGACACCGAAACCAAACACCGCCAATTTCGTGAGTTGGTAGGCGAAATGGCAAAATTGTTATGCTATGAAGCGACTGCCGATCTTGAACTGGATGGACTAACCGTTAACACGCCAATGGGTCAAGCACCGGGCCATCGCCTAAAGCAAGAGATTGGCCTCGTTCCAATTTTGCGGGCAGGTCTTGGTATGGTGGCTGGAATGCTCGAAATGATCCCCGGCGCACAGGTCTGGCATCTAGGTTTCTACCGTGATGAACGCACTCTGCGTCCTGTCCAATATTACAATAAACTCCCTGTTGAGCCGACTGTCCAGTTATGCCTGATTCTCGACCCCATGTTGGCGACAGGTGGTTCAGCAGTCGCGGCGGTAGATGTCTTGAAAAATTGGGGTGTCCACCATATTAAGTATGTGGGCCTGATTGGTGCGCCGGAAGGAATTGACAAGCTCTCGACGGTACACCCAGATGTGCCCATTCACCTTGCCGCCGTTGATGACCACCTCAATGAGATTGGCTTCATCGTGCCCGGTTTGGGTGATGCCGGAGATCGTCAGTTCGGTACAGCCTAATGGGTTTTCACAAGCACTGAATAGGCATTAGATTATGACAGATATTGTGTCAAAACATGGGCCATCGTTCTTAATTGTCTTTGGGGTGGCCTTTGGGTTGTCAATGCTTCTGTCCCCATTGATGATTCGCTTGGGGCATCGGCTCAATATTTTGGCAAAACCGGGGGGACGCCGCCTACATCAACATCCCACCTCCAAATTGGGTGGCCTAGCCATTGCCCTGTCGTTTATTATGGCGGTGATTGTCGCCCAGTTCACCGACGTAGAAACCACTGATTCCAACGAAATTATCCGCCTGACTGGTTTGCTGGTCGGCGGAATTTTCATCTATATTATGGGATTCCTTGATGATAAATACGATTTTTCACCCATCATCAATTATCTGGCGCAGTTGACTGCTGCTGCCATTGCGGTTGCCTTCCTCATTTTTATTGAGAGTTTCAATAACCCTTTTAGCGGGAACACCACATCAGACTGGCCTTATTGGATAACCGTGACCCTCAGCCTATTTTGGTTGGGATTGATGATGAATACGGTCAATTTTTTGGATGGGTTGGATGGCCTAGCAGCGGGTGTCGGAGCAATTGCCTCACTCGTCATTTTTCTTCACGCCACCTTTGAACTCAACCAGATTAGTGTCGGCTTGCTGCCCCTAGCCCTATTTGGCGCAACACTGGGATTCTTGCCCTATAATTTCCACCCCGCCAAAATTTTTATGGGGGGTGGTGCCACCTTTCTGGGTTTCACGCTGGGATGCCTTGCCATCATCGGCGGGGCGAAAATGGCGACCATTTTGCTGGTGATGGGGCTGCCCCTGATGGATTTGGCGTGGCAAGCCATTCGCCGTATGAGTGAGGGCCGTAACCCGATGATGGGGGATCGTGGACACTTACATTTGCGCTTGGTGGATTTGGGCTATTCACAGCGCACCATCGTCTTAGGCTATTATGTGTTCAGCGCCTTGTTTGGCGGTATCGCGCTGTTGACTACCAGCCGCCTCTATAAATTGTTGGGCTTGGTGGTGATGGTGATTATTGTGCTGGGTACGTTTGTCATTGTCAGTTGGCGGGGGCGCTCCAACGGTATACCGGTTGTGCCCCGCTCGGATACGTCAAAATAATCCTAAAAGGAAATCCCTATGTTGCTGCCCGAACTAAATTTTTGGGACGATACCCGTGATAGCTTGCACCGCGCCTGCAAAGTGCTGCGTGAAATTTGCTTGCAGACACTTCAGCCGCTGCCCCATTCTTTACATCACAGCCTGCAAGTCGTACCAGAGGGATTAAGCACAGGTTTATTACCCATTGGCGGTGAATTTGTACTCGATTTTGTAAACAGCCATCTGGTGTATCGCGCGGCAGGCAGCCCCACTGTTGATATTTCACTGATTGGGCACAACCAAGCCACCTTAGCTCAGGCCACCGTCGCATTATTGGCCCATCTAGGCCATCCGATTACCTTGCCCACTGACAAACTATCCGATACTGAGCCATTTGTTATCAGCCCGTCGCTGGCTGAAGATTATGCCGACGCCCTGTATTCAATCTTTACCGCCACCGCCCGTTTCCGTGCGCGATTAGACGGCCTAATGTCACCGATTGTTGTATGGCCGCATCATTTTGATCTCTCATTTTTGTGGTTTGCCGCCAACGAAGCCAGTGAACAAACGCCTCATCTCAATTTTGGCTTTGCCCCCCTCAGTGAAGGCCTACCACGTCCCTATTTTTATGCCTATGCGTGGCCCATCCCTCCCGGATTGTTGGATATTCCACTGCCGCCGCTGGCCCAGTGGCACACCGAAGGCTGGACAGGTGTCATGATTCCATATGACAGTCTGCGCGGGATGACCGGGACTTCACAGGTGATTGAAGGCCTCCAAACCCAGATTTTCCAAGCCATTGCCCCGCTCATGACCAAAGGATAAAACAAGGCCTATGCCACCAGAATTTGTCAAAGGGCGTAACGTTCAAGGGGAACAGGTCGAGATGCTGGTCGAAAAAATGGTGTGGCGGCCCAGCGTCTATGCCCTCATTTTGAATGACAAAGGCGAATTATTGGTGCAGGATAATATCCACACCCACAAATTTGACTTACCCGGTGGTGGGGTTGAGGTGTGGGAAAGAGTCGAGGAAGCGCTAATCCGCGAAGTATGGGAGGAAACAGGCCTAGAAGCCAAAATTATCGAGTTGGTGCATGTGCAGGATAATTTCTTCCTGACCCCAAGCGGCAAACATTGGCATACCCTCCATTTTTTCTTTCGGGCTGAGGTGACAGGCGGTGTGATCCGTAATAGCATTTTAGCGGATGAGTGGACGACCAATCCGCATTGGGTGGCCGTCAATGATTGCGCCGCCGAGAGTTTTACCGCTGGTGATATGGTGTGGAAAGCCGTCCAATTGGCCTTACACGGTTAGCCACCAAATGCCGGTGCATTCTGGCAAAATGACGCGCTTATCCTTCATGACCGTGTCCGCAAAATCATTGCCAAAAAAGAAGCGCACCAGAAAATCGGCTTCCGCCGGTGACTCAAACTGATAATCGGTGCGAATCCATGTATGACTAAACCGCTGCTCGTTTTCCATCCAATTGTAATAATCGGCAAGGATGTCAGTGGGTGGGTTTGGCGTTTCACGGCCTGTCCCCAGTGTTTCTAATATGACGGCGACTCCACCCGGACGCAAAACCCGCTTCATCTCAGTTACCGCTAGGCTAATTTCCTCACGCCATCTGTCCTGATACCAGACCGTCGCATGTCCAAAACTCCACCCGGCAATGGTGATGTCGGCACAGGCGGTTTTGATCGGCATCTGGCGATTATCGGCCACTGCCAAGCGCAGATGGGGATAGTGTGGGGTTAATTTTTCATCTGCAACGGCCAACATATGCTCGGATATATCGGTTGCCAGAATGGATTTGACGTAAGGGGCGACAATGCCCGTCATCCGACCCGTACCCGCCCCAAATTCGACTACTTCGGCATTTTGCAATGGATAGATGGTTCGCAGAGCGGCCAGAATATTCTCTTGATAGTCCTCGCGCATGACCAGCAAATCATATTTTTTGGCATGTTTTTGGTAAATTTCATCTTGGGCGGGCATGATGCGCCTCCAAAGTGCTCGAAATATCGAATGAATCCATTATAGTCAATTTGAAGGATGCAACTATTGAAATATTAGTCGAGTGCTTAATCCCACGTGGGTCGGACTGAGAAAAATACCCCCTCACCGCATGATTGGCAAGGGGGTAAAAGCTGGGGGCTAATTGATTAAGCAGAGCGCTGGTCTACTCGGTTTCGCTTTCCTCCACCGTGAACAGGGTGCCGTTGGATGTGCCAAAAACTTCCGGGAAGTAGAAGGCATAGGCGTGCGATGGGATGGTTTGAAATTCACCTGCAACACTGGCCCGAATTTGATAGGTATAGGTATAGGTGCCATCAGGCAGATAATCGGCATAGAGATTGGTCTGTTCATCGCGCAGTTCGGTGCGGTCAAACCACCACCAGCCCCAATACCAGAATGGATCATAGTCATCCCACACAATCTGCAAATCTGGCCCTTCAGCGCGTTGGCTGGTCGTCAGTAGTGAGGTATCTACTCCCTCCGTTCCAGCGGGAATGGGGTCTTCCAAGACGAAGTAGTAGATGTCCTCTGACAAGGTAATGGTCAAGCGGACAGTGATGATGTCGCCGACTTTGGCACTGGTGATGGAGGTTTCAGGGTCGCCCTCCAAGAAATATTGGCGGGTGACGGTAATCCCCTTGCTGACGGGTTCAACCGCATCCACAGGCAGTCGGATATTGAGATGAGCGGTGTAATACAACACGCCTTCGCCCTCACCACGTCCAATCACCAAACGGTTGAGTTCATCTTGTAGCAATTCACTGACCGCAATCCGCAAAACTTGACCTTCGCGCACGGTGTCCGGCGTGACGGTGGTATCGGCGATATTTTCGGCGTTCAGATCGGTGGTGTATTCGTAACTGCCCTGCAATTCGCCGGTATGTACCATCCATTTGGTCAAGCCGATGATGGCCCACACGGTTTCTTGGGTAGATTGCCAGTGGTCGCCTTCACGTGCTACCATCAACCAGCGTACTACATTTGGCAGAAGCTCATTATCGGGACGGGCTTGCACAAGGGCCGCCAAGACAACGGCGGTGGTGCGGGTGTTGCTGCCCCAGTTCCACCAGTCGTCATTTTCTTCTTCCCAATGTGCCCCCGTTGCCGAGAGGAAAGCGGCATTGGTTAGGTCGCTCACCAAATCGGCGATTTCAGGAGCATTCGGGTTCACCTGTTGATAAACCATCAGCAGGTAGGCCCGTGCCATATACGACAGCCGTAGCCGCTGATCATAGAGTGAGGTCAACTGACTCAGATCGGCTTGGCCATCACGGGCAAACACATAGGCATAAAACGCCTGCCGGTTCAACTGCCATGTGTCGCTGTTGATCGTCACGGCTTTGACATCGCTCTGCACGAAATTCAAGGCACGACTCAGCATATTGGCATCATAGGTTAGCCCCGCCTCGCGTGCTTCGATGAGCGAGAGCGCAGCGTAGGCCGTCACCAATGGATTACTTTCCATGCCGCCAAACCAGCCCCACCCGCCATCAGGATTTTGTTGGGTGATGAGTTTTTCAAGTGCTTGTTCAAGGGCCACAAACAGATTCGCTTCTAATTCAGGGTCTTGAATCCCCAAATCCTTAAGGGCGGCATAGGTGACGATATTCGGCAAGAAGCGGCTAACCGTTTGTTCGATGCACTGGTGTGGATAGTTCTGAAGGTAGTCGAACGAATCTGTCAGGGTTGCCGCCAGCGATGGGTCGAGATGGATAGTGAGTTCACCCCGACTGGTGTCAATGCGTGTCGGTAAACTGATGCCTTCGGTGCGTGAACCCGCATCCATCAACATCCCCGCTGTGCCTACTGTGTCTGGTGCGGTATAGCGATAGACTGGAATCGTACCATCCGGGCCAGTGGCAAGGGTTGGTTTCACCGCGTCGGAATAGTCCGCCCCGATGACGCCAAACGTCAGGTCAATAAACGGCACATCTTCGGCAACGACATTCCATTCAATCCGTGCGCGAGCGGCGGGTTCGATGGTTACAGTTTGGGTGGCTTCGCTTTCAAGCGTGACACCGCTGGATTCGAGGATTACCTGTACGGTCTGGGCTTCAGTCGTATTGTTATTGACCACTGCCGCCAACTGAACCTTATCTCCGACCACGAAGAAACGTGGCGCGACGGGGCGAATTAGCAAGGGCAGGGTCGTGATGATCTCAGTTGTGGTCTGGCCCACTTCTGTATCCAACGTGACGGCCCGTGCATCCAATTTCCATGTCGTCAGGTTATCGGGCAGGTCAATCGAGACTGACGCCTTGCCATTTTCATCGGTAACGACATGTGGCGCCCACAGGGGCGTTTGTTCAAAGTTCTCACGGACGTTGACGCTGGTCAAACCACCGCCACCGCCGCCGCCACCACCACCACCCATACCATCGGCTGCGGAGGGCGCAAGTAC
>JAIOHL010000021.1 GCA_019913005.1 Anaerolineae bacterium | reverse complement strand
GCCCAACACCAGTGGATAAATGAGAAAGCGGTATTCGTCCACAAGGTCGTGCTGAATAAGGGTTTGGATCAGCCTGCCGCTGCCATGCACCACGATGTTCTTGCCCGCCTGCTGCTTGAGTTTGTTGATCTCTTGCACGAGGTCGCCTTTCAGCAGCACGGAGTTGTTCCATTCCGCCTTGTCCAACGTCGTGGAGGCCACATACTTGCGGATACCGTTAAAGTAATCGGCTCCTTCATCCTTGCTTGTCGGCCACACAGCGGCAAACCCCTCATACGTCACGCGCCCCAGCAATAGGGCATCGCTGGCTTCCCCCTCGTCGCCCTTAAACTTGGCCGTCTCGTCATTCCAATAAGGAAACGTCCACATCGGGTTTTCCATTACGCCGTCGAGCGACAGAAATTCGGTGACTACGAGTTTTCGCATGGTTGATGCTTCCTTTTGTTGTTTTGATGTAATGTCGTGCGTTTTTGATAGTTGTATCTTACCCCACCCAACGGATACATTCTTGGAAAAAAACGCAAACTTCAGTCTATCGGGCGCTTAAAATAAAATTGTTGACCCAGACCATCGGGAAAATTGACCGTATAAAATCCACACATTTCCCATCCCTCTGCGCCAAGTAGTGCAATCGCAGCGCCCAACGTGGGTGTACCCAAACTCCGACCTTCTGGTTTACCATCTGCCCTCAAAAACGTGACCACCAGTAGCCGATTCTCAAGGGTCTGGGTCGCCACCATCGTACAATATTCCCAGTGCTTGTGTCTTTCCATGACACGCTCCTCCAATAAAATCACCCAGACTCCGCTGCGGAATCGCAAGCATAGCGCGGGGAGTAAACGCTTTCTTGAAGCCCTTCCCTACGTTTGGGGAAGGGGTTGGCTTTTACTCGAATTCCGTATTATGGGAAGCGTAATCCAATGATGAAGATCGGGTCTTGGAAAAAAACGCAAGTTATACCGAATTCGGGTGAATAGGAGCAGTATCCCGCCAACAATGGGTTTAAACCCATTGTTCCAAAAATGATAGATCATCCGAATTTGGTGTTATTCAGGGGGTGCCTCACGCAAAATCTGCGCGGGGGTTTGTCCAAAAAATCGTTTTACGCTGTTGGTGAGATGCGCTTGGTCAAAGTAGCCCGTTTCATCAACCGTGTCCAGAATGGACTTGCCACTTTCCAAAAGGGCTACGGCGCGTTTGGCCCGATCTATCTGTTGAATCACCTTCTGCGATAACCCTGTCGCCCGCAAAAACCGATATTGCAGCGCACGCGGTGAATAGGCCTGTGCATGACCCTGCAACACCGAGGCGACCACCGGATCATGTGCCAGTAGCCCTTCCCGCACCAAACGCTGAACAAAGGTATCCGCATTCGCAAAAGTCGGGATTTCCCACGTCGAGCGATCCAACCAGAACGATTGATTATTGGTCGCGGGCAGATAAGCGTCTCTGCGATTCAGCAGGTTTTTCGGCAGCAGCGTCGGCATAAAGGTGCCATGTTTGAACACGATACCAAAACACTCAAAGTCCGCCGGAACAATAGCCGGGGTTGCTTTGGTCTCTGGCCCGCGCACCGCCACCATCAGCTTGCCCTCATATTTCGCCACAACGATTTCCGAAAGACTCTCGGCCAGCGAGATGAACGCTTGGGTCTGTTCATTCTCGACGCGCCAGACCTTCTCAATCAAAGGCGAGTCCGATGGTCTTTCTTCCGCGTAACTAAATGACATCCTTGTATCTCCCATGTTGCGATGTTTGTGTCCATGCGGAATTCACAGGTCTTGGAATAATGGTTTTATGCTCATTGACTCAATCAGTCCCTACTCCGAGAGCCGTTGGGCAAGATCGGGTTGCGTCGCCTCACGCACCATTACCTGCGGGGTATTGTGCCACGCGGCGCAGGCATGTAAGGCCGATTTTACCGCAGCGATGAGCGCATCGTCCACGACTACCCCCGGTTCAAGATGCAGCGCCTTGACCTCAAAAATGCCCTCTTTGCGATGCGCTTTGGGGTCAAGCCGACCAATC
The DNA here is from genome assembly GCA_019913005.1 of Anaerolineae bacterium. GTDB lineage: Bacteria > Chloroflexota > Anaerolineae > Aggregatilineales > J027 > CFX10. Next base: position 1,705 of record JAIOHL010000021.1, on the reverse strand, counting down.
AGCGTGTTGTTATACAGAATGGGCAAGGTGAAATAACCATATTTGCGCTTGGCAGCAGGCGTATAAACCTCAATTTTGTAGTCGAAGTTGAATAGCTCAAGTGCCCGCGCCCGATCCCACACTAGCGGATCAAACGGCGACAGAAAGGTGGTTTTGGAGATAGGGATTTGACCCTCTGCCGCTGCTTCAATCGCCGCCTGCTGATCAGGGTGATAATAACCGGGCACATCCCAACCTTCGACCTGCACCGTCTCCAATTGCCCCCGTTTTACCAATCGTTCAATCACCGCCTGCGCCACCTTCTTATACATGCGGAAATAGTCAGCGATCCAAGCGGCTTTTGTCACGCCTAATGCCTTGACCGTGTTCAGGACGTAGGTCTCATGAACGGCCTCTAGTGACGGCACTTGGCTATCATCACCACCCCGCAGCACCCGTTCGCGCAGATCATAGATGCGGTGGAAATTATGGCGTTTGGCGACCATCAATTCGCCCACCATCCACAGCAAGTCCAGCGCAATCTTCTCATCCTTCCAGTTCCACCATCCCGGTTGTGCGCCGTCGCTGCGTTCAAAATCTGCCGAGCGTACCGGGCCATTGTCGCGGATATGGGCCACAAGTTTTTCGACCACTTCCGCATGAGCCTCCATCCACTGGCGATGGCGCTTTTCATTCCACGTAACCCCGTCCAGCATGTACCGTCGGTACAGCGGATAGTCCTCAATTGGAAGCAGGCAAGCGGCATGTGACCAATATTCAAATAGCGCCCCTTCAGTTAGGAGTTCATCCAGCCAGTGCTGCCGATAATCACCGAGCCGACTCCACAACACCAGATATTGGCTGCGGGCGATGACATGGATCGTGTCCAACTGCAACACGTGCATCTGCCGGATGATCTGGCGCACATCGGTCTTGGTCGCCTCGGTGAGTGGACGGTCTTGAAGTCCCTGTGCGGCGATCATCAAGCCGCGCACCGCCTCTTGTGAAAGTGTTTTCATCAGTATCCCTTGCTGGTGTGATAAGCTCAACGTGTGGTGGGTCACCCTATCCAATGGCGTCACTATAGGCCTTCGTAGGGGATGGCCCTGTGCCATCCCAAAAATGGAACACAGACAGAGTAAGTCCCTACAAAACAGCATGACGATGCGGCCATGTAGGGGTCAGGCTCAGACTGACCCTGCTCGAAACAGGCAACGCAGCAACCGAGCAGAGCGAAATGGCCTTTTGAAGCCCCTCTCCATGCAATGGGGTGGAGCTGTCTTGCGTTTTAGACACCTCTCAGGCTCACCCCTGCCCAACAATCGCGGCGATCCATGTCTGATGGTCCCGGTAATTATGAACTGTTTCGTCGGGCAGCCACATCATAATCGGACGTTCGTCGGTAGACTGCGGTTGAATGAATCGTTGCCCACTGGATTTGGCCCTCCTGCACACCAGAATAGTGGCCTCAATTTTAGCACAGATGTGCGACTATCCGCAACCTGAATTGCACATCACTACTTGAACCCCCGTCGCCCCCCAAGTGTAAAAAAAGCGAATGTCCCCAACAATTTCATAGGCCTATGTTTTTACATTAAATTCGGCTTGGTGGCTGATTGCTTCGCCCGGTAAATGATCCGGTCAAAACCACCCCATCCCAAACCCTTCCCCTAACAAAGGGAAGGGCTTCAATAGGTCTTTTACTCCCCTCCCTATGCTTGGGGAG
>JAIOHL010000196.1 GCA_019913005.1 Anaerolineae bacterium | reverse complement strand
GGTCAGCAGGGGCGAAAAATAGCGATGCCAGTCATCGGGAATCCGATTCGGCGCCGTGGCCCGCGCACCCTTCAAGGCATGATGCGCTTCCGCCGATTGAATCGTCGCCAGTTTAGGTACCAAATTGACCAGTGCTTGTTGGGCTATCTCCAAATTATGATGGAATGTTTCAAATACCGATGCTGCCGAAACCGCTTCTTCGCCCTCGCGCCACACATCATAGTCGGTGACATGTGCCATGATTACATAGGCCATTTCCGCCTCACGCGCTAAAAATGCTTCGGGGCAGGCCGTCATGCCAATAATATCCAGTCCCCATTGGCGATAGAGATTGCTTTCCCCGCGAGTGCTGAAGCGTGGCCCTTCAATTGTGATGAGTTTGCCACTGCGATGCACCGTGCCGCCTGCTTCGGTAACTGCTTTGACTAATGGTTCACGTAGTTCAGGGCTGGTCGGGTCGGCGACTCCCACATGCGCCACTACGCCTTTTTCAAAAAATGTCGTATCCCGTTTGCCCTTTGTAAAATCAATCAATTGATCGGGGATCACCACATGCCCCGGTGCAAATTTTTCCTGCAATGACCCTACCGCGCTCACTGACACCACATATTTAACTCCCATGAGTTTCAGGGCATAGATATTGGCACGATACGGCACTTCGCTCGGATTCAGCACATGCCCACGTCCATGTCGGGGGATAAACACCACCGGCTGTCCGCTCAAGGTTCCGGTAATCAGGTGGTCGCTCGGTTTGCCAAATGGTGTTTCTAGCTCAATTTCCTGTACATCTTTCAGCGCTGCCATCTGATACAAACCGGAGCCGCCAATGATGCCGATATTAAATTGCTCTGTCATGGTCTCGCCTTGAATTTTTTAAACGCAATTAGAACCGCGCACAGTATAGCAAATCACATAAAGGTCGCAAACAGCGCCTCACGATCAGACGGCTATCAATTTTGATTTCTCAAGTAGAGTAGATAGAATTAACTCTCTCCTTCTCTATTTTTACATCAAGCACCTTACTTAGGGAGGATTTCCTTGACAGATAATAACGCTGGTCAAACTGTTGCGGATTATTGGGGGTCCCAAGAAGTCAGTAAAGCGTCTGGTATACAATGGATTGAAGTCCCGCAGATTGGCCGCAACGTCAATCTTAGAGCAACGGGTAATCCATATCTGGGCTGGGTAGATCATTCCGCAGAGTTTTTGACCCATTTGCCCAAACCTCGTAAAGCTCTTTCATTGGGGTGTGGTTTTGGCTCCCTTGAGCGCATAATCAGACAGAAAGATATTTGCCAATTTATTGATGGCGTGGATATTGCAGACAATGCAACCCAGACTGCTCAGCAAATTGCCAATGAAAGCAAACTCAGCGGATTGAATTATTGGGCATCAGATTTGAACACCCTCGAGTTGCCGCCCAATACTTACGATGTTGTTTATGCCCATGCGTCGCTGCATCATGTTTTTGCTTTGGAACACCTCTTTGATGAAGTAAAAAAGACTCTAAAACCCGGCGGCATCTTTATTAGCTATGAATATGTTGGCCCGGCCCAAATGCAATTTCCCAAACCTCATTTAGATATTGCCGATAGGCTTGTCAAATTAATACCCGTCGAGTATCGCTATCAAAAACGCTTCAACGCCGTCAAGGAGGAAGCCCCGCGTCTAAAGCTCTCGGATATGAATCGAGTTGACCCCTCTGAAGCGATTCGCTCACAGGAGGTCTTGCCCTTACTAGCCAATCGATTTGCTTTCAAACACTTCCGCTATTTAGCAGGATCACTTCTTCTACTCGTTTTCAACGATATTGCCGGTAATTTCAAAGAAGGGGATCCCGTCACTGATCCATTAATCGAATTTATGATTTACCTCGATAATCTATTGGTGGACTCAGGGATTTTGCCCTCGTACCATTCTTACGTGGTATGCTCTGTCCCCGATGATGAGATGATTGCTCAACAGCAAGATTTCTCATTCACATTGTCATCCAACCCGAGTGGGCTTCCAAAATTTTCATAAAGAGGGCATCCCATGGCACAAATTACCCCCTTTGATGGCAAGGTGGCGTTTTGGCATTGGCGCGGCGCGGCGGTTGCTGAAAACACCATTGAGGAACTGGTACGCACGATTAAGCAGTGGGCACCCTATGTCACACAGGTGTGGGTTAAAACCAGTGACGGCGATGACTGGATGTCTACCTTTGACACCAAGCCTTCAATGGCGATTTCCGGGCCAGCCTCCATTGCGCGATGGGTACAGGTCTTGGAGGCCAACGGCATGGAATTTCATGCGTGGTGTGTGCCAAAAGGCGTCAACATCGAAGCCGAGACCGATCTGATTATCCAAGCCTGTCAAGTCCCCGGCGTTCGCAGCATGATTCTGGATGTCGAACCCTATGCTGGATTTTGGCAGGGTGGCAGTGCCGCCATCCGTCCCTATATGACCCGTATCCGACGTGGCGTGGGCGGTAAGTTCCACATCGGCATGAGCATGGACCCCCGTCGCCACCATTACAACAGCATCTTTCCGAATGAGTGGAAACCCTTTATCAACAGTGTCCACCCCCAAACCTATTGGGCGTCGTTTCAACGGCCTGTCCAAGAAGTGATAGATGAGGTCTATCAAGTCTGGGGCGATTACGGCCTGCCAATTATCCCGGCCCTGCAAGGCAACGCACCTGCCGCTGAAATTCAGCAAGCCCGGAATTATGCCATCCAGCAATATAAAGCCAGTGGTCTTAGTTGGTGGCGCTTTGGCGTGATTGGCGCTTCTCAGTTCCCCTCCATCAATC
>JAIOHL010000195.1 GCA_019913005.1 Anaerolineae bacterium | reverse complement strand
GGTATCAATCTTCCGCCTTGCGCTCACGAAACGCGGCTTCGATCTCCGACCACAATTTTTCGCGGCGGGTTTTGGGAATGGCGACTTGACCTGTGAATTTTGACATCAGGATCATTTTTTGGGTGGAATCCAACACGACGCTGCAATTGGGGCAGGTGGCGAGATGGTCGCGTGCTTCGGCGGCAAGGGTCTCATCCAGTTCGCGGTCAATGTAATCCGATAGATAACGAATCAGGGTTTGGCAGTCCATTAGTGGCCTCGTGATTCTGTAGTGTTTTGGAATGCGGTCATGTCTTCAAAGTAGCCTGCCAATTGTTCACGCAGGGCCAACCGTGCCCGATGCAGCCGCACCTTGACCGCACCCGGCTGAATCCCCAATGCTTCGGCGGTTTCCTCCGTCGAAAGCTCCTCGACATCGCGCAAAATAAACACGGCCCGCAGTGTGGTGCTGAGTGTGGCGATGGCGGCCATAATCTGGTTCATAGCTTCCTCACCCGTCAAGAGGCGCTCCGGCAGGGTGCTCCAATCAATCAATTTTTCGGGCAGGGCGATGTCATCCCCGTCCAATTCCTCAACATCCACCTGTGGCCGCTGACGCCGCAGTCTGGTTTGGGCATGATTATACGCCACGCGGTAGAGCCATGTCGCCAGCGATGCTCGTTCCTCAAAGGTGTGGATGTGTTCAATCAAGCTCAAGAAAGTATCCTGCACCACCCCGTCGGCGGTTTGTTCATCATGCAACAGGCTGACCGCCAAACGATAGATTTTGTCGGAATAGGTCGCAAAAACCTCGGCCAACGCCGCCGGATCGCGCTGTTTTAAGGCGACCACCAGCCCATGTTCATCGGACATAACGTATCCTTTAATTTAGATGCACAATCCGCCCAAACGTTACACGCCTGACATGTCAGGGGTTTTCCGGTAGACTGAGAAAAACCTCTCTCCCTGATCTTTTTTGGGATAGGGGTATTGGGCAATATCTGTCTCTTCAAATTGGGCAGGTCTTAGCCCTGCCCCTACATAACGGCATGGTGATGCACTTTTGTAGGGGTCAGGCTCAGACTGACCCTCCTAAAGTCACGATTCACTTCACCCAGCGAAAGGCCGCTCTCATGCCGCCCAAAAAATCTATCAGCGTAGCGCAATTTTTAGCTGATTATCACCCCAATGTACAAGAATTGGCGAATCTTTTACGAGCCGTGATGCAACAGGCCCTGCCGGATGCACGCGAGGCAGCCTATCCCGGGTGGCGCTTGATTGGCTACCGTGTCCCCAAGACGGGCGGTGGCAAAAAAGATGTCTACGTCGGTTATATCGCCCCTTTGGAAACCCACGTCAGCCTCGGCTTTGAATGGGGTATATTGATGGACGACCCCGCGCAAATCCTCGAAGGGCAAGGCAAACAGGTGCGTTATATCACCATCCGCACCCCGACGGATATTGACCCCGCCCGCTTGATGCCGTTGATTCAAGAAGCGGCACGGGTGGCGCAAAATCGTTAGAATTATTTCGCGGCTGGACGCTGATAGGGCAGGCAGACGGTAAAGGTGCTGCCGACGCCCACTTCGCTGGTGACGGTGATGGTACCGCCATGCAGTTCGACGACTTCCTTGACAATCGCCAAGCCAAGCCCTGTCCCGCCAGCCCGCTGCTCACGCGCATCGTGCGCCCGGTAAAAACGCTCAAAGACGTGGGGCAGGTCGGCGGCGCTGATGCCAATGCCCTCATCCTGCACGGCGAAATAGACGTGTTCGTCATCAAAACGGGTTTCCAAAACCACCCGTTTGCCTGCCGGGGAATAATTAATGGCGTTCGACACCAGATTGACCAACACACGCTCCATGCGGCGGCTGTTCAGCGGCATGACGGGCAGGGCCGCCTCAATCTTCAATTCCAACGCTTGTTGCTGGCTAAGGGCAATTGGCTCATAGGTATCAAAAACACGCACCACCAGTTGATTGAGATTGACGGGTTCAAGGTCAAGGTCAATTTCGCGGCGATCCAAGTCTGCCACAAACCGCAGGTCATCCAGCAAATTTTTGAGATGCTCGGTCTGGTTCTGCATCTTCACGAGGTGCTGGTTCAGCAGGTCGGGTGTCTGCTTCAACAGGTAGATGCGCGAAATTAGCCCCGCGATGGGTGTGCCGAGGTCGTGGAGGGCGTTTTCGACAAAACGAGTCTTAAAGCGCTCCATTTCCTTAAAGTGGGTGATGTCGTGGGCACTCAGCAGCAGGCCTTGACTGCCTTCGTGCTCAGTCAAGTTGACCGGAATCAGGGCCAAATCAACATCTTTTTCGCTGCCGTCGCGGGCAAGGATACGGGCCACCATGCGCTGGGTCTGTTGATGACGGGCCGCGTCATTGAGGGCATGGCTGAACATGGATTTATGTTCTTCTTCGACGAGGGTGTTGACAATATCCTCAATGCCGAGCGTGACCTGATCGCCAAACATGGCCTCGAACGCCGGGTTGCGCGTCTGAATGTCGCCATTGGGTTGGGCAAGGGCAAGGGCATCCGTCGAATTGTGCAAAATAAGTTCAATCTGCTCTTTGGCGCTGCGTAATGCCACCGTGCGTTCCTCGACCATCTGCTCCAAACGGGCGGTATGCTGCTGCAATTCGGCTTCAAGGCGTTTTTGTTCGGTGACATTGCGGCTGTACAGGGCAAAGGCTTCCACATCGCCGTTGGTCGAGATGACGGGATACAGGTTGTTGTCCCACCAGAAATTGTCGGCGCGGTCTTCCCAACGTTCCGGCTGACCCGTCTCGGTCACGTTAAGGAAGTGTTTCAGCCGTTCCATGCGCAGATTCGCCCCCAACAGGTCAAAGCCATTGTGCCCGATGAGGTCGTCGGTGCTTTGCCCAATGACGCTCGCCATCGTGCGATTGACCGTCAAGAAGCGACCATCCCGTGACATCAGGAAGGCGATGTCGGTGGTGGCGTCGAGCAGGGCACGCAAATGGGCCTCACTGCGGCGCATGGCTTCTTCGGCGGCGCGGCGTTGGGCCAATTCTTGTTGGAGGCCATCATACAAACGGGCGTTTTCAATCGCCGTCGCCACAATATAGGCCGCCCCCAACAGCAACTCCAGATGCGATTGGGTGTAGGCGTTGAGGGTATAACTTTGCACCGACACCATGCCGATAATACTGCCGCGATGGGGTAGGGGCACCGCCATCAACGAAGCCGAGACCTTGCTGGTGTCGCCAATCAGGAAACGGCTGCGGGCGGCCTCCTCGATGTCTTCGGCGCTACGATTATTGAGCATCGGGCTGTTTTCGGTGATGACCTGCATAAAGCGATCCGTCGGGTCGAGTGTGTGTTCCGGTACATCATAATATTGACCCGAATCGAGCATGATGGGATAGGTGAGGAGGTTGGTTAAGGGGTCATACAACGCAACATAAAACGCATCGGTAGGCACTACCTTGCCCAACTGCTCAAACACGATCCGCAGGGTGGTGTTGAGATCAGTCAGACCCGTAACGGCAAAGGCCATGTCATTGAGGGCTTGGCGGCGGCTAAGTTCGCGTTGGAGGCCATCATACAAACGGGCGTTTTCAATCGCCGTCGCCACGATATAGGCCGCGCCGCGCAGCGAATCGGCGTGTTTATCGGTATAGGCGTTCATGGCATAGCTTTGGGTCGAGATGGTGCCGATGATCTTGCCGCGATAGGGCAGGGGCGCAACCATGACTGACGCCGTGACCCGGTTGGGATCGCCCATCCCGGTGGGGGTCTGCTTGAAACTGGCAATCTCCTCAGCGGTATGATTGCGATAGACCATCTGCCCGGTTTTTAAGACCTCTGCATTGCCAAGCAACTGGTCGGGCTTGCGCGGGGCTTGATCGTAGAACTTGCCATTGTCAAACATAACCGGGAAATTCAACTCGTTGCGTTCAGGATCATACAGCGCGACATAGAAAGCATCAAACGGGATGACCGCCATCAGTTGGTCAAAAACCCGCTGGAGGGTCGTCTTGAGGTCGGACAGACCCGTGACGGCAAAGGCCATTTCATTGAGGGCTTGGCGGTGATTAAGTTCACGTTGGAGGCCGTCAAACAAGCGGGCATTTTCAATCGCCGTCGCCACGATATAAGCCGCGCCACGCAGCGAATCGGCGTGTTTTTCGGTATAGGCGTCGGTGGCATAACTCTGCGTCGAGATGGTGCCAATCATCTTGCCGCGATAGGGCAGAGGGGCGACCATCAACGAGGCGGTGGGTCGGCTGGTGTCGCCCATCAGATGGGGGCTATCCAAATAGGCGCTGATGTCCTCGGGGGTCAGATTTTTGTAGATCATCTCCCCGGTAGTCAGCGCCTGCCGATTGCCAAACACCGCATCCGGACTGCGCGGGGCTTCATCGTAGAACTTGCCGTTTTCAAACAAAATCGGGAACTGGACTTCATCGCGTTCGGCGTCATACAGGCCGACGTAAAAGGCATCGAAAGGAATGACCGCCGTCAACTGCTCGAACACGGTTAATAGGGTGGATTTGAGGTCGCTTAAGGAGGCCACTGCTTGGGCGATGTCGTTAAGGGTCTTGCGATCAGCCAATTCCTGCTGCAAACCCTCATACAAGCGGGAGTTTTCGATGGCGGTGGCGACGATATACCCCGCCCCGCGCAGGGAATCAGCGTGGCGCTGGGAATAGGCGTTGGGGGTATAACTTTGCGTGGAGATCGTGCCGATAATCGTGCCACGATAGGGCAGGGGCGCGACCACTACCGAAGTCGTAACGCGGCTGGTATCGCCCATCAGATCGGCACCAGCAATGCGGGCCTCAGCTTCCTCTTGGGAAAAATTTTGAAACACCGTCGCGCCTGTCGCCAAGACATCGGCGTTGCCATACATGCTGTCGGGTTTGCGGCGCGGGGGCGAAGCATAGAATGTGCCATTATCAAACAGGATGGGGAAACTCAATTCGTCGGTGTCGGGGTGGTAAAGCGAGACATAAAAGGCATCGAACGGAATGACGGCGCGTAATTGTTCAAAGACATTCAGCAGGGTGGTCTGCAAATCGGTCAAATAGGCGACAGCGTAGGCGATATCGTTGAGGGTCTTGCGGTCAGCCAATTCCTGCTGCAAGCCTTCATACAGCCGGGCATTTTCGATAGCCGTCGCCACAATATAGGCGACCCCGCGCAGCAGTTCGACATGCTTGGGCGTGTACCTATTCAGCGTATAACTTTGCGTAGACAGCGCCCCGATATTTTTACCGCCATAGGGCAGGGGCACCATGATGATCGAGGCCGAAACACGGTCAGCGTTGCCCACCGGGGTAAAGGGTTTGGCAAGGGCCGCTAGTTCGTCCTCGGTGCGATTCAGGAACAGCGGTTCGCCCGTTTTGAGTAGGCGTTCCAGATAGCTGCCGGATTTCAGCGGCCCCCGCTCCTCATTATAAAACGCGCCATCGTCAAAAGTGATTGGGAAGTCTACGTCGTCCGTGATGGGGTCATATAAAGCGATATAAAAGGCATCAAACGGCACGACACCTTCTAATACCTTAAAGACCGTGTGGAGGGTAGATTTAAAGTCGGTTAGGCCAGTCACGGCGCGGGCAACGTCGTTCAGGGTGGTCAGATAGGCAGTTTGTTCGCGCAGTTCGGCGTTGAGGCTCAAGATGGCGTTTTCGGCGGTCTTGCGTTCATGAATATCGCTGACGCCGCCATTGATGCCCACCAGCCGATTCTTGGTGGTGTCCCAGACGGGCACCGCGTTCACGCGCACCCAGCGCACTTGGCCGTCCTTGCGAATAATGCGTAGTTCGCTGACGACGGGTTGATTCGCCATGAGCGCCGCGAAATCGGCCTGATCTTGTGCCAAATCATCGGGATACAGCGTGGCCCACCAACCCCCAATGGCCTGATACTCTTCGGGGGTATAGCCGTTGATGGCCTCCAACGCGCCCGTGACGTCGTTCCGGATGACACGACCCTCCTCATTGACTATCGAGGTGAAGGTATAGTCCGAGGTGGCCGAAGAAATCAGCCGGAAGCGTTCTTCGCTCTCACGCAGGGCTTGTTCGGCCTGTTTGCGCTCGGTGATGTCTACGCCGACGGTCAGCACGATGACCCGGCCCGCCAGAAAGATGCGCTGGCTGGAAATCAGCAGGGAACGCGGTGGGGCATTGCGCGGGTGGACAACCAGTTCGCGGTTGACGATGCGCCCCTCTTTGGTGACCTCCTGCATCAGGCCTTTGATATAGTCTTGGTCGGGGAAGAGATCGAGTTCCGCCGCGTTATGGCCGACCACCTCGTCGCGGGTCAGCCCGGTGATGTCAAGAAAGGCTTGGTTGACATCCAACAACCGTCCGCCGCTCTCCTGAACGGTGATGCCATAGGGGGCAAGATCAAAGATGGTGCGGAATTTCTCCTCATTTTCATGGAGGGCCTGCTCTGCTAATTTCTCCGTCGTAATGTCGCGCACCGCTCCGATAATGCCAACCAAGCGATTCTGAGTGCTGTCCCAGACCGGGGTGGCATTGGCACGTGTCCAGCGTATTTCACCGCTTTTGGTAAAGATGCGTACTTCGTTGACGACGGGTTGGTTGGTTTTGAGAATAGCCAGCACGCGATTATCCTCGGCTACGTCGTCGGGGTGAAGGCTGGCCCGATAGCCGCCCATCGCCTCATATTCTTCAAAGGTGTAGCCCGTAATCGCCTCAAATGCGCCAGAAATCGCCACATTTTTGGGCAGGCCGTCCGCCTGAATGACCGAAGTGAAGGTATAGTCGGAGGTGATCGAGGTAATGAGCCGGAAGCGCTCTTCACTTTGGCGCAGGGCCGATTCTGCTTGTTCGCGTAGGGCCAATTGGTCGCGGGCCGTTTGCAAGGCCGCCATCACGTCATGATACACGCTGGCAACGGGAATCAACATGCAGATGAGGCCCATCGCAAAAAGTGTCCAAGGCGTGAGTCCGTTCAGGGGGAAAATGATTGGTGGGTGATGGCCCAGTTCGTTGGCGATGAGGAATAGCAGCGTAAACAGCAGGGTCGCACCCGCACTGATTAAGCTGGCCCGCCATCCCACAAACAGCAGGGTCAATACAATCACGGGGGCATACAGACTTGGCGCAATCGTGCTGAGGCCGTCGCCCAAATAGACCAATAGCGACACGACCAACCACGCATAGAGGGCAAGGAATTTGGCCGCTGGTCGGACGTATCCGGCTCGCATCCAGTAGGCTGCCAACACCGCCGCCACGAGGCTGACCAACTCGATGCTCGAACCAACCCATTTGTGTTCGCCAAAAATGAGCGTTGCCAGTAAGTTGACAAGCAGCGCTGCGATGAGTGCAGTGAGGCCAAAATGGAGGGTTCGGGCGAGGCGTGTTTTATCTTCATCCCCCTCAAAAACGGGCGGCCTCAATAGGACACGATAAAGGCTTGTTATGAGCGGCATTTGACCGATGTTGGGCATACCACCTCACCACTCGAACGATCATTTCACCATTCGGGACACCTGCCTGACCACACCCTAACCCCGCGTTAACTATGAAGGGGCTATGTCTGATTTTCTCTGCCCCTTTACCAATGGGACAGGGGGTGGGGGGTAAACAGCGTGTTCACCCGAATGACACTTCACCAATTGTGGCTTCACCCGATAAATAGTTGTGTGGTTTATTTTCCTAGATATTGGTCTTACGGTCAACCGAATAGTTCATGAAGGGCTTGCGTTTGGTAGGTAATTTAGATCAATTGCAGAGGATTAGTGCCGTGTGTGGCGACATTCGCCGAGAAAAAAGCCACCATTTGACCTATAATCAACTCCTAGATTGATGCGATAAAGAGGGGAAGTGGCCGATGGCGACGTGGCAGATTTGCATGATAATCGTTGTCGTTGTCCTTGTTATAGGGTATTTATACACGGCTATCTATCAACCCATTCTCAGCAAAACCAAACAATTCACCCCAATCGAAAAAATAGAAAATGCGAGCAGCCACCAGCGTCAATTAGGCCAGCCAGTCGGCAAGCCCTATGATTTTTTTGTGAGTTATCGTAGTTCAAATGCCCCACTGGTGCGACCCATTGTTGAGCAATTGTTGGGGGCGGGCTACAAGGTCTGGTTTGATGAATATGTGATCTCTTTGGACGTAAAGACCTTACGCGATCAGCCTGACTTAGATCAGCGCCTAAACGAAATTATCCCGCTGGGCATCGCGCATTCGAAGCGGGCACTCTGTTTTCTCAGCGACAGTTATTTGCAGTCGGAGTGGTGCCGTCTGGAACTAGACCTGATCTTGAAGCAGCTTGGGCCATCGAACCTTCTCAATATCGAACTTTCACCTTTCCCTAGCTCGGATGAGGCGTTTTCGCAACTCGCACTGGCGCAGACGATACCCTATGAAAGTCTGACCCATAGTCTCGATTTCATTGATCCGTCCATCCAGTGGGCGACCCGACTTTTGCCGCAAGCATCAGTTGCCCAACCCATTATTTTTCCCTATCAGGATTGGGTATTTGAGCTAGATAGCAGCGGCTGGCGGAGTGACACGCGGTATCGAACGGTGGGATTTGATAATTTGGAAGGGCCTAAACTCAATCGGGGTTTTGAGGGGAGTTTGTGGACAGGCCGGGTGATGGTCGGCGAAATGGGATATTCGGCCCGTAGCTCTCACTTACACAAAGATAAAGAATTTTTCCTGCGGTCAGCCCGGTTTGCACAGGAATTTCTGGCGGAATCTACAGGGCATCGGTGTGTCGGGGTTCATCTGGTCATGCTCAATGGCGAATCGCATTTCGGTCTCACCGGCACCGCCTATCAACGGGGACAATGGATGCGACTCTACTCCGTTGCACTGCATGACGGTTTACCTCGCATTAAAGGGGATACGGAGGTGTATTTCAACTTCCAGTTTACTGGCTCGTTTGAGAAATTCTGTCGTTCTGTCCACTATGCCGATGCGCTGGTTCAATCTCTGAAATGGGCACGGCGCTAATCTGCTACAATACATCCGCACATGAGGACGTTTTTGTTCGAGGACTGCCCTTGCAGGATTCTCCATCAAATTTTCCCTACGTATTATAGTTGATTTTCCCACTCCATTGCCATGAATGATAGGACACGCGCTAGAATCTGCCCTATTCAGGAGATGGGCATATGCGTCGGATAATGGCAGGTCTGTGGTTACTGATTATCGTTGTGTCGCCTATTCATGGGAGTTCTGCCCAACAGGGAGCGTCTTATCAACTCCGTACCCCATCAGCGCGGGAATACCTAATCGCTGCGCCTGAAATCATTGAGCAGTGGAGGCTTGACTATCGCAACGTGTACTCGCCCTATGATCTGCAAGCGGCTATCGAACAGGAACTGACCCTCCGTTATCCCGACCTTGCCCAAGAACCCTCAACCCTGATTGCCAACACCTATAGTTCGATGGTTAGTACAGCCTATGGCATTTTGGATCATGGGTGGTGGAATCAGCAAATTATTGAATCGTGGCTGAGACACCATCCGATTGATTTAGCTTCATTCCATGACCTGCAATTTCTGACCTATGATGTCAAGATTAGCCCCCGTGATTTTGACGGCGACGGAGTGGACGAATACGTACTGGATGTGACTGGCGACATGTATCAGCAATTGGTGGTGGTCAAGGGGACGGCTGAAACAGGCTATCACATCGTAGAAACCCCTCTGGAATGGTTCGGGTTTGCCTATGCCTATTGGGATAACCACAGCGGTGGCCTTGAACCACTGTATTTTGGCGACCTCAATGCCGATGGGTTGCCGGAATGGGTACTGGCCTTTGGCGGTGTCGGCGCGAACCACACCGTTATCGGGCATCTTGAAATCCTGAGTTGGCAGGACGGCAAACTGGTCAACCTTGCGGGGGATACCAACTCCTTTGATCCTGATACATTGGGGTACATTGGCCCAGCGCCCGGGGGGCACCCGATTATCCCTTACTTTATTCACTGGAATGTGGCGCAATTGGATGACGACCCGGCACAGGAGATTCAGCAGCGGCAGGAATTTGAAGATAATTGGGGTTGCAAGTTTGTCGAAACCCGCGCTTTTGATTGGGACGCCACTACCCATCGTTATAAATTCGTTACCAGCAATCGCGTATTTGAGGATTCCGCCGAATGTGCTGTCCGCGATGCACAGGACGCGATGTGGAAAGAGGATTGGGTCAGCGCCATCGGATTTTATAACTATGCCCTTGACCTCTGGGGGCAAAATAGTGTCGCTAGCCACTTGGAGGTTTATGTTCACCTACGTTTGGCGCTTGCCTATGGCCTTGTTGATGACCTTCAGTCGGCAGATTTTCAGATAGAAGCTCTCGAAAACTTAGAGGCTTTGATGTTCCGTCCAGAAGTGGAATTGTTGGAAGGGGCAATCACCAATTATCGCCAACATCCAACCGCGTTGGCGCTATGCCTCTCCGTGTTTCAATATTATTCAATTCATCTTGACTCGGCAGTGAGGTTCGGCAACACAGAGGACATACCCGTCCCTGTTGTTAGCTTGTATTCGCCCTCTCCACGAACTGCTGAGGCAGGTTGTGATGCTGGACAGGTGTTGGATGAGGTGCTGACAAATCATACCTTTACGACCAACCAATCGGTGATTGAGCAGTTGGCTACGTTAGGCGCTAGTCCAATCGCTTCACAATCGTTTGATTTGAACGGTGATGGGCAGGATGAATGGCTTGTTTGGCTTCATAATTGGCTAGACCCCATATTTTTTGCCCCTGATGGCGAGGTTTATCACATTTCCCGTCCGCCGATTCGCACGCCAGACGACATGACGACATTGATTACCTATCCTCTGCCAAATGGACAATCTGCTTTCGTCCAGTTCTATTTTGTCGAGTTTTATCGGGATGAAATGAACTACCTGCCAGACCCTTATCTTAAACCTTTTTACTGTCACTTTGACCCGACGGTGAGTAGCGGTTCGTCTTGGCGCGGATACCTCAACCTATGGGGATTGGATAGACTTGAACTATACCCCGTGAGCGAAATGTATCTGTGTGATGAGTTGTCACTGAATGAAATCCTGCCAAACCCCGGCCCGTTGAACGAAATTGAGGGATGGGCGCTCATTGAAGAACCTCCTCATGACGAGGTGGCCTCCACCTTCATCTGGGACACTGAATCAGCCGCTTATATCCCCATTCCCAAAACGGACACCATTCTGCCCATCTCGAACGAACCCATCACGGATTTGGCATGGGAACTCAATCAAGCGCAGTGGCGGTGGGTGTATAGCCATGATTTGGAAGGAGCATTACAGGCACTTACAGCCGCGATAGATGAAAAACTCGCCGAGGCAAGCCTACTCGATCAACAAGCCGCCTATTATTGGTTAGCACTGATGTCCGAAATGAATGGGCAACCCGACGACGCGCTGAAGGCCTATGTGCAGGTGGTCAATCTTGCCCCACAATCGGCATGGGGGTGGTTGGCGGGTCTGCATCTTGAGACGCTGGAATAGTGCGGCCTCATTCAACCTCCACGCAAAGCCCTCCCGTTTTCCGCTATAATCAATATTATTAAGAGTTGCCTAATCTTCACGCAAAGAAATCGAGTTGGTGCATGATTATCTTCATTTCCTATAGCAGCAAGAGCCGTTCGGTAGTGGCGACGTTGGCCGAAGACCTTGAGCAAATGGGCTATACGGTGTGGTATGACCAAGAATTGACCGGGGGGCAGGTGTGGTGGGGGGAAATTCTCGAAAGCATCCGCGAATGTGATTTATTCATTTATGCCTTGACGCCGGAATCGGTGGAATCACGTCCGTGTGTATTGGAATACGATTACGCTTTGTCGCTGCACAAACGGGTCATGCCGATTATGTTAGCGGAGGTCAACTTGCGCTTGCTGCCTGCCTCCTTGCAGCGCCTCCAAGCGATTGATTATCGGCTGCGGAATAAAGAACAGGCCCTGACCCTGACCCGCGCCCTCAATAATCTGCCCAAGCCGCGCCCCCTGCCTGATCCACTGCCGTCCGAACCGGAGACACCCCTTTCGCCATTGGCCCGCCTGCGTGAACAAATTTATGCCGCGACATTGAATGCCGATGAACAACGCCTGCTGGTCGCCAAACTGCGCGATTTTCTGTCCGACCCGGAAACGGCCCAAGATGCCATCGCCCTGTTACAGCGCCTGCGTGAACGCGAGGATTTGCTGGCACGGGTGGAACGCGAAATCGCTACTTTGTTGGGGCAGGCCGCGCCACAACCGCCGACTCGTTCCGCCCGACCCGCCGGGGAACCACGTGTGTTTTCGGGCCATTCGGAGGCGATTTTGAGTGTGGCCTTTTCGCCCGATGGCAAGCGAATCCTGACAGGCAGCATTGATACTACCGCCCGTCTATGGGATACGCGCAGTGCCGATGAATTGGTGCGCTATGTCGGGCATGAGGGCGATATTGTGAGTGTAGCGTTTGCGGGGGATGGTCGTACCCTGTTGACAGGTAGCAGCGACACGACGGTGCGTCTGTGGGAAGTGCAGACAGGTGAGGAGATTCGCCAATTTAATAGTCACACCGAGGCCGTCACCAGCGTGGCCTATTCACCGGATGGCCTGTTTGTCTTGACCGCCAGCTATGATCGGGCGGCGCGGCTGTGGAATTTGGAGGAGGGGCGTGAAATCCGCCAGTTTTCCGGTCACACCGACGCGGTACGCTCTGCTGCTTTTTCACCGGACAGTCGCTATATCGTGACGGGCAGCAATGATGGCACGGCCCGCTTGTGGGAGGCGACATCGGGTAAATTGACCCGCACGTTTAAGGGTCACAGCGATTGGGTGCGCGGGGTGGCTTTTTCGCCCGATGGGGAATACATCGCTACCGGCAGCCGGGATGCCACTGCGCGGTTGTGGGATGTGCGCACGGGTCAGGAATCACGGCGATTTTTGGGCCATCAGCAGACGGTGGTCAATGTGGCCTTTTCGCCGGATGGACGGTATCTGGTGACAGGCAGTTATGACAACACCGCCATTTTGTGGGAGATTCATTCGGGTCAGGCGGTACGGCATTTTGTCGCGCATACCAATACGGTGTGGGGGGTGGCGTTTTCGCCCGATGGTCGCTATGTGCTGACCGGCAGTTATGATAATACGGCGCGGCTGTGGGAAAGCGGAATTGGATAATCGGCGCGTTTTTGCCCAACACGAAACGGTATAATGGAGCGTGAGTTTGCCGGGTCTAGATTTAGATGACATTTTAGATGGTGGCGATGTCCTGCCCGTCAAAGATATTTTTGAGAGTTAAGGAGCGTGGGAAATGGCGACACTGGAACGAACCCGTGTGATGACCGCCGAGGAATTTGATGCGTATGCCGATTTGCCGGAAAACGCCGACAAACTATTGGAATTCATTGGAGGGGAGATTGTCGAAGTGCCATCGAATCGTTTTGCGTCCAAAATATCGGGCATTTTTTTTGGTGAGATTTATATTTTCCTCAAGCAAAACCCCATTGGACATTTGACGGGTGAGGCGGGGGGCTTTCGCGTGTTTGGCGAACGTTATGCGCCGGATGTAGGGTTCACCCGCAAAGAAAATCAATCCGAGGTTGCCACCGAAGGTTATGACCCCGTGCCCCCCGATTTAGCGATTGAGGTGGATTTCCCCTCCACGCCCCAATCCAAAGATCGCCTGCGTATCAAGGTAGGCAATTATTTAGCGGCAGGGGCGACGGTGTGGCTGACGTTTCCCGAAACCCAGACGATTGAGGTCTATGCGCCCGGACGGCCCGTTCAGCTTTTGGGTATCAATGACACATTGGATGGCGGCGATGTCTTGCCCGGTTTCAGCCTGCCCGTCAAAGCCATTTTTATTGACCCATTACCTACCCATTCCGAATAAATCATGCACCTATTCATCTCCAAAAGCGGGAAGAATCCAAAACCTTCTGACAGCGCGGCACGGCTGTGGGAAAGCGGGATTGGGGGGTAGAATAATAGCGCCTCTAACCTGCGAGTATTTGTGAGGAAATTGTGGTCGAACCAAAGAAAACCGTCGCTGAACAACGGAATTATGGTGTATTGGATGTCCAATCGGCTAAACAGGTCGCGCTGGTTTGGCTGGAACAAGCCGACCTCAGCAATGCAATAGATTTCGGTTTGCCAGAGATTGATGACCGGTATCATGTGTGGCGTGTGCCCTTGATTGGAAAGGGGAATCGAGCGCGGTTGGGCGAAGTGGTGATTGATGCCCGAACTTCTCTCATCTTGGAAAACAAATCTACGGATGCGGCGACCCTTGAAGCGAGATTGCTGGGACGGGAGCCTAAGTCAGGAGGTATTTCCCGCAAACCTAGAAAATCGAAAGGGCATATTGAGATTTCCGACCTGCGCAACACCATTGCAGCGGGGGATTCGGAAGAAATTTTGCAGGAGTTACCTGCGAGTAGCGTTGGTCTGATATTTACCTCACCTCCGTATTACAATGCGCGTCCTGAATATGCCGATTACATCACGTATGAAGAATATCTGCTGAAACTGCGAAAAATCATTTATCAAGCACATCGGGTTCTGGCCGAGGGGCGCTTTTTTGTCATCAATATCGCCCCAGTGCTGATACGTCGAGCCAGCCGCGACGAAGCCTCCCATCGCATTGCTGTCCCGTTTGATGTCCATCGCATCTTTATTGAGGAAGGATACGATTTTATGGAGGACATCATTTGGGAAAAGCCGGAGGGTGCAGGCTGGGCGACGGGGCGGGGACGAAGATTCGCCGCTGATCGTAATCCACTGGCATATAAGGCCGTGCCTGTCACCGAATATGTGTTGGTTTATCGCAAACACACCGACAAATTGATTGACTGGAACATTCGCGCCCACCCCGACCAAAGTTTGGTCGAACAATCCAAGATTACTGAAGAATACGAGGCGACCAATATTTGGCGGATTTCACCTTCCTATGATAAACGCCATCCTGCCACCTTTCCCCTCGAACTCGCCGAAAGAGTGGTGAAGTATTATTCATTTAAACAGGATGTGGTACTTGACCCCTTTGCTGGCATCGGGACAGTCGGCAAGGCAGCGATTCGGTTGGACCGGCGTTTTGTGTTAATTGAGCAAGACCCTACCTTTGTCAGTATCATCCGCGATGAAGCCAAAGCATGGTTAGGGCCAGATGCGCGGAACGTTTTTACGATTAATTGCCCGCCGATTTCGGTTGATGACACACTACTCTGAGGTTGTCTGATGAACGACTCCGATCCCTCAAACGGATTACCGCGCCTTTCAGCCTTGCTCTCGCCAGAAGCCATCGGATTGATGACTGCAAGTGGTAAGCAGCTTATTCAGCGCATTGGCATGGATGTCATTCGTGGCGTCGTCTTGGATGTCTTGACAGGGCGCAATATACGGAACTCGACGGAAATTTTGACACGTCGAAGGATCGCAGCCCTTAACCTAGCTACATTACAGATGTTCATCCAAGGTTCGGGGGAGATAGACCAATTTGTTGAGCGTTTGCCCTATTTCGCCTCCGATATTCTCAGTGCAGGCCGGGTCAAAAAAGAAGAACGCTGGTTGGCCCAGTGGTTATTGGGTTTGACCGACAAAGGGGTACAAAATATCCTGCGGGACGATTATCAACTGTTGGCAGGCTATCGGGAAAGCTATATTGAAGCATGTCAGGCCATTATTGCCCAACAAATTCAAGATCATGGAGAACTCGGCGGCTATCTACAAATCGGGTCTGAGCAAAAAGCTAGTATCAATTGGTTGTTCATGCTCTATTTGGTGAATACCATTGGGGCACAAACCCTGACCATACGCGGCTCGGATAAATCCACCTACGGGAAGCTATTTGAAAAACTTGTGTTGGGGTCACTGCTACATATCCTTGGATTCGATTTTCGACAATCGGGGGAGTTAGAGAGAACAGATCGGGTATTCTGGCTTTCTTCGGGTGATGATGACCGCGAAAGTGACGCCACCGTGTTGTATGAGGCAGGGCGGGGTGTACGTTTTGACATTGGATTTATTGGACGAGGCAACACCGAAATTTCGCTTGACAAGGTATCACGCTACCGCCGCGAGATTGCACTGGGTCGGGAGAATTGGTACATGGCAACGCTGATAATTGTGGATCGGATTGGGGCACGCAGTCGGATTGAACGGATTGCCGAGGATATTGATGGAACAATAGTCCAAATGAGTGCAGGCTATTGGCCGCAACGGGTTGCACGTACCCTCCATCAGATTTTGGGATTTGAACACCCCTTGGTCATAATGGAACAGGCAGATATTGGGGATTATCTCAAGGCTCGTTTGCAGGATGTCCCCCTTGAGTCTTTTATTGAGCTAACTGATAGATAACTATGCACCTATTCATCTCCTACAGCAGCAAAAGCCGACCCATCGTAGAACCCCTCGCCGCCGACCTCGAAGGCTTAGGTTATGAGGTGTGGTACGACCAAGCCCTGACCGGAGGGCATCAATGGTGGAAGGCCATTTTGGAGCATATCCGCACCTGCGATGTGTTTCTATTTGCGCTAACGCCGGACGCCCTCGATTCCAGCCCCTGCCAGTTGGAATATCGCTATGCCGCCGCGCTCCACAAACGCATATTGCCGATTTTGCTGGCGGATTTGCCCCCCCAAGAATTACCCGCCGAATTACAGGCCGTGCAGTGGGTGGATTATCAGGTGCGCGATGTGGCCCAAGTCATGGCGCTCAATCGTGCCCTGATGAAATTACCCCCTGCCGAACCCCTGCCCGACCCCTTACCGCCAGAACCGGAGACCCCTCTGCAATCCGGCTATACGCGCCTGCAACCCCGTGAATTCCTCCATCCCGATGTCGTGTTATGCAGCCTATTCGCCCCCAGCGGCACGCATATTTTGACCGGATGCGGGGATAAATTGGCTCGTTTATGGGACGCGGCGACGGGCGACTTGGTGGTGCAATTTGAGGGCAGCAAGTCGGCGGTGTGGTCGGCGGCGTTTTCGCCCGATGGGCAGTTGTTGGCGACAGGCAGTTTTGACAACGTGATTCGGGTGTGGGATGTGGCGTCGGGGCGCGAAGTGGGGCGGTTGTCTGGCGAAAAAGAGGTGTACGCGGTGGCGATTTCCCCGAATGGGCAGTGGATTGGCTCATCGGGCATAGATGGCTCGGCGTTGGTATGGGACTGGGTCAATGGCGTGCCGGAGCGCGTGCTGCTCGGTCACAAAGATATGGTGACAAGCGTGGCCTTTACACCCGACAACGAACACATGCTCACGGCTAGTTATGACGGCACGGCGCGGCTGTGGAATATCGCGGCGGGGGAGACGGTACAGCGATTCAGTGGGCATAAGGCGACGATTCACAGCATTGCCTGTTCACCGGATGGACGCTATGCGGTAACAGGTAGCAAAGACGGCACGGCACGCTTGTGGGACATCCAGACGGGCAAAGAAATCCAGCGCTACAGCGATCACAGCGATGAAGTCTATGCCGTCGCGTTTTCACCTGATTCCGAAGATATTTTGACAGGCAGCTTTGACCGCACCGCCCGCTTACGGGTTGCGATGACGGGGGTGGAGATTCGACGCTTCACCGGACATCAACGCCGCTTGAATAGTGTCGGTTTTTCGCCCGATGGTCGTTATGTGGTGACGGGCAGTGCCGATTTCACCGCCCGCCTGTGGGAAAGTGGGGCAGGGGGATGATGAACGCGAACGTGCTTTTTGCGGCTGTCGGTTGGCCGCGAAATTTTATCCCTCCCCGGTTGCCTCGACGACTTCTGTCCCCATACCACGTTCGCGCCGTTCGACCCATCCCAAAATCGGCAGGGTGGTCGCCAAAATGACCCCGCAGGTCGCCAGCGCCACCGGAATCGAAGCCAGCGTGCCAATCGCGCCGATAGGGAGTCCGCCCAAAATCTCACCCAGCGCCCCGGTCTGGCTGGCAATCGAAAACAACGTGGCCCGTGTCCGTGACTCGATATGCGTATTGAGCCATGCCAGCATCAACGGTTCGGCGGCATGGTTCAGGCCCACCACTACCCAATAGGCCACTATCGCCACCACGAAAATCTGCGCTGCGCTAAACAGCCAGATCGCCCCAACGATGCCTGCGTACAGCACCATCAAACCGCGTGCCGGATGTCGAAACTTGACCCGCTGTGCCCATTCCGCCAACCCGATGCCGCTTAGACTAGCCCCCACGCCGATCACGCCGAACCATGCCACACCGGAAATCGGGCCGAGGTGGGGTAGGGTAAAGGCATCCAAAATATGTCGCTGCCACAGATAACCAAAGCCCTCACCGTGAAACGAATGAATAAACCCGACCACCAAAATCAACAGCAAAATCCGCCGTGTCCGCACCAAACCAAATCCCGCCCGCGCCGTCGCCAACAAACCGTGCCATGATTCGCGCTCGGTGGATGGGGTGCGCTGGAAGCCATTTTCGGGCATGGCGATCATCAAAAACCCGGCCAGCATCAAAAACCCGATGCCCCCCAGCACAAAGGGCAGCCCCAACGCAATCGTGGCAAGGCCCGCACTCAGCACGATGCCGATGATGCCGCCCACCAGTCGCAGTTGAGCACCACGCACAAAGGCCGATTGTGCTTTCTGTTCACCAATTTCATCGGTAATCCACGCCTGTGTCGCCCCGCTAGTAAACGTCGCCCCGATACCGGACAAAATCTCCGCCCCAAGCAGTACCGCGTAGATGGGGAACAGCCCTTGCACCATCAGGCCGACCCCAAACAACACCACCCCGATGATGATCGAAACGCGGCGACTATAGACATCGGCCACCACACCCGTCGGGATTTCAAACAGAAAGATGGTTGCTTCAAAGACCGTGCCGAGAGATACCAATTGGAGGGGGTTGAGGTGGGCCGATTGGGAATAATAGACCACAAAGATGGTCAGCGGCAGTTGTAGGAACAGGGCCGTCACGCCTTCCAGCAGATAGTAAATAGATAGGGCGTTAATCGTCTGCCTGCGCCCTTGATTGAATCGCATTGCCGAAATTCCTTACGTGTATTGATTGAAAGCCAAAAAACGGGAGCGCTTTGCTACGGAATTCGGGTCCGACCTATCGCTTTAACAATGGGTTTAAACCCATTGTTCGGTAAATACGGCGATTAAGCGAATTCCGTATAGGGGCTGCCCAAGCTCATTGATTCGCACCCGACGAATCAGCCGCCAACACGTTGGGTTAATTCAGCAACGGGAGTAAAAGCCTTCCACATCACGGACAGATATGACTATTATACGCAAAATCCATCTACCGAAACCGCTTATGAATAATTCCCGAAATATGTCCATCTATACGGAAAATTTATCATTTTTTAATTTCATCGGTGTTAACCTAACAGAAAGTTCGGGGGTCAGGTACAGGTGTATTAGCAAAATGACAGGAGATCAGCATGTCTCGACCCTTGAATGTAGGTGTATTGACCGTCGGTTATGGACCATTTAAATCCTTAGGGGATGATGGATTACGCGGGGTACAAATTGCGGTAGATGAAGTCGGCGGCATGGTGGCCGGACGACCCATCCATCTAGCGGTCAATCTGACCGACGCGACGCCTAACCGCACGATGGAAGTGCTGGACGAATTGCTGGCGGAAAACATGGTGGAATATGTCGTCGGGCCACTTTCGGGTAATGAAGGGTTGGCCGTGCGCAATATGGCACGCCATAACCCACAGATGGTTTTTTTGAATGGAACATCCGGGGCGCAGGAATTGACCATTCGTGATTCACCCAGCAATTTTTTCTCATTTGCTCCGAACGGTGTGCAGGTGATTGCCGGGTTAGGGGAGTATGCCTTTAATCAGCTTCGATTCCGCAACATTGTGACGATTGCCGAAGATTATTCCTTCCCCCATGCCCAAGTTGGCAGTTTCCAAATTGAGTTTGGGCGGGCCGGCGGCCATGTAATTGAGAAACTATGGGTTCCAATGGCGGCGAGTGATTATACTGAGGTGATTCGGGCCATCCCCGACGCAGCCGATGCGGTGTTGGTGCTGCTCGGTGGCACAGACGCGATTGAATTTATCACCCAATATGAGCAGGCAGGCCGCCCCAAGCCGATGCTGGGTGGGTCAATCACGGCGGATCAAACGGTACTGAGCGCCAGCAATGTCAATACCCAAGTGCTGCATGGCATGATTGCGTGTGGGCCAACGGCGGATGATTTTGCGTCACATGAATGGAAGCACTTTGTGGAAACCTATCGCCGCCTGTTCCCGACGGGCCTGAACTTTCCCTCCTATTTCGCCATCTGCTACTATCTGAACATGAAGGCTTCCCTATTGGCCTTGCAACAGACTAATGGCGAAACCCAACCGGATGTGTTTATTCCTGCCCTGAACAAAATTCACTTTCGTGGGCCGTCAGGGTTAGTGTCGCTCGACGATCATCGCCAAGCCATTACCACCAACTTTGTGGTCTCGGTTGCCAGCACCCGTGAGGGCACGCTCTATCGCAAACAACTGCTCGAAGTACAGAATGTCAGCCAAACGATAGGGATGAATGAACGCGACTATCTGAAATTGGGCTGGTTTACCCGCGAAAATCCGCGCGTCGGGCAGTTTGAACACTAGAGTCGGCGTCGGCTACTCTGTTGCCAAGTTCAGAATTGGGCAAGTCTGAGACATGCCCCTACGGTGGAAAACGGCCTTGTAGGGGCGTGGTCTATGACCCGCCCTGTTTTCGATACCCAACCTCGCAACAGAGCAGCATCGGCTAGGTCGTCCTGATAGGACTCGACTCTCTCCACAAATATCAGGGCGTAAATCAACCCCATGCCAAACCCTTGCCTTTATTTTTGGGGCGTAGGATTTGGGATGGGGTGCATTTTCGTATAGCGGTGTCATACCAGATTCGGGTGAACAGAAGCGGTATCTCGCCAACAATGGGTTTAAACCCATTGTTCTGAAAAACGATAGATCATCCGAAATTGGTATCACAGACCCCGCCAGTTTTTTTCCATCATTCAAGCGAATTTGACATGACCTAGTTAGCTTTCGTCACCACAAGGCTCTCCAAAATTTCCAGCGCGGCGGATTCCAGTGTGGCCCGTTCGCCAAAGGCCATCTGCACGGTGATAAACAGAAATGCCGTATCATCCAACTGCACCAAAATCGTACTGCCTTCGCTGTGGGTGGCGATCTCATCCATAAAATCCACGCGCAGGCCCTCATAATCCGCCAGCGTAATGGGGGTCAGGGATGCGCCCGGCATCACTTGTTCAAGCATGGTCAGGTCAGGGGGCACGAAGGCCCGCACACTGAGGCTGATTTCAATATCACCCGATTCCATCGGCAGGGTCATCGGTTGGCGATTGCGGATAAAGTGGGTGACTTCACCGGCTTCGGTTGTCCATTCCGGCGGATGGGCGAGGGTGATCGCATAGGTCGCGCTCGTCCCATCGGCAAGGGTGATTGTTTGTGATGCGGTAAAGGTCGCCAGATCAGACGTAGAACCGGACGCGGTCTCATCTGTAGCGGTGCTGGTCGCAGAACCGGGGGTCTCAGAGTCGCCGTCGTTGTTGGACTTATCTTCCTTATCCTCACCGCAGGCGGACAAAATCAACAGGCACAGCAAACTGATGGTTATCATTGTTCGGCGCATAGGGGGGTGTCTCCTTTTGATACAGGCTGATTATAGCGGATTTTGGGCAGGACGCCGCCTAACACTAGATTCGGATAAACGATGGTTATTCAACCCCACCCCCCGCCCCTGCCCCGTAAACGGTGAGGGGAGTA
>JAIOHL010000194.1 GCA_019913005.1 Anaerolineae bacterium | reverse complement strand
CCGCCTGTCGTGCGATTTATGAGCAGTGGCACAACAACACCATCACCCTTGAAGACGCATTGGCAAAAATCGCCGAAAAACAGACCGAGGCCGAAACCGCCAAACACATCGGGAACATGGCACGTGCTCATTTGATGCAGGGACTCATTCGGGCCGAGCGCAATCAATATGGCGACGCCCTGACGCATTATGAAAAAGCCCATGATCTCTATTTGCAGGCCGGGCAGCGCACCCAAGCCAATGGCTGTAAACTGAACATGGCCCTTGCCTACATGAATCGTGGCAACTATGCCCATGCCGACCAATTGTTTGTCACCTTGCACGAAACCAGTGTGCGCCAAAACGATGCCTATATGCAACTGCTGGTCTTAGACAATCGCGCCCAATTGTGTCAGCGCATGGAGCAGTATGATCGGGCCAAAGTGATGATCGCTGAGGGGATGCCACTCACCGATGTGGTCGAAAAAGAACGCGGGATTCATGCCATAAACATTCGGGCCGATTTGCAGGCGATTTTGGCGCGGGTGCTGCTGGATGTGCGTGATATGGACGCCGCCTATGCCGCCGCCCAATATGCCGTGCGCGAAGCCGAAAAAACAGGCTGGGCCGCCCCCAAAGCCGTTGCCTATCGCATTACGGGCCGTGTCCTCGCCGCGATGGATCCGCCCCCGCCCGACCAAAAACCCGCCGATTTTTATTTTGAGGAGGCCGTGCGTCTGTTCCGTGACATGGATATGGCGGGCGAAGTGGCCCAGACCTATTTCGATCAGGCCGTGACACTGGTCGAGCAGGGCGAAAATGAAAAAGCGCGGGCCTTGCTGCGAAAGGCGATGGTCGGGTTTAATCGGGCAGGCATGGCGGATGATGCTGCCAAAGCCGCCGAACTGCATACGCGCTTAGTGTGATGATGGTCGGTGGCCGTCCAACCTCAGCCCTTGCTCCACTACGTAGTTCAGACTCCGACAGTTTTACGGATAGGGCATCAGCACGGGATTTTCAGATCTGTTGACCTCACCCCCCGGCCCCCTCTCCATCTGGCGAGGGGGAGGCGAATCTGGCGTATTGAAGCCCCTCTCACATGGGAGAGGGGTTTGGGGTGAGGTTGGTTTTTCCTCCATTTCCCCTAAAAGGGTTGAAGTCTGAACCACTGTCTTGCAAGGGCGAGTCAAAGGCCTATTTAAGCCCTTCCCTTTGTTAGAGGAAGGGCCGGGGATGGGGTTCTTACGATGGGAAATCCTACCAAGATGAACGAGCTTAAATTCTACTTTGACACCCATATCGCCAAAGCGGTGGCGGTACAACTAAGGTTACGCGGCGTGGATGTTGTGCGCTGTGAAGAAGTTGGCATGGCCGAGGCAAGTGATGATGAACATATGGAATATGCTGCCGCGGCGGGTCGTGCTTTGGTTTCAATGGATGAAGACTTTATGGGCCGACATTATCGCTGGCTAGAAGCGGGTAAGACACATGCTGGCTTATTCCGCGTTGAGTCGCACCTACAACAATCAGGGGGCATTGGCAGGATCGTCATGACCCTTTTCGAATATCATGAACTGATTACAACGGGGGCTGGCACACTCGAAGATGATATAATTAATCAGGTGGTGTTTGTAAAATAGGAGTGCAGCAATGGGTACACCCATAATCATTAGCCATATTGAGCTAGTAGACAACGGGTTTGGTCGGCTAAAACCAGTCATCGCTGGCAAAAAAATCACTGTGCATGAAATCGCCGCGATGGTCGCTATTGGCCGCAGTTCGGTGGAATGGGTCGTGGAGAATTTTGACCTGACACCCGCTCAAATTCATGCTGCCCTCAGCTACTATTACGATCACCAAGAGCAGATTGACCGCGAAATCCGTGAAGCTGATGAATATGTGCGCCAACACGCCATTGATGCCCAAGTCCATCTCGCGGAAATGCGTGCGCGGAAAAAATCCGGTTGATCTGCCCAAAAACGGATAGACTCCCTTTCCTTTGTTAGGGGAAGGGTTTGTGTATTGATCGGTCACATCGTCGCCCTGCCGCTATCGGGTACATCGTCGCCCTCCCCAGCACGGCCCTGTCTCCCCATGCTGCAACGTATCGGTGGGGCGCCGATGTCACAGATAAGCACAGTTGGGGATGGGGTTCAGTTATACGGGATGAAGTTATCATACATCATCATTCTCTGGCATCCCCGTTCACCCCAAGCCTAACGCACGAAGGACGGCCCAATCCCATTCGACACGGCCATTTTCGGCATGGGTCGCCAACCCAAACCCCTCATCATAATCCCACATGGCCCACCCGATGCCGTACCCTTCCATAATCTCGCGCACATCCCGAATCCAGCGGGCACGCGACGGCGTATCGGCAAAACGCCGAAACACCCCAAATTCGGTGCAGATGACCCGTACTCCATGGGCGTTGGCCCATGCAGCGGCGGGGGCAATCAATCCGTCCAACTTGGCCCGATCCCAATACGCATCGCCATAGGCCGCCAGCAGCACGTATTTTTCGCCCGTTTGCTCCGCCAAGAGGGGCGCGACGACCTCCGGATTGGAGGGGTAAGGAATATCGTGCAGGCCGCGCAATCCCCCCTGCCACGTCCACCCCGCGCCTTGATGGGTGAGCAAAAATGGCTCGTAGAAATGAAAGTCGTAGATTAGGTTGGGGTCGGGCAGCGGCGTCATCTGTACCAGCGTCTCAATCATCGAATACGCATAGCTGGTCACAATCAGGGTGTGCTGAGGCGCGACGGCCCGCACCGCCACCACCAAATCGGCCTGAATCCGCAGCCAATCGCTAGGGTTATCCCAAAAAAACGGCTCATTGTACAGGCTGAAAAAGGTAAGGTCGGGGTCAAAATGTGCCAACCGCGCTGCAAACGCCACCCAAAATGCCTGATAGGTCGCCACAAATGCCGGGTCGAGCATATCGCCCGAATACGGCAGGGGTGTGGCGCTGAGATTGGTATCATGCAAGTCCACCAACACTGCCAGACCCGCCACGTGCAGGTCATCAATCGCCTGTTCAAGGATGGCGAGATGGGCGTCATTTAACGAATCGGGGCTGTCGTCCAATACATAACTCAGGGCAATCGGCACCCGCACATAGGTGATGCCGAGGCGGCGCAGGGCGGTAAATTCTTCGGGCCGAAAGCGTGTGGTGGGATCATCGGTCAGCGGAAGCCAAAACCAGCGGTATAGATTAACCCCGCGTGCTAGGTGGGCATAGCGCTCATTCACCACTCCCCCACCCTGCGATTGGGCTATACGCGCGGGTAGCAGCGTCAACAGCAGCAGGCCGATTACACACCATCGTTTGAACATCTGGCATCCTCTGGGCAAAAAATATAAGCCTCCCGTGATTGCTAAAACCATCCTCACCCCCCAGCCTCCTCTCCACTACGTAGCGAGGGGGAGCATGAAAACGCTGTATTCAAGCCCCTCATCGCTTGCGGGGAGGGGTTGGGG
>JAIOHL010000193.1 GCA_019913005.1 Anaerolineae bacterium | reverse complement strand
CCCTCTCCCACGTGAGAGGGGCTTCAATACGCCAGATTCGACTCCCCCTCGCCAAATGGAGAGGGGGGTCGGGGGGTGAGGTCAATACATCTGAAAATCCCTTGCTGATGCCCTTTCCAAAAAGTGTCGGAGATTGAACCCGTAAACGATGAGGGGGAAGGAAAGGCCTCATGGACTCCCTTCCTCGCCTGCGGGGAAGGGTTGGGGATGGGGTAAGTCTTTACTCGAATTCAGTATAGGAGGAGGAGGTCGGAGGGTGAGGGTCTTCTCACCCCCCGATCAACGTAACATAATAAGATTTGGCTTTCAAACGCTACAAGACAGCCCACTAGCCATTCACACAATTAAAAGAGGCTTCAAAGGGGGCGCTGACATGCCCGGCTGCGTCCGTCACTGTGATATGCCAGATGATGGGGCCGATGAAGCAGCAGTCCCCTGTGGAGCACGAAACATCCCATTCCAATTGGCCGCTACTGGTGGTACCGCCAATCAGGACAGGGGGTTCCCGAAAACTACCCACCCACTCGCCTTCCGGTGCATAGACAAATTCCACGTCCATGCGTGTAATGGCATCGCCATCCGGATTGATGAAATGTAGGCGGCAGGAGGTCGGGCCAAGACGCGACATCACATTACACGTCTCCAAGCCCACAATGATCGGTGCGGTTTGATTGAGCGGGGTCATGGCGTCTACCGTTTCCGGCAGCAAATTGAGCGGCAGGGTGTTCATGGTCGCCACATCAGTCGGCGTGACCGCAAACAGTCCCTCAATAACGCCCCCGTCGCTAAACGGGATGGCGGCTGTCGCCCCGGCGGGAACATGCACCGTAAAGGTGTTGGCGGTAAGCATGACCGTGCCTTCCAACGCCACAATCGTCATGACGCCACCCGGCTGGGCATTGACGTAGACCGTCCCCGCCAAGTGCATGTCTACCCCATTAATCCACAGCGGCACAGCATCTGATCCGGCAGGGGTTTGAATCAACATGCCATCGTCCGGCACGATGCCAACCGCCTCGGCTGGAATCGCCCCGGTGTGCAGCGAAAAGGCTTGCATGGAGGCATAGATAGGGGTATCCCGTTCGACCACTGGCAGGGTTTCGACATCACCCAACACCGTAACATTGGCATCGGGCAGCCAGCCGACCCGCCCATCCTCCAAAATCAGGCGCAGCCAGTGACGGGTGCCTTCACACGCATTCACTACCACCTCGGTGCCGACCTCCAACAGGCCCAACGATTCAAAATCCGACCCCGGCCCGCTACGAATATCGGTGGGGGTATTGATCTGCACCTGTAATTGGGATTGGCTGCTGGCGGCATTTTGCAGTTGGAGCGCACCAAACAACACGTAGGCAACACTGACACTGGTGTCGGCGGGTTGCACGTTCATCATCGCCATGCCCCACTGCCCGTCGGGGGTTAGCCCACCCAATTCAAGGGCACACATGGCCGTAATCGGCATCGTTTCACCGCTGGTATCAAATTCCGGTACACTGGCGCGGTTGACCATCGGGGCGACGGGGGCGTGTCCAAAACAGATTTGATTGGCCCCAACCCCAACACAATTTTCGGCGGTCTGGTCAATGGCGGTCTGTCGAATTTCGGCATATCCATTCCCCTGACCATGCGCAATGGTTGGGGATAGGGCGAGGCAGAGCATCAATAGTGCTAGTTTTTTCATGTCGGCCTCCGGGTGCTGTGGTATGATTGCGATCTGGATAATCCCATTGTACCCTTATTATGGTACACTGTTCACTAAAGTGTTACAATCGGACTGTAATTTTAATGACACATGACACCTCAGCACAGGACGCGGTATGAGCGACCATCATGAACCCAATATCGGACAGACCCTGCGCACCCTGCGGGAGGAACGTGGTTTTTCGCTGCGAACATTAGCCCGCGCCTGTGGGTTGTCCTTTAATGCCATCAGTCGCATCGAACGGGGTGAAAGTTCGCCCACCGTCGCCACCCTTCATCAACTTGCCAAAGCCTTGAACGTGCCCATTACCGCCTTTTTTGATGACCAGTCGGGGCAGCGGGTGGTGGTGATACGCGCCAAGCAGCGCCGCCATTCGCTCATTAATGGGGTGACGATGGAAAGCCTCGGCACAGGTCTGGACAATCAACAGATTGCGCCATTTCTGGTGACGCTGCCGCCAGATCGTGGCCTGACCGGAGAAACGGTCACGCATTCCGGTGAGGAATGGGTATTTTGTTTGGAGGGCAGGCTGTGTTATCAGATTGAGGATGAGGTGTTTGAATTGGAGGCCGGGGATAGTCTATTGTTTGATGCCACACAGCCGCATCAATTTGGCAATGGTGGGGATGGGCCGGCGCGTTTCCTGCTCGTTTTTCGCGGCGACGAACCCCACGATTATCACGTCAAAACCGAGATTTGACCTGCTCCCCTTCTCAAGGGTAGATTTTTCGCAGGACGCCAGAGAATGAATTCTCCGACTATGGAGGCAAAGTCCAAAACAGGGCAAGTCTGAGACTTGCCCCTACGGTGGAAAACGGCCTTGTGGGGGCACGGTCTATGACCCGCCCTTCTTTCAACACCCAACCTCGCAACAGAGCAGTTTTAACCGACTAGGGAAGAATTCATATCCCCAGTCCAATTATGCAGTTTAACAAAATAGCACGGATAGGATGATTTCGTAGGGGCGGGTCGCCGTGCCCGCCCTGATTTGTGATGCGGGATGGCACAGGGCCATCCCCTACGCAATATATCCGTATTGAATTGGCAAACTGCATCATTGGACTTCGCAAGGATAGCCGCCGACTTCAGTCGGTGGGTCAAAACGAAAAATCTTCCCTTGAGAACCTCCAGACCCTCTCAAACAGGAGCAAGCACCCTGTTTGAGCCGCTTCCCTCCGTTAGGGGAAGGGGTAAGCCTTTAGCCGAATTCCGTATCACACAACTCAAAAACTGTGCTAAATAAAATGCCTGCCGGATGTCCTCAGCGGACAAAAGTGGAGCAAGGGGAAAACGCCCCCTGCCCCACAACTTCGGTTAATTAGACGTGACGGCGTAATGGCGCAGACGGCTGTACTGAAGATTGCAGGTATACGTAGCGTTGCCCGCCGCTTCCCCAAAATGCGAGTTCACGGTCACAAAACCGGAACTATCCGGCAGCCATGCCAAATCGTTGATGGGCAAATGGCCGCTCGACATATAATCAAGGTCGCTGACGTCATCCCCATTATTGAGGCATGTGGTTACTTGATGGGGTTCTTCAAATACCTCCATGATATTGCTCAAGTTACCCGTCGCCAACTCCAGCACGAACAGATCTTCCTGAGTGTTATCGTGATTGGGAAGCGCCATAGCGACCATCTCACCATTGGGGCTGACCCACGCCAGAAACGACGGCAGATCATAACTGGCGACCAATTCACCGCCGGGCAGGTCGTAGACATGCAGGGTCGAGGTCATCGCGGTTCCGTCATTTATATTGTTGAGCTGCGTGACGTAAAGCTGCGTGCCATCGGCGGAAAATTGCGGCATGGCATTAAAGTTGCCGCCGGGAATATCCAGCGCCACAATTTCGGTGCCCGATTGAAGATCCACCACATGCAAGCTGTCTTCATTAATGGCAACGGCTTGTGTCCCATCCGCATTATACGCGGCACCTTCCGGGAAGGGGGTGTAATCCATCAAGATGACGGCATTGGCATCGCTGCTCGTCGCTTCGGTGCTGCTCGAACCATCCGACCCCGCCGGAATCGTCATCGTCATCGGCGAGAAGTTGGCGTCCATATAGTGGATTATAAAGGTGCCGTCGGGCGCAAAGGACAGGTCAGTCATGCCACCTGAGCCATTGGTACCCTCTGCTAAAGCCGTCAAAACTGACGAAAAATTATGTGCCTCGTCGTTGGTGGCCTCACCACCGCCCGCCCCAAACGTGAGCAGGGTAAAATCATCCTCGAAGCAGTTGTCCATCAAGACCCATGCTGTACCTGAGGGATCAATCGCCACCGAGATGGGGCAATCAAAGCCGATGTTGTCTTCGGCGGTCAGTGCCAAACCCAACTCGCCCGATTGTGCGTGGGCCAATGGCTTGGTTGCAGCCACTATGCCCATGACAAAGAAAACCAAGACGAGCAGGAATGCCAACAGGCGTGCAAATCTAAACATACGAGTTTCACTTTCTGATGTGCAGTATATAGAATTGAATGTGATTGTGTGGAAAGGCCCCGATTGCATTGTAGCAGGGGGACGTAGCCGACTGCAATATTGAATTTCAGTCTGACTGTCACCCTCCTTGTGTGCAACTCGACTGAGGAGAAGTACGTATACAGGGCATACAATAATAGAAGCATTGTTGCATCCGCCCTGCCACTAACTCTGCCAGTAGAAGGGGAATCTAACCTTATGATTCGCACCCGCACGCGCAAAATTATTCGTGACCTGACCACCCGCAAGGCCCGCACTGCCCTTGTCGCCACCGCCATATTTGTGGGGGTGTTGGGGGTCGTCACGTTGACCTCACTCCAAGAAATTATTCTGGACAAGCTCAACGGTGATTTTAAACAAGATCGAATGCCGATGTTTTGGGCCAGTGTGCAACTGCCCGATGCCAACACCACCGATAATCAAACGGCCTATGACGCCGCCTATAGCGATACATTGGCGACGATTTATGAGCAACCGGGCGTGACATTGGTCGAAGGGCGTATCCGTGAGCAGTTCTATTGGAAAGAACCCGACGATAACAGCTTTATTGAAGCCACTATGCGGACTTCCACCACCCCGCTTGACCAACAGTTGATCGAGACACCCGAACTGGTCGAAGGGGCATGGCCTGTCGTCGGGCAGCACCAACTACTCATTGAACGGCGCATGGCAAAACGCTATGATCTCAAGGTGGGCGATCCGATGGTGATTGTCGTGACCAAAGACCTTGCCAATCGCCCCGACCCCACCGCGCCCCTGCCCCAAGAAACATGGACCATCAGCGGCCTACTGCATCACCCCTATTTGTTTAATGGCGATACCGCCGTCTATATGACCCTCGAAGATGCCCAATCCATCGCGCCGATTGATGGCTTCACGGGCATCGGGGTGCGTTTTACCGATGTCTCCACCGCCGAAGCCAACGCCCGCAAACTGGCCGATGTGATCGAAGACGACACCCCCTATGAGGTCTATGATTCGGAATGGCTTGACCCCGCCGAGAATGAGTTTATCCAAGAAATGGAACAGTGGACGGATACCCTGACGGCCCTCTCCATTTTGGCGATGATTGTGTCCAGCTTTTTGGTGGTCACGGTCATCAGCACGCTGGTGGCCGAACAGCGCCGCCAAATTGGGGTGATGAAATCCATCGGGGCGACCCGCACCACCAATCAGCAGATTTACACGGGCATCGCTTTCGCCTATGGCATCATCGGCATGATCCCCGGTGTATTGTTGGGCATTCCGGCGGCCTATGGCTTGGCGCAGTTGGTCTCGCCCTTGATGAACATCATCATTGACGATTTCACCATCTCACCGACGGGGGTGGGCGTTGGCGTCGCGTTAGGCCTGATGGTGCCCGTCGTGGCGGCAGTCGTGCCCGTCTTTTTGGGGACGCGCGTCACCATTTTGGAGGCCATGACCGACCTCGGCCTCAGCGGTAGTTATGGCACTGGGCCAATCGCACGGCTTATCAAAATCCTGCCTCTGCCCCACAGCAGCAAGCAGGCCCTCGCCAATTTGTCGCAGCGCAAAGGCCGTCTGTTCCTTACTGGCATTACCCTGACGCTGGCCGTTGGGTCGTTTATGGGGGTGACGGCGCTGTTTATGTCCCTCAGCAACACCATTGATGACATCTTTGCCACCTTCAACTTTGAAGTCGGTGTTTTCCCGGAACGACTCGAAGATAATGAACGGGCCGCCGCCGCCATTCAAAACGAGGTCGAGGGGGTGTCCGCCGTCATGCCCGGACGTTCCAGCGAAGAAATCAATATCATCTTAGGCCCGAATGAGGAAGATTGGGAATGGGACTATTTCTTCTGGGGCTTCGACCCGTCCCAAAGTGCTTTCCAGTTGAATTTGGACGAGGGCACGGGCTGGAATGATGACCCCAACCGTGAAGGCATCGTCATCACCCAACAAAGCGTCGAACAGTATGGCTGGGAACTGGGCGATACGATTACCCTGCAAAGTTGGAAGCACCCCGAACGCCGGAAGGATTTTGAGATCATCGGCATAGATTCCTATCCGGAAGACGGCCTGATCTTCATGCGCTGGCAGGATGTGGCATGGTTCGTCAATGATGCTGGCGAGCAAGAGCAAGCGGGTGAACTCTTTGTGCGTTTTGATGACCGCGACATGACCCCCGGCGAGGTAGACAAAAAAATCGGCGACATCCGCCAAGTGCTGCTGCGGCATGGGATTATGGCCGGGTTCTGGAATCAGACCTCGGATGAAGAAGAAAACTCGAATTTGATTAGCACCGTCGGCCTCATCTTCAATATCGCCTCGGCGGTGATGGCGGCGGTTGGCGCGATTGGCTTGCTGACCGCCCTTTCGATTAGCGTGTTTGAACGGCAGCGTGAAATCGGTGTGATGCGTTCCATCGGGGCCAGTTCGCGCAGCATCGCCGGGCAGTTTTTGACGGAGGGCCTGTTCGTCGGGTTGATTGCGTGGCTGATCGGCATTCCGTTGAGTATCGGCATTGGCAGTGGCTTGATGAGTGTGCTGCCGATTGAGGGCATCCCCTTCAACTACCCACCAGTGGCCCTCGTCTTGGGGCTGGTCGGGATGCTGTTAATTGCGATTATCGCCAGCCTGTGGCCTTCCCTCAGCGCGGCAAGAAAGACGGTAAGTGATATTTTGAGGTATCAGTAAACAATGATACACTGGGGCAGGCCGTTGATGACTTGCCCCTGTTATCCTTCCCCGACCTTTCCCAGATTTCCCTAAAGTCTCAAACACCCTCCTCGTCATGCAGCGGTCAGCCGAGCGTATCTTGTAGATTTTTGTAAGCTCGCTAAGATATACGATAGATAACCACTTCAACTCGCGGGAGGGAAACCATGTCCGCCTACCGACGTTTGGCTGTATTCGTGTGGATCGCACTTTGGGGAGTGGTCATGTTGATACCCCACCCCATTCAGGCCCAAGACGGCCCGTCCAATGAAATCTTGGTGGATGGAATAACCTGCACGCTGACCGATGCCATCAATGCCGCCAACACCGACGAACCCAGCGGCGGTTGCACGGCAGGCAAGGGCGCGGATGTTTTGCGCCTCAGGGACAATCTGCATGTGACCAAGCCGTTACCCAATCAAGGGGATGGTCTTGCCCTGCCCGTGATTGTCACGGACATTACGATTGAGGGCGACGGTCACACCATCTGGGTCATCTCGGAAGCCCCAATGACCAGCTTGTTGCTGTTTTTTGTGCTTGCCGATAGATCTCAAAACAATCCGAATGAATCGAGTGCCTCGTCGGGTAGAGAGGGGAAACTCACACTGCGACATTTGACCCTCTCCGGTTCGGATCGTCCGAGTCAACAAGTAGCATTAAAAGCCATTGCCAACCTCGGCGGGGAGGTCTGGTTGGAAGGGGTCAATCTTTTCTATTTTGGCATTCCTTATCCGGAGACGCTCACAGGCGCGGTGACTTCTGATCGCGGTGTACTGCGGATCAATGACAGCAACTTCTCACAGAATGCTACCCTCGGCGACGGCGGGGTGATTTATGCACAATATAGCCAAGTCACGATTATCAGCAGCACATTTGTTGAAAACGCGGCAGGTGGTTATGGTCTTGGCGGCGACGGCGGGGCAATCTATCTGATGAACTGCGAATATTTTATGGGTGGTTCGACGTATGGGGCGCTGAGTTTTGAAGATAATCAGAGCGTTCAGCGCGGGGGGGCGATTTTTAGCAGTAACAGCACCGGAACTATTCGTAATGCCCTGTTTAGAGGCAACCGTTCTTCGGTGGGCGGGGCGATATTTCACGGCTTTAACGATCAAAATTCCCTATCCATTACGGATAGCCAATTTATCAACAATCAAGCAATCAATGGTTTGGGCAACTCTCCCATTTCACTTAACGGGGGCAATGGGGGGGCACTCTTTAACAATGGCCTCGTGTCGGTGCAGCGCAGCCTCTTTTGGGGCAATGTCGCGCAGATGGGCGGGGCGATTTATGATGGTGATTTGAACTACAGTGCCAATGAAGGGGATGGTTCCGGCTCAACCCTGTTGGAAAGTGTGTCTATCATTGGTAACACTGCCAATCAAGGTGGGGCGGCCATCATCTATCGCGGCGCACAGATCACCAACAGCACCATCGTCGGTAATTTGGCATGGCGAGGCGAGGGCGGCGGCCTCTTTGCGCCTGCCCCGGTCAAAATATTCGTCCATAATGTCATTATCGCCCAAAACTTCGGCGGCGATTGTTATGCAACGGATGTCGTCCCCGGCCAAGATGGACGATTTACGGGCAGCCATAACCGCGATGGTGATGGCTCGTGCCCGGATTCTCAGCCCATCACCGGATTGGAAACCACCCCCCTCCACAACGGCGGCTATACCATCACACTGGCACTTGGCCCCGACAGCAACGCCATAGACACAGGCAACCCCGAATTTTGTCCGGCCACCGATCAACGGGGGGCGTTGCCAGTGGGTAATTGTGATATTGGCGCGTTTGAGTATGGCGCGATGGCTCTCCCCGAAGTGCGCAACCCTGATGCCATCGCCTATGTTCAGCGGGATGACGCATGGGAGGCCAGTGTTGAGGCAGAGGCGCAGAGGCGGGCCGAAGCATTTGCCCAACTCGTCGCGGCGGTGGAGGCCGACCCTGACAACCCCAAAGTCTATTTTGACCGGGGTGTGGCGTATGTATCGCGGCAAGAACACGAGTTGGCATTGGCCGATTTTAAGCAGGCGTTGGCGCTCGACCCCTTGTATGCCGAGGCTCAAATCTACATCTTTTTCATTTATCTCTATGGCCCCTTCAAAGATTGCGGTCAAGCGACGCTGGCGATGGCCCTCTATGAAGAATTAGCGCCACAGGATGAGACCCTGCGATCCTATGACGGCGCGTTGAAGGATTTGTGCGCGATGGAGGTCACGCAGAATCAGTGATACCAGTTTCGGGTAATTCATCTTCGTTCAACCCCCACCCCTTCGCGCTTGTCAACCGTGAGGGGGAAGGGGTGGAGATGGGGTGAGCGTGACCAATCATGACCGATGGGGAGAAATAGATGGCAAGCACAAAGCCACCTCAACTCAAATTCTATTTTGATACACACATCGCCAAAGCAGTTGCAGTACAATTGAGGTTAAAGGGCATGGATGTGATGCGCTGTGAGGAAGTCGGCATGGCCGAGGCCAGCGACATTGAACATTTGGAATATGCCGCAATGGAAGGCCGAGCCATAGTCTCAATGGATAAGCATTTTCCACAATGGCATCAACGCTGGCAGTTTGAAGGAAAAACTCATGCGGGTATTTTCCGCATCCAGAACCATTTACAGAGTGACGAGGGCATTGGTGCTATTGTACGTCAGTTGTTCGAGTATCATCAGTTGATAGCGACAGGCGCGGGTACGATAGAAGATGACATCATTAATCGGTTGTACTTCATAGGTTAGGAGTTCATCAATGGGCGAAGTGGTGGCGATTCGGTATATTGAATTAGTAGACGATGGCTTGGGCGGAATTGAACCTGTCATCGCTGGCAAAAAAATCACGGTGCATGAGATCGCGTCAATGGTGGCGATTGGGGGCAGTCCGGTGGAATGGGTCGTGGAAAATTTCGACCTGACCCCTGCCGAAATTCACGCCGCCCTGTCCTATTATTATGACCATCAGGAACAGATTGACCGCGAAATCCGTGAGGCCGATGAATATGTTGAACAGCACGCTATTGATGCCCGCCAACATCTAGCCACACTCCGTGCCCGTCTTGCCGCCAAGAGTAATCCCCCCGCGGAATAGGTCTATGGCTCAGGAAATGGACTACGCACCTATCAACTTTGTGGTCATTATTGAAGGTACGGCCCGCCTAGCAACCCGCACCCGTCTCCGGATTATGGATATTGCGGCAATGGTACGTAGTGGCGCGACCCCTGAATGGATCGTCGAGAATCATGAACTCAGCCTAGCCCAAGTTCATGCAGCATTGGCCTACTACTATGACCATCAAGCCGAAATTGACCAAGAATTGGAAGCTGACATTGAGGAGTTTAATCGGCAGGCGGCTGAGTCACCGAATACACTTGAGAAACTCCGCGCTCGTCTTGCCGCTAAGTCCAATCCCCCCACTGAATAGAATCTATCTCGCTTGTCTATAAAGATTGGTCATCCAATGGATCAAATAACCCAAGTTGTCCGCGAAGAGGTTGCCAAATATGCTGGCAGTGGACGCGGTGCGAACATCATCCTTTTCCCGCTACTCGATGATGAACACCATGTCTACGCCGTCAATGCCGTAGATTACCCCACCCGTGAAGACGTGGCGATGGTGGTTGTATTGGCGCGGGTGGTGGGCAATCGGGTTGTGATTGAGGAAGACACCACCGACAAAAAATTGATTGATGCCCTTTTACAGCGCGGTATTCCACGTGACCAGATTGTGTTGGCTTACGCGGGTGAGCCAATCCCTGACGCCGCCCTGTATGAATTGGATAATTGACCCCGATTGATGTATTTCGGTGGCTTCGATAGGTAAGGCATTATGGAAACGTGCTTTGCATGGATTGTGGTGCTTGGTTTAGTTTTCATCCCACTGAATTTGGGCCTACGTGCAGTCGGTAGGCAGGAATGCCTCATCAACGGTAACAGATATAAGGTTACAGGGGAAGTTGCGGTTATTGCAGGCCATATCATCCTACTTGGGGTTGGCATCTACATAGTCGGTTTAGGGTTAACTTTGCTTACCAAAAGTGGCTGGTTCTTCTTGATTGGGTTGTTTCTTCAATTCATATTGCTCTATATAAGCAGCGAGTTCGCTTCAGATCGTGTGAGACGTCGAGACCCAGCATTCGTGGCTGGGATAACCATGATTGATTACGCATGGCGGGATCGTTTTTCACGTTGGGGTAAGGCTATTTTGAAAAGAAACGATACCCCTCCCGATTCGTAAGCTCGGAGAGGGGATGTCAATCCAGCAGCCGATTTTACGACTTCAAATCCTCGCCGCGCAGCAGGGCCAAGAGTTTCCAACCACCCGGCAGCAGTCCCGCCGCCAAAGCGATTTTCAGCGCATCCCCGGTCAAGAATGGAGTCAGGCCTGCTTCCAAGACATGCGCCGTGCCGACAAATTTCGCCAGCCATGTCAGCCCACACGCATAAATGACGATATTCCCAATCAGCATCGCCAGCGCCGTCGTCCATACGCGCCGATCCCAACCACGTTCCGCCAGCCAGCCGGTCACGAACGCCGCCGCGACAAAGCCCACCAGATAACCGCCCGTCGGCCCGCTGAGGATCGCCCAACCGGACGTGCCATTCGCAAAAACCGGCATCCCGGCCAAGCCTTCGGCCAGATACGTCAAGAGGGCCGCCGCGCCACGTTTGCTGCCAAGCAGTGTTCCAATCAGCAGCACGGCAAAGGTCTGTCCGGTAATCGGCACAGGCGTAAACCACAGGTGAATCGAGACTTGGGCGGAAAGGGCAATCACGAGGGTCGCACCGACGAGCAGCAGCAGTTCATAGGCCAGCATATAGGTATTCGAGCGCGTCTGCGGACGAAAAACATCACTATAGGTTCGATACATGAGCTTCTGTGTACTCCCACACAACATGCTACAATGAGGATAACACTGTTATGCTACCCTGTCTTGTGCTGGGTTGCGAGGAGAGATGTCATGGATAAAACTTCCGTTCAGCCCAAGATTGCCGAAGAATGGGCGTTGAATCCCGACCAAATGTTGTTTATGCTGCAACATCACAATGCGATTGAGGCCGCCTTTGCCAATGATGATACAGCATGGGTCGCGGAGTTTATGGCGACTTCTGAATATCGGGCGCTTTTTGGAGAGATGGGCTTTGATGAGGCCTATGATCGTTATGAGACCACCTTAGCTGAGGGGCGCGATGGCAACCCATCTATGGCATCTGACATTTGATGAAGATGTTCCAGATCAGCTATCTGAGCTAGGATTTAGAGATCGGATGGCGATTTTTCACTCAATTAAGGAACTGCTTGAGGCCGAAAACCCATCCGCGTTGACGGATGTACGTAAACTTCTCGAGAAGCGACACTTGGGTCTATGGCGAAAGCGGCAAGGCGATTACCGTATTTTGTTCACAATTTCGGCGGGTCAAATCGAACATCAAAACTTTGTGTACAAGGGCATGATTCATATTGTCGCAGTCGTCCACCGCAGCAAAGCCTACTGAGTTAGGAGCGGTGGTAGTTTAAGGAGTATTTACCATGCGTCGCGTGATTATCCACCACCAAGAAGAAGGCGGCTATTGGGCCGAATGCCCCAGTTTACCCGGTTGCATTTCGCAAGGGGAGACGTGGGATGAAGTCGTCGCCAATATCAAAGAAGCGATTGACCTTTGGATTGATGCTGCACTTGACGACGGCGACCTCATTCCCCCCGACGATGTGCCAGAATTTCAGGAAATCGAAATTTACATATAAGCGACTTCCAATTGAAACGAAATTAATAGACGAAAGGGATTAATTTCCGGGTTTTGTGCTGATAATCCCGATACTGCCCATCGTAGACCTTTTGCAGCGCCGCCTCCTCCATAAGAATCAGTGGGAGGATGAGGGCCACATAGATGACGAACACGCCGACAAAAGCCCACGACTGGATCAGCAAGGCCATCCCCAACGCTATAGACAATGCCGCCCCGTACATAGGATGCCGGATAAGCCGATAGGGGCCAGCGATGACCATCGTGTCGTCGGGACGCGGGGTACTGCCCCCCAGTTGATAATTGTGTCGGAGGGTGGATAAGGCCCACGCCATGACAAAATATCCCATCAGGCCCAAGACTAACCCGATGATTTCCACCACCGTCTCTAACCAATCGGCATGAATCGCCATATGGGTAGGATCGCTCCCCGGCAGGCGTTCGGCAACCAGCAATATTGCCGCTAGTGGATTGATGACTAACAGAAACAGC
Organism: Anaerolineae bacterium; assembly: GCA_019913005.1. Classification (GTDB taxonomy): domain Bacteria; phylum Chloroflexota; class Anaerolineae; order Aggregatilineales; family J027; genus CFX10. Next base: position 1,078 of record JAIOHL010000193.1, on the reverse strand, counting down.
AGATTGAATGTATTGACCGACTGAACGAGCAGGTTGCCTTTTGGCTTATCCAAAATGGCACCCGTTGACGTTTGCTTGACGGCCACCAATAGGCCCAGCAAACACAGAATGGCAATGCCGAGGACTCTTTGACCCAGCAGGTGCATGTGTACCCCCTTCATGTGATTATCTGATACCCAATTCGGGTAATTCATGTCCGTTCAACCCCACCCCCGGCCCCTCCCCAAACATAGGGAGGGGAGAAAACCTTGTCTTTAAGCCCTTCCCTATGCTAGGGGAAGGGCTTAGGATGGGGTTGAATCTGGCAGTGCTTGAACGTATCTAAATCACAGATATTCCCGTTCGAGGACTTCACCCGTCGGGCTGATGACATAACGACGTGGGACGCCCGTTGGAATATTGAGTTCCGGGATTTCGGCCTCTGAAATGTTATCCAGCACCATCACCAATGAACGCAGGCTGTTGCCATGTGCGGCGATAATGATGGTTTCGCCCGCCAGCACATAGGGTTCGATGCGGGCGCGATAGTAGGGCATGACCCGTTCACCCGTATTTTTCAGGCTTTCGCCGTTGGGGGGCTGGATGTCATAGCTACGCCGCCAAATATGCACTTGCGCGTCGCCATACTGCTTGGCGGTTTCGGCTTTATTGAGACCCTGCAAGTCGCCATAATGCCGTTCGTTGAGTGCTTGGTCACGCTCGATTGGGATGTTGGTCTGCCCGGTTATTTCCAAGATGATCCGTAGGGTTTCTTGGGCACGGATCAGGGCGGAGGTGAAGGCGCGGTCAAATTTATAGCCCTTTAGCTTTTCGCCCGCTTCTTGTGCTTCTTTGATGCCGAGTTCCGAAAGGGGGACATCCACCCAACCCGTAAAGCGATTTTCCAGATTCCATTGAGACTGCCCATGTCGCACCAAAATCAGTGTGCCGTTTGCCATGTTCGAATTTCTCCCTTAGTGGTCAAGTAAAACACGCCGATTGTAACCCCATCGGCCCGACCTGACGACCCATCAGGGGTAGTATTTTTGACTAATTTTGCGGTGAGAAATGTCAGGAGAATTACCCCACCCCTAGCCCC
>JAIOHL010000192.1 GCA_019913005.1 Anaerolineae bacterium | reverse complement strand
ATTACCCCCCTTGCCACCAGCGACCTTCCCCCCGTCCCGCCCATGTTAATCGCTCCCGCTGATGGTGCGGTTTTGGCGAGCGGTGTGCCCGACTTTCAGTATGAGATGGTTCCAAATGCCCAAGCCTATGAAATTTGGATTTATGGGGACGATGATTTTGAGGCGTTGTGGGTGGTCAGTGGATTTGATGTCACGGGTATGTACGCGGGCTATCCGTATACCCCGACGCCGGGTGCTTTGCTGGTTGGGGAATATCGCTGGAGTGTGTGTGCCAAACGCTATTCCAGCGGGCGCGGCATTTGCAGCCTTGAGGAATGGACGTTCACCATTCAATAGAGGGCGGCCAACCCAATTTTTAGCACGTCCATCCGTAAAATTGGGGGTTTACAGTAGAACATATTTTCTAATATAATGTGCTCAATAGGATTGCCCCTAGACGATAAAGCCGAAGCAAACTGCTCTGTTGCGAGGTTCAGAATTGGGCAAGTCTGAGACTTGCCCCTACGGTGGAAAACGGCCTTGTAGGGGCGTGGTCTATGACCCGCCCTGCCTTCAATGCCCAACCTTGCAACAGAGCAAAGCAAACACACTAACGAACATTCAGGTCATGATGAGGGAGGGGATATGAAGCTCCATAAAATAGATCATGTGGGTATCGTGGTCAATGATTTTCCCGCTGCCAAAGCATTTTTTCTGGAACTTGGACTTGAAGTGCAGGGGGAAGGCATAGCGGAGGGCGACTGGGTAGGTAACGTGATCGGGCTGCATGATGTTAAGGTTGCTTATGCGATGCTGCGGACCCCCGACGGTGGGGCCACTATTGAGTTAATCCATTTCCACAGACCCCCCGCTGAAGAAAATATTCAGCCGTCGGTGGTCAATACGCCGGGTATCCGCCATCTCGCCTTTGTGGTCGAAGCGATTGAAGCGGTGGTGGCGAAATTGACCAAGCACGGTGCGGAACTCGTCGGCAGCATCCAGAACTATCAAGATACGTATAAGCTATGCTACATGCGTGGGCCGGAGGGGATTATTTTGGAGTTGGCGGAGCAGCTCAACTAAATTAAGGGAATGGTGAGTCGCACGGATAGGCGAAATCACTCGTACCAAATTCCCCTGATTGATGTACAAAAAAAAACTGGATGGGTGAACTATTTACCCAAATCTGATATGAATGGCGTAGGGCCATCCCCTACGAAAATATCGGTAAATTTTGCCTCATATGGAATTCGGGTGAATGATGTCAGTTTGACCTGCTCTGTTGCAAAGTTGGCGAATGAGGTAAAAAAGGGCGGCACGAGCCGCAAATGAGAGGAGAGCGAATGGGCCGGAAAGTGGCACGCGAAAGTCATTATGTGACCATGGCTCGTTTGGCACACGACCTAGCGAGTCAGCAATTACCGTGTTATGCCCATCGCAATAGTCCCAAACGCTATACCCAACCGCAGTTAGTGGCGTGTGTGCTGTTAGCCTTCCAGCTAGGTTTGAGTTATCGGGATATGGAGGAATGGCTACTGGCTTCGGATAAGGTGTGTGCGGTCTTAGGTTTGGGGGAAGTACCAGACCATACGACACTGTATCGGCGCTTGCGACAGCCCGACTTGGTGGCGATGAACGCTGAGTTGTTGGCACGAGCGGGGGTGGAAGAGCAGGGAAGCGCGGTGGATTCGACGGGTCTAGCCCCCACCCAAGCCCGTGCCTATTATCGGAGTCGGAGCGGTTGGGACTATTTGCATTACGTCAAAGCCTTGTAGGCGGTGGGCACGGCCAGTCAGTTCATCCTCGCGTGGCGTTTTGATCGGGGGCCGATATGCAGTGGCTCAACCGCTTGCGGCGGAGTGCCCCTCGCTATGGCAAAGCTGCCCGCTCCACCGACCTCATTCCCCCCCGCACTGGACGCCAACGTATTCGGCGCGAGGATCGCTCGGTGCGGGCGGTACGGGTGGATCAAGCTCGCTTAGATGGCCTGTATGGACAACGCTGGAAGATCGAAACCTTCTATTCGGTCATCAAACGCAAGTCCGGGGGTACCATTCGCTCCCGTAAGCCTTCCCATCAACGCCGCGACATGGCTCTCAAGGGACAGGCCTACAACATCCATCGTTAACTCTGTCGCCTTTAGCCCCTAGCTCGACTGGCCTCTCCTCAACCTTGCAACAGAGCACCTTAAGCCGACTAGGGAAGTGAATCATATCCATAGTCCAATTATGCAGTTTAACAAAATAAGCCGGATATGACGCATCGTAGGGGCGTACCCGGTGTGCGCCCGTTTTTTGGGATGGCACAGGGCCATCCCCTACGCAATATGTCCGTGTTTAATCGGAAAAGTGCATCATTGGACTTCGCAAGGATAGCCGCCGACTTCAGTCGGTGGGCCAAAAATGAAAACCTACCCTTGAGAACCCCCCGGCCCCCTCTCCATTTGGCGAGGGGGAGGCGAATCCGGCCTATTGAAGCCCCTCTCACGTGGGAGAGGGGTTTGGGGTGAGGTCGGTTTATCTCCTTCGCCCCCAAAAGTGTCGGAGTCTGAACCATCTGGCGAGGGAGGCGGAATCGGGCGGATTGAAGCCCCTCTCTAATTGGAAAGGGGTTTGGGGTGAGGTCACTGTTAGCCCGATTATTTACGGTATAGAGCCATCATTCGAGCGGTACAGCAAACATCTGACTGGCGGTCTCGGAATGGACGATATATAAAAGCAGATGGTTATAGACGCCGAATAATCGGATAAACCCCTGTGTCGTCGTACATGGCATCAGTTGGGAATCTTGTCCACCTGTCACGAGATCATCCAGCGTGGCAGTATAAATGCCAGATATACCCTCGCCACTGTTGACAAAAATCAGGCGCTCACCATCCTTTAAGTACAACTCTCCGTAGCCGCCCCCAACCATCCTCGCGGTGGCAAATTTTACCACTGAGCCGTTTCCATCAGCGGGGATTAAGTAGATATCCAGCACAGAGGCATACGTCACCTCCGCATCAGGTTGGGAAGTACCATCGTGAATCATCCAGTCGCCAAAATAATCTGGTTGAATGCCAATGAAATCCCCGAGTGGCTGCGAAGTCAGCAGTTGAGGTTCACCACCCGTCAGCGGCACACGATAGATATTGCCATATTTCGTTACCAGAACCGCTTGGCTGTCGGGTGTAAAAACCCAATTATACTGCACAGAGTCAACAAATTCATAGAATTTAAGCGGTTGCTCTGGATTCGAGCCATCTGTTGGGGCAGCATAGAGGGTCTGCCCATTCCGATATACCAATGTTTGACCATCGGGGCTAATATCAAAATTGAGATAGACCGGGTCTTGAATTTGCCCCAAAATCATTAGCCCTGTGCCATCCATACCTACCCGATATAGCACCATCGTCTGGTGATCTGGCTCTGTCATTTCTGTCAGTGAATAATAAACATACGATCCACCAAATCTATACGAATCACCTGCGAATAGATCGCCGGTCAATGAAATCAAGTCCCCACCGTCATTGGGCTGGGCATATAAGTGGGCTGGTCTCTCTATCCCAATAGATTCGTGTGTATGCAGAAACACCACATTCTCATATTCAAACCCAGAGGCCTCGTGAACATTCAAAATGGTGATGGGTGCTAAGTCGGTGACAGATATTGGAGCATTTTCGTCTGCGGCATTGGCACGATACATTTTGACGCTGTTGTTGGTCTGGGATTTAATGAAAACAAGATACTCATTATCCTCTGTTACCCTACTTGAGATGTAGCCATCCCCACCCGGATACTGGGTAAGTTGCGGCGTGCCCCCTTCCCCAAAAGGCACACGGTAGACTCGGTACTCTGGGAACTGCATAAAAAACAGCATCTGGGTAGATTCATCAAGCCAAACGGGACCCCCACAATCTGTACAGACCTGATGTGCTGGAAAGTCACCGGTGAGGGATGTCATGTACATCGTCCAAGGGGTCTGCATGTATCCATTCATATAGACAACCACGCCGCTGTCGGATACATCCCATATATGCCCTATTCCAAAACTCTCAGCCACTGCTATGGGTTCCGGGCAGCCACTTCCACTTGGGGGTGCGGTGGGGGTCGGGCAGTTTTCACATTGCGCCGAGGCAGTCGGCAATACACCCGTCAACAGTACCAACCCTGCAACAAGCATCATCAGTTTACGCATCAACCGTTCTCCCTGTGTGCTGAATGACCTTGATGCTACAGGTGAATAATGATTTTGTCCACAACGCTACTTAGGCTTCTGCCCGACATGAGAGCCACCCCATCGCCCCAACCCTATCCGATCAATAGGAGTAAAATAATCGGCATTCACCCGCTACAGCATTGAAGGAGCACAGGATGACGGAGCAACCCCGTTTGGTTTATGGCAATGACCTTTTGCGCGGCGAACTAGTCTATCTCGATACCCTTACCGACAGCGACATCTCCAAAATCGCGCAGTATGGCCTAAGCATGGAACTCATGCGTTATCTTTGGAACATTCCGGTCTATCCCCAGTCCGAGGATGATTGGAAAGCGGCGGTGGGTCGCTGGCGGCAGCGGCAGAGTGAACAACAGATGTACCCCTTCTCGATTCGCGCCCTGCAAGACGACACCTTCATCGGCTACCTGTTCTTGATGCAACTGGACTGGCGCAATCGGCACTGTCTGTTGGGGATTTCCATTGGCAACCCGGAGTATCAAGGGCACGGCTATGGGACGGACGCCAGTCGGTTGGCGCTGCGCTATGCCTTTATGGAACTGAATATGCACCGCGTCGGCCTAGAGGTATTTGGCTACAATCAACGCGCCATCCGCAGTTATGAAAAATTGGGGTTCAAATTGGAGGGTACGCAGCGTCAATGGCTGTTGCGCGACGGGCAGTATTTTGATCTGCACACAATGGGCATTTTGCGTGAGGAGTGGGAGAATAATCGGTAATGCAACCTCACCCCCCTGCCCCCTCTCCAACAGGCGAGGGGAGTTGGAATCTGGCGTATTATAGCCCCTCTCACAAGGGAGAGGGGTTTGGGGTGAGGTCAACCGCTGGTGAACTATTTGGACATCATCTGCCGCCGTACCGAATCTAGCCCAGAAACCGCTATGAGAAAGGAATCCGCCATGACCCCCGATGCACTTTTGCGACAACAACTGGTGAATCTACTCACCCATCCACAGGCGCATATGACGTTTGACGATGCCGTCAAGAATTTTCCGTCGGCGCATTACAACACCCGCCCTGCCGGGGTCGAATATACCTTCTGGCATTTGTTGGAGCATCTCCGCATCTGCCAATGGGATATTCTCGACTATTGCCGCAATCCGAATTATCAACATATGGAATGGCCGCGCCACTATTGGCCTGCCCCCGACGCCGAGACCGATGCTGCTGGGTGGCAGCACAGCATCAATCAATTTGTGGCCGATCTCGAAGCGTTGGTGGCGCTGGTCAAAAATCCACAAACCGACCTCTATGCCCCCATTCCACATGGCTCTGACGGGCACACCATCCTGCGCGAGATTTTGGTCGTGGCCGATCACAACGCCTACCATATCGGCGAATTTGGCATTTTGCGGCAGATCACGGGGATTTGGTAAAGGGCGTCCCCCAAAAATTTGAGGGTTATACCGGATTTGGGTAATTCCAATCTGTGCAACCCCACCCC
>JAIOHL010000191.1 GCA_019913005.1 Anaerolineae bacterium | reverse complement strand
TACATGTGGAACACGGGGCTAATGACCTTTAATAATTAAATCCGGTAAGCCATCCCCACCCCAAACCCCTCCCCATTGCATGGAGAGGGGCTTCAGCAGGCCGTTTGGCTCACCGCCCCTCGCTACGCAGTGGAGAGGGGGTCGGGGGGTGAGGATGTGTTACCGAAGTTAAAAGTTAAAGAGCATAAGCCACCGTGCTGAATCTAGCTCGAAAGTCGCTGTTATCCCCAACCCATCCCTGCAACTATTAGCCTATTTCCACAACGCAAAACCAAAAAGTGTGAAAAATTCGGGTGTCTCGATACACTTAGGGCACTAATCGTACCTATTTTGGAGAGAACCTTAATGCGTAAGCACAAAAGTCTTGTACTCTTGAGCCTCCTTGCGCTGTTGGCAATGGTCATGCCGAGTTTGGCGGCTGGCCCGGTGTATGACGAACTACCCGATTTGGGTGGCCGGGAAGTCACCGTTGCCGTCGAAAATCTGTATAAACCGTTCCAGTTTGAAAGTGTGGCGACTGGTGCGGCGGAAGGTTTTGAGTATGACATGATCGCTGAGATTTGCGCCCGTCTGAACTGTGTGCCGGTGTATGAAGTGACCAGTTTCAGCGTGCAGATTTCACAGGTGGCTGAAGGCCAATATGATTTGGGCATGAATGGTCTGAGTATCACGGACGAACGCAAAGAAGTAGTGGACTATAGTTCCTCCTACATTAACCTTGACCAGTATTTGTTGGTACGGGCCGACGAAGACCGATTCACCAGCTTGGAGGAATTTGCCGCCAATGATGAACTCGTCTTGGGCGTCCAGAATGGTACGTCCGGTTACTTTGTGACTGAGGGCGTTGTGCCAGAAGACCGTCGCGTGATTTTTGATGAATTCGGGGCGCTAGTCGCTGCACTGATTAGTGGTGATATTGACGCTATGCCCGCTGACCTATCGGCTGCGGCTGGGTTCATCTCGACTACCGCCGAACAAGTGATGTTCATTGGGGAGCCGATTTCCAAAGACGAATTCGGGTTGATTTTCCCGAAGGGCAGTGATCTCGTTGCACCGTTCAGCGCCGCCATTGATAGCATGAAGGCTGATGGATTCCTCGGCTTCCTCTACTACAAGTGGTTCCTTGACCTCAACCCCGTCACGGATGAACTCTATGAGGCCCTACCAGACTTAGCAGGGCGTGAAGTGACTATCGGGGTCGAAAACCTGTATTCGCCCTTCCAGTTTGAAGAGACCACCACAGGGCAAGCGATGGGTTTCGAATATGACATGATTGCCGAGATTTGCCGCCGTATCAATTGCACGCCTAATTACGAAGTCACCAGTTTTAGTGTGCAGATTTCACAGGTGGCCGAGGGTCAATATGATCTGGGCATGAATGGCCTGAGTATCACGGACGAACGCAAAGAAGTAGTGGACTATAGTTCGTCCTACATCAATCTCGATCAGTATTTGTTGGTACGGGCGGATGAAGACCGATTCACCAGTTTGGAAGAATTTGCGGCCAATGATGAACTCATTTTAGGCGTCCAGAATGGTACTTCGGGGTTCTTCGTGACCGAAGGCGTTGTGCCGGAAGAACGTCGCGTGATTTTTGATGACTTCTTGCCGTTGGTGGCAGCGTTGATTAATGGCGATATTGATGCGATGCCTGCCGACATTTCGGCGGCTGCCGGGTTCATTTCGACCACGGCTGAACAGGTCACATTCATTGGGGAGCCGATTTCCAAAGACGAATTTGGTTTGATCTTCCCCAAAGGCAGCGATTTGGTCGCACCGTTCAGCGCGGCGATTGATGGCATGAAGGCCGATGGGTATCTGGCGTATCTGTATTACAAGTGGTTCTTTGATTATCAAGTACCAGCGTCGGAGTAGGTAGTCCCCACCCCCAACCCCGCCAAGCGGTTTAAACACTGACAGTTATAGGGCGTGGGTAAGGGATTTTCGGACGGGTTTACCTCACCCCCCAGCCCCCTCTCCAATAGGCGAGGGGGAGTCTAATCTGCCGAATTGAAGCCCCTCTCACGTGGGAGAGGGGTTTGGGGTGAGGTTGGTTTTTCCATCCTTGCAAAATTGCCAGTGTGTGAACCCCCCGAGGGTCTTTTCTTTATTTTTGAAGTTATTTTTGGATTATTCCCCATGACGTATGTATCGGAATCTTTGCCCCCGGATCGGCCTAATCCCCAAAAACGTAATTTATTGATTCGGCGGATCGCCCAACTCCCGTGGTGGTTGGTGCTCATTAGCCTATTTCTGCTGTGGGTTTATATGGCGGTTGAGGACAACCCGCGCTATGAACTCATCTGGACGGGGGGCATGTTGGGCGGGGTCAAGGCGGGTATCAAGACGACCCTGTGGGTGACGTTTTTGGCGTTTACCGTCGCCACTTTGATGGGGTTGATATTGGCGCTGCTGCGCCGTTCACGCAATCCGTTGGTGTATCACCCGACGACGGCGTTTGTGGAGTTTATTCGCGGCATCCCAACGCTGGTGTTGGTCTATTTTATTGTGCTGGCGGGTGTGCCGAAGCTGCTCGGTTATCTCAATGATTTAGGCGAGTGGATGATTCGAGAGGACATCAACCTCTATTTGGGCTTTAGCGTGCGGAATTTACTGGCCCACGCCAAAACCCGCGACATTGATGATGTGTACAAGGCAGTGGCGGGGCTGGCGATTTCGTATAGTGCTTTTATCTCAGAGGTGTTTCGCGCCGGACTCAACAGCGTGGACAAGGGGCAGATTGAAGCCGCCAAAAGCCTCGGCATGAACCGCTGGCAGGTGACATGGTTGATTGTGCTGCCCCAAGCGTTTCGCACCATTTTGCCGCCATTGGGCAATGACTTTATCGCCCTGCTCAAAGAAAGCTCACTGGTATCGGTGGTCGGGGTGGAGGAAATTACACGCGGCGGTAACAAAATCGGCGCGAGTCGGTATCTATTTTTTGAGGCCTACACTGTTATCGCCCTGACCTATCTAGTGTTGACGCTCTCGCTGTCGCTGTTGGTTCGCCTGTTGGAAGCATATCTGAATCAGCCGAAAAATCCGGTGTCATGGATGTTCGGTTGGTGGGGGTTGCTCTACCGACGGAGCAGATGGGGGCGTCTCTGACGGAGTTGCCATCGGTGGAGGGCTGGCAGGTCGTTTTAGGGCTTTTTCGGTGCGTTCTTCAAGGGTGGTTTTGACATAAACCTTGTAGAGAATGCCCCAGACAAGGCCGAGGCTGAGGATAAATAGTACCGAAAAGGCAAATTGGGTCGCGTTTTGCATTGCATCATCCTCCATGTGACCCCCTATTCTACCACTCCCCCAAAGTGTGGGGCGTCCCAGCTTTATTTAGCGGTATACAATTAGGGTGTGTGGACACAAGTATGGTAGATTTTTGCACGGGGCTAAAACCACCGTGTTAAATTTAGTTTTGAGTGCAAGTAGGGAGGCATGATTATGTGGTTTGTTGTGTTTCTTGGGGTGGTGCTGCTGTTTGTGGCAGGTGGGATATTCTTTGGCGCGAAGCAAAGGAAACCACGACCCGGCGGCGGGCAGGCGGCTATCCCGGTTGCTTTGATAGGACTCCTGTTTATTGTGCTTGGCATCTCGCTGGTGTCAGTTGGGCCAAATGAGCGGCTGGTGGTCTTTAATCGGGTGACCGGGAATCTGGGGGATCCCAAAGGGCCGGGGCTGGTTTTTGTTAATCCCCTAACGACCAGCTATCGCAAGTACGATATTTCGCGCCAGACGTATACCATGAGCGCGGCCTATAATGAGGGTGAACAGCGCGGCGATGATTCGGTGACGGCGCGGACATCGGGTGGACAAGAGGTGTTTGTAGACATCACCGTGATTTATGCGATCAATCCCGAACGCCTAAATGATGTGCATACCCAGTGGCCGAATGACCGCTATCGGGATGAACTCGTGCGGCCCTTGCTGCGGAGTGTGGTACGGGATGCCGTCAGTGAATTTACGATTGAAAATGTCTATCAAGAGCGGCAGACGATTGACCAGACCATCACCAGCGCAGTGACTACGGCATTAGAGGCCGAGGGCTTCTTCCTAGAGGATATTCTGGTGCGGAATATCACCTTTACCAACGAATATGCCACCGCGATTGAGAGTGCCCAGATCGCAGAGGTGCAAATCCGCGAACAGGATTTCCGTATCCAAGAGGCCCAAAAGAAAGCGCAGCAGGTCGAAGAATTGGCACGCGGGGATGCGGAAGCCCGTCGGATTCAGGCCCAAGCCGAGGCCGATGCTTTGCAGTTTGTGGCGGAAGTGTTAGGCGCGAATCCAGTTTTGATTCAATATGAGTACATCCGCAAGCTGGCGGATAATGTACAGATTATGGCCTTGCCCGCCAACAGTCCGTTCCTGTTTGATTTCCAATCGCTGCAAAATATGACCGCCCCCACTTCGACGCCTGAGCCGGATGTGTTTGGGCAGTAATAATTAACCTCACCCCGAACCCCTCTCCAAAACAC